>CAITLJ010000028.1 GCA_903893215.1 uncultured Ferrovum sp. | reverse complement strand
GACCAGCACGACCAGCACGACCAGCACGACCAGCACGACCAGCACGACCGACAAGACCGACAAGACCGACAAGACCGACAAGGCCGACAAAGCCGACAAGGCCGACAGGAGGGACAAAACCGACAAGACCGAAAAGGCAGTAAAGGCAGGAAAGGCAGGAAAGGTATTTTGGAGACTGGCGCCGCAGTGCTCGCGGAGTAAGCATGGACGAGTCCTGGCGCGGCAACCCGGCCGCGATTGAGGTCGAGCACATCAGTGCCAATGCCTGCGCTGAGTGCGAAGGGCTCTCCGTGCACAAGCGCTTCGGCTGGCGGCGCCGGCTGCGCGACAGAATGAACGAAATCGCACCGGACAACCGCCCACGTCCTGTCTGCCCGGGCCGACTACTCCTTGCAGCAGTCAAGTGCAGCATCCACGGCCGCGCTGTAATTTTCGATATGGCGCCTGACATGCGGCGGTAGGTCCCCCTGATCCACCACCGCGGTGACGGATTGCCGGAGCATTTTCACGCCGTCCCATACCAGATGGCGGAACAGGCGCATGGCAGCGGCCTCTCCCATGGCACACGTGCCATCGTGCACCACCATCGGCACTTCCCATTCGCCTGCAGCGGTCAGGCAGTCCTTGCACAGCCGTTCGATCTCGGCCCGGTTGGCGGCATCGGACGTGACATCTTTCCTGGTGATCCTGAAGCGCTCGTACAGGTGATTGCTGGTCAGGAACAATTCCAGCGCCTTGCAATGCGGGCAGGTGGGTTCATAAAAGAACAGCACCTCCTGTGTTGACGGCGCGGTAGCCGACTCCCTGTGTTCGGGGGGGGCTGCTTCCCGCACTGGCATTTGACCGCTGTTTGCCCCGGTGCTCGCGTCGGCTGGTGCTGTCGGTTGCTGCAGGACGATTTCCCAGAACATGCGGAACAGTCGGTAAGATTTCTCAAAATAGGGCTGCGCGGTGGCCACGCCGTGCACTGTGAGCTCCTTGGTGCCCACTTCCATCAGCCGCATCGATGACGCCAGCAGATGCTTGCTGATGCACCACACTTCCCCTTCAAATGACACCACGATCTTCTTCAGCAGTTCCTTGCGCATCTCCCGCACTTCCAGCAAGTGCTCGTAATACTGCGGCTTGCCGGTCTTGTTGGCCGTAAAAAAAAGATGCTCCTCGATGCTGATCAGATTCATGATGCCGATGCCCAGATCCTCGTCGGAGGTCAGATCGAGCGCATGACCGGCAATGGATGCCCTGTCTGTCCCGGACGGTGGCGGCAGATGATGCTTCGACGGAACCGGGGGTGGCGAAGGAGCGGGGCCGGACGAGGACGAGGGCAGTGCGCAAGCAACAGGCTGCGAGTCTTCCATGATGCGGATTCTCCATGACAACATTCAGCCCGCACGGTGAGGCGGGAATGCCGCCATGGGGGTCTGGCTGTCAACGGTCGCAAAGGTCTCCGCCGGTGTCGGTTCGGCACCCTACCCAGCTTCAGGTGAGGTCCTGACCGAAGCCGCGCGAACTGGCACCTGCGTATCCCGGCGCGGCTCTGGTCGCCCGGTGCCAGCGAACGATAAACTTGCCGGCACAGGCGCACCAGCCCAGAACAACGAGACGGGAGAAGGTGAATGAACGCGGTTGCCATGACGCACGGTAAACAACGGGTTTGTGTGGTCGGTGCCACTGGTACGATTGGTCGGGCCACCGTGCGCGCACTGGTGCGGCGTGGACATGATGTGGTGTGTCTGGTCCGCGCGCGCGCCGGGGTGGGCGGCAGGCTGGCCATGGCCGATCTGGCGCAGTTGTTGCCGGGGGCCGCGGTGCGCGAGTGCGATGTGACCGATGCCACATCGCTTGCGCAGCAGGGATTTCATGGCGAGCATTTTGATGCGGTGGTGTCCTGCCTGGCGTCGCGTACCGGCGCGCCAAAGGATGCCTGGGCGATTGATCATCGTGCCCATCTGGAGGTGCTGCAAGCCGCCAGACAAGCCGGCGTCACGCACTTTGTGCTGCTCTCGGCAATCTGTGTGCAGAAGCCCCTGCTGGCGTTCCAGCAAGCCAAACTGGCTTTCGAGCATGAACTGATCGATTCCGGCCTGCGCTGGTCGATCGTGCGGCCCACCGCCTTTTTCAAGTCACTATCGGGCCAGATCGGGCGCGTGCGCGCTGGCAAGCCTTTTCTGGTGTTCGGTGATGGTCGCCTGACTGCCTGCAAGCCGATCAGCGATGACGACCTCGGCGACTATCTGGCGGGCTGCCTGCAGGACGAACATCGCCACAATCGCATCCTGCCGATCGGTGGCCCCGGGCCGGCGATCACGCCGATCGAGCAGGGGGAACGTCTGTTCGCGTTGTTCGGACAGCCGCCGCGCTTCAGCCATGTCCCCGTGCGCCTGCTCGATGTGATCATCGTCATGCTCACCGTGCTTGGCCTGTTCATTCCTCCGCTGCGTGCCAAGGCCGGGCTTGCAAGGATTGGCCGTTATTACGCGACCGAGTCAATGCTGGCGCTCAATCCCGCGACTGGCCGGTATGACGCAGAGGCAACGCCTGCCACAGGCACGCAGACCCTGTTTGATTTTTATGCTGACGCGGCGCGCGGCACCGCGGCTGCGGAACTGGGCGATCACGCTGTCTTCTGAGGCTGGCTGGGTGTTGCTCAGCGCACAGAAGCACAACGCGCCATGCACCATGCTCGGCATCTGACCGGGGGATTGTGGCGCATCGGGCGCAGCGCCAACCGGCGGAGGGTCTTCCATGCAGAACACGCCGCTCAGTGTCGCCCAACGTGACCAGCTGGCTGACATGCTTGCCGGTCAACTGGCGCAACGCCAGTCGCAGGTCGCCGTCAGGCAGGGGCAGGAGTCCTTTGTCGATCACGCCGAGACCGAGCGGCAGCAGGACAGCAATGACGTGATGCAGCGTGACGGCGCACGTGAAGTGGATGGCGCACTGTCTGCGCGCGACTTCAGCGAGATTGCCAATCTGAGTGCGGCGCTGGGGCGGATCCATGGCGGTATTTACGGCATCTGCACGGATTGCGGGGCGTCAATCGGTTTTGCGCGCCTGATGGCGCAGCCCGAGGCCCTGCGTTGTGCTGCATGTGCGGCAAAGCGCGAGGCCCAGCACGCCACGGACTGAGAGCGTTGCAGGCCGTGGTCAGTGAATGCCTTGTGCCAGCATCGCCTGCTGCAGCCGCGCGGGCAACATGGGCAGCCGCAGCATGCGCACGCCGGTGGCCGCATACACGGCATTGGCGATCACGGCGCCCGTAGTGGTGATCGCGGGTTCGCCGCCACCCTGCGGTGCCAGGGTGTCGTTCTGCACCAGCACGGCCTCGATACGTGGTACCACGCTGAAGCGCGGTATCTCGTAGGAATCGAAATTGCGGTCCAGGATCTCACCGCCGTGAAAGCGCAGTTCCTCGCTCAGCACATAACCCAAGCCCATGGTCAGCCCGCCTTCGATCTGCATGCGGGCACCCTCCGGGTTGATTACCAGCCCCAGATCTTCTGCACACACCACGCGCAGCACATGCACGCGACCACTGCGCAGGTCGACCTGCACTTCGGCCATGGTGGCCACGTAGGTCCCTGCATCAATACAGCAGGCCACGCCGCAGCCTCGTCCACCTGCGGCTGGTGTCGTCGACGCCTTCCAGCCGAAGGTGCTGGCAGCGGTCTGCAGCACACGCCGCATCCGCGCATCGGTGAGATTGCGCAGGCGGAATTCCAGCGCATCAATCCCTAGGGCCGCCGCCATGATGTCGATTTGCGACTCGGCGGCAAATACGTTCATGTTGGCACCTGGTCCACGCCATGCACCCACCGCAAACGGATGCACGGACGGCGCATCGGTCCCCGCTGTCTCGAACAGCTTGCCCGACGAGCGGACGCGCAGGTTGGGCGGGGCATAGGGCAGCTTGGTGCCACGGGTGCCGGCGGCGATCACGCTGTAATCCCAAAGCGAAACAAGGCCTGCCTGGTCGACTCCGGAAGCGATGGTGACCAGCGCTGCGGGATCGAAGGTGTCGTTGTAAAATTCGTCAGCGCGTGACCAGGCCACCTGCACCGGCTTGCCGGTGATCCGCGCCAGACGCGCGGCTTCGATCGCCTGTCCAAAGGCACTCTTGCCGCCAAACCCGCCACCAATCAGGGGCGTGATCACACGTACGGCGCTGATCGGCAGACCAAGCGCCTTGGCGATGCCGTCACGGGTCGGAAAGGGGGTCTGGGTAGAAGCCCACACCGTCATGCGCCCCCGGCTGAATTCGGCCAGCGCGGCATGCGGTTCCAGGGCAGCATGTGCCACGTAGCCCTTGTGAAAGGTGGTATCGAATACCCTGACGGCCAGCTTGCGTGCTGCCACCGGGTCACCCAGACGTGTCACCTCGCGGGGTTCTGGCGAGGTGGCCAGCAAATGTTCGAAGATATTGTCCTGGTCCAGCGTGGCGTCCGGCAACGCCCAGGTGGCATGAAGCGCGGCCAAGGCCAGCGCAGCCGATTCATCGTCCGCATGCAACACCGCGATCAGGTCATCTTCGTGCACCACCGTGACACCCGGCAGGCGCTCGGCACTGGCGACAACCAGACTGGTGCGGGTGGCGCCATGCATGGGCGGGCGCAGCAGATGGGCATACAACATGCCGGGCCGCCGGATGTCTGCCGTGTATTTGGCTGCCCCGGTCACTTTTTGAATGGCATCGAGCCGCACCGGCGAGGTGCCAATGATCTGGAAAGTGGCGACGGCCCGCAGCACGGCCGGCTGGTCGACCACGCGCACCATCCGCGCACCCTTCGACAGGGCACCGAAGCTGATCGATTTCTCCGGCGCGCCGCGTACGCTCACCACACCATTGCGTACCCGCAACTGTGCCTCGGGCACACCCAAACGCCCGGCTGCCAGCGAGACCAGGGCGCTGCGCGCCTGCGCTCCGGCCGCGCGCAGTGCCGGGCCAAACGTGCTGGTGGTCAGCGAACCGTACGTCCCCATATCCCACGGGCAGCGATCGGTATCACCGAGCACGACATCGATCGCGTTCAGTGCCACCCCCAATTCCTCGGCCAGCATCTGAGCCTGTGAGGTCATCACGCCCTGACCCATTTCGACCTTGCCCGAGAGCAGCGTGATGCGGCCGTTCTCGCCCACCACCAGAAAGGCATTGAAGTCCTCCGGCACCAGATGCGAAGCTCCCTCGGCTTGCAACGCGTCGGGTCCCAGGCCCACCAGCACCACGATGCCACCCCCCAGCAGTTGCAGGAAGCGGCGCCGTTCCAGCGGCTGGCGCGCGCTCATGCAGGCTGCCTGCGCTGCAGTGCGGCGGCTTCAATCGCCATCACGATGCGCTGATGGGCACCACAGCGGCACAGATTGCGTTCCATATGGCTGACGATTTCAGCGCGCGTGGGATGCGGGCTGTTGTGCAGCAGTAGGGTGGCCGACATCAGCATGCCGGACGTGCAGTACCCGCATTGGAATGCGCCAAAATCGATGAAGGCCTGCTGCAGTGCAGACAGTTTCCCCCTGTGCATCAGGCCCTCCACGGTGACCACCGATTTGCCGGCCACATTGCGCAGTGGCGTCTTGCAGGCACGCACAGCCTGCCCGTCAGCCATCACGGTGCAAGCGCCGCAGAGTGCGGCGCCACAACCATACTTGGTGCCGGTCAGGCCAAGTTCGCCGCGCAGCACACCCAGCAAGGGGCGCTCGTCATCGATGTCGAGGGTGACGGCCTGGCCATTGAGCTGGAAATGGATCGGATTTTTCATGTCAGGTCCACAGTGCGCGCAGGCCGAAGAAGGCAGTGTCCTTGATGCGGCGTGCCACTCCCTGCGAGAAGGTGGCGTGACTGTCCGAGCAAAAAGTCATGCTCAGTACGATGCGTCGTTCGCCTGCCAGCAAGCGCGACACGCTGTGCAGCAGGTGCGCACCCTCGAACAGCACCGCGTGATTGGCACCGGTGTCGACCACCCGGTCTGGTTGGCCCGGTTCACGCACCGAGAGGCGGGCATGCGATCGTTGACCCGCGGCAAAGCCCACGTTGACCAATGGCACCAGCAGGGTGAAGTGACGACCCCGGTAAAAATTCAGGTCACGATGCCAGCCAATCTGATCGCCCGGCCGGTCATAAACCAGCAGCGAAAGCGAGCTCTGGTCACGCTGGGGGGTGGGTCGCACCTGGCAGTCCAGCGCGGCGGAAATCTGCTGGTGCAGGGCTGTCGAGCGGTAGTAGGCAGTCATGTCGGGGGCGCAACAGCACAGGGTATCGAAGGCTACGGTGCCCCCCTGTTTGTGGGTGGGCACATAGCTGCGTTCCACGCCGGTCAGGCCAAGCGCCTCCTGACGCAGTGCATGAAACAGCGGCGGCGGCAGAAAGTCGTGAAACTCGATTGGTCCGTTGCGTGGCATGCGAAAACTCCTGAACTGGCCGCAGTGTGCGGCTCTGCAAAAAGTATTGCGTGCCGCGCAGGCGGGCTCTGTTCGTCATCCCACCGAGTTGCCGCGCCATCTGCGGCACGCTGGGTTGCCACCTCATCTGGAGTGCCCGACGATGGATCACTGCCGCAGGCGTGTGCTGGGGTCCGCAGCAGTCGGGCTGGCCGGTGCTGCCGGCTTGACCGGTTGCTCTGGCGCTGCCGGGGACCGTGCCTACCAGGCCGCCGTGGCACAGCAACGCAATGCGTCCGCCGTGATCAGTCCGGATCGCCGCGCGGGCGCGCTGGAATTGGTGCGCTACGCCACGCTGGCACCGTCGAGTCACAACACCCAGTGCTGGAAATTCGTGATCGACGACCAGGGCATGATGATCCTGCCTGACCTGGCGCGACGCTGCCCGGTGGTCGATCCCGACCTGCATCATCTGTTCATTTCACTGGGTTGCGCGACTGAAAATCTGGTGCAGGCTGCGGCCGCTCAGGGCCTGCATGCCGAGCCCAGGTTTGACCCTGCACGTCTGGCCATCCAGGTGACACTGACTCCGGCCCCCAGCCAGATAAGCCCCTTGTACCGGGCCATTGCGCTGCGTCAGTCCACCCGCGGTGACTTCGACGGCAAGCCGCTGCGTGAGGCTGACCTGTCGGCACTGGCGCGCGTCACCGTCGTCGGGCAGGTGCAGTTGCACCTGTTCACGGACCGACCGATGCTGGAACGCATGCTGGCCAGCATCATTGAAGCCAATACTGCCCAGATTGCCGATCCGGCCTTTGTCCGGGAATTGCATGGCTGGATCCGGTTCAACGCGCCAGCAGCACTGCGCAGTGGCGATGGTCTGTACAGCGCCTGCACCGGCAACCCCAACCTTCCCACCTGGCTGGGCGACCTGGCCATGGGTTGGCTATACACCAGCACTCAGGAAAACCGCAAGCTGGTGCGTCAGCTGCGCAGTTCAGCCGGGCTTGCTGTCTTCGTTGGTGCATCGGCAACGCCGCAGGGCTGGGTTGACGTGGGGCGCGCTTTTCAGCGCTTCGCGCTGCAAGCCACGGTGCTCGGCATTCGTACGGCCATGGTCAACCAACCCGTGGAGGTGGCGGCATTGCGTCCGCAGTTTGCCTCGCTCTGCGGGCTGACAGGGCAGCGTCCCGATCTGGTGGTCCGGTTTGGGCGTGGTCCGGCCATGCCCTGGTCCTTGCGCAGGCCGGTCTCCGCGGTTCTGGCTTGAGTCCGATGGCGGTGCCCACGTCAACGCCTACGCCAACGCCAACGTCAACGCCAACGCCCACGCCAACGCCGGCGCAAATCGCTGATCCGGTTACCGGGCTGACCTCCGCAGAGGTGCTGCGTCGTCGGGCAGGCAACGGTGGTAACGGCAAGACCGAACTGACAGATCACCCGGTGCGACGTGCCCTCGGCAAGCTGTGGGCACCGGTCCCCTGGATGCTGGAGCTTGTGCTCTTGCTGCAGTTGGCGCTTGGCGAATATCCAGAGGCCGCCGCCATTGGGGTGTTGTTGTTGTTCAATGCCGGGCTGGCGTTCGTGCAGGAGAGGCGCGCCCAAGCCACGCTGGACGCCCTCAAATCGCGGCTGCCCCTGCACGCCTCCGTGCTTCGCGACGGCAACTGGTGCGTGTTGGCTGCCGGCGCGCTGGTCGACGGTGACCTGATTCGCCTGTCGCTGGGCGGCGTGGTACCGGCCGATGTCCGGCTGCTCAGCGGCGCCATCCTGATCGATCAGTCCATGCTGACTGGTGAGTCGGTGCCGGTCGAGGCCGGCGCAGGATTTGTTGCGTTTGCCGGGGCGCTGGTCAGACGCGGCGAGGCATTGGCCGAGGTGGTGGCAACCGGGGCGCGCACCAAGTTTGGCCGCAACGCCGAATTGATCCGCACCGCACATGTCGAGAGCACGCAGCAGAAAACCGTGATGCGCGTGGTGCGCAACCTGGCGCTGTTCAATGGGAGCGTGATTGCGGTGTTGATCGCCGTGGCCGTGCATCTGGGACTCCCTTTTGTCCAGATCGCCCCGCTGGTGCTGGTTGCCATGCTGGCATCGATTCCGGTGGCGCTGCCGTCGATGTTCACGCTGGCCGCAACGGTCGGCGCGCGCGCCCTGGCTGAGCGCGGGGTGTTGCCGACCCGCCTGTCTGCTCTGGATGAAGCCGCAGGCATGGACGTGCTGTGTGTGGACAAGACTGGAACGCTCACGCGCAATGCGATGGCGGTGACGGCCTGTCGTGCACTGCCAGGGTTCGAGCCTGCCGGGGTGCTCGCACTTGCCGCGCTGGCCAGCTCCGGAAGTGGCGCCGATCCGCTCGATGCGGCGATCCGGGCGGCTGTGCCTGCGCAGGCCGATCACCCGTGGACCCTGCAAAGCTTTCTGCCCTTTGATCCTGCCCGCAAGTTGGCGGAGGCCATGGTGACCGACGTCAAGGGACACACCTTGCGCGTGATCAAGGGGGCCTATGCCGTGCTTGCGCCCATGGCAGATGCCTCGCCAACCGCGAGTGCCTTGGTACATGAACTGGAAGGGCAGGGGTTTCGCGTGCTCGCACTGGCAATCGGGGCGCCGCCTGCCCTGCAACTGGCCGGCGTGATTGCGTTGAGCGACCCGACTCGGGATGATGCGGCGGCGCTGGTGTCGCAGCTGCGGTCGCTCGGGGTGCGCACCGTGATGGTGACCGGTGACTCAGCCGTGACTGCGAAGGTGGTGGCGGATGCAGTCGGCATTCAGGGGGCGCTGTGCGCAGCCATGCCGTTGCCGGGGGATGTGCAGCCTGACCAGTACGGCGTCTTCGCGCGCGTGTTGCCCGAGGAAAAATTCGCCCTGGTGCAGGCGCTGCAGCGCGCCGGTCACGTGGTCGGCATGTGTGGTGATGGGGCCAACGACGCCCCGGCCCTGCGTCAGGCGCAGATGGGGGTTGCCGTGTTCACGGCAACCGATGTGGCCAAATCGGCAGCCGGGTTGGTGCTCACCGAACCCGGCCTGAGCGGGGTGGTGGCCGCGGTGGAGGAGGGGCGCATCATGTTCCAGCGCGTCCTGACCTATACCCTGCGCTCAATCATCCACAAGGTGGTGCAGGTGTTGTTCCTGCTGGCCGGCCTGCTGATTTCCGGTCAGGCGGTGCTGACCCCCCTGCTGATGGTGATGATGATGGTGGCTGGAGACTTTCTGGCAATCTCGTCGGCAACCGACAACGTACGACCCTCGGCCACGCCAAATGTCTGGCGGATCGGTCATCTCACGCTGGCCGCCATTGCCCTGGGACTCTGTGATCTTGGCTTCTGCATTGGCAGTCTGTTGCTTGGTCGCTACCAGTGGGGGCTGGACGCGCAATCACTGCGCACCCTCACCGTGATCACCCTGGTGTTCAGCGGCCAGGCAGTATTCTATGTGTCACGTGAACGCCGCCATCTCTGGTGTTCGCGGCCAGGCGCGTGGCTGATGGCCTCCACCGCCCTCGATGTGCTGCTGTTCAGCGTGCTTGCGGTCAACGGGGTGATGATGGTTGCGCTGCCTGCCCGTATGGTGCTCGGCGTGATGGTGGCAGCTGCCGGTCTGGCCTTTGTGCTGGACGTCGTCAAACTCCGGCTGTTTGCCCACCTGCGCATTGCCTGACGTCCAGACATCCTTGCATACTGGGGTGCTGGATTTTAATTCATCGCGCAGGACGATACGCACCCATGGCCCATCTGCTCCTGCTCGATCTTCCCGGCGGCAACGATTTCACCATTCTGGAAGACGCGGTGCGAATGGGCCATCAGGTGACATTCTGTACCAGCGATCTCGCGCACTATCAGCGCCAGGGCGACCACGCCAACAGCTGTCTGACACTGGTGCATCAGGTGCTGGAGATTGCCGGTTTTGATTACGACACGTTCGAGCAGCGCGTCATGGCCCTGCACGCCCTGGAGCCCTTCGGCGCAGTGCTCTGCCTGATTGATATCCGTCTGATCGAGGCCAGCCGGATTGCTGATCGTCTCGGTTTGCTGTTTCTCGAGCCTGCGGTCGCCGTCCGTCTGCGCGACAAGGTGGCCGTGCGCGAGGCACTTGCCGCGCAAGGCATCCGGCAGCCGGCTTTTGCTGCCGCAACCAGCGCCGACGAAGTGGTCGAGGCCGTCACCAGGATCGGTTACCCAGTGGTGGTGAAGCCTGCTGACGGCTATGGCTCGCAGGAAGTCAGCTTGCTGGAATCGTCCGACGATCTGATCCGTCTTGTGGCAGGAATGCGCGAGGATCAGTCCGCTGCCACGGACTATGGTTTTGGCGTGCGGGCGAGCCGCCACTGGTCGGTCGAGCAATACATACGCGGGCACATGGTCGGTTGTGATTTTCTGGTCAGCGCGCAGGAGCGGTTGTTCCTTGGCGTGAACGACAAGGTGATGATGAAACCGCCGTCATTCGCCATGGGCGGCAGTTGCTTTCCGTCGCAGCGCCACGATCTGGCCATGCTGCAGGCTTATGCCTTGCGCATTCTTGATGCCGTCGGCTTTAACTTTGGTGCTACCCACATCGAGATGATCGTGGCCGAAGACGGCCCCTACCTGGTTGAAATCAATCCACGGCTGGTCAGTGCGCAAATTCCCTTCCAGATGGGGTATGCACTGGGCGCTTCGCTGTATGAGGGTTTGATTGATCTGCATCTGGGGCACCCGCTGGGCGAATGGCGGGCCCGCGATGCATGGCATAACCAGCCACCAGCGCAGTTCTGTGCCATCCGTTGGCTCACCAGTGACCGTGAGGGCACCGTGGCCGCGATTGAGTTTCCCCTTGAGGTGTCGGACCGGATACGGCGTGTGGTGGCCTTCCGTAATCCGGGCGACCGGGTGCGGCCACCGCGCAACAATGGTGATCGGGTGCTTTACGTGATGGCAGTGGGCGAGACGCAGGCCTTGGCGGAGGCCAGTGCCGAAGCGTTAATTGCCGAAATCCATCTGCGCCTGGATTAAAGGTTTTCTGGCGGACTGCCGTTATCTGCCCTGAAGCCCCTTTTCAGGAGAAAGAATCATGGGTATGCCAATTTCTGGCGGTGGTGGTTATTCCGCGATGATGACCAGCCCGGTGTCGTCCGCAAAGACCGCCGCGCCGCCGCCGCCACCGCCCGCAGCCGAAGCGTCGCCGGCGCCGGCACTGCAGATGCTGGCCACCAGTGGCAATGTCGGCACCAGACTGAACACCACCGCCTGACCTCACGTGGTCATGGGGTTTCGGCCAGCCGGAACCCCATCGTGTAGGTCACCGAGCGCGGGTTCTGTCCGTGTCGACGACGCGTGCGGGTCAGATCACGAAAGCGCGCAAAGCTGCCGCCTCGCGCAACCCGGTAGTCGCCGTGGATCTGGCGCAGATGGTCGTCGACCAGATCGCCGCCGGGGTAGGGGGCATAACGGTCGCTCACGTATTCTTCCACATTGCCCGCCATTTCCTCGACGCCGAAAGGTGACGCCCCGCCAGGAAAGATGCCGACCGGTGTGCTGTCAAAAATCCCGGTCTCGCAGCTGTTGCACAGGCTGGCGTCAAAGTGGGTGCCCCAGGGAAACGCCAGTCCAGTCGGGCCGGCAGCAGCGTATTCCCATTCCGCTTCGGTCGGCAGCCGGAATCTGCGGCCGGTAACTTCACTCAGCCATGCGGCATAGGCGTCACCGGCCTGCGGTGTCAGGCCGTACACCGGGTGATTGGCGCGTTCCTGCGGAAAACGCCGGTAAGCCCAGCTTGCCGGCAGTTCGGCGTGCCCCGTGTCCTGCAGGAATTCCCGGTATTCCAGATTGGTGACCGGAAATCGGGCAAGCCGGTACGGGGCCAGATCAACCAGGTGGCGTGGACATTCCTTGCGGATCCACGCCGGATCGATGCCGAGGCCGTCCAGTTCGTCCAGCACCCGATCGAGGTCTTCGTACGCCAACCCGACGGCTACGGTGCCACCGGCAACCTGCCGCATCTCCGGCCGGTACACATTCAGGCGCCGGTCATCCAGCAAGGCGAGCAGCTGGCCTGCCGCATAACGTTCCACCAGGCTCAGTGCATCGTTGTCGACCATCCGGATCAGCGTGTCTTCCGGCGCCAGGCGCAGCCGTGCCATGGTTTTTGGCAGGGCGTGCAGAAAGCAATCGGCCGTATAGCGCTCGGGCATGCCAAGCCGCTCCCGGTCGGTCTGGGTGCCGCACAGCACGTGCTCAAAGCGCGGCCAGTGGAAGGCATTCGCAACCGCGGCGCCTTCAGTGAACGACATGCAAACCCCCATCGTAATCCGCCGCGATGAAGCAGTCGTGCGCCGGATCGAAGGTGATCGAGGCGATACCGGCGCTGCTGATCCGTTCGAAGCGCGTCCATGCCCGCGAGGGAAGATCAAAGGCAGCGATCGTGCCGCCATAGCTGCCCGTCAGCAAGCGGGTGCCGTCCAGACTGGCCGCCAAGCATTTGACCGAATTCGGATGCGGTGTCAGATGGACCTCGGTGGCTTGGTCACTCCAGAGCCGCAGGGTGCGATCACGTGCCACGGTGGCGACCCGGCCCGGACCGGCGCAGGCACACGCATTGGCAATCTTGTCATGGGCATGGGCCACGGCGCGCGTCAGCGTCAGGCTTGCACAGTCGTACCAGGCGATTGCGGTGGAGGCGCATACGGCAAACAGCAGGTCACCGTTGCAGGTGAGCCCCTTCACCGCACTGCCAAAGGCTGCAATGGTGGCGACCAGGCCGATCCCGTCGCCGTCGGCGTGGTCAAAGATCAGCAATTCGCCGGTGTAGGTACCCACCGCCAGGTGCAGGCGGCCCGCGCGCGTAAAGGTGGTGCCGCAATTGAGCGGCGAGTGGAATTCGAAGACCAGTGCGCCGGTATGGGCGTCAAACAACTGACCCAGTTGGCCGCCCGTGAACAGGCGCGAACCGGCCGCGACCAGAAAATTGCACAGGCTGTGCATCTGCGCCCACGGCTGTCCGTCGCGACGCACCACGCCGGCGTCACCCACGGTAAAACAGTGCCCGTCCTGGATGGTGACCGCATTGATGCTGTTGCCTGCCTCGATGCCGTCCAGTTCCCAGCGGTCCTGTCTCCAGTCATACACGGCTGGACGGGTACCGAACGTGCCAACCAGCAGCCGGCCGCCCGTCAGCACGGCGGCGGCGCGCGACCAGATCAGTGCGGGCAGTGCGGCGCGTTGCTGCTCCGTCAGCGCGCCATCCTGGCCGAGCGACCAGATCGCCAGGGTGCGGTCATAGCTGAGCGACACCAGGACGCGTTCTTCGGCGCTGAACACCAGTTTCTTCACGCCGGCCTGATGAGCTTGCAGGTAGCGGGGTGGACCGTCGGTGAGTATCGCAATTCGGCCCCGATCGTCACCGGCCAGGATACGGCCCAGGGTATCGGTCACGATGGTGTCGGTGCGGATGCCCTGCAGGTCATGGCAGTTGGCCTGAGTGCCGCTGTCCAGACTCCACTCGCGCACGGTGCCGTCCACACCGGAGCTGACCAGCGTGCGGCCGTCCGGACGCCACAGCAGCGAAATGATGTTGCCGGCATGGCCCAGAAAGGTGTGATGGCAGCGCCCTGTAAGATCGAATACGCGCACGGCGCGGTCCAGCGCGCAGGTGGCCACCCACTGGCTGTCGGGCGAGAATACTGCCATGTCGACGTCATCTCCGTGGCCGCTCAGTACCGTCTGCAGTGTCAAGGCGGGCAGCGACCAGATCCGTGCCGTGTAATCGCTGCCTGCACTGACCAGATGACGCCCGTCCGGGCTGAATTCGCAATGGTTGACCAGATGGTCGTGCACCCCTTGTGCCAGCGCCTGTGGCTGGCCCAAGCGGGTGTCCCAGAGGATGATGCGGTTGTCGTAGCCGCCACTGGCCCAGAGCGTACCCTGGGCAGCAACGGTGCTGATCGGTCCGGAGTGCAGAAGTTTTGCCATGCTTGAGTCTGACTGCAAGCCGGCCGGTGCCATGCGTCCAATAACGCGGGCTTACCCCGGTAAATCACGCCACTGTGCGGGGTGCCCTCGGGTCAGACGATCAGGTCAGATCGAAACGGTCGAGCATCATCACCTTGTTCCAGGCTGCCACAAAGTCCTGCACGAACCTTGCGTTGCCGCCGGCGCTTGCATACACCTCGGCGATGGCGCGCAGTTCGGCGTTGGAACCGAACACCAGGTCCACCCGGGTGCCAGTCCAGCGCGCCTGCCCGGTGCTGCGGTCGCGTCCTTCAAACAGCGCCCCGTCATCGGCCAACGGATGCCAGCCAGTGGCCATGTCCAGCAGGTGCATGAAAAAGTCGTTGGTCAGCGTACCCGGCTGATCGGTGAATACGCCATGCTGCGCGCCATTGAAATTGGCGCCAAGCACACGCATGCCACCCACCAGGACGGTCATTTCCGGCGCCGTCAGCATCAGCAGTTGGGCCTTGTCGACCAGCAGTTCCTCGGCCGGTGCGGTGAAGCCCGGCTTGAGATAGTTACGGAAGCCATCGGCGATCGGCTCGAGCACCGCGAACGATTCAACGTCGGTTTGTGCCTGGGTGGCATCGGTCCGTCCTGGGGTGAAGGGCACGCGCACTGCGTGGCCGCCCAGATGCGCCGCCTGCTCAATGGCGGCCACACCGCCCAGCACGATCAGGTCGGCCAGCGAAACCCGTTTGCTGCCAGTTTGCCAGCCGTTGAAGGTGTGCTGCACCTGTTCCAGTGCCGCCAGGGTGATGGCAAGCTGGGTTGGCTGGTTGACTTCCCAGTCCTTCTGCGGGGCCAGACGCAGACGGGCGCCGTTGGCACCACCGCGCTTGTCCGAACCGCGGAAAGTGGAAGCCGAAGCCCACGCCGTGGCCACCAGGGCGCCGCGCGAAATACCAGTGGCCAGGATCTGCGCCTTCAGCGCGGCGACGTCCTGCGCGTCGATCAGCACGTGATCCAGTGTGGGCACCGGATCCTGCCAAAGCAGATCTTGCTGCGCCACCCAGGGGCCCAGATAACGGGCGCGCGGCCCCATGTCGCGGTGGGTCAGCTTGTACCAGGCGCGCGCGAAGGCATCGGCAAACTGGTCCGGGTGCTGGTGAAAGCGTCTGGAGATGTCCAGATACGCCGGATCGGTGATCAAGGCCAGGTCGGTCGTCGCCATCATCGGCGCGTGACGGCGGGCCGGATCATGCGCATCAGGCACCGCGCTGGCGGCAGCGGGATCCTTTGGCGTCCATTGGTGGGCACCCGCCGGGCTGGTGCTCAGTTGCCATTCATGGCCAAACAGCGTGTCAAAGTAACCGGTGTCCCAGGCAATCGGGTTGGGGGTCCAGGCGCCTTCCAGCCCGCTGGTGATGGTGTCAGCGCCCTTGCCGGTGCCGAAGCTGCTGAGCCAGCCGAAGCCCTGTGCTTCCAGCGCGCCACCCTCCGGCGCGACGCCGACGTGCGCGGCATCGCCAGCACCATGCGCCTTGCCGAAGGTATGGCCACCGGCGATCAATGCCACGGTCTCCTCGTCGTTCATCGCCATGCGGGCGAAAGTTTCGCGAATATCGCGTGCCGAAGCGAGCGGGTCCGGCGTGCCGTTCGGACCTTCCGGGTTGACGTAGATCAGGCCCATCTGCACGGCGGCCAACGGGTTTTCCAACACACGGTCACCCGTGTAGCGCTGGTCGCCCAGCCACGTGTTTTCGGCACCCCAATAAATGTCTTCCTCTGGCGCAAACAGGTCTTCGCGGCCGAAACCGAACCCAAAGGTCTTGAAGCCCATGGTTTCCATGCCCACGTCGGCAGCCAGGATCATCAGGTCGGCCCAGGAAAGCTTGTCGCCGTATTTCTGCTTGATCGGCCACACCAGACGGCGCGCCTTGTCCAGATTGCCGTTGTCCGGCCAGCTGTTGAGCGGGGCAAAGCGCTGGTTGCCACCACCGGCGCCACCGCGGCCATCCGCTGTGCGATAGGTGCCTGCGCTGTGCCAGGCCATGCGCACGAAGAATGGGCCGTAGTGGCCATAGTCGGCTGGCCACCACGCCTGGGAGTCGGTCATCAGTGCGGCCAGGTCCTTCTTCAGGGCCGCCACATCCAGCCCCTTGAACGCTTCGGCGTAACGGTAGCCGCTGCCCATCGGGCTGGCTTCGGGCTTGCCCTGTCGCAGCATGCGCAAATTGAGCTGGTTGGGCCACCAGTCGCGGTTGGAACGGCCGCCCTGCTTAGCCGCAGGGCGCGCGCCGTGGATCATCGGGCATTTGCCCGCGTTGGGGTTGTCGTGTCCGTCCATGTGTGTTCTCCGTTGCGTTGCGTTGACGTGAACAGATTAGTTTGGACGCTAACCTTTTACCAATTACATTTTCGGATCGGTCTGATAAGCCGGCTGGATCCTAATCAGGCACGTAACCGGACAGCAGAGCGTAAGCACCCGGTCGCGGGATGCGATCGGCTTCGCCATGACGCGGCAGATGCTGCACTTCGGTGTTGCTGGCGTTGTAATGCGTCCACCACACGTGGAGGGTGGGCAGCATGCCGGCGAGGACAGGAAGCAGTTTGGGCAGGTTGAGGTTCATGGGGTGCATCTCCGCGTTGAGACAACAATCGGGGAGGGCACCGCAACGCGGTGAACGGACCGCATCCGTTCAGACACAACGTTGGAGGGCACCATCCCGCTGGATCAGCGGGATGGCGGAGCGCATGGAGGCTGGCCGCGAATCGCGCTGAGATTTACTCGGGTCGACCTGGGCAACAGTCCATGGGATCTCCATGCAATGAACACATTCAGAGGGTGGCCCACTCCGCGGCGTGGGTCAACCCATTTCCGGCATCAGGCAAACGGCTGGGCGTCACGCAGGCTGCGGATCAGGTCATGGTTACGCACGGCACCCGCGCTTTGCCGTTCGATCACGCTACGGATCGAACCGGGCAGGTCGACCGTGAGCGCCTTGGCGTATGCTGCCTTGGCCACATCTTCGGCACTTTCCACCTCGTCCAGGATGGTGCGGTCAGAGCTGCCCAGCGAGGCCCGTACCGATGCCCATCCGCGGCGGGCAGCGCCGGCCAGGGTGCCACTGTCGCGCGGCACGCCGCCGAGTGATCCGACCAGTGACTGCAGTTCGATCGCCGCAGCCGCGCAATCGAGCGAGCGGGCTTCGAATACGGTTTTCAGGTTGCTGAGCTGCACGTGCTCAGCCGCGTCGGCAAATCCTTTCTTGCCATCTTCCGAGGTCTGGATCAGGTCGTTCAACACGCTGACGGTATCTTCCTGGCTCATGGTCGTTCCTTGCAGTGGTCAATCGGGGACAGTCTGAGCAGCATCCGCGCCCGCCGCGTGGCGGTCTGTGCCACAGCGCACCTGCCGACGCTGCGCCAGCCATTAGACTGGGCCCACCTGCATTTCACGGAGGGTGCCACCATGACCTACCAACTGTATTACTGGGACAGCATTCCTGGCCGCGGCGAGTTCGTGCGCCTGGCCCTGGAAGCCGCCGGTGCGACCTATGTGGACATGGCGCGCGAGGACGACGTCGGTGACCTTGGCACCGAAGCCATGATTGACCTGCTCGAGGATAGCGGACCTGCCAGCCCGCCCTTTGCCCCACCATTCCTGCGCGATGGCAGTCTGTTGATTTCGCATGTGGCCAACATCCTGCTCTACCTGGGACCCAGGCTAGGCCTGGTGCCGGTGGGCGAGGGGCCCCGCCATTTTGCCCATGGCCTGCAACTGACCATCACCGACCTGCTTGCCGAAGTGCATGATACGCATCACCCCATCTCGACCGCGCTGTACTACGAAGACCAGCTCGCCCCGGCCAAGCTGCGTGCGGCCGCCTTTCTTGCCCATCGCTTGCCGAAATTCCTTGGCTATTTCGAGCGGGTACTGCAAACCAATCCGAACGGACCGCATCATGCGGTGGGTGCAGAGCTCAGTTATGTTGACCTTTCGCTGTTCCAGTTGGTAGCCGGGCTGCACTACGCCTTTCCGCGCGCGATGCGGCACTTTGCGCAGCAGCACCCCCTGTTGGCGTCACTCCACCAACGCGTGCCGCAACATGCGCTGCTGAAGGCTTACCTGCGCTCCGAACGACGCCTGGCATTCAATCAGGATGGCATTTTTCGACACTATCCAGCGTTGGATCTGGCGGGCAGCGTGCCGCCTGATGTGCCAGCAGCCAAGGCATCGTGAGGCCCTGCACCAGCACTGAAAAAGCCACCACCGCATATGTCACCGTGATGATGTCCTTGCGGTGGGCCAGATCGGCGGGTAGGCCCACTGCCAATGCCAATCCAAGAGCACCGCGCAGGCCACCCCACACCAGCAGGTGTTGCTCGGCAGGATCGAGCGCTGCCTGGCTGCGTGAAAACAGCCAGGCCACCGGATAGACAGCACAACACCGGCCGGCCAGCACGATCACGATCGCCAGACCGATGTCCGGCAGCAGTGGCAGATAGTCCTGCTGGGCAAGTTGCAGGCCGATCAGCAGGAACACCAGGGCGTTGGCCACGAAGGCTGCAAACTCCCAGAAGGCGTGTGTGGCATCGCGACCCTGCGCGCAAACGGTTCCCGCGCGCTGGTGTGCCCCGAAGATCAGGCCGGCGGTCAGGGTGGCCAGCACGCCCGAGGCGGCCCAATGGTCCGCCAACAGGAAGGCACCATAAGCGGCGACCACGCTGAACGTGATTTCGACCAGGGGATCGTCAGTACGGCCGATCAGGAATACCAGCAGCTTGGCGACCACGGCACCGCACAACACGCCACCGCCCATCATCAGGGTGGCCTGGGCCATCACGTTGCCTGGTGTGGGGGCAATGCCTGCACTGATGGCCAGTACCACGCTGAACAGCACGGCGGCCGTCCCGTCGTTGAACAGGCTTTCCGCTTCCAGCAGCAGTTGCAGTCTTCTGGGGGCCCGCTGTTCCTTCAACGTGGCAATCACGGAGACCGGATCGGTGGCTGCGATCAGCGCTCCAAAGATGGCAGCCTGCAGGACCGGCCAGCCCGCCAGCAGGTGCATGCCCACAGCGGTGACCATCGCGGCCAGCATCAGTCCGCCGCTGGCCATGCCGATGATTGGGGAAAACAGGATCTGCAGTCCGGTCCACCTCAGGTTCAGGGCAGCCTCGAAAATCAGTGGTGGCAGCAGGCCGGTGAACACCAGTTCGCGGGTCAGCGGCACGTCCGGCAGGCTGGGTATCAGCCGCAATGCCAGGCCGCTTAGCAGCAGCGCTACCGTGTAGGGCAGTCGCAGCCGCCGCGCGAGCAGGGCGACCACAGCACAGGCCAGGAGCAACAGGACCCCCACATCGGTGATCAGGCCGGCATGTGCATGGTCGATCGCACTCCCTGGAATCAGCGCCGTCAAACCCTCTCTCCAGATGGATTGGTACAGCATGCAGGATGCCACAACCGTCAATCAGGCTGAACGATCCGGTGACCGGGGCCCCCCCGACCCGGTCTTCATGAGGCTGCGACTCCCGTGCCCGGGCGTTACAGCGCCTTGATCAGCGCCTCCCACTTGGCGTGCAGCGAGGTGTCATAGGCACTGACCTTCGGAATCGGTCGTTGCAGGTTGAGCAACTGGTAGACGGCCATCTGGGCCACCCGCACCGAGTATTCCACCGTGAATACCGTATCGAGCGGGATCTCGACAAACTGACTGATGAACGCAAAGTTGCGCGTATTCGCCGGCACCGGCAGGGGGCGGTCGCCCGGTGAACGCGGCATGAACATGCTGGTGATGTAAGGCATGCGGCAGGGAATGCAATTGGCAGTGGTCATCACGCACAGATCAAAGCGCAGATGACCGCAGAGCTCCTGCAGAATCTCTGCGCCGTTGCAATCATCCATCGACTTGGCCACGAAATTGCCGATGCGGTCGGGGAAGAGCGCGTAGCCCCAAAACACCTGCACATCCGTCGGCTGGTTGGCAAAATGCGGCTGGTGGGCCAGCACGATGGACAGCAGCCAGCTGGAATCCCTGAAAGTGACCAACCCGCCCGTACCGGCCTCGTTGCCGCTGAACGCCTCCATCTGCGTAAAGAAGCGCGCGTCTTTCAGCGTCACGGTGAACGAGTTCCAGCTGGACTGTGCGATGCAACGGTTGAACACTTCCGGATGCCCAAAGCCGTCATGTTGCAGGGCCAGTTTTTCCCAGAGTGACCAGCCGCCATGGAGGGTACGTTCCCGTCGTGGCGCGGGCACGGTCATCGAGCCCAGGCTGGAGGCGTCGGTCATCGATCCGTTCTGCAGGAACACCAGGTCGCCCGGCTCCAGCGCGATGATTTCGGCCTGTCCATCAAGCTCCATGTGCAGGGCAATCACCTCGAATTGGCCATCCTGCTGCTTGTGGTCGATATCCGTCACCACGCAATGCGGCTTGAACTGTACCCCCTTGCCCAGAAGCCAGTGCTGCAGCGGCAGGACCAGGGAGTCGTACTGGTTGAGCACGGTTCTTTTCACGCCCGCCAGCGTTTCGATGCGTGAAAATTCGAGCACGAAGCGGTGCAGGTAACGACGGAATTCCACGGCGCTGTGCCAGGGTTGGAATGCAAAGGTGGTGCACCACATCAGCCAGAACGGCGTATGGAAAAACGCGGACGACAAATGGTCGGTGATGCAGGTCTTGCCCAGGCTGGCCTCGCTGGCATTGGTCAGGCGGAGCAGCTCAAGCCGGTCGGTCAGCGTGAAGCCCATCGACGTCACGGGTACCTTGCCGCGCTGCGCATCCACCAGTCGGGCCATGGCGTGCGACGAGTGCACCTGGTTGAAGTCGATGGTTTCGTCGTATACCGTCTTCTGCGGGCGGGTGAGCGAGGGAATGGTGCGAAACAGGTCCCAGGTGCATTCGTAGTTGTCGGTGGTGAGCATACGGCCACCGCGCATGGAATAGCCCGCTCCGGCGTTGCCGGCGCCGTCCAGGCTGCCACCCATGGCATCGCCAGCATCCAGGATGGTGATTCGCGATCCGTCCATGCCGCCGTCGCGGATCAGGAATGCGGCCGCGGCCAGCGAGCCAATGCCGCCGCCGATCAGGGTGGCCTTGGTGTCTGTGTCCATGCTGTTGCGCTCCACTGGATGGCTGCACTGAGCATGGTGTTGCGATCAGCCCGGCGTCGGTGCGTTGCGCGTTTGCCGGTGCGTATACCTCAGGGCGCGGCGGCCTGGTCACCAGCGTAACGCCGCTCGCCCGCTGTAACGCGCAGCGGCAGCCGGTTGCCTTTGGGCGGCAGGGGACAGGTGGCGAATGCCGTGAAAGCGCAGGGCGGGTTGTAGGCGTGATTGAAGTCGATCACCCATTTGCCGCTCTCAGCACTGCGGTTGACCACGATGTAGCGGCCGGCCCCGTAGGTTTCTTTGCCGCTGGTCCCGTCGGCAATCATCAGAAACAGGTCGCCACTGTCATCTTCCTGTATCGGTTCCACCCGGCAATGCTGGCCAAGCAGGTCAAATTCCAGTGCGCCCGGAGTGGGCTGCTGTTCGATGAAGCCCAGAATGTTAGTGATGGGCAGGGTCTTGCCCGGTGGCGCAGGAACCAGCGTGGCTTCCACCCGGAAGCGCGGGTCGGCTTCAAACCACTCCAGTCCCTTGAAGCCGGTCCGTACCGGACTGGCGCTGTCCTTTATCCGGGCGGCCCAGCGTTCGCTGCGCTTCACCACCTGAATGGATACGGTGCCCAGTTGCAGCACGGTGGGCTCGTCCTGCAGGTCATCCTTCAGTTCGATATCGCCGATCGTCCTGCCGTCGACGGTCAAGCTGCCGGGGGCGAGGATGCGGGCGTTCAGGTGACCGTTTTCCAGTACCAACGAGCCCGCCACCGGCGGAATACCGTCGCCTCGCAGCACGACGCGGTTATCGGCCGCACTGCCAAACAGGTTCTCGCCGGGTTCCAGCCAGTCCAGCCCCACCAGCGTCAGCCAACCGTCTGCGGCAGTCAGCCGCTCGATACGCCGGCGCTGCCAAGCCTGTGTCTCTGCGCGGAAGGCCTCTTCGGACTGTCCCGCTGGCGGCGTTGGTTCGGTTGCAGCCCGGGCAGGCGGCAGTCCGGCGAGCAATCCAAGCATTCCGAGCGTAGCGAGCAGGGCGGAGTGACGGGGCGAGGTTGGGTGGCGCATGGTGCTCTCGATCAATCTGGACTGAGACGGATGCTAGCACCGGGCGGGTGCCCGGTTGTGCTCGCGCGCATGCCTTTACTTGGGTTGCATTGCCGAAAAATGCATCAGGCAAGGGCGTGCAGCGTAAATCATCGCGATCCGCTGGTGCAGTCTGCGCAGCGGTTTTTTTTCGGGCATCATGAGCGCCTGAGGCGGGTCGAACCCGTGCTGCTTCGGTGTCCTTGCCTGCTGATGATTTCCGTGCATCCCACCACATCCGACGATCTCGATTTTGTGCAGGCCCTTGAAGCGGACTGGCAGAACGGGCAGTACATTACCCAATGGCGCCGGGCGCAGCATCTGGAAGCGCTGAGCGACCCTGACTGCGCCCATCGGATCGTGCGGGCAAGCGCAGATGGCGCGAAAATCGGCTTTTTCATGCTGTGGGGCCTGCAATCGCCGCACCGCTGCATCGAATTCAGGCGCATCGTGGTGGATCGCAAGGGCTGCGGTGCCGGGCGGGCCGCGCTGCGTGCCGGCATTCGCATGGCCTTCACCGAACATGATGCCCATCGCGTCTGGCTGGATGTGAAAAGTCATAATGCCCGTGCACGGCAGTTGTACCAGTCGGAAGGCCTCGTGGAGGAAGGTACCCTGCGCGAATGCCTGATCGCACCCGACGGTCATTACGAGTCCATGGTGCTGATGTCGCTACTGCGGACAGAGTTTGAAGCACGGGGTGGGCCGGCCGGTTTTTCCTGAGTACGGTCCCGCTGTCGCATCGCAGGGTGCAAGGCAGGGATCACGGTGGAGAGCATTGGTGCGCAGGGCAGCCTTGGTGACAGGGGCGCTGGCATCCACAGGAGTACAGATGGACAAGGGACGGCTGGAAGCTTTCAGTGATGGGGTGATCGCCATCATCATCACCATCATGGTGCTGGAAATGAAGGTGCCGCAGGGCACCAGCGCTACCGATTTGCTGCCCATGTTCCCGATCTGGATGTCTTACCTGCTCAGCTTCGTCTATGTCGGGATCTACTGGAACAACCACCATCATTTGCTGCACACCGCAGGCAGGGTCAATGGTCTGATCATGTGGGCCAACCTGCACCTGTTGTTCTGGCTGTCGCTGATGCCATTTGCCACGGCCTGGATGGGCAAGAACCGGCTGGCACCGATGCCGACTGCGTTATATGGCGGCGTGCTGCTGATGGCGGCCATCGCCTATGCGCTCCTGCAGGCAGCCATCATCCGTGCGCAGGGCAGCGAATCGGTCCTGGCGCGCGCGGTCGGGCGCGATGGCAAGGGTAAATGGTCGCCGGTGGTGTATGCCGTGGGCATCGGGTTGGCGTGGGTCTGGCCGGATGTCGCACAGGGACTCTACGTGCTGGTGGCGTTGATGTGGATCGTGCCCGACCTGCGCATCGAGCGTGCGCTCAAGGCGGATTGACGAAGCCGCACCAGGCCGTCCGGAGGTTCATCCGGTGAAGCCGGCCAGCCATGCGGTAGTCCAGCGCGTCATGGCGGTCGGCGATATGCGCGCCAGGAAGGCGGACAGCCGGGTCTGCATGCCGACATAGGTGTGTACGGGCAGGCGGGCGGGCTTGCTCTCCGCCAGCCGCCATACCGCGCCGGCCACATCTTCGGCGGTCAGTCGGACGCCCAGGCGGCGCACGGTTTCCATGCGGTGCACGTCATTGCGCACCATGGCGGTATCCACAAACAGGGGCAGCACGTCCACTACCCGGATGCCATGGCGACTCCATTCGATGTCGAGCGCCTCGGTCAGGCTGCGTACCGCTGACTTGGTTGCCGAATACGCAGCCAGCATGGGCTGGCCGTATATTGCCGAGGCCGAGCACATGCTGATCACGCGCGCACCTGCGGTGGCGCGCAGGTGGGGCAGGGCGGCATGACAGCCATTCAGCACGCCTTTCAGGTTGACGTCGATCACCCGGTGCAGGCGGCTGATGTCGGTCTCGGCAAACAGCTCGGTCACCGCAATACCGGCATTGTTGAACAGCACATCCAGGCGGCCATGGGTATGCGTCACAAAATACGCCAGTTGCGCTGCAAACTGGGTGGCGTCCGATACGTCCAGCGCCCCGCCCAGATGACCCTCGCCTGGCAGCGTCCTGATCAGGGCTTGCGCGGCATCCGGCTGGACATCAAATACCCCGACCAGCCACCCCTGCCGGGCAAAGTGCTGCGCTGTGGCGGCGCCGATGCCGGCTGCGCCGCCGCTGATGAAGATGGTCTTGCGATGGGCAGTATTGGATGGTGTGGACATGGCAGCGGGCTCAGCGGGGGGAAGACGATTCGGGTGGGATGGCCAGTTGGCGCATCACCGCAGTGAACAAGGGTAGCGTGGCATTGACCATGTCGCTCTGGCTGTCGCCATAGCCGCCAAGCAGCCATTGCGTGACATTCAGGCTGACCGCGCCGGCCAGGCCAACACCGAGCACGCGCGCTTCGGTGGCGCTGGGCTTCCAGTGCGGTGCCAGTTGCAGCGCGATGGCCGTGATCAGCTTGCCATAGCGTTCGAAATTGCCCTGATAGACCTGATCCACCCGCGGACTCACACCGAGCACTTCCAGCCAGCAGACCCGCGCCACGCGCGGGTCTGCTGCCATGGCGTAGGTTGCCTCCAGGCCGGCGCGCAGCCCGGCCATCAGGCCGTCCGGATCCCCGCTGCCGGCCTGGAGGATTGCGCCCATTACTGCGTCTTCCAGCGCATTGAAGGCGCGCTGGTAGACCGCCAGCAGCAGATCCTCGGTGCTGGCAAATGATTCGTAGAAATAGCGGTCGGTGAGTCCGGCTTCGCGGCACAGTTGCCGAACGGTGGCCGTGCGGTAGCCACTGGTACCGAACACGGCCAGGCCGGCGTCAAGAAAGCTCTGCTGGCGCTGCGCTTGACGGGCAGCCGGGCCGATACCGCCGTAGGGGCGGCCTGCAGGATCGGGAGAATGCGTCGTGGAAGCCATGACCTTATTTGACGTCATTCGTCGTCACTTGTAAATTGATGATGCTCGTATTCACTTTAAAACCAACAACAGCGGATCCTCGTTCATGAACACATTCACGGCAATCATCATCGGCAGCGGGTTTGGCGGACAGGCGGCGGCCATCAACCTGCGCCGGATCGGCGTGGAAGATTTCCTGATCCTGGAGCGCCGTAACTGGATGGGCGGCACCTGGAGCCAGAACAGCTACCCAGGTGCGGCAGTGGATGTGCAGTCGCCTTTGTATTCGCTGTCCTTCGAGCCTTACCGCTGGTCGCAGATGTTTGCCACCCAGTCCGAGCTGGTCGAATATACCAATCATGTGCTCGACAAGCATGGCCTGCGCGTCAAGACGCGGCTCAATGCCGAGGTGATCGAGGTGAGTTGGGATGAACCGGCACAGCTCTGGCAAATCACCACCGCAAGCGCCGGCACCTTCCGGGCGCGCTTCCTGATCAATGCCTCCGGGCCGCTCAGCACGCCGGTGATCCCCAATTTTCCAGGGCGGGACAGCTTCGCCGGCCGCAGCTTTCACACCAACAGCTGGGACCACACGTATGACCTGCGCGGCAAGCGGGTGGCGGTGATCGGCAGTGGTGCCAGCGCGGCGCAGGTGATCCCGGCGATTGCCGGCGAAGTGGGCAAACTGCATGTATTCCAGCGTACCCCGCACTGGGTGCTGCCGCGACCGGACCACGTTTTTTCGCGCTTTGAGCGTGCCCTGCTGGGCAACCGGCTGATCTACAAGGCCTTGCGAACCGCCATTTATTTCGGGTTGGAAAGCCGCGTGATCGGGTTCAAGTATTCGCGGACCATGCTCAAGCGCGTGGCCCAGCGCGCGGCTGAAAAGCATATCGCCCGGCAACTCAAGGACCCGGCCCTGCGCGCTGCGGTCACGCCGGATTATACGATCGGCTGCAAGCGCATCATCCTGTCTAGCACGCTTTACCCGGCACTGGCACGCGACAACGTGACCCTGCACCCTGCGACCGATGGCGTCAGCAGCATCAACGCGGGGGGCATCCGCACCACGCAGGGCAATCAGGTCGATCTTGACCTGATTGTCTATTCCACCGGTTATGACGCCACCGACGGGGTGATTCCCTATCCGGTGATCGGCCGCGAAGGACGCCGCCTGCAGGCGTTCTGGGAGGATTATCCGCGGGCTTATCTGGGTACCTGCATGCCCGGCTTCCCCAATCTGTTCATCGTGACCGGTCCGAATACCGGGATCGGCCATACCTCCGCGATTTTTGTGATCGAGGCACAGATGGAGTACATCCGTCGCGCCATTGCCGCAGTGCAGGCGCGCAAGGCGGCGGCAATCGAGGTCACGCCGGTGGCCGAGCAGGCTTACACCGAAATGATCCATCGTGAAATGCAGCCTACCGTCTGGCAGTCCGGTGGCTGCAACAGCTGGTACAAGAGCCGCAGCGGCAAGGTGATTGCCATGTTCCCCGGCTTCAGTTTTACCTTCCGGCGGCTGGCGCAGGCGTTTCGCCCGGAACATCACGTCTTTCGCTGACCTGGTGCCATGTCTGAAGCCACATGACCTTCATGCAGGCTCTCATATTGCAGTGCAGCGATAGGCTGCACTAGCCTCAAAGCTGGACGGATGCGATCGCTGCAGCACAGCCGGCGTGAGCAATAACGGGAGTGGCGATGGCTTCGGATTCTGGTCAGGACGGACTCACCCGGCGCGAGCTTCTGCGGCGTGTCGGGCTGATGGCAGGTGGCAGTGTGATGTACCAGGCGATGAACAGTCTGGCGCTGGCAGCCGAATCGCCCTGGAAGGGGCCGACGGAGCTTAAAGGCGCGCCACCCGGCGCGTCGGTGCTGATCCTCGGTGCAGGTATGGCTGGCATGACAGCAGCGTATGAGCTGCGCAATGCCGGGTACAAGGTGCAGGTGCTGGAATTCAACAATCGCGCCGGCGGTCGTAACTGGACCCTGCACGGCGGGGATCGCTATACCGAACTTGGGGGAGAGACGCAGCATTGCGAGTTCGACCCGGGGCTGTACATCAACCCGGGGCCGTGGCGGATTCCCTATCACCACCATGGCATCCTGAGCTACTGCAAGCGGCTTGGGGTGGCACTCGAACCCTTCGTGCAGGTGAATTACAACGCCCTGTTGCACGGCAGCAAGGCGTTTGGCGGCAAACCACAGCGCTTTCGCGAAATCAAGGCGGACTACCAGGGGCAGGTGGCGGAACTGCTGGCCAAGGCCACGCACCAGCATGCCCTGGATAGCCTGGTGACCAGGGAAGATCAGGAACGTTTGCTCGAATCCCTGCGCGGTTGGGGGGCACTGGACAGCGATTTCCGGTACGTCGCGGGTGACGTCAGCGGGGAACGCCGAGGTTATCTCAAGCCACCGGGGGGCGGCCTGACCGCGCGCCCGGAGTCCGGGACACCGATCCAGCTCGACGACATCTTGCAGTCGGGGCTGTGGCGCGGCGTCTCGAGCGGCGACCACTACGACATGCAGACCGCCCTGTTTCAGCCGGTCGGTGGCATGGGCAGGATCGGCGAGGCGTTCGGGCGCGAACTGGCCGGGTTGATCCGCTATCAGGCCAAGGTGACTTCCATCCAGCAGGACGCCGCTGGCGTCACCGTGCACTATGATGACGCCAGCAAACCCGGTGTGTCGCAGACGGCACGCGCAGATTGGTGCCTGTGCACGATTCCGCTGCCGATCCTGGCTGAAATACCGATGAACGTGGGCGAGCAGCTGGGCGCCGCAATCGGCGCAGTGCCCTATGCCTCGTCTGTGAAAGTGGGCCTGCAGTTCAAGCGGCGGTTCTGGGAAGAGGACGATCATATTTTTGGCGGGATCAGCTACACCGACCTGCCGATCACCAATATTGGCTACCCTTCCACCGGCTTTCATGCCAACGGCAAGGGCGTCCTGCTCGGCGCCTACATCTGGGGGCTGAATGCGATGGAGTTCACGTCGATGACGCCCGGGGAACGCGTGCAGAAGGCTGTGGAATACGGTAGCCAGATCCATCCGCAGTACAAGACCGAATTTGACAACGGGGTGGCTGTGGCGTGGCACAGGGTGCCTTTCACGCAGGGTTGCTATGGCATGTGGACCACCGAAGCGCGTGCCCGACACTACGACGACTTGTGCGCCATCGACGGTCGCATTGCGCTGGCCGGCGAACACGCCTCGTTCATTGGTGGCTGGCAGGAAGGGGCGGTGACATCAGCACTCGATGCCGTCGGGCGACTGCACCAACGCGCCGTGGCGCAGGGAGCCAGCGCATGAGGCGAACCCTGCTGTGGCTGATCCCCATGCTGTGCCTGTGGCTGGTGCCGGCCTTTGCCGACGATTCCTCGTTCCCTGACACTCCCGGTCAGGATCCGGTCCAGAGTGGTGAGCAGATCTATATGCAGATTTGCCAAGGCTGCCATATGCCGGCCGGGCAGGGGGCCGTAGGGGCGGGGCACTACCCGGCGCTCGGTGGCGATGCCGCGCTGGCAGCCTGGAAATATCCTGTGCTGACCGTACTGGGGGGGCGACATGGCATGCCACCGTTCGGATTGCCAGCCACCAGTCTGGCCCTGCAGGAACTGCGTACCGTTCACCTGAGTGATGCGCAGATTGCCAATGTGGTGAATTACATTCGCACCAGTTTTGGCAATCATTACCCGGACATGGTCAGCGAAGCGCAGGTGGCCGCACTGCCGCACCCCGGCAGGCGTTGAAAGCGGGATAATGGCAGGCCGTCTGCCGCCAGTTTTCCTCTCCGTTCATGTCATTGATTGCCGCTGCTTCCGTCACCAGTCTGGTGAGTGGTCTTTTTCTGAGTGGCTCCCTGATCGTTGCCATTGGCGCACAGAACACCTTCGTGCTCCGTCAGGGGTTGCGCCGGGAACACGTGGTGGTGGTGGTCAGCGTTTGCACGCTGATCGACATCCTGCTGATGACGCTCGGCGTAAGCGGGCTGGGGCGGGCGGTTACTGAACATCCGCGGGTATTGAATGCGGCGGCGCTGGGTGGCGCGGTCATGCTCGGATGGTATGGCCTGTCTGCATTCAGGCGCGCACTGCACCCCGAAGCGCTGGTGGTCCAGGCGGCGGGCGGGCTGCAGTCGACGCAACGGGTGGTTGGGCAGGTACTCACGATCAGCCTGCTCAATCCGCACGTCTATCTGGATACGGTGGTGCTTGTCGGCACCGTGGGCGCCCGGCAGGTTGCGGGCACCCAGTGGGCGTTCCTGTTGGGTGCCGGACTGGCCAGCACCGTCTGGTTTACGTCATTGGGATTCGGCGCGCGTGCGCTCTCGCCCTTGTTCGCGCGTCAGCGCGCGTGGCAGGTGCTCGACGTTCTCGTTGGCCTGACCATGTGCGGCACCGCGATCAGGCTTGCGCAGGGGGTGCTGGTGGACTGATCCGGTCCCTATCGATTCATTTCAAGCAGCAGGGTTTCCTTCAGTTCCTCCATCACGATATAGCTGCGTGATTCGGTGGCACCCGGCAGCTTGAGCAGGATGCTGCCCAGCAGGCGCCGGTAATCCGACATTTCTCCGATGCGCGCCTTGACCAGATAGTCGAAGTCGCCGGAGACCAGATGGCATTCCAGCACTTCCGGAACGGCATCGATCTCGCGCTTGACCCGGTTGAACACCTCGTCTGACTTGGTGGTCATCTTGATCTCGACAAACACCAGCATGCCGCGGCCAACCGCTGCCGGATTGAGCCGGGCGTGATACCCGGTGATCACATTTTCACGTTCCAGACGGCGCACCCGCTCGGTGCATGGCGTAGCAGACAGGCCCACCGTTTCGGCCAGATCGGTCATGCTGAGACGCCCGTCCCGCTGCAGCAGGTCGAGGATGCGACGGTCAATCCGGTCGAGTTCGCGCATGATCCGATCTTTATGGTGAATTTCACCAACAATACCGTATTTAAAAGGGTTTTATTCGGATATTGTGCAGTAATGATTAAATTTTATGGTGAATTTCACTGTTGAGGCAGCGCTATATTGGTGTTTTGACCTTTGCCGCAGGAGTCCGCCATGAAAGTCATCGTGATGGGCAGTGGGGTGGTGGGCGTGACCACTGCCTGGTATCTGGCGCGCGCCGGTGCGCAGGTCACCGTGATCGACCGCCAGGCGGGGGCCGGCCTGGAAACCAGTTTTGGCAATGCAGGCCAGGTGTCACCCGGTTACTCTGCACCCTGGGCCGCCCCCGGCATCCCGCTGAAGGCCCTGCGCTGGCTGTTTCAGCGCCATGCACCGCTGGCCATCCAACTTGATGGCAGCCTGTACCAGTTGCGCTGGATGGCGCAGATGCTGGCCCAGTGCAATGCGCCGCGTTATGCCATCAATAAGGCGCGCATGCTGCGCCTTGCCGAATTCAGTCGTGACAGCCTGCGCACTCTGCGCGATGAACTCGGGCTGGATTATGAACAGCGCACCGGCGGCACCTTGCAGGTGTTCCGCACAGCCGTCCAGTTTGCCTCGGCGCAGCGCGACGTCGAGGTGCTCGAAGCCTGTGGCGTGCCCTGGCAACTCTTGCCCGCCGGGCGCCTGGCCGAAGTCGAACCGGCGCTGCAGCGCGTGGCAGGTACGCTCACCGGCGGTTTGCGTCTGCCCAATGATGAAACCGGGGACTGCCACCTGTTCACGCGCCAGTTGGCGGCGCGGGCACGGGCACTTGGCGTGCAGTTCCGCTTTGGCGAAACGGTGAATGGTCTGCGCACGGAAGGGCGCCGCGTGGCTGGCGTGCAGGTAGGTGGCGACCTGCACCAGGCCGACCATTATGTTCTGGCCTGCGGCAGCTTCAGTCGTGCCCTGGCACTGCCACTCGACCTTGACCTTCCGGTGTATCCGGTAAAAGGCTACTCCCTCACGCTGCCCTTGCACGACGCATCGCGCGCGCCGGTGTCCACCGTACTGGACGAAACCTACAAGGTGGCAATCACCCGTTTTGATCAGCGGATTCGCGTTGGCGGCATGGCTGAACTGGCCGGCTTTGATCGCACGCTGGATCCGCGTCGTCGCGCCACCCTGCGGATGGTGGTGGACAGCCTGTTTCCCGGCAGCACCAGCGCGGGGCAGAAAGACGACGGTTTCTGGTGCGGACTGCGACCGATGACGCCGGATGGTACGCCACTGGTGGGGGCCACGCCCTATGCCAACCTGTCGCTCAACACGGGGCACGGTACGCTGGGCTGGACCATGGCTTGCGGGTCGGCGCGCATGCTTGCCGATCAGCTTGCCGGGCGTGCGCCTGCCCTGCAAGGCGAGGGCTATGCTTTGGCCCGGTATGCACAACGCGCAACTGGAGCGCCGCGGCAGACCCCGCCCGCCGCTGACCGAACGGCCCCCATGTTCTCCGGCACCACCGGCGTTCCGGGTGGCCCGGCTGGGCAGGTCTGATCCAATGGGGATGGCCGCTGCCCGCCTGCTGATCGATCTCGATGCGGTGGTCACCAATTGGCAAGTCCTGCGCAGTCAGGCTGGCGGCGCGCATTGTGCCGCTGTGGTGAAGGCCGACGCCTATGGCCTGGGGGCTTCCCCCATTGCCGGCCGTCTGTTCGAGGAAGGATGCCGTACGTTTTTTGTGGCTCAGTTGGAGGAGGGAATCGCGCTGCGAACGCGCTTGCCGGCGCCGGCCGTCATGTTCGTCCTCAACGGCTTGATCCCTGGCACTGAGTCGGACTGTGTCGATGCCGGCCTCTGGCCGGTGCTGAACAGTCTGGGCCAGGTTGAGGCCTGGCAGAAAGAGGCGCGTCGCCGTCAGGTCCGGCTGGCGGCGGCCCTGCAGGTGGATACCGGCATGCATCGGCTCGGTTTGCCGGGCGCTGAGTGGCAGGCGCTGATCGATCATCCGGACTTGCTTGATGGCATCGACTTGCGGTTGGTGATGAGCCATCTGGTCAATGCAGAGCGCATTCAGGCGGTGTCGAATCGACGCCAATTGCAGCAGTTCGTCCGCATGCGTTCGGCCTGGCCCACAGTACCAGCCAGCCTTGCCAATTCATCCGGCATCTTTCTGGGCGCGCCATGGCACTTTGACCTCGTCCGTCCCGGTGCGGCTTTATATGGCATTGCGCCGCAAATGACGCTGCAGCATGCAATGCATCCGGTGGTGCAGTTACAGGCCAGGATCATTCAGTGTCGTGATGTGGTGCCGGGCGGTCGGGTCGGTTACAACGGTACCTGGCGCGCTGCGCGTCAAAGCCGGATTGCCACGGTGGCAGCCGGATACGCGGACGGCTTTCCCCGCGCGCTGGGAAACCGCGCGTCGGCGGCAGTGGCGGGGCATGTGGTGCCGGTGATCGGCCGGGTGTCCATGGATACGCTGACGGTCGACGTGACCGATGTGCCGCCATCCTTGCTTGCGCAGGCTGGCTGGTGTGATCTGCTCGATAGCGTTCGCACCGTCAACGTGCAGGCATCCGCAGCCGGCATCAGCCCGTATACCCTGCTCACCGGCCTCGGTCAACGCTTGCAGCGGGTTTGGACGGTAAAACGCGTGCCGTCGCAAACAGCCGCCCAGCCCGCCCTTTGCCCCGCCTGATGCCGCTGTGCAGGCTGCGCGTTCTCAAGTGTTCCAGCCTGTCTTATAGTGATTGTGCGCACGTGCGCAGGTGTAACAGGGCGATGCACAAATGACGCAGGTGGTGGTGCAGGGCGACTGGTTGATCCGGGAATACTCCGATGAACTGGCGCAGGAATTCCATGACATCAATGCCGAATGGATCCGGCAGATGTTCCACCTTGAGGCGACGGACCTTGAGGTGCTCAGCCATCCACGCGAACACATTCTGGCAGGCGGTGGTGCCATCCTGTTCGTCGAGCGACCCGGCGGTGGCATCGTTGGGGCCTGTGCCCTGCAAGCTACCGCGCCGGGCTGTTTCGAGCTGACCAAGATGGGCGTGCGCGCCGAAGCGCGCGGCCTGAAGGCTGGCGAGTTCCTGCTGCAGGCCATGTTGCAGCGTGCCCGCGCCCTTGGCGCCCGCACGGTGTACCTGCTGACCAACTCGGCCTGTGCGGCGGCCATCCACCTTTACGAAAAGGCGGGTTTTGATCACGACGCAGGCAGCATGCAGTCCTACGGCGCGCGCTATGCGCGCTGCAATGTGGCAATGCGGCTCCGTTCCAGCGCGCTTCAGCCAGAACGCGAGCATGCTGTCGCGGCCCGCCTGTGGCGCGGCGATGCACTCGAAAACAGCCATGTCGCCCATATTGCGGTGGTGGATGCGCGAGGCCGTTTGCTGCGTTCCTTCGGCCTGCCCGGTCGGGTCACGCTGGCACGTTCGGCAGCCAAGCCCGCACAGGCGCTTGCAATACTGGAAGCCGGGGTTCTTGATCAGTTCGATCTTGATCAGGCCGATCTGGCGCTGATCTGTGCTTCACACAGCAGCGAGCCGCGGCACCTGGCGCAGGCGACCAGCATGCTGCGCAAGGTGGGGGCGCAGGAACACGAACTGGCGTGCGGTGGTCATCCCTCGGCTTCGGAAGCAGTGCAACGCGACTGGATCCTGCGCGACTTCACACCGGGGCCGATCTGCAGCAACTGCTGCGGCAAGCACATCGGCATGCTGGCGGCGGCACAGGCCATCGGCAGTCCGCGGCAGGGTTATCATGAACCCGGGCACCCGCTGCAGCTGCGGGTGAAGGCCACGCTGGCCGATCTTTGCGGGCTGCCTGAGCGCGGTGTGCAGTGGGCGACGGATGGGTGCAATCTGCCGACGCCGGCGTTTCCGCTCGACCGGCTCGCGCTGCTCTATGCACGCATTGCCGATGCGGTGGTGGACCAGGCCGCGCCCGATCCATCCTCCCGTGCTGTGCATCTCGGGCGTATTTACCGGGCCATGGCGGCGTATCCACAACTGATCGGCGGCGAAGGGCGCTTCTGCACGGCACTGATCGAGGCTTTTGCAGGCGGGCTGATCGGCAAGGTGGGCGCCGATGCGAGCTATGCCATCGGTGTGCCGGCCTCGGCGCAAACCCGCGCCCTGGGGGCCGTCGGGGCGCTAGGCATTGCCGTGAAAGTGGAGGACGGCAACCTTCAGGCCCTGCATGCCATCGTGTGCGAGGTGTTGCGGCAACTGGACCTTGGCACGCCTGCACAGCGGGCCACCCTGGATTCCTTCCGTACCCCGGTGTTGCGCAATACGCGCGGGCTGGTCACCGGCCGGCTTTCGCTGGACTTCTTGCTGCAGCCGGCAGGTCTGGCCTAGGCTGCGCGCCGCTCGGTGTTGTCCTCCCACCGTGCCACCACGGCGGTGGCGATGGTATTGCCCAGCACATTGGTCACGGTGCGCCCCATGTCGAGGAAGTGGTCGATGCCGAGGATCAGCAGCAGGCCGGCTTCGGGCAGGTGGAACATGGGCAACACGGCAGCCACCACCACCAGCGACGCGCGTGGAACCCCGGCAATGCCTTTGCTCGACACCATCAGCACCAGCAGCATGGTGAACTGCTGGCCCAGCGTCATCGGAATGTTGTACGCCTGCGCAACGAACAGTGCGACGAAGGTGGTGTACATCATCGAGCCGTCGAGATTGAATGAATAGCCCAACGGAAGAACAAAGCCGATCACCCGATCGCGGATGCCGAAGCGTTCCAGTTGCTCCATCAGGCGCGGGTACGCCGATTCGCTGCTGGCGGTGGAAAAACCGATCAGCATGGGCGCGCGCACCAGCCTGAGCAGACGGAACACCTCTCGTCCCAGTACCAGGTAACCGGCGCCGATCAGTACCAGCCACAGGACGCCCAAGGCCAGATAAAAACTGCCGATGAACCTGCCGAACACCAGCAGCATGCCAAGGCCCTGGGTAGTGATGGCTGCGGCCACCGCGCCGAAAACACCGACCGGCGCGAAGCGCATCACATAGTTGGTCATGGTCAGCATCACTTCCACGATCTCTTCCATGGTCTTCACCAGGGTGCGCGCGGATTGGGTGTGACTGTGGCCCAAGGCCACTCCGAAGAACACGGCAAAGATCAGGATCTGCAGGATTTCGTTGCCGGCCATCGCCTCGACAATGCTTTTTGGAAAGACGTGGGTGATGAAATCCTTCAGGTTGAGGGTACTGGTTTTCAGACCGGCTGCAGCCGCGACGTCCGGCAGCGGCACATTGAGCGCCTCGCCCGGCCGCAGGGTGTTGGCAATCACCAGGCCGATCAGCAGCGAGCAGAATGACGCGGCCACAAACCAGCCCAGTGCGCGTGCGCCGATCCGTCCGACCGCGCGCGAATCCCCCATCGCGGCCAGGCCGCTCACCAGCGTGGTGAACACCAGCGGTGCAATGATCATCTTGATCATGCGCAGGAACACATCGGTGAGGATGCTGAAATAGCCGGCAATGTCCTTTGCAACATCTGCGCTCGGTGCCAGGGTGTTGCAGGCATATCCGGTGAGGATGCCAAGCAGCAGGGCGAGGCCGATCAGGGTGGTCGATTTGTTCATTACGCGTCCGTGAAAAGCTGCGCCGGGAGGTGATGAGGATGCCTTCTGTCTTGCGCCTTGTCGATCCATGCCAGGCTGGGCGTGGCTGTCGCTATACTGGCATGGTGGTGTCCTGCCGGCGGCGGGCCGCAATCCTTGAGGTCTGCCCCTGATGAGCATGAGTACCTGGTGGTTGTATGCGGTGATGACTTTTTTTATCAGCGCGGCCCCCGGCCCCAACATGCTGCTGGTGATGAGCAGCAGCGCGCGCAATGGCTTCGTGCCGGCAATCGCTACCATGGCGGGCTGCATGACCGCGCTGATGGTGATGCTGTCCCTGTCGGCTGCCGGCCTCGGCACCGTGCTGCATGCCTTTCCGCTGGTCTTCGATGCGCTGCGCCTGTGTGGCGCCGCGTATCTGGCCTATCTGGGGGTGCAGTGCTGGCGCGCGCCGGTGAATGCCGATGCCGCCGGTGCCAGCACGCCACCCGCTGCGGGCGCCTTTCCGTCGGGCGCGTGGGCACGGTACCGGCAGGGTGTGCTGGTAGCGGCCAGCAACCCCAAGGCGATCCTGTTTGCGGCGGCATTTTTTCCGCAGTTCATGCGCGCCGATGTGCCGCAACTACCCCAGTTTGTGATCCTGTTGCTCACCTTTGCCGTGATCGAGAGCACCTGCTACGTGCTGTATGCGGCCTGCGGTCACCAGCTGTCGTCGTGGCTCTCGCGCGCCAGCGTCCTGCGCGCCTTCAATCGCGCCACGGGCGGGGTGTTCATCGGCTTTGCCGCTGTCATGGCGCTGGTGCGCGAGTAAGCGTCAGGGAATTCCGAAGTCCAGGTTGAAATCGGCACCGCCATCGCGGGCAAGCGCCTGGGTGAGCCAGGGCATGGTTTCGCGCAGTTGGGTGGGCAGGGTCCACGGTGGGTTGATGATGAACAGGCCGCTGCCGTGCATGCCAAACCCCTGCCCGGAGGGCGTCTGCACGCTCAGGGTGATGTTGAGCCAACTGGTGGCACCCAGCTCGCCCAGTTTCTGGCGCAGCACGCGCGCATCCGCCGTTTGCAGCAGCGGGTACCAGATGATGTAGGTGCCTTGCGCAAAACGCACCAGACTGTCCTGTACGGCGTCTACCGTCGCCTGATAGTCGGTCTTCAGTTCGTACGAAGGGTCGATCAGCACCACCGCGCGGCGCGGCAAGGGCGGTAGCACCGATTTGAGCCCGGCATAGCCATCCATCGCCTGAATGCGGGTCTGCTTGCCGGTGCCACGGAAATTGTCGATCAAAATGCGGGTGTCGCTGGTGTGCAGTTCGAACAGGCGCAGACGGTCATCTGGTCGCGCGCATTGCGCGGCGCACCAGGGTGAGCCGGGGTAGAGGCTTAGCGTGCCGTCCGGATTGAGGGCGCGTACCAGATCCACATAGCGGGCCAGCATGGGGGGCAGGTCGGCGCGCGACCAGAGGCGGCCGATGCCGGTGTTGAACTCGGCATTCTTGCGCGCGAAGTCGCCCTGAAGGTCATAGAGTCCTGCCCCCGAGTGGCTGTCGGCGTACCACCAGGGTTTGTCTTTCTGGTTGTAGTAATCGAGCACGGCAACCAGAACGGCGTGCTTGAGCACATCCGCATGGTTGCCGGCATGGAAGGCGTGGCGATAACTGAGCATGGGGCAGGGCGGTTCCGGCGGATCACCCGATACGATACGGGCTTTGCGACGGATTGTGGCGGTAATCAGCCCTTCGGCAGATCCAGTGCCTGCCAGCCGGCATGGCCCAGCGTGCGCAGGGTGTCGATGTTCTTTTCGTAAATGGCCGAGGCCTCGGGAAAGGCGTCCACTGCCCGGTCAACGCTGTCTTCACGCAGCAGGTGCAGGGTCGGGTAGGGCGAGCGGTTGGTGTAGTTGGTGATGTCGTCGGCCAGGGTGTCGGCAAACTGGAATTGCGGGTGGAAGTGCGCCACCTGCAACACGCCTTCCAGCCCCATTTCTTCCAGCGCCTGATCGGCGAGTTCCATGAACCAGTTGAAGTCCAGGAAGTCGGTCAGCACCTTCGGGTGGATCAGCAATGTGGTGTCCAGTGTGGCCGGGTCGGCCTCGGCCAGCAGGCGCAGTTCGGTGGCCAGTGCTTCCATCAGCTCTGCCGGTGTGTCCACTTCGGTGACCACATAGCGGATCTGGTCCTTTACGGCCACTGCCTTGGCAAAGGGGCACAGGTTGAGGCCGATCACGGCACGTTCCAGCCATGTGCGGGTGTGGTCGATATGAATGCTCATAGCTTGAGTTCCCAGCGGACATTCACCACGGTGTGCGTGGCACCCAGTACCTGGGTGTCCTGGCGTTGATTGAGGGCGGGTACATCGATGCTGCTGCCGGTAGTGTAGTCATGGGGCAGCCAGTTGTTGGCACTGAAACGCAGCTGCGAGCGCGGATTGATCACCCACAGCAAATAGGCGTCTGCCACCAGACGAAGGCTGGTGTTGCTGGCCTGCAGCGGGGTGGACTGGATCACCGTGGCCGGGGTCCAGTTCAGATTGCCTCCCAAGGTAAGGGGCGTGCCGGCAAAACGGTAATCGCCGCCGAAATTGCCGCTGGCGCGCGGTTGCTGGTCGATGCGGTTGTCCGGTCCGGGCACGCCATCCACATTCGACCGGTAGAGGCTGAGATTGGCGCGCAGGTTTACCGGCGGCATGCCTGCAAGCACTTCATTCAGGCGTATCTTGGCCTCCAGTTCGATCCCCTGCGTGACCGCCCCGCCGATGTTCTGCGGTCGCGCCACCCAGCGCGGGCTGGCGGACCACGCAACGGTTTCCAGATCGGTCACGGTGCGGATCAGGTCGTGGATGTCGCGGCGGAACACGCTGGCGCTGAGCAGGCTGCTGCCACTCAGGTAGTACTCGAACGCGATGTCAATTCCGGTGGCCAGTTCGGGGCGCAGATTGGGGGTGCCTGTATGGTCGGGCATGTCGGCATTGTTGTTTTGCACCGACAGGACCGGCAGTCCGGTGAGCTGGGCGAAGGTCGGCGACTTGTAGGACCGGGTCAGGCTCATCCGCACCTGACTGTTGCTCTTTTCATCGGGGCGCCAGACGGCATGCAGCAGCGGCGTCCAGATTGCGCTGCGGTTGTGGGCGTCATAGCCGGTCGCGGCGCTGTCGGTTTCGATGGCTTCCCAGCGCAGTCCGGCATAGGTCGACCATTGCTTGCTTGGCTCCCATTCGTCCTGCGCATAGCCTGCCAGCAGGCGGGTGGCAATCTGCAGGTGATCGCCAATGGCCGCCAATCCGGTTTGCGGCAAGCCATTCTCATACGTGTCGCTTAACTGGGTACGGCCGTTGTATTCCAGCTCCCAGCCACCCACCAGCGCGTGTCCCTCGACCCATTTGGTCGACAGCTTGCCCTTGGTGCTCACGGTGCGGTCTTCGGTATTGTTGTCGGTCATCAAGCTGCGGCTTTGCTGGCCGGCGGCGTTGTCCTCCAGACGGAGCGAATGACTGTCATTCTGCGACTCGCTGGTACTTGCGCTGAGCAGCAGGCTGGTACTGGCAGACAACTGCGTTTGCCATTGTCCATTCAGCTTGGCGAACAGGGTACGGGTGTCGGCAGCGGTGGTGGAGGCGGCATAAGGCACCCGGCCGCCGGGCACGTCGTCCACCAAGGTGGTGTCGGTTTGCGAATGGCCGCGCGCATACACCACAAAGGGCTGGAGGGTCAGGCTGTCCTTGTCGGCCAGCGGAAACCGCAACCGTGAGGTCAGGTGCACGCCATCGCGCACCGAGCGACTGTCACTGTGTTCCTCGGTCTGGTCGAGTTCCTGGCCACTGTCGAGCGCCGTCACGGTGCGCACAGTATTGTTGTGATCCACCTGATCGCTGCGGAATGGCGATAGCGTGACGTTGTAGGAGCCCAAACTGCCCAGCGTATCGTTGCGCGTCCAGGAAACAGTGGGCTGGGGCCGCCACTGCTCCGCGCCCATACCCAGTTGGAGGTCGTCAAAGTGGGTGGGCACGGCATCGCGCAGCACGATGTTGATTGTGCCTGCGATTGCCCGTGCGCCCGACTCGGCGGTGGGGGCGCGGGAGATTTCGATCCGTTCGATCTGGTCCGGAGTCAGGCTGTCGAGCGAGAATCCTTGCGGCATGCGTTCGCCGTTGAGCAGGATCTGGGTGTAGCCACCGCCCATGCCGCGCATGCGGATTTCTCCACCGCGACCCGGCCGGCCACCGATGCTCACCCCCGGAAGTCGCTTGAGCACATCGGCCGCCGTACTGTCACCAAATTGGGCGATTTCTTCACGGTTGACGATGATCTTGGAGGCGGTGGAATAGCGGCGTTCGTCCAGCGTGGCATCGCGCTTGATGGTGGCGTCGATCGGCGCCAGGGTGGCCGCTGGTGTCTTGCCTGGCAGTACCGGCGCGTCCACCGCCGGTGCTGCCGCGCTGGTGTCATCCGCCGCCTGCGCCGTGACGGCGCCCAGCAGGCAGGTCAGCAGCAGGACCCGGTCGGGCGGCAACAGTAAAAATTTGAATTTGGCAGACACGCGAATATGGGCCTGCCCGGGCGGGGGAGGCAATTGACGGAAGCAGGGCTGCCATGATGCCGCAAATTGCACCAGAAACCCTTACTGCAGGGCCTTGGTACTCGTAAGCAGACGTTTCAGTTCCGGCACGCACGAACCGCACTTGGTGCCACAACCCAGCCGCTCCTGCAGCGTGGCCAGCGGCTGACCCGCCCGCACGCCCTCCAGAATGGCGTCCTCCGCCACATCCATGCAGGTACAGACTACCCGGCTACGCACCACAGTGGCGACCGGAGGCTGCACAAAGGGTGCGAGCAACCAGGGACGCAGCGCCTGCACACTGTGTCGCCCCACCATCAGGTCCTGCAACCAGCCCCGTGCGGCCGTTTCGCCGCACAGGCGCAGTGCCAGCAGGCGATCATCGGCGATCAGGGCGCGCTTGCTGATCTGGCGGCGCTGGTCACTGAAGCTCAGGCAGGCCGCGTGATCCAGACCGAACAACTGATCGAGCTCGGCCAGTTGGGTGGTGTCGACCGGTTCATCGTGGGCGATGCGCAGCACCAGCGATGGTGTGTCGCGCCCGGCCAGAAATAATGTGGCGTAGGCGTAGCGCGCCAACAGCGGGGTGAGTCGCTGCTGCAGTTCGAGCAGGCGCACCTGTGCATCGTCAGCGGTCAGGTCGGTGCGCAGCAGCAGGGCCTCGAAGGGCAGGTCCACCTTGTCCACCTGCACGGCCGCGGCTTTCAGTTCAGGTTGCCTGGAGAAAGGATCAAAGTCTTTCGGCATCAGTTCGTTGATACCGGCGCTGTTCAGTCGTTGACGGCCCCAGTGCATGGCCACAAAGGTCTGACCCCGACGCAGGGTGTCGCTGGCCTGCGCACGCAGTACCAGCTGGCCACGCTTGCTGCGCACCTGCACAAGGTCGCCGGCCTTCAGGCCGCGCCATTCCATGTCTTCGGGATTGAGCTCGATGCGCGCTTCGTCTACATGGCCATGCAACTGGGCCGCGCGCCCGGTGCGGCTCATGCCATGCCACTGATCACGCAGGCGCCCGGTGGTCAGGCGCAGCGGATACCGGCTGTTGGTCACGTCGACGGTGAGCGTGCGTACCGGCACCACAAAGCGCGCACGGCCATCGGGTGTGGCGAACTGATGATCGGTGTAAAGACGCGGCGTGCCAGCCGGCTTGGCGGTCGGGCAGGGCCACTGGCGCGGTCCGTCGCGCTCCAGCACGGCGTGGCTGAGCGCCGAGATGTCCAGATCCCGGCCAATGGTGGTGCGCACGTGTTCGTCGTAAATCGCAGCGCTGCTGGTATACGGAAACAGGGTGGTAGCCCGGGTGGCATGGCGGCGTGCCACCGGGGTTGCCGGCCCACTGTTTTGGGTGGCGTTAACGGCCCCGTTTGCCTTGACCTGCGTGGCCGCGCGTCGGTCGAGTGCCTGTCCCAGGGCATGTGCAAAGTCGATCACGATCTGCCAGTCATGCCGCGCTGCGCCTGGTGCTGCAATGGCCGGTTTTACCCGGGTGATGCAGCGTTCAGAGTTGGTCACCGTACCGTCTTTCTCGCCCCAGGTGGTGGCCGGCAGCAGCAGGTCCGCGTACTCCGCCGTTTCAATGGTGGCAAAGGCATCCTGAACCACCACGAAGGGGCAGGTTTGCAGCGCTTCGCGAATCAAGGCCTGATCCGGCATCGAGTGGGCCGGGTTGGTGCAGGCAATCCAGAGGGCTTTCACCTTGCCGGTGCGTGCCGCTTCGAACAGTTCCACCGCAGTGTAGCCCGGTGCGGATGGTACGTCTGGCACCTGCCATAGGGCTGCCACCTCGGCGCGGTGTGTCGGGTTGGCCAGATCTCGATGACCGGACAACAGGTTAGCCATGCCGCCCACCTCGCGTCCACCCATGGCATTGGGTTGCCCGGTGAGGGAAAACGGACCGCTGCCGGGTCGGCCGATCTTGCCGGTGGCCAGTGACAAAGCGATCAGTGCGGCCCCGTTGTGGGTGCCGTGATGCGACTGGTTGAGCCCCTGACACCAGAGCGACATGGCTTCCCTGGCTTCACCCCAGATCAGCGCAGCCCGTGTGATCAGTTCGGCCTCGATACCACAGATACCCGCGGCAATGGCTGGCGTGACATCGCGCACATGGGCTTTCAGCGCCTGAAATCCCTCGGTGTGGGCCTCGATGAAGGCGCTGTCTGTCTGCCCCTCCCACAGCAGCACGTGCAACATGGCATTGAACAGCCAGATGTCGGTGCCAGGAAGGATGGGCAGGTGCAGGTCGGCCATGGCTGCCGTGTCGGTGCGCCGCGGGTCGACCACGATGATGCGCAGGTCGGGGCGCGCCGCCTTGGCCGCCTCGATGCGACGGAAGGCCACCGGGTGCGCATAGGCCATGTTGCTGCCAGCGATCAGCAGGCAGTCGGCGTGGTCAAAGTCCTCATAGCTGCAGGGTGGCGCATCGGCGCCGAGTGTCTGCTTGTAGGCGGCCACCGCACTCGACATGCACAGGCGTGAATTGGTGTCCACGTTGTTGGTGCCGATCATTCCCTTGGCCAGCTTGTTGAAGACGTAGTAATCCTCGGTGAGCAGTTGGCCGGAAATGTAAAACCCCACTGCATCCGGACCGTCGGTGGCAATCACCTCGGCAAAACGTTCGGCGGCAAGTGAAAGTGCATCTGGCCAAGCGATTGGCACCGGTGGCTGGGCGCGGTCATGGCGCACCCTGGGTTGAAGCAGGCGTCCTTCCAGCCGCGTGGTCAGGTGCAGGCTGGAGCCCTTGCTGCACAGTCGCCCAAGGTTGGCCGGGTGATCGGGGTCGCCTTCCACGCCGGTAATGCGTTCATTCTGGTGGCGGATGAGCACACCGCAACCCACCCCGCAGTAGGGGCAGGTACCCCGGGTGACCTGCTCGGCAGTGGTGCCTGGAAGGGCTGACATGGATGTGGCGGCTTGTGCTGTCTGGTCTGGGTTTGGGAAGGCGGGGGGCGACGGCGCAGGCGCGTTCAGTGCCGGCTGAGCAACCAGGCCAGCACCGCGTTGCCGATCAGCGACATGAACAGCAGCACTTTGAGGGTGATGCCGGGATTGCGCGCAGCGAGCGGAATACGGCGCGGACCGGTGAGCGGACGTTGCTCGCCGCGCTCCAGTGCCAGCAGGAATTCTTCCGCGGTCTCGAAGCGCTCCGCCAGGTTGGCCGAGACACCACGCATCAGCAGGTTGTCCAGCCAGGCAGGGGTGTTCGGCCGATAGCGGGTCAAGGGTACCGGAGCACCGAACTTGGGGCGCTGAAAGGGCTCGATCTCGCCATAAGGATAGCGCCGTGTCAGCAATTCATAGAGCGTGACTGCGCAGGCGTACAAATCGGAGCCGGCATTGGCGGGCTGGTCACCAAACAGTTCTGGCGCCATGTACGACGGGGTGCCCGGATTGTTGATCTCGCGAAACGTGCTGCCATCCGAGGCAGCGACACCCAGGTCCAGGATGCGCAGCACGCCGTCGCTGGCCAGATGCAGGTTATCCGGCTTGATGTCGCGATGCGTGATGTCCAGCCGATGCAGGGCAGCTACGCCCTTCATCAGGCGGATGCCCAGGGCGACCACTTCGGACGGCGTGAACTGGTGGCCACGGTCGAGCCGGGAACGGAGGGTTTCGCCGGGGTACCAGTCCATCAGATAGTACAGATGACGTCGGTCAGGATGATTGCGCACCTGCGGAAAGTTGGCGCCTACCGTGCGACGGGCCAGCCATTCCTCATAGATCAGTGCACTCACCGCCTCGTCGTCGCTGGCGTCATCACGCAGGGTTTTCAGCACCAGCGGTGTCGGGTCGCCACCGTCGGTGCGTTCCACCCGGTACAACAGGGTGACGCGCGAGACATGAATCACGTCGAGCACGCGCAGACCATCCAGCTGGTCGCCCACCTGCAGGCGCGGTGGCAGCGGCAGGCGTTTGGCGGACAGCAGCTGGTCGCGCAGGTTGTCGCGGCCAAGCTGGTCCACTTGCACCAGCAGCGCGGTGCAGTTGTCGGGCGAGCCCAGCGCTTCGGCGTCCTGCACCAGCTTGTGCACGGCCTCGGCATTGCTGCCGGCAGCGCTGATCCTCTGCATCACGCCCCCCGGATCGAGGGTGGTCCACACCCCGTCGGTGAGCAGCAGGAAGCGATCGCCGGCCTGCAGGTCGCCTTGCAGATGGTCGACCTGCAGGTGGCGATCCAGCCCCACGGCGCGTTTGAGTACATTGCTGAGTTCGGGGTGCGGCCAGGTGTGGTCTTCGCTGAGCTGGGTGCATTCGCCATCGCGCAACAGGTAGGCGCGTGAGTCACCCACATGCGCCAGGTGGAAGCGCCGCCCACGCAGCACCAGTGCCGTCAGTGTGGTGGCCATGCCGGCCATTTCGCCGGTCTTGTGCGCTTCGCTGAGCAACCACCGGTTGATCGCCTGCATGATGGTGTCAAGCGACTTCTCGATCGACCACGTGTCCGGTGTGGCGTAGTAATCCGCCAGCAGACTGCGCACCGCGTGCTCGGCGGCTTCCTTGCCGCGCGCGTGCCCGCCGACACCATCCGCCACGGCCACCAGCGCCCCCTTGTGCTGCAGGCTGTCACCTTGCGGGATCGCCCCACCGGCGAAGTCCTCGTTGGTTGCCCGACGACCTCGCTGGCTGGAGTGATCAAGCTGAAGCAGCATGCGGCTTCAGATCCGCGCCCCGGTGAGGTGCGCCGCGCCCCAGGTGGTGCGCCAGCGCGTTTTCACGCTGCTCAGACCGGTGAGTGCCACCACGGCAAGCGCGGCAAAGATCAGGAATCCTGCCTGATAGCTGCCGGTGACCTGGCGCGAGTAGCCCAGCGAGGAGGCAAGGTAAAAGCCGCCCACACCGCCTGCAAAACCGACCAGACCGGTCATCACGCCGATTTCCTTGCGGAAGCGCTGCGGCACCAGCTGGAACACGGCACCGTTGCCGGCGCCAAGGCACAGCATGGCGCCAGAGAACACCACCAGTGCCATCCACGGCAAGGGTAGGCCCACGCTGGCAATCGCCAGCAGGATGGCCGCCAGCAGGTACATGAAGGTGAGGGCACGCACGCCGCCGATGCGGTCGGAAACCATTCCCCCGATCGGCCGTACCATCGAACCGGCAAAGACACAGGCTGCGGTGTAGTAACCGGCGGTTTTGGCGTCCAGTCCGTACTGGGTGTTGAAATAGATCACCAGCGAGGAGGACAGCCCCACGAACCCGCCGAAGGTGACCGAATAGAAGAACATGAACCACCACGCGTCTGGGTCTTTCAGCACGTGCAGGTACTCCGCCAGCGTCTTCGGCTTGGGCGCATCCGGTGCGTCCTTGGCAAGGAAGAAGAAGGCAATCAGCACCAGGGTGAGCGGAATCACGGCCAGACCGAACACATTGGTCCAGCCAAAGGCGGCCGCGAGACCTGGCGCAAACAGGGCCGCCAGCGCAGTGCCGGAGTTTCCGGCGCCAGCAATGCCCATCGCCTTGCCTTGATGCTGCGGCGGGTACCAGCGCGAGGCCAGCGGCAGTGCGGCAGCAAACGACGCACCCGCCACGCCCAGAAAGGATCCCAGTACCAGTGTCTCCTCAAAGCTGTGGATGCCGCGCAGCCAGGCCACGAGCATGGTGGCAATCACGATCACCTGGCCAATCAGGCCCGCCTTGCGGGGCGAAAGCTTGTCCACCAGAACCCCCATGACCAGGCGCAGGATGGCACCCGCCAACACCGGTGTGGCGACCATCAGACCCTTTTGCGCATGCGTCAGTGCCAGATCCTTGGCAATACCCACGCCGAGCGGACCCAGCAACACCCAGACCATGAAGGCCAGATCAAAGTACAGGAAGGCCGCAATCAGCGAGGGCGTGTGGCCGGAATCTAGGAAGGAATCCTTGTTCATCATCAGGTCTCAGTGGTTCGTGGCAGGGGGGTAAGCGAGAGATACACGTGCTGGTCGCGCACCTGCACCGGATAGCGGGCAACGCAGCCCTGGTCGGGTGCGATCGCCTCGCCACAGTCCAGATCAATCTTCCATGCGTGCAGCGGACACGTGACGGTCAGGCCATGCACGATGCCCTGTGACAGCGGCCCCCCCTTGTGCGGGCAGGCGTCCTGCACCGCGAAGACCTGGTCATCCTGGTTGCGGAAAATGGCCACGTTGCCCAACGCCGTGCGCACCACACGGGCACCGAGCAACGGAATTGCGCTGGCCGGGCAAATGGCCAGCCAGTCGTTTGACGCGGTCTGGACGGGGTGGGCACTCATGCAGTGGCCTCCAGCGTCTGGAATTCCCGCGCCAGCGCGGAAGTGCGCTCGGCTTCCACCCGCTCGGCCCAGGGGTCCTTGGCACCTTGCAGCGAATGGAGCAGGCGTTCGAACAGTTCGCGTCGGCGCGTGGCGTTGTTCACCACCTGCGCCTTGGCGTGATCCAGCCCGACGCGTTCGATGTAGTGGCAGGTGCGCTCCAGATACCAGCCCTCCTCACGATACAGCTGCAGGAAGGCGCCGGAATATTCCATCACTTCCTCATCCGTTTTCACCTTGGCCAGAAACTGCGCCACCTCGGTCTTGATACCGCCATTGCCCGCCACATACAGCTCATAACCAGAATCGACGCCGATCACGCCCACGTCCTTGATGCCTGCCTCGGCGCAGTTGCGCGGACAGCCAGAAACGGCCAGCTTGACCTTGTGCGGGCTGTACATGTCGAACAGCATCTTTTCCAGCTTCACGCCAAGATCCATCGACCGCTGCGTGCCAAAGCGGCAATGCTCGCTGCCCACGCAGGTTTTCACGGTGCGGATTGACTTGCCATAGGCGTGCCCCGACACCATGCCGGCCTTGTTGAGGTCGGCCCAGATGGCCGGCAGATCATCCTTGCGGATGCCGAGCAGGTCGATGCGCTGGCCGCCGGTGACCTTGATCGTGGGCACCGCATATTTTTCTGCGGCATCGGCAATCGCCCGCAGTTCGCCCGGGGTGGTCAGGCCGCCCCACATGCGCGGCACCACCGAATAGGTGCCATCTTTCTGGATGTTGGCGTGCGCGCGTTCGTTGATGAAGCGGCTCTGCGGGTCGTCAGTGGCTTCGTGGGGCCAGCTTGACAGGCAGTAGTAATTGAGTGCTGGCCGGCAGCTGGCGCAGCCGCTCGGGGTTTTCCAGTCGAGGACTTTCATGGCCTGCAGCGCCGAGAGCAGGTGTTGTTCGCGGATGGCAGTGCGCACGTCGCCATGCGACAGATGGGTGCAGCCGCAGACCGGCTTGTCCTTGGACTGGGTGGTCTGATAGGCCCCACCCAGCGTGCTGGCCAGGATCTGTTCCACCAGGCCGGTGCAGGAGCCGCAGGAGCTGGAGGCCTTGGTGTGCTTGCGCACCTCATCCAGCGTGAACAGGCCGTTGCCCTTGATCGACTTGACGATGTCGCCCTTGCATACCCCGTTGCAGCCGCAGACTTCAGCGTCGTCGGGCAGGTTGGCGGCCACCGTTTCGCCCTTGTGTCCCACATCGCCAAGACCATGCTGGCCGAACAGCAGGTGATCGCGGATGTTGCTGATGTCCTGCTGGTCTTTCAGCAGTTTGAAATACCAGCTGCCATCAGCGGTATCGCCGATCATCACGGCCCCCACCACCTTGTCGTCACGAACCACCACCCGCTTGTAGATGCCAAGGCCGGGATCGTGCAGCACGATGTCTTCGGTGCCGTCGGCGCTGGAGAAGTCACCGGCCGAGAACACGTCGATACCGGTCACCTTGAGCTTGGTCGAGGTCACCGAACCGGTATAGCGGCCGATACCGAACTGCGCCAGGTGGTTGGCGCACACCTTGGCCTGTTCGAACAGGGGGGCCACCAGACCATAGGCTACACCGCGGTGTTCGGCACACTCGCCCACCGCATAAATGGCGGGATCGAAGGTCTGCAGCGTGTCACTGACCAGCACGCCACGGTTGCACTGAATGCCGACGGCTTTGGCAAGCTCGATGTTCGGGCGGATACCGGCCGCCATCACCACCAGATCAGCCGGGATGCTGTCGCCGTTTTTGAAACGGATGGCGGCCACGCGACCGGATTCACCCTGCACGAGCTCGCTGGTGTGATGGGCCAGCAGGAAGCGCATGCCTTTGGCTTCCAGCGAGCGTTGCAGCATGCCGCCGGCGGTGCGGTCCAGCTGGCGTTCCATGATCCAGTCACCGACATGCACCACGGTGACGTTCATGCCACGCAGCAGCAGGCCGTTGGCTGCCTCCAGGCCAAGCAGGCCCGCGCCGATCACCACGGCATGGCGATGCGCACTGGCGGTGGCAATCATGGTTTCGGTATCGGCGATGTCACGATAAGCGATCACGCCGGGCAGGTCGCGGCCCGGCACTGGCAGAATAAAGGGATTGGAGCCGGTGGCCAGCAGCAGGCGATCGTAGGAAGCGACCGTACCGTCGTCGGCGGTGACGACGCGCTGGCGGCGGTCGATGCCTACCACCTTGCGTCCGGCATGCAGGGTGATGCCATTGTCGCGATACCAGTCGAGATCGTTCAGCATGATCTCGGGCAGGGTCATCTCGCCGGAGAGCACCGGCGAGAGCAGGATACGGTTGTAGTTGCCGTGTGGCTCGGCACCGAACACGGTGATCTCGTAATGGTCGGGTGCCAGCTTCAGCAACTCCTCCAGCGTGCGCACCCCGGCCATGCCGTTCCCGATCATCACCAGCTTCTGCTTTTCCATGCCTGCTCCATCCCCGGACTGCTTCCAACTGATCTCTGCATGCCGCACGAAGGCAGGCCCGCGCCACCAGAGGGCGATGCTGCGTTGATCCACGCAAAAAGCGCGCCACGTGCTGCAGACGGCCTCGATCCGGGGGCTGCCGGGGGACGCTGATACGGACGGCTGCGTGCTGGTGGTGCATGCCGGGCCGCAGTGCCTCGAGCTGGTGCGCGGCGGACCGGTGCGCGGCATAATCAGGGCTATCGACCTGGCCTGGAGATTGGCATGAACCCAATGGCACGTTGCTGTATGACCATCGAAACGCCGCTCGGACCGTTGCTGGCGATTGCCGAAGGTGACGCGTTGGCCGGGCTGTATTTTGCGGATCAGCACGACCTGCCCGAGGTCAGCCAACTGCCAGCGGCGCAGCAGCATGCCAATCTCGACCGCCTGCGCGACCAGCTGGCCCAGTATTTCGCCGGCGAGGTCACCCGGTTCGACATTCCGCTCATGATGCACGGCACCCAGTTCCAGCAGCAGGTGTGGTCCGCCTTACGGGCCTGCGCACACGGTGAGCTGCTCACCTATGGTGCGCTGGCCCACCGGGTGGGGCGCCCGAAAAGCATGCGTGCCGTGGGTCAGGCGGTGGGGCGCAATCCCTGGATCATCGTGGTGCCATGCCACCGGGTGCTGGCGGCGAATGGCCGGCTGGGTGGGTTCTCGTCGAGCTTGCCGCGCAAGCGCGCCCTGCTCACGCTGGAGGGCTGCACCTGGCGCGAGGCGGCCTGAAGGGAGAATCAGCTCGTCTGCACTGCGCTGCGCACGGTCGGTTCGTCCAACCCCGCCGAGCACAGTTCGATGAACCGGTAGGCGAAGCCGCGCAGATAACGACCCTTGCGCACGGCGATCAGGGTGGTCTGCGGCTGTGGCAAGCCCTGCACCGGCACCTGCACCAGCCCGGTATCGCGCCCGGCATCGTAGGCCACCGACGCCACGATGCCCGCACCGAGGCCAAGCTCAACATAGGTCTTGATCACATCGGCATCGAGGGCTGCCATCACGATGTCGGGCACCAGCCCGGCCTCGGCGAACACGGCATCCAGGCGTCCGCGTCCGGTGAAACCGGCGTGATAGGTCACGATTGGGTGTGCAGCCAGGTCCGCGAGATCAAGTGGCGCCCCCCGGGCCTGCCATTGCCGCACCAGCGGGTGTGCGGGCGGGGCCAGCACGGCATGCTGCCATTCATAAAACGGAAAGCTGGCGAGGTCGCTTTCACTGGCCAGCGCTTCGGTGGCAATCCCGATGTCGGCCTCGCCCTCAAGCAGCAGCGAGGCAATTTCGGCCGGGTTGCCCTGCAGCAGCACCAGATGCACTTTCGGGAACTGTGCCCGGAATGCGGCCACCACAGGCGGCAGCGCATAGCGGGCCTGCGTGTGGGTGGCGGCGATGGTCAGTTGGCCGGCATTGCGTTGGGTGAACTGCTGCGCAAGGTTGCGAATGTTGCTGGCGTCGAGCAGCATGCGCTCCACGATACCCACCAGTTCCTCGCCCGGCGGGGTCAGTCCGAGGAAGCGCTTGCCCTTGCGCACGAACAGTTCGATGCCCAGTTCGTCCTCCAGGTCCTTGATGTGCTTGGACACCCCGGATTGCGAAGTGTAGAGGGCGTTGGCCACCTCGGTCAGGTTGAATCCCTGCCGCACCGTCTCGCGGATGATCCGCAACTGCTGGAAATTCATGCGTT
>CAITLJ010000027.1 GCA_903893215.1 uncultured Ferrovum sp. | reverse complement strand
GCATCGATACCACTGTCATTCAGGCTCTGCAGACTGAACACGCCCGTGCCGAAGTTGCTTGTCGGCAAGGCCAACCCCGGATTCAGTCCGGCTGGCAACGCAGGCACGGCAGCACCATACACCGTCACCTGTTCCACCCGGGTGCCTGGCAGGTTGGGCGTGTTGGTGAGGTCGTAGCCCTGCGAATAATTCAGCGCCACATTGAGCGTGCCGCCTGCGCCTTGTGGCCCGCCGGCGGTAGCACGCAGCTTGCCATCCAGGTGCAGCGAATCCGCGGCGCTGATGCTGATGGTGCCTGCGCTGCCATCGAGCGTGGTGGCCACCGGTGCGCCACTCCGTGTCTGTGCCACATCCACGGTTACCTGCGTGCCACTGACGTCGATCAGCGAACCGGTTTCACTCACCACGCTGCCGCGTTGGGCATTGAGGGTGACGCTGTTGCCACCGTCATTGATCAGCCCACCCACTTGGCGCCCTTTAGCGTTGGCCTGCGCTGCCGACGCCTCGGCGGCCAGCAGCTGCGCCTGAGGGCCCAACCAGATCGACTGGGTGGCATCATAAATGGCGGTCAGGTTGGGGCCTTTAACCGTCAGGTTGATGCTGCCGGAAGGGGCCGACAACGTACCATCCACATAAATCCGCCCCCCCGTGCTTTGCAGGCCGATGCTGCCGCGCGGATCGGTGACCAGGCTTGCCCCCTGCCCTATGGATACCACGCCGCCACCAAGGGAATTGAGCGTCACGCTCATTGGATTGGCGCGTTGGGTGGCAGGCAGCGTCGTAATATCAGCCACCTGATTCAGTGATGTACCCGTAGGCAGCAGGGCGTCGGTGGCCACTGCCAAGCGGTTTTGCGCCTGTGCTGTGATGCTGGCGCCAGGGTCCACTGTCAGGTTTGCTTCGGCGTTCAGAGTGACGTTGGCAAAGCCCCCTTGCTGAAAAAATCCAGGCGCAAAAACGGTGTCACCCGCTGTCGCAGGTCCCTGACCAATGCGGATCTGTGGCGCAGTCAGGCTCAAGCTGCCGCCCCCTGCAAAGCCGTAGCCCAGGAAAGTGGCACCACTGCTGAACCCAAGGCTGGGATCGGGCGCGCCGAGGCCCGGGGCGGATACCGTGATGCTGCCCGCTTTGCCGGCATAGAGGGTACTGGTGCGGTCCAGATAGGCACCGCCTGACACATCCAGCACGCTGCCCAGACCGAGCGTCACCCCACCATTGCCAGGCACCGGCCCGCTGGAGAGACCGGCCGCAGTCATATTGATCGTGCCGCCATTGATGTCTTTCAGCGTGTTCAAATTGGGGTTGGGCTGCCTGCTTGAGTCATTCACCCATTCGCCGCTGACGTCGAGCACCACCCCATTAGCCACACTCACCGTGGGATAGGTGGCCAGCGCAGGACCCACCGGCAGGAACGGGTCCTGCGCGCGCGCCGTGATGGAACCATCATGCGCAGTGATGCTGGCATTGACCTGGATGGTGTTGGCCACCAGATTGATGCTGCCGCCACTGGGCAGCTGGTATGGGGTGCCAGCGACGACGGTGACCGTATCCTGCGCGTAAGCACTGACGGCACTCACCCCGTTGGCCGTCAGACTGTCCATCGGCACGTACGTGGTGGTGCTGCGGCCATTCGGCAGGCCGTTGGCCACAATCGCGCTGTCAGTCAGTGCGGGGTCCAGCGCTGCCACCGTGTGGGTGAGGGCCACGTTCTGCGCACGCAGGTCGGCGGCATCACCCAGCGCCAGCAGGCCACCGAGTGGCGCTTCGCGGTACTGCTGGGCCCCCAGGTCGAGGGGGTTGGCCAATTCGCTGGGATTAACCGACGACTGCGGTGTCCGTTGGTTGACGCCTACCGTGGTCTGCGCGACCACCGTGCCATCCAGTGCGGTCTGGGTGGCAAAAATATCGAGTGCCCCGGCGTTGCGCCCCTCCAGATAGCCAGGCATAAAGGCACGGTTGGCGGTTTGCAGACCCAGCCAGCTCTGGCCAGTGCCCCATTTTTTGCTGGTCAGGGTGAAGCGGTCGGCAAACCCTACATAGGTGAGGTTGGCCGGGGCACTCATGATGTCGTACACCTTGCCGTTGCTGGCCAGCAACTTGGTGGTCGAGGCAAAGCCCCCCTGGTAGTTGAGATAGCCTCCGGACAGGTTGACCGAAGCGCCCTGCCGCAGTGCCACCGTGCTGCCAGCGTCGAGTGTGACGGTACCAGCGGCACTGGTGCGCTCACCCACCGTGCGACCGATCGAGCCGACATAGCCCGAAATATTGGCAAGCGGAATGTTGCCGGCGGGATTCACACCGCGCACATCCACCGTCACGTTCTGGGTATACAAAAAGCCGTTGCGCTGCTGGGGCGAATCGGCCAACTCATTGCCGCGCAGCTGGGCCTGCACAAATTCACGGGTGACCGGCACCACCACGTCCTGGGTGCCGGACACATCGATCACAGCGCCCGCATCGACCACAATCGAGCCACCCGTTGCAGTGGCCACGCCACCGGCATTGATGGCCGGGGTGGAAGCCCGGGTTGCCGACAGATCTGAACGCGCCACCATGTTGATGGCCCCGCCGGGGGCCGCCACGCTGGCGTTGGACCCGACGACAATATTGAGCGCCTGCAGGTTGATGGTGCTGGGCAGCTGCGCTTGTGCATCCACGGCAGTGCTGGTATCGGTCAGATCGGGGCGCACTTCCATGCTGCTGCCGGGGCCCAGCACCAGGTTGCCACCATGAGTCGGCGGATCGCCGCCAAGGGATACCTGACCTGCCTGTTGTGACGGAACCGTGTCGAGAAATTTGCCACCGTTGAGGGCGGGGCCGGCACCCGCGTAATTGCCAGCCGTCAGAAAGATGCTGCCATTGAAATTGACCGAGGTGGTGGCGTGCACCACCCCTTGCTGATTCACCGTCAGTCCGGCCAAGGTGACGTTGCCGCGCTCCGCCAGCACCGACCCGGTGTTGCTCACCACGCCTGTGGTGCCGCTGCCCGCAGTGTCGTCCACCGCCACCACAAAGCCGCGCACGGTGCTGTTTTTGCCATCCGACGGGGCCACCCATACCGAATCACCAGCTAGCAACAGGGTCTGCCCGTCCGGGCTGTGCAGGGTTCCGGCGTTGTTTACGTTGCCACCCGCCAGCAGGATCTGTCCCGTCGCGCCGGTCGGCGTGCTGATGTTGGCCCCTGCCTGCACCTGAATGTCGCCCGGGCTGTATGGATTGCCTTGGTCGTCAATCCGGGTGAGCAAGGCATTGCCAAGCGTGGCCGGACTCAGGATCGAATTCAGGAAGTCGTTGTTCTGCAGGTTGAGACTGGAAGCCAGCAAGCCACCGACTGCCACCTGGGCACCCTGACCGAAGACGATGCCGTTCTGGTTGATCAGATAAACCGAGCCATTGGCCTGCAGGTTGCCAAAAATCTGGCTGGGACTGCTGTCCCAAATCTTGTTCATCGCCACACTGGTCTTGCCCGGCTGGGCAAACACTACGGTGTTGCCGCTGGCAATGTTGAAGCTGCCCCAATTCAGGATCACCTTGTCGGCGTTCTGGGTGATGGTGAGGGTGTTGTTGGCCGGATTCCACACCGGCGTATTGACGGCCGTGCTCGCCCCATTGAGCAGGTTGCCCTGACCGGCGACAAAGTTGCGGTTGGCGTTGCCACACGCGCCGCCATTGCAAGGCTGTGGTACGCCTATCCGGGGAATCGGTACCGGTGGCGCCGCCTCCGTCAATCCCGCCCAGCTCAGGGTGAGTCCAGCGGCGGCGGTGCCAAGCATGAGCCGCGCAGCGGGAACGCTGCAGCGACGCTCAGGAACACTACGACCAACACGGGCAACGGGGACGGAACGGGGAAGACGGAGCATGGCAATCTCGAAAAACAGATACGAAAATCAACAGAATTCTTGGCATGAAACAGCGCACCCCGTTAGCATGCAGCACGCATGTGACATCCGCATGGCGGCCGCTTGGCGCGTTGACTATTCACGTGTCACAGCGGGATCTGGATGACACGCAGGTTGCCCAAAACCAAGAAACCCCCCCGCAAGCGGGAGGGTTCCTGAAACCCGGAATGCAACCCGGGTCTTACTTCAACACAAGCATCAACCGAGGCTTAGAACAGTGCCGGCTTGCAGGTCAGGCCAGCGATCGAGCCCTTCATGGTCTTCGGCACGCTGGTGCCCTGCAGGCTGTTGATTGCGCCAGCTACGTTGTACACACCAGCCGGCGACTGGGTGTTCACGGTCTTGGCGGCGGCCACCAGGGCGGCGGTCAGCTTGGCCTTGGCACCGGTCAGACCGTTAGCCACGTTCAGGTTGGATTCAACGATGTCGCCATACGAACCGTTCGCCACGGTGGCGTCGGTCGGGTACGCACCGTCGATGGCCACGAAGTCGTAGCCGGTCTTGACGCCCTGGTCTACCGACAACACGCCCAGTGCCAGCAGGCCAGCCGAAGCGGCTTGCTGCATGCAGGTGATCACGGCGCCAGACGAGGTGTTGTTGTACACCTCGTAGTAGCCAGACGCCGGCACGGTGCTTGGGGTCGACACGTTGACGGAAGCGCCGTTGGTGTCCAGCGTCACGTTCAACGATGGGTCGGCCGGGGTGTTGACGGCGCTGTTGCAACCAATATTCAGGAACTTGGCCTGCAGCGAAGCTTGCGTACCCGAACCCGGTGCGCGACGGCACAGAATGACCGAGCCTGAGAAGGACGAGGTGGTGACGCCGGTGGCGGAGGTGACCAGATCACTCAAGGGAGCCCAGTCGCCCTGGCCATTGTTGTTGGTGTTGGTCAGGATGTCCGACTGGACGCTCGAACCAGCGCTGAAGGCGGTGCTGAGCCAGCTGGTCTGCATGTTGGCGTGCGCGCCAGTGAAATCCTTGGCACCAGCCGCCATCAGGGCACTGATCATCGGGGTCGACGCCACCACACCCATGGTCTGCACCAGCACGGCGTTGGCGCTAAAGTTTTTGGCGGTCAGGCTACCCGGCGCACTGGTCGGCTCGCCAAACGGCGAGGCAAAGCTGGTCGGCTGGTTTAGCGACTGGCTGAACAGGGCCGGCTCTTCGTCGGACAGGCCAATGTCAGGGATGGCGGTGGTGCCATTAACGGACGCCGAAGCCGCGGTCCAGCCGCTGCACTTCGGGCTACCAACGGCCGGGCTCGGGCCGGTGGTGACCGGGTTGCTGGCCGGGCAGCCGCTGGTGCTGTTATTGACGTTGTACAGGCCGATGGCGTACGAACCCACCGGAGCCGTGCCAAAAAACGAACCGCCGTTGCTGCGGTAAGCAACTGCGATCGGGCCGGTCACACCTGCCACGTTGGAGGTGCAGGTGTAATAGGCAAAGTCCTTGCCCAGTGCGGCGGCGGTGTCGGTGTACAGGTCGGCAGTGCCGGCCACGCACAGCGTGCCCACGATTTCGTTATGCAGGTCCTTGGCCAGGGCCGAGGAACCCGACAAAAAGATGGTCTGACCGGCCGGAATGGTGGTCGCAAACGGCAGGGCCATGGCGGAACCGGCGGCAACCATGGCGCAGGCAGCGGCCAGGAATTTGATTTGGGTGTTCATTGTGTTAACTCCGGGGGAAATTTGAAGCGGGGCGATTTGCTGCCAGCGATCATGCTGGCAGCCTTGCAATAAAAGGCTTAAACGGCGCTACGACGACGGGCGATGGCGCCAACGGTCAGCAGACCGGCGATCATCAGGGCCCAGGTACCGGGTTCCGGCACGGCAGCCACGGTGGTCGGAGCGGCGTACGACACGGCACCGGTAGCGTCAACGGTGAAGGTGCTGGTGGGGCTGACCAGGGTCGTCGTTGAGACGTTGCCGCGGGCGTTGGCAATCTTTTCGAAGTTCAGGCTTGAACCGATAGCGGCGTCAAACACACCAGTCATCGTCTGGTCGGGCACGAGGAAGTTATAGTCGGTGGCTAGACCGGCATTGGCTGAGCTGCTGACGGCCGTGTTGTTGGCGCTGTAAGTCACCAGACCGCTGCTCTGCAGCCCGTTGTACTTGCTCGCACCGGTCAGCAGAAGCGAACCGCTAACAGGATTAAGACCGTTCGCGGTCGTGTAGCCCACGGTGGTCGTGCTGGCACCCGTGAAACCTTGAACAGTCCACACGTCGCCGTCAGCGGCGTTGTAAAAGGACGTCCAGTTCGCATCATTGCCAGCAAGCGACAATGAACCCGAAGTTGCCAAAGCGGCACCGGTCACACCCAAGTCTTGGATGAACGTGGCTTTGGAAATTGGGTCGTACGCCAGAAAAACCAGGTCACCGGCGGTGATGGCGGCAGAGGCGGAACCAGCAATTGCGGCGAGGGCGGCGGTAGCCGCGATACGCTTGATCGAGAACATGTAAATCTCCTTGAGTAGGGAACTGCACTAGGCGCTGTGTCGAGTATCAGAATCCGATTTGCGACAAACCTTGGGCTTGCGCAAATTTTTCCGCCCTGCACTCAACTGAACCGAAGTCTACCGAGGGGCTGTTACGAGGCTGCCAGTTGCAAAGGGGCCGCGCATAGTCCGTTCGGACCCATCAACTGACAACTTGAGAAAGTTTGTAGAACTTCCTGAAAACTGGATCCGTTAGAACGCTAAAGGACAGTTGCAAGCGTGCGGATCAGCGCTGCGCAGCGCAGAGCGCGACACTCAACTCAAGGTCGCGCATGCAGTTGTCCCAGGCAATGCCAGCGTCTTCATCGCGCGACTGATAGGCCTCGCGGCAGGCGCCCTGCGACGCCTGCGCGATGCCCAGACCCATTTCGCAGCGGCGCACGCGGGGGTTGTCGGAAAACACATAGGGAGCGAGCGCAGGCTGCGCCCCCTCATTGGCAGGCGCAGTGATCGGAGCGTCAGCACCACCGCCAGCGGCCAGGGCAACGGACGCTGAATCGATCCTTGCTCGCGCGCCCTGCGTTGCCGCCTCTGCGTCCTCGACTGGCACCGTCGCCACAATCGCCGGAGCCAGCGCGGCCGACGGCGAAGGCGGAAGAACGGGCAGCGGAGCAGCCCTGCCGGCGGCAAGCCCCCCGCCGCCGCGCGCACCATAGGCGGGGCTGGCAACACTTGCCCGACTCGGGCGATCGAACAAATCAGCAACCCGGTCCCCGGGAAGCTGCCCCGGCCACCGCCCCTGCAGCGCATCGATGGCGTGCAGCATGGCCATCGATTTCTTCACGCTCTTTGCAGCCGGCGGCTGCCAGCGAAACATCCACGCCGACACCCCCAACTGGCGGCGCTGCTCCTCCGTCAGCCCAGGCCGCAGTTCGGCCACCTGCGCCAAGGCCTCCGGATCACTGACCGGATGATGCGAGCGGCTGTAGACGGCCACGATGCCACCGTCGGCGCGCCGCACCGTTTCCCAGTCGGCCTGACCGGTCCAGGGATCAATGAATAGTGCTGGATCGCCCAGTTGCGCAAGCTGGGTGGGCAGATGCGCCACACCGGACCGGGCCGAATCCCACCAGTACACGCCAAGGGCGGTGCGCACGGCATCCCCCGCGGACAGAAAGGTGGCCACGCGCAGGTCGCTGGTCCATTCGCTGGCCGCGTTGACCGGACTGACCGACAAGGCAGATAGCGTCAATGCCACCGCCAAAACCGAAGCACGCGCGGGACGGGCCACAAAACGCCCCATCAAGCGCCAGCGCGCATCCGTCGCCCAAGCCATGACTCAAAACGCTCCCGACGCCGAACCCGACTGGTTCGCAAACGCCATCATCGCGCCCACTGCCGCTGCTTCGGCGCGGTTGTGCACCCCCAGCTTGCGCAGGATGCGCTGCACGTGATTCTTCACGGTCAGCGCACTGATCTCGAGGATCAGGCCAATTTCGTGATTGGTCTTGCCGCGTTGCAGCCAGCCCAGTATTTCGCGCTCGCGGCCGCTCAGGATGGATTCCGCGCCGGCAGTCGGCGCCATGCCCTGAAATTCGCCGTGGCAGCGCGTCATCGCCTCGCGGATGAACGGCACCATGGCGCTGGCCATGCGCAAATCAAGCCGGGTAGCCGGTCGCGTCAAACCGCCAAAGCAGGTCAGGGTGGCAATGTCGTTGAACAGGCCGGGGCAACCATGCACAATCACCTCTCCCAGATTCATGGCGCGCCACAAATCCGCATGCGCCGCCCGCTCGAACGCCGGCGGCTGGTCGTCGCCAAAAGCCATCGGTTGGCGGCCACCGCGATCCCACATGCGCACCAGACCGGCCAGCACATCGTCCATCGCCTTGTCGCCCCACGCGGCGCTCAGCAGGTGATCCGCAGGCAGTCGTTCGCCCACGGCCTCTACGTGGCGCTCCTGCCCGGAACGCAGCCGGCCCATGGCCACCAGCAGCAAACGATGCGGCAACACGCCCTGCAACACGCCTTGCGCCCAGATGTATAACTGCGCGCGGTTTTGCACCGTCGAAGAGGACTCGATGGCGGACAACAGCATGTCGCCATCGATGTACTCCAGAACGTCACTGGCAAGCCAGTTCTGATCCATGGGTGCCTCAGCCAAAGCGTTGAATGCTTAAAGTCTGGCACCCCGATGTGACAAACCAGCGTGCCGAACGGATCAATGCACGTAGTCCGTTCAGACCAATCTTATTCAACCGTCAGGACCATCCGGCTTGCGGATCACGAACATGTAGCCCTCGCCGCGCAGGGTCTGCAACATCACGTCATGACCACTTGGTTCCAGGTTGGCACGCAGGCGGCGAATGTGCACATCCACCGTGCGCTCATTGATATCGCTGGCGCCCGCCCACACCTGCGTGATGATTTGCGCCCGCGACATCACCCGGTTGGCCTGGCGGATCAACAGCTCCAGGATGCGCCGCTCGGTCAGGCCCAGCGAAATTTCCCGCCCGTCCGCCGACACGCGCTGGGCGCGTAGGTCCAGCACCAGGGAGCCTACCCGCAGGAAATCCGCCGACGCGTCATTGCCGTGGATCCGGCGCATCAGGGAATGCACGCGGGCCACCAGCTCGCGTGCCGAAAAGGGCTTGGCCAGAAAGTCGTCGGCGCCAGAATCGAAACTGACCAGACGGTCGCGCTCCGTGGCGCGACTGGTCAGCATCAGGATGGGAATCTGGCTGCTGCGCGGATGGGCACGCAGGCGACGGGTCAATTCGACGCCGCTCAGTCCCGACAGGCTCCATTCGAGCACGATGGCACGCGGAGTGGTCAGGCGCAGCCGCTCCGCCGCCTGCTCGGCATTCGGCACATGCACCAGCCGCTGGCCAGCGTCTTCGAACAGCTGCGCGATCGCTTCCGCCACCCCATGGTCGGGGTCGATCAACAAGATGTCAGAGTGGGCGTTGATGGCAAATTTCCAGGAAATTGGCGCGTCCTCGATCTGTCGCAGAATGGCCATCTTTTTGGGATGACGACCGCCGGCAAACCGGACCACACATGGGGACGATGATCAGAGCCACGGATGGTAAGCACGGGCGGTGACAACGGCGTGACATTGTGAAAATGCACGGTGTCATGCCTGGGTAACACGCGCATGTTGCAATCCACGCTACATTTTTTGAGGATTTGCCATGTTGCGCCGTATCTTTGCCGTCTTCCTCCTGCTGTGCCTGTTCCCGGCCAGCGCCAACGCTTGGTGGAATCCCGACTGGACCACCCGGAAGAAGATTCCGCTGAATACCACGGCGCAGGGTGTGGAAATCTCGGCCGATCAGGCATTCGTGCCGGTGCTGGTGCGCCTGCATACCGGCAATTTTGCGTTTGCCGATGCCAAGCCGGACGGTGCCGATTTGCGCTTTGTGGCCAACGACGACAAGACCGCCCTCAAATTCCACATCGAGAGCTTCGATGGTGTGAACGAACTTGCCACGGTCTGGGTGCAGGTGCCCAAGCTGAGCGCCAGGCAGTCGGCTGAATATGTCTGGCTGTATTACGGCTCAGAAAAAGCCGCCGCCGCCGGGGATGCCAAGGGCACCTATGAGCCGGGCTTTGCCGCGGTCTATCATTTCAATGAAGCCGATGGCGCTGCCAAGGACGCCACCAGCAACGCCGTGCCGGTCGCAGGTGCGGGCAAGGCCAGCAAGGCCGGCCTGATCGGCGGCGCCTTCGACTTTGATGGCAGCAGCCACCTGACCGTGGGGCCGGCGCCCGCGTTCAAGGCCGCGGCGGCCACTGGTGCTGCGGTATCGGCCTGGATCAAGCCGGCCAGTGCCAGCGGTGACCAGGTGATTGCGCAGTGGGGCGGCGCATCTGGCCTGACCGTAGGTCTGGCCAATGGCGTGCCTTACGCCAGCATGGGTGGCACCAAGGTGAACGGCACGGCAGCGTTAGCCGCCGGTGGCTGGCACTTTGTTGGCGCGTCGGTCAAGGACAAGCTGACGCTGGTGGTGGATGGTGTGGAAGCCGGCAGCAGCGCGGCAGCGGCCGCCGATCTGGCCAGCGCCGCCACCATTGGTGGCGATGCCACCGCCGCCGGTTTTCAGGGCAGCATCGATGAAGTGCAGTTTTCCGCCACCGCGCGCAGCAGCGACTTCTTCAAGCTGGCCGCACTGGGCCAGGCCAGCGAAACCAAGCTGTTGACAGTGGGCCAGGACGAGCAGGCCGAAGCGGCCGGCAGCTCCTACTTTGCCATCCTGCTCGGTTCGGTGACGATCGACGGCTGGGTGGTGATCTCGATCCTGATGGTGATGATGGTGATCAGCTGGTTTGTGATGTTCACCAAGGCCCGTTTTATCAACCGCACCAAGGCGGGCAACCAGGCCTTTCAGGCGCGCTTCGCGCAACTCTCCAGCGAACTGCTGTCGCTGGACAGCGCCGACATTCCCGAACCCGGCACCAACCCGGTCAAGGCCAGCGGGACAGCCAAGGGCACGGGCGGCGAGCCCAGCCCCGAAGACCTGGTCAAGAACTCGTCGCTGTACCGGCTATATCACGTCGGCGCGCGCGAAGCCAAGCACCGCTTTGACCAGCTCGAGCGCAAGGGGCTGGAGCGCACCCTGTCGGGCCCGTCGATCAACGCCATCCGCGCCAGTCTGGATGCGGGAATGGTGCGTGAATCGCAACGTCTGAACAGCCAACTGGTGCTGCTGACCATCGCCGTGTCGGGCGGCCCGTTCCTGGGCCTGCTGGGCACCGTGGTGGGGGTGATGATCACCTTCGCGGCGATTGCTGCCGCCGGTGACGTGAACGTGAACGCCATTGCCCCGGGCATTGCCGCTGCACTGGTCGCCACGGTGGCCGGCCTGGCCGTGGCGATCCCCGCCCTGTTTGGCTACAACTACCTGTCGATTCAGGTGAAAAACCTGAGCGCCGACATGACGGTGTTCTGTGACGAGCTGGTCACCAAGCTCGCCGAAACCTACTCCAACTGATCGCGGCGCGGCCGCGGCGCCGGGGCCTGTCCCCGCTCCGCGGCCGCGTTGCCAGCGCGCCTGACGCGAAGGCTTTGCCATGCAACTGCAAGACGACAATCAACCCTACGACGACATCAACGTCACGCCCATGCTGGATCTGGCGTACGTGCTGCTGCTGATCTTCATCATCATGACCACCGCCTCGGTACAGGGCATCAAGGTCAACCTGCCCAAAGCCAGCAACACGCCCAGCCTGGCCAAGCCGCAGACCAAGGCCATCACCATCACCGAAGACGGACGGATTTTTCTGGATGCGTACCCGGTGTCGATGCCCGAACTGGAATCCCGCCTGCGTGCCCTCAAAGCCACCAATCCGGCGCTGCCGGTGGTGGTGAAGGGCGATGCCAAGGTGCAGTATGAAAAGGTGATCGATGTGTTGGCGCTGCTGGGTCAGCTCGACATCACCCAGTTGGGGCTGGTCACCCAGCGCCTGACCCGCTGAGGCCGGATTCCATGGCAGCAATGGATGCCCAGGACGGGCAGGAAGCCCGATCGGATCGGCGCAAGAAGGTCGTGGCCGTGGTGCTGGGTGCCGCGTTCCTGATCGCCCTGTTCCTGATGATTCACCACATGCTCGGCAAGGGCGTGAAAACCCACAAGACCGTGCAGGAAATCACCCTGCTGCGCCCGCCGCCGCCCCCGCCGCCGCCCAAGCCAGAAGAAAAGCCGCCCGAGCCGGATGTGAAGAAGGAGGAGGTCAAGATTGACCAGCCGAAGGACGAGCCCAAGCCCGACAACGAGCCGCCCCCTGCCCTGAAACCGCTGGGTGTGGACGCCGACGCCAGTGGCGGCAGTGATGGTTTTGGTCTGGCCTCGAACAAGGGCGGCCGCGATATCACCACCACCGCCGGCATGTCGGAAGGACCAGGCGGCAACGGCACCGGCGGCCCGATGATCCGGCGCGACCCCACCGAGGGCTACAATCGCAAGATCAAGAACCTGATCCAGGACGCGCTGTCGCGCGAGAAGTCGTTGCAGGGTTACAACTACACGGTGCAGGTAGCGCTCACGCCCAAGGCCGGTGGTGGCTTCACCATTGCCCTGCGCGACTCCACCGGCGACACCAAGGCCGATGAAGCCTTGCAGGCCGCCCTCGAACGCGTGAGCGGCACGCTGCCCACGCCGCCCAATTCGACTGCGCGTTTACTGCGCATCACGTCACGTTCATAAGGCGCACAAGCGCCCTCACTTCAGGACCCTGTCATGACGCCGTTGCACTCCTCCCCCCCTGTCCTGCGCCTGCTGGCCATGGCACTGCTTGGACTAAGCCTGTCCACCGCGGCGCTGTCCACCCGCGCGCTGGCCGACGAAAAGCCGGGCGCCAACAAGGCGCTGCGCCGCGCCCAGATGGAAGCCGCCAAGGCGCAGCAGGAAAAAGCGGCAGTCGAAGCCGAAAAAGCCACCCTGGCCAGCGAACTGGAAAAGGTGCAGAACGAAGCCAAGAAGAACGAAGCCGCGCAAAAGCAGGCGCGTGGCGCCCTGGCCAGCCTGCAGAAGGCGCTGAGTGACGCCAAGGCGCGCGCCGATGCCCTGCAGGCGCAGGACGAAGCGCACCTGACCCAGTCGCGCGAGGCGCAGGCCGAAACTGTCAAAGCGGCCAATGAGCGCTTTGAACGCTACGAGGCCGACATCACGGCGTTGCGCCAGCGCGTGGCCGAGAGCGATGCCCATGGGCGCGAACTGGAACGCAAGACCCAGGCGCTGGAGGAAGACAAGTCGCGCCTGACCGCCGATCTGGGCGAGCGCGGTGAAAGTCTGGCCGCGTGCACCAAAAAAAATGGCGAGTTGTTCACGCTTAACGAAGACCTGCGCAAGAAGTATCAGGACAAGGGCCTGTTGTCGCTGCTCAAGCGCGGTGAACCCCTGACCGGCCTCAGCCGCGTGCAGGAAGAAAACGCCCTGCAGGATGCCGAAGACAAGGCCCAGGATGCGCGGATTGTTCCCGGGTCGCGCTGAGCGCCACCCCGAACTTGCACGTGCCCTGCCCTTTGCCCTGCTGATTGCAGGGATCGCCCTGGATACGGTCTGGCCCCGTCTGGCCGGCGTACCAAGCCTGCACGGCCTGCACGGTTGGGACATGCGCTGGAACTACGGCCTGCGCAATCTGGCCGCCCTGATCGCCATCATCGGATGGCTTCCTGCCCTGCCTGAACTGAAGTGGCGCGGGGCCAATGCAGATTGGCGCGCCCTGGCAGCACAGGCCGTGCTTGCCGTGCTGATTGGCCTGGTGGTGTTCGTGATCTGGATTTCGGCCCCCATGGCCGCTTTTGCCCAGTCCCATGGTGGCCTGGACTGGCAGGCCTTGCGCGGTAGTGCCCAGTCCTTGACCCCTGCTGTGCAGGGCATGACTGGCAGCGGGTTTTCACCGCTGGATGCGACGGGCCAGATGGACTGGCCGCTGGCTGCATCCAGACTGGCGGGCTCGGCGCTGGTGGTGCCAGTGGCCGAGGAACTGTTCTGGCGCAGCCTGGTGATGCGCACGGTGGATGGCGCGCATTTTGAGCAACGTGATCCGCGCAGGGTGGGTGGCCGCGCCTTCTGGCTGCAGGCTATGTGCTTTGGCGCAGAGCACGACTTGTGGCTGGCTGGTATTCTGGCCGGCGTGTTTTACGGTTGGCTTTACCGGCGCACGGGTCGCCTGTGGCCGGCCATTCTGGCGCATGCCACCACCAATGCTGTGTTGGGCATCTGGGTGCTGCGCACCGGCAACTGGGGTTATTGGTGAACATGAAATCTTTTGCCCGGCGCACGTCGCGCCGTTGTGCGTTCCTTGGTCAGTCCCGCTGGGCGCTGTTGGTGGCCACCGTTGTCTCGGCCGCCCCAGCGTTGGCGCTGGACGACCGGTACCAGCTCACAGCGTCAGGCGATATCAGTTCGGACGACAACCTCACCCGCACCGGCGGCGGCATTCCGCGCCTGTCGGACGTGCTGACCACGGCCAGAGTGGCGGCCAGCGCCACCTTGCCGGACGGCCTGCGCAGCTATAGCCTGGGGGCCAATGTGTCGCAGGTGCGGTATGCGCGTTTCACCCAGCAGGACTATACGGCGTTTGGTTTCAATGCCGGACTGAGCGAGGCCATCGGCCGGGATGTTCAGGTCGAACTTGTCCTGAGCCAGTCGCAGAGCCTGCTGCCACTGAACAACTTTCAGGCGCTGGTGCGCGATGTGGTCACCACCCGGAACGAATCGCTGCAGCTGCGCGAGGCAATGGATGCCCGCTGGTCGGTGGTGGAGGCCGTGGCGCTGGCGCAAACCATCAACAGCATCGGCAGCCTCGACTATAACGACCAGAATGTGGCCACGGTGTCGGCCGGGCTGGATTACCGCCTGGCCTCTGGCAGCGGCGGCACCGTCTCGGTAATCCGCAGCACGTCCAGCTACCCCTACCTGACGAGCCTGCCCGGCGTGCCGGATCCCTCGTATCAGGACACCCGGCTGGACGGCAAGCTGGATTGGCCGGTGACGCCGATCACAACGGTGCATGCGGACGTGGCAGGAACGCACCGCTCTTACAACCAGTTGCCGGCGCAGAATTTCAATGGTCTGGTGGGATCGGTCAGCGCCGACCTCGCCCCGGGGGGGCCGTGGTCGATGGGCATCCTGATCAGCCATGATCTGGGCGGGACTGGCACCCTGGCCAGCCGGGTGTTGACCAGCGACACGCTGGACTGGCACGGCAGTCTGGCCTGGGGTGCGCTCTGGAGCAGCAATGCACGCCTGGCGGAGGTCAATCGCCATTACAGCGTGGATCAACCGGGATTTCCTGCGCACCAGGAAACATCCCGGCAGTGGAGCCTTGCCAACAACTACCAGCCGCGCCGTTGGCTGACGCTCAGCCTGAGCCTGGCCGGAGAAGTGCAACGTTCAAACCCCGGCCTGTATGCTTTCGTGGACCACCGCGTGACCTTCGGGGTGACGGTGCAGCCGTGAACGCGGCTGCTGCCATCGCGCTGCTGAAGACAATCAAGCACCTTGGCACCGGCTTGCTGAGGCGCGCAACGCAAACCGTGACGCGTTTCGAGGAAATCGGCCTGGGCCGCTTGCCCTCGCGCCTGCAACGATGCCAGGCCGATCGATGCCCGGTCTGTTCGAATAGCGCGCAGAACCCCATTCAAAAACGGCTGGTCTACCTGGTCTCCGCTTCAAACCTGCCGAGCGGCGGTAACAAGGTGATTTACCGGCATGTCGAGTTGGCGCAACGGGATGGGCTGGCGGTGGAAGTGATGCATCCCGAGCGCCCTGCCGGCTTTCGGTATCGCTGGTTTGAGCATGCAGTCATCCCACTTGCTGATGATCAATTGTGCCCGAGCCGGGACCATCTTGTTTTGCCTGAAGTTTGGGCGGCGTTGGGGACGAAGTTTTGCAAGCCGGCAGGTTTTGCGTACAGCATTTTTGTGCAAAACGGCTACCTGTTGCACCTGAATGCCGGTTTTACGCAGGCTATGCTGCGCGAGGCCTATACGGCGGCCGAGCACGTTGTGGCCATTTCCGATGACTCGGCGGCAATGGTGTCGCGCGCCTATCCCTCGATTGCCGAGAGCCGGATTTTCAGAGTAGTGGCCAGTATCTCCCGACAATTCAAGCCGGCCCCCGCGAAAGCGCGAGAGATCACGTTTTTGCGACGAAAACTACGCAGCCACTCGGAGCGCGTCGAGGCCTATCTCCAACCACTGCTCCCCGCTGGGTGGTCCTTGATCGGCATCGAGAACGCTTCTGAAGCCGGGGTGGCCGCATTGTTCGCGCGCAGCGCCATTTTTCTCAGCTTTTCCGAGCTGGAAGGGCTTGGGCTGCCGCCGCTGGAAGCCGCGCTGGCCGGCAATCGGGTGGTGGGGTACCACGGCCAGGGCGGCAAAGAGTATTTCGACCCGCCAATATTCTATCCGGTGGCTTGTGGCGACATACACGGCATATTGGATCAGACCTTGGCCGCCATTGCCGATTTTGAACACAACCCGCAGGGCACCCCGGACATGCTGGCCCAGCGTGAAGCTCTCAAATTGACTTACGGCGCCGAGCGCGAAAGACAAACCGTGCTGAACTTCCAGCACGCAGCGCTCGCTACGCCTGCAGGTGCGGATCCGCTTGCTGCGCCTCGACGATCGTCAATTCGCAATATCCGCCAGACAAACTGACACCATGAACACACTCCCAGTCTCGACCGATCTGCGCCTCGACAGCAAAATCGCCCGTTCGATGGGCGAGGCGCTGGCCGGGGATTTTTGCTTTGCAGAGCCCTATCCTCATATCGTGCTGGACCAGTTTCTGCCCGAACACCTGATTCGGCGGCTGCAAAGCCACTTCCCGCTGCAGGCGTTGCCGTCAGATGTCAACTTCGAGATGGGCTATGCCGGCCACCTCAAGCGTCAGACCCTGCCGGAAGACTGCAGCGCCGAAGCGCGAGAGGCCTTCTGGTTTTTCAATAGCGCGCCTTTTCTGCAATTTCTCGAAGGCCTGACCGCCATTGAGGGGCTTTCGCCCGACCCTTATTTTGTCGGTGGTGGGTATCACGAGACCCGCCGCGGGGGAAAACTGGGGATCCACGCAGATTTCCGGATCAACGCCCAGTTACACCTGCAGCGTCGCCTGAACGTGATCATTTACCTGAACGAAGACTGGCAGGACGACTGGAAAGGTCAGCTTGAAATCTGGGATCGCAAAGCCAGCCAGTGTTGCAAGCGCATCGCCCCGGTCTTCAACCGTTGCGTGGTGTTCGTCACCGAAGACGACACCTATCACGGGCACCCTGACCCGCTCGAAACGCCAGAGTCAGTCACCCGCCGTTCCGTTGCGCTCTATTACTACACGGGCAGTCGCGCAATTTACGCCGAACAGGCCGATACCGGCACCCTGTACGTAGCGCGCCCGGGTGAAACCGGCGAAAGCCGAGCACAAGCCATCACCCTGCGCCGCGATGAATGGTTACGTGATGTGCTGCCCCCCGCGGTGTGGCGAGGCACCATGCGCCTGCGCGGCGTATTGCGGCGTCTTGGCAAGAAACGCTGATCGCCGGTTGGCTTCAGGCCAGCCGCCAGCGCGTTACCAACTTGCCATGGCAAGCCGTTTCGCACCGACCGGACGCCAGCGGTTCACTGTGTCACCGGGCCCGTTTGCGCCGCAGGTCCCCACGGCCGCGACAGGGGCTCGCCGATGAACACGCCTTCACCCGGCGAGGACACACTTTTCCAATAGGCTTCGATCAGCGTGTCGCCCTGGGTGTAACGGCGGATCAGGACGGCAGGGTCCGGAAATTTCTGCTTGAAGGCGCAGGGTTCGCGCACCGTGCCGTAGCTGCCCGTGGCACCGGCCTGCAACCAGCGCAAGGCGCTCATCTGTGGAGAGTCAGTGAGCATGCCACCAAATGAAGTCAGATGGTCGGCCACTGCGCCTGGCAAGAAATGCAGCGCATCCAGACGGTTGACTTCTGGCAACCCGGTAAAAAAAAACAGCACATCGCTGCGCCTGGGTGGCACCTCTGCGCGAATCAACTGCGCGCCTAAGCCCGGAACGCGCAGGCGCAGGACTTTGAGGTAGGCAGGCAGCCTCGGTGTACTGCGATCCCGGTCGCTGGTCACCATCAGGTAGGCGCCTCCGTGAGGTCGGCCAGCATCTGCCCGCACGCCGCGGTCAATCAAAGCCCGTGCATCGGCAAAATTGGTGGCTGCAATCATCATACTGGGGCGGATACCCAGGTCACTGAAGGGTTTGCCCGTGTTGTAGTTGAATAGGGGACTGTCGCGTGACAGGCTGCAGCCCTTGCCACGGGAACACCAGGCCGGATCAAATCCGAAACTGAGCGCCGAGGTGATCGACATGCAATCTACCCGGTAAGGCTGCGTCCAAGTCAGGGCATAGGCCTGAACCTCGGCGGGGGTGGCCGCCAGGATTGCGGCGCGAATTGGCTGGAACTCGGCCGCGGTGAGCGACACCGCGTTCGCCGGGAGCTTCATATGAATCAAATGCCGGACTGGAATACCGCGCGCCGCCACGTAATATTCCGCCACCTCACGGCTGAGCGGATCGTTGTCATTGACCACCACTGCAAGTTCGTTCGCCCCAAGACCCGCGTGACACGTCAACGGCAACAGCAGCAGCAAAACCAACAGACAACAGGAACGAAACATGGCAAACATGGCTGCCTCCTCGACGGCCGCACACTGTAGCAGACAGACGCGACCATTGACGGAAGCGTGGAGCAGCCAAAAAATTTGGCACCCCGCATGTCTGCGCCCCAGAGTCTGCAAGTTAAGCCCTGGTGTCCCCGTTTGAGTTTACCTGATGGTTTGCAATGGGAGCTTCATGAAAATGCCCTATCCTAGACGGTCATCTTTGGCCCGGAATACCCGAACATGTTGCTAAGAACCCATCGCCCTGCCCTTACCCTGATCATGTGCTTGATCCTGTCTGCCTGCGGAGGCGGTCACAAATCTGGCTCGGGCGAAAGCGACAAGGAAGCAAAAGGCGATTCACAGGTCGTGGCCAAGGTCGACGACCAGGAGATTTCCGTTCACCAGTTGAATATCGCGCTGAGCCAACTTCCTGCCAACCTGCCGCCGGAAAAAGCCCATCAAGTGCAGAAGCAGGCGTTGGATCGACTGATCGATCAGGAAATCCTGGTGCAGCAGGCCATTGCCAAGAAGATGGATCGCGACCCTAAGGTGTTGCAAGTGATTGATGCCAACCGACGCTCGATCTTGGCCCGCGCGTATCTGGAAAGCCTTTCCACAAGCGTCAGCCCCGCCACCCGCGAGGAGGTGGACGCCTTCTATGACAAGCACCCCGAGTTGTTTTCCAATCGGCATATTTACCGCGTCCAACAGCTCCAGCTGCAGGGCACCCCGCCGCTGTCGACACTTGAAGAAGCGGTGAAGGGTTCCAAGACCCTTGGCGACGTGGCCAAGAACCTCGCCGCAGCCAAGATTGGCTTTAATGAAACTACCGCCACGATTGGCCCGGAACAACTGCCCATGGCCTTGGCCCTTGAGTTTTCAAAGTTGAAGGTAGGCAATATTGCGGTGGTGCCACAGGCGAATGGTGGTCACACCGTCGCCCAGATCCTTGCGGCGCAGGAGGCCTTTGTGCCGAAAGACAAGGCACAACCCGCGGTCGAACGCTTCCTGAACAACCAACGTCAAAACGAAGCAGCCGCAGCCGAGATGAAAACACTGAAGGCCAAAGCCAAGATCACCTATCTGGGTGACTTCGACCCGAAGCGTGAAGCCGAGAAAAAACCCGATCTGGGCGCAACCGGACCCGGCACGGGCGCGGTGACCGTGGACCAGAAGGCGCTTGCCGCCGATCCCGCCGGTGTGGTGACCGTCAAAAGCAATGCCAATGATGGCCAACCCACCGGCGCGGTGACTGTGACGCGTGACCGGGCCACAGGAGAAACCAGCGGCGTGGTCACGGTCAACCCAGACGCAAGCAAGAAGTGATGAAAATGCCCGGTCATTTCCGAAGCTACACAGCCATATTGCGGCAGTGCCTGACTGCCCTGACTTGCTGCCTGTTCATCCTCTTCATCGCGCTGCTTTCGCCGCAACCCGCGCAAGCAGCTGGCGCAGCCGAGTCGCATCCGCTCACTGCCGGCGATGTTGGTGAGCCGGGCGTGACGCTGGCGCAGGATTACCGTATCGGCGCAGGGGACACCCTGAAGATTGCCGTTTACGAGAACCCTGATCTGGCGATCGAGGCGCGCGTGCTGCAGACCGGGCAAATTCGCCTTCCACTGATCGAGATGGTGGCTGTGTCGGGGCTGACGGTTGACCAGGCCGAAGACCTGATCGCCCAGAAGCTGAAGGACGGCAATTTTGTGGTGCATCCCCATGTGACGGTGACCATTGCGAGCTACCGCAGCCAGCAGGTATCGGTACTTGGATACGTAGGCAAACCAGGCCTGTATCCGTTGGACAAGCCGACGCGTCTATCTGAACTCCTGGCGCAGGTGGGCGGGATTCAGCCGGCCGGATCAGATCAACTGGTGATTCAACGCGGTGAAGGTGAGCATCGCCAGCACATCACGATCGACCAGAATCAGGCATTCCTCGATGGCGACCTTGGCAAGGACCTGCTCGTGCAATCTGGCGACATCCTGTTTGTACCAAAAGCGCCGGTGTATTACATCCAGGGCGAAGTGACCCGGCCCGGATTCTCGCGCGTGGAGCGCGGCATGACCGTTCATCAGGCATTGGCTGCGGCTGGGGGCGTGGGACCACGCGGCAGCGAACGCGCGATCCGCATCAAACGCCACGATGCCCATGGTGATCTGGCGGTACACGTGGCCGCGCTGGATGAACTCGTGCAACCGGATGACGTGCTGATTGTGGATCTTTGGCAGTTTTATATCTATGGAGAGGTGCAACGGCCGGGCACGTATCGTGTCGATCCGCATCTGACCCTGCAACAGGCTCTGGTGCTGGGCGGCGGTGCCACAGCCCGTGGCAACAACAAGTCACTGCGGGTGTACCGCAAGAATGCCGGCGGCGAGACCGAAGTGCTGGAAGACTTGCCCCTGACCGGCGCGGTATTGCCGGATGATGTGGTATTCGTAAAAGAACGACTGTTCTAAGGCCCCCCATGGAGTTTCTTCAAATCATCGGTATTCTGCGCGATCGCTGGTGGATCGTCGTTTTGGGCCTGGTCATCGGATTGGGCGGCGGTGCCGTCGCCTACAAGATGACGCCAAAGGTTTACAAAGCCAGCGCGACCGTGGTGGTGGACGTAAAGACACCAGATCCCGTCGCCGGAATCGTGCAGGGCGCCGCATCGTCCAACTACATGTCGACGCAGATTGAAATCATCCGCAGCGACCGGGTTGCGCAGCGCGTCGTGCACAGCCTGAAACTGGACCAGTCGGCCACATTGATCGCGCGGTGGCGCAACGAAGAAGGCGGCAGCATGGCCTTCAGCTTGTGGCTGGCGAAATTGCTGGAGCGCGGTCTTGAGGTGCTGCCCGCACGCGACAGCAACGTGATCACCATCTCGTTTTATGGCCAGGAACCCGATTTTGCAAAGAGCTTGGCAGGGGCTTTCGCCCAGGCCTACATCGAAGTGACCGTGGACATGAAAGTGGAACCGGCGCGGCAGTACGCCACCCTGTTCGAAGAGCAGACCAAGGACGCGCGCGAGCGCCTGCAGGTAGCGCAAAACCGTCTGTACGAATATGAACACGAGAAAGGGGTAGTCTCGTCCAGCGACCGTCTTGAACTGGAAACAGCAAAGCTGAACGAACTGCAGACCAGCCTGGTCAGCGCAGAAGCACAGTCGGTAGAAAACACCAGCCGGTTGGCGCACGCTGGCGACACGTCCCCGGACGTGATGCAGAGCGGCGTAGTGCAGGGTCTGCGCTCGGAAATCGATCGCTCCGAAGCGAAACTGGCCGAACTCAGTTCACGGGTAGGCCGCAGCAATCCAGCTTTCATCCATGCCGAGAGCGAGCTGAGTACCTTGCGCGAAAAACTGGCTCAGGAAACCCGCACGGTCTCGACAAGCGTGAACACCAGCGGCGCAGTGGGCGTGGGCAAGATTGCCGGCCTGCGCGCCGCACTCAATGCCCAACGTGAAAAGATTTTTACTGAACGACGCAAGCTGCAGGATTTCAACATCATCAAACAGGACGTTGAAGCGGCACAAAAGTTTTATGACGCCCTCAACCAGCGCTACACGCAATCCTCGCTGGAAAGTCGCGCCAACCAAACCAATATCTATCTGTTGAGCCCAGCAGCCAAGCCACTGGAAGCCGTGGCTCCCAAACTCAACAAGATGCTTGCCGCTGGGGTTGCTGTTGGCCTGGCTATTGGTTTGGGTCTGGCCGGGCTCATCGAGGTGGTGCAGCGCAAGATCCGCGCCGTCAGCGACCTTACCGAATATCTGGAAATGGACTTCATGGGTGAGCTAAGTCGGGAACCCGGCGATACCTGGCGCACTTACCTGCGCGGCTGGTTCCTCAGGCATATTCGCCGCACACCGCAATCTCCCTTCGACGCGACGCTACCCTTATGAATCCCCGAGAATCCGTTCCGCTTGTACCAGGAAGTATCGGCGAAATTCTGATCGCACTGGGACGTCTGACCACCCAACAGGCAGCCCTGGTGCTGGAAGACCAGAAGCGCACCGGCCAACCTTTTGGCGAAGCGGCCGTGCGCCTGCGACTGGTCAGCCCGGATGACATCCGGAATGCCTTGAGTTCCCAGTTCCGCTACCCCTTCCTGGAAGTTGGCAGCAGTGCCGTCAAGCGGGAAGTCATTGCAGCGTACAACCCGTTTTCACCCGAGGTTGAAGCATTGCGTGGCGTGCGCGCGCGCATCATCCTGCGCGGGCTTGCCATGCAACGAAAGGAAAAAGCGATCGCCGTCGTCAGTCCGGGGCATGGTGACGGTCGCAGTTTCCTCACATCCAATCTGGCCGTGGTGTTCGCCCAGTTGGGTGAACGCACCCTGGTGATCGATGGCGACCTGCGTAAACCGGATCAGCACCGGCTGTTCGGATTGGAAAACCGCGAGGGGCTGTCCAGCGTGCTCGCCGGCCGCAGCGCGCTTGCGCAAGCCATCCAGAAAGTACCCAACCTGAATCTGTCAGTTTTGACCTCAGGCCCACTACCGCCAAACCCCCAGGAACTGTTGCTTGGGCCCGCCCTGGTGCAGTTGCTGAGCGGCATTGCCAAGGACTTCGACATTGTCTTGGTGGATACACCGGCAGCCACCAATGCCGATGCGTTCACCCTCGGCGCACGCACTGGCGCCGCCCTACTGGTCGTGTCGCGCAACAAGACCCCGCTGGGCCCGACTCGCCAGTTGAAGGACAGCCTTGAGCATAGCGGCTGTCAGATGATTGGCGCAGTGATGAATTCGGCGCAGTGATGGAGCACCTCCCCGAGCGCTTTGCCTGGTTACTGGCCTTGGCGCTTTTGTTGCCATCCAGCCTGTTTGTAGTGCAGGTGCTGCTGGCGTTTTTAAGTCCGCGGCGCACCCCCCATGGCGGTGTTGGCATGTCTGGCATTTTGGCGACCAGCGGCAATCCGCACAGCACGAGCGAGAACGGCGGCAATCCAGCCGCTGCTGTGGTGGTTGCCCTGCTGGTACCGGCCCATAACGAAGCTGCAGGGATTGCGACCACCCTGGCCGGCTTTCGCAGCCGGATGCGCAGCAGTGACCGGTTGGTGGTGGTTGCTGACAACTGCTCCGATGATACCGCCGACATTGCGCGCAGTGCTGGCGCAGAAGTTGTGGAGCGCCATGACCTGAGCGCCCGCGGGAAGTCGCATGCTCTGGCTGCAGGAATTGCTTACCTGCGGCACTCGCCCCCAGCGCAGGTGCTGATCCTTGACGCGGATTGCCAGATTGACCCGGACTTCGTTGCCACCTTGTCGGCGGAATGCGTGCGTTATCAGCGCCCCGTGCAATCGCTCTACCTGATGCAAGCGCCGCTCGGCGATCTGCGGCCGGTGTCGCGCTTTGCGGAATTCGCCTGGCGCATCAAAAACTGGGTGCGCCCACTGGGGGCCCGGGCGCTGCGCATCCCCTGCGCCCTCAACGGGTCGGGCATGATCTTTCCATGGGCGCTGATTGCTGCCGCCAATGTAGCCAACGGCAATCTGGCCGAAGACTATACCTTGGGCCTTGACCTCGTCCGCACTCGCCATGGGGCGCGATTCAGCGAAGAAGCTGTCGTGCTGAGTCAGTTTCCGAGCAGCCTGGACTCGCGGTTGGGACAGCGCAGCCGCTGGGAGCACGGCCATCTCGACCTGATCGTGCACACGGCGCCGCTATTGATGATGGAAGCCTTGGGCAGCGGCAACTGGGCGCTGCTGGGGTCTGCACTGGACCTGATGATCCCACCGCTGGCCCTGCTTGCGCTCTTCGCCGCCACGGTGTTGCCCGTCAACAGTGTGCTGTTTTTGTTGGGCGGCAGCATTGCACCGCTGGGGCTGACCGCCGCCACGATTGGTGGCCTGGGTGTGGCGCTCATGCTGGCTTGGATCGGCTGGGGACGCGACCTGGTGCCTTTCTCGCTGATGCTGCAGATTCCTTCGTATGCCTTGAGCAAGGCCAATCTTTACAGTCGCTACGTGACAGCGCGTGAAAGGCAATGGAAACGTACCAACCGGGATTGAGCGCGTCATCGTTGTGATGTGATCGACCCGACACTTTGGGGAACACCATGAAGTCACTGATTCAGGGATTTCTCGGGCGCATCGGTTACAGGCTCCAACGATTGCAACCAGACTTCCCGCCGCTCGACGGTTGCAGTTTCTCCGTGCTGGACTTGGCGCTCGAGCGACTGAACAGCCAGCGTGCCGGGCGGGTCCGATTCCTGCAGATTGGTGCCAACGACGGTATCCATCAAGATCCCTGCTACCCATGGCTTTGCGTCCATCCCTGGCAGGGGGTTCTGGTTGAGCCAATGCCCGCCCTGGCGGCGCAGTTACGCAACCTGCATGCCCATCATTCCGGCATCGCGATCGAACAGGCCGTGGTAGCCGACACCCCCGGCACCATGACCTTCTATCATCTTGCGGCTGACGTGCCGCTTCCCCCCGAAGCCAGCGCAATCTCCAGCCTGGAATCCGAATTCGTGACCACTGCCATGCGCAATTTCGTGGCGGCAGGCTTGCGTGCCGACGGCCTGCGGGTGGCCAACTTTGCCGTGCCGGCCCTGACCATTGAGCAATTGATGGAACGGCACCATCTGGACGGGCTGGATTTTTTGCAAATTGATGCGGAAGGCTATGATGCGCGCATCCTGGCCAGCATCGATTTCAAACAGATTCGCCCAGTAGTCGTGGCGTACGAACACGCCAATCTTAGCCGTGCAGAATTGATGCACTGCAGAGAACTGCTGAAAGCCGAGGGCTACCACTTTGGCAGCTGGCTGGGTGACACCGTGGCTATCCAAGTCAACAATTTGCCAGCGGCCGATTTGCAGCGTGCGGTCAAAGTCACCGAGGCGGCATGAACCTGAACAAGCCAGACGCCCTGCCCGCAGCAATCGTGATCGGTCGCAACGAAGGCGCCCGACTGGTGCGATGCCTGCAGTCCTTGCAAGGGCGCGCCTACCCCATCGTTTACGTAGACTCAGGTTCGAGCGACGGTTCAGTGGAAGCCGCGCGCGCCCTTGGCAGTGAGGTGGTGGCACTGGACATGCGCCTGCCATTCACTGCAGCACGGGCACGCAATGCCGGCCGTGCGCACTTAGCCAGCCTGGCAGGGCAGCCCCCGGAATTCCTGCAATTCGTGGATGGGGATTGTGAAGTTGCAGCGACCTGGTGTGACGTCGGTATGGCTTTCCTTTCTGCCAATCCTCGCTTCGCGGTTGCCTGCGGCCGACGTCGCGAGCGCCACCCGGATGTCTCAACCTACAACAGGCTGTGTGACCTTGAGTGGGACACGCCGATCGGCGAGACGCTGGCGTGCGGTGGGGACGCCTTGATTCGAACCGCGGCCTTTGATGCCGTCAGCGGTTTCAATCCCGCTTTGATCGCTGGCGAAGAGCCCGAACTGTGCCTGCGTTTGCGCGCACAGGGCTGGCACATCCAGCGGCTGGATGCAGAAATGACGCTACACGATGCCTCGATGCTGCATTTTTCGCAGTGGTGGACTCGGGCGGTGCGCTGTGGCCATGCCTTTGCAGAAGGGGCCGCACTGCATGGCTCGGCTGAACCTGCCCATTGGGTGCGTGAAACCCGACGCGCGCTGCTGTGGGGCGCCCTTCTGCCGATTACCTTCGTATTGCTGGCGGCTGCAGGCACGGGGTGGGCTTTGGGTCTGTTCATCATCTATCCGCTGCAGGTGGTGCGCCTGTTTATGCGCGGGCGCCGCGGTACCCGCAACAATGCCCTACAGGCTGTTTTTCATACACTGGCACGCTTTCCTGAAGCGCAGGGTGCGCTGACTTACCACTACAGACGCCTGACCGCTGCACCCGCGCGACTGATCGAATACAAATAGGCCCTGCCAATATTATGGCAAGGCCTGGACACCCCCAAAACATGACCACGCCATCGGTGGCACCTAGACACTTCCGCATTGCCTGCGTCCAGCATGGCGACTACCTTGTCGCCAGGCGCCGATTGGATGCCGGAGGTAGTGAAACGTACGGCAGTCAACGATACTCGGTGAATGCGCAGGAGCGCTTACTGGCGGGTCACCAACACTTGGTGATCAGTCTGGATGGTCCGCGCAGTGATGAGACCGACGGCTTGGGGCGCTATGTATGCGCGCCGGACACAATGCCGCAGTGGCTACCCGCAAGAATTCGACTGGCACTCAGAGCGCGCCGGCTGGTCAGGCTGGTCAAGGACTTTGCTCCGACCCATCTGCTGCTCCGAACCAACGATCTGCTGGGCTGCGCGATGCTGAAATTGGCGCAACAGCAGAATGTGATGACTGCGGTCATGGTCGCCGCGCGCTTCGATCCGGACCACGGACCCGCCAGGGCGTTCTGCGCGCTCGCCAATCAGGACAACGTGTTGTTTGTTGGCAACCACAACCTGGTTGCCACACGCTCCTTGTTGACTTGTGGCCTGCGCAAGAACAAGGCCATTGCCTGGGATTTTCCGATGCGAATTTCGCCGGATGACGCGCCACCCAAGACAACTGGGGGCGGCCGCACCCTGCCCATCCTGTTTGCCGGCAATCTGATTGAAAACAAAGGGGCGAGCGACGTGCTTGAAGGCGTGCGACTTGGACGCAAGCGTGGTTTGGACCTGCATCTGACCATTTGTGGCGACGGCCCCTTGCGCGCGATGCTGGCCGCAGACCCCGCGGTACAGGAAGGCTGGCTGACAGTAGCCGGCCCCGTGGCTATTGAAGACCTGTGGGCACACATGCGAGCGAGTTGGGTGGTAGTGATGGCCACCAGACCGGCGTTCCCGGAAGCCTTGCCACTGACCCTGATTGATGCTTTGGCCACGCGCACCCCGGTGCTGGTGAGCGATCACCCTATTTTCCGGGAGTTTTTCAAGCAGGACCAAGGTCTGGCCTTTTTTCGTGCGGCAGATCCGCCATCCCTGGCCGAGACAATCGTTGAACTCGCGGCAGATCCAGCGCGTTACGCCGCGCTGTCCGAGCAGACTGCAGGCGTTTGGCAAGACCTGCAGATCGACGAGACCTTTGAAGGACTGTTGACGCGTTTTGCGCAATCTTCCGGTCTGCGAACCCCTTGTACCAACGTCCCCGACGGGCAGCTCCAGCCGCGCTTGTCCCCCGTTTCAACCGGACTTTAAATCATGAAATGCACTGTTTTTGGCGGCGGCGGCTTTATCGGCTCCACCATCGTGGACCGACTGTTGGCGGAAGGCCATGCAGTAAAGGTTTTCGAGCGTCCGCGGGTGGCGCCCTATCGTCTGTTTCGGGCAGCGGAGGCCGTGGAATGGGTGACCGGCGACCTGTCCAGCGCGAATGATGTGAGGCAGGCTGTGAATGGCGCCGAGGTGATCCTGCATCTGGTGTCTACCACCCTGCCCAAAAGCTCGAACGACGATCCGGTATACGATGTACAGAGCAATCTGGTCTCCAGCCTGCTCATCCTGGATGCCATGATTTCAGCCAAAACCCCCAGGATCGTTTTCATTTCGTCCGGCGGCACAGTGTATGGCACTCCCCGCTATTTGCCGATTGATGAAAATCACCCCACCAACCCGCGTGTCTCTTACGGCATCGTGAAACTTGCGATTGAGAAATACCTGCTGCTTTACGAGCAGCTGCATGGCATCAAGTCAATTTGCCTCCGCGTCACCAATCCTTATGGGGAACGTCAGCGAATCGAGACCGCGCAAGGCGCCGTCGGGGTCTTCATCCACAGGGCATTGAAGGGCGCTCCTATCGAAATCTGGGGCAATGGCACCGTCACCCGCGACTACCTGCACGTAAGTGATGTGGCGGAGGCCTTCCTGAAAGCCATCCAATACAGCGGCCCGCACAGCGTTTTCAACATCAGCTCGGGCATCGGTACAAGCCTGAACGAACTGACCGACTTGATCGGCGCCTGCCTGGGCACCGATGTCGAGAAGAACTACCTGCCGGGTCGGTCATTCGATGTCCAGACCAGCGTACTCAGCCATCAGCTGGCGCAGGAACAGCTTGGATGGCGTCCTGAAATTTCGATGAAGGAAGGTGTGGCCCGCACGGCGGCATGGGCACGGGGTCAGTTGTTTCCCAGATCATAGGACGTCGCCGCCGGGGAGTGATTGACGTGCGACCGAGTGGACTCCCCCGGACACCAGCGGGGCGGCGCCGGTACAGACCTCATCTTTTGTGCCCGCAGAAAAATTGACGGTTACTGCAGCGGAGGCGGTAATGCAGCTGCTTGGGCAATCGCCTGCGCCACGAAGCGGGAAGCAGCGAGGGTCAGGTGCCCGTAGTCAAAGGATGTCAGGGCATCGTTCGGCGGACTACCGAGCCGCACCAGACAACCGGCATCCTTGCACAACCGGTCCGTCATGGAAACATAAGTCAGTTCTCCGGACTGGCCCACGGTTGAGCGTAAATAATGGTCGAGCCGGAAGGGTTCATCGCTCAAGTATTCACGGCTGCGCTCGGGAGGATCCTGATTCAGACGCGTCGCAACAAGCCTCGGCAAATACTGCGACCATTCCGGAACCGGGCCAATCACGATCAACTGGCCCACACCCAACGCACGAAGTTGCCTCGCCATATTCAACCAATCGTTCTGGTCGTGACGATTTCTCTCGGCTACCACAACGACTTTTGGGCGGCGCTCACGTATCAGCCGCAATGCGAAAAGGTTGGCGCGATCGCAGGTACTGTTTGCGGATTGCTGAGCAGTCATCCAGCGGGGCAGACAACCCGGGGAGGTTACCTGCATCAATCCGACCCGCCCTGCCAAGGTCGAGTCCAGACCCGCCCGCAACTGCTCAGCATGAGAGTCTCCCCATAGCAACCAGCCGTCTGCCGACGTGCTAGGAGTACAACTCGCTGGGAGCCCCGCTTGCGGAGGGATTCGACCATCATCGAGAAAGCGGCATTCTCCGTGATTTAGTCGATAAAAATCCTGCATGTCGGCCTTTACGCTCGCTTGCGCGATATAGGCCTCCCTTGGGTCCAATCCAGGCCCCTGCACAGCGGCAACTGCAAAGGCGACTCCAGTCAGACTGGCCAGCCCCGCTATCAACGCGAGCGCCAGTGGGGCCGAGGCGGGTTTCCTGCGGATCGGCTTCTCGATCAGGAAATAGAATAAGCCGGCAATCACAAAGGAGACAGCAAGCGCCTGAAGCCTTTGCCACTTGCTGAGCTCGCCGAGCCCGATGCATGCCAGCGACAAGATGGGCCAGTGCACGAGATATAAGGGATAACTGATTCGCCCAACAAAACGCAAGGGGGCAAAGCTCAGGATACGCTGCACCAGATTGCCTGGTTGAATACCTGCCAACAAGACCAGCGTAGCGAAGCTGAGCAGGATGGGAGCGATGACGCTTTGCGGGTCGGGGCCCAGCTTACCAGTCAGCAGGATCAGACAGACACATAGGCAGGTGACCGTCAGCGCCTCGCGAAACCAAAACCACTTCCTGCCGCAGTGACCGGTCATCAACGACGCCACAACCGGGCGGTCGCGCCACAAGGCCACGCCAGCCCCCGCCAGAAGTTCCCAGGACCGGTATTGGGGCAAATAGAACGCTGCGCTTGCATCGTGCCCTCGGGTTATTACCCACGCGGCCAGTGAGGCCATTGCGATCCCGGTCAACATCAGGCCCGGGCGGCGGTTCCACGACCAAGCGAGAACGAGGGGCCAAAAGAAATAAAATTGCTCCTCGGTGCTCAACGACCAAAGATGCAACAGTGGCTGCGTGATCGCATCTGGCCCGAAATAATTGACCGTTGCCCATTCATAAAGATTTGCGGAAAACATCGAAGCGCTGAACAAAGAATCGAGCAGGCGGCCCATTTCGCTTCCCAGCAGCAACAGGGGAGCAGTTCCGACTACCAGCGCCAGCGTCGCCAGCAGCGCCGGGAAAATCCTGCGCAAGCGACGATAATAGAACTCGGATACTTTAAAATCGGCAGCAGCGTTTTCCCTGATCAGTTGCCGGGTAATAACGTAACCTGAAATCGCAAAAAAAAGATCGACACCGAGAAAGCCTCCGGGTAATCGGGCGGCAAAGGCGTGATACCCCATTACTGCCATGACTGCGAGCGCGCGAAGGCCGTCGATTTCAAGGCGATAGTCGTGAACCGACGTGATCAGGGTCGATCGATCGCTGTCAACAAAATTGGCACGGGCACGGGCACGGGCGCGGGCGCTGGCGCTGGCGCGGGCAAAAATGATGGGGTTCAAGATACTCCTGAGTGCGTCAAAGGAATTGAGATCTGAACAACGGCCAGAGGAAGGTCGCCTGTCAAGAAAATCCTAGCCCGTGATCAGGCGTGGGCCGTGCTCGCGAAGATATGCGGCGTCGGCAAATGATCGTTTATGTGCAAGGCCACGATTGAAAAACTGCCAATATCTCTGGAGTGCTCCGGCGTCGCGCCATGCCCTGTAGCGGTCGGCCACAGGACCGCCGAGCGCAGCAATCCAACGTCGGCCAATGGCCTCGGTGCTGAATGTCTGTTGCCGCGCATGACCATTCACCACCATGGAATTGAACAGTTCGGGCTGGGCGCGCAAGGCGCGAATGGCATCCAGTACATGGCGGGGCTGAACCACTTCAAAATAGTCGAGCGAAGATTGTCGCAACTGCTGGAACGCTGGCTCGGGTCCGAGGAGGGCGGGCACGCCCGCTGCCCACGCATTGACCAGTTTGCTGGCGGGCTTGGTCAAGGCATCGGCCACCGTGAGATTGCGCACCGCCAATACTGCATCCACCGCGCGATAGTCATGCCAGTTCAGTTGCTGCGCCCCCTCCAAATCATCGACCTGCAGGGTCACGCCAAGGGCGGCGAGTTCGCGCCGGAACGATTCAGAGCGGAAGGTCTCGTGCAGGTTGACGATCGAGCCCTTGAAGCACAGGACCTCCATGCGGTTCATCCGATCGGGCGTGCGCCAGATCAGGCCGGGCTGAGGCCAGTGGGGAATGTACAGACTGTTTCCGGTCGATGCCTGCACCTCGTTTTGCTGAACCACCACATCCCCAAGCGCAGGAAAAGCACCGTCTGAGCGGCATGCCACAATGAAGGTATGGAGTGGCAAGTCTCGAATCGCCAGATCCAGACCGCTGACCACACAGATTTTTCCTGCTGGCAACCGAGTCGTAAAATGCACGTCTTCGCCCAACTGCTTCAACCGCAGATAGGTGTGCACCACCCAGCAGTCCTCGTTCGACGTAATGCGCTGGGGGATGACGTCAGGATCGAGAATCACCTCCTTATCAGCGGCGAGCAGCTCAGGCCAGCGCTCGGGGTGGCGACAAAGAAAGTACACGGGGTATGGAAGGGAAGCAGAGGTCACGCCAGGATCGCCATAAAGATTCGGTGATGCCTCGCCGGGAACAGCGCGGCCAGATGCAGCTCAGACGTGAGAAGACTACTACGGAAGTATTTCAAGCACATGCTCGCGGGCCGGGTCAAACAACCAGGCGGGTTCGGCCATGCCACTGTTCTCTCTTGCAATGCACTTCTGTAAACAGCCTGCGCTAAACTCCCTCCGCGCTGGCAATGTGGCTCCAGCAAGGCTCTCTCAATCAAAAGGATCCATCCCGTGACGGCAACGCTTGTGATGACTGCAACAATCACCCCGCCGTCGAGCATGCCGGCTGTCGCCAGAGTGGACCCGCAATTACGACTTCTGGATTACTGCGCCGCACTCGACCACTATCTGAACCTGCCGGACTCAAGCGTGCGCCGCATCATTTTGCTCGAAAATTCTGGAGCGGATCCGCAACCCCTGCTCGAGCGGGCCCGTATTTACAGATCCGGCAAATCCCTCGAAGTCATCAGCACAAATCCGGATTACCCGACCAACCTGGGCAAAGGCTACGGCGAATTCCTCATGCTGGACGAGGGCCTGCGCGAAGCGCATGCCCGTCAGGCGATTGACCGTTTCTGGAAAGTGACCGGAAGGCTCAAGGTGCTGAATTTTCAGCAACTGGTTTCCTGCGCTCCAGCCAATTACGACGTGTACTGTGACCTGCGCGATGTGCCGCTGATCGGGCATCGCTTCGGCGGAAACCAGTGGATGGACCTGCGCCTGTTTTCATGCTCTATGGCAGGGTACGACCACTATTTTCGCGGCAAATATGCGTCTGGCTCGGTTCTGGAGCAGGCCTTTTTTGTACCGCTAAAACGGCAATGGTCAGAGCGACCGACGCAGATCATCCCCAGATTCAGAGTGCAGCCCGACCTGGCAGGTATTTCAGGGTTCTCCAACGCAAGCTACCAGAACACCAGTTACAGGTTGAAAACCGGATTACGCCGAGTCTGCCGGAGCGCGCTGCCCTTTCTGTGGCTCTGACTGACGGGACTGGCCAACGCCCGCCCCATTCAATGCGGGTTGGTTGCTGGATCGGCAACCAACTGGACGCGCGACGCTGGTCTGCGCCGCACCACGACACGGTCCTTGTTGGCAAGCATGATCAGCCCGCTGGCGATGCCAGCAAAACTCCAGTAGACGGTGGCGATGGGCCCGATACTGGAGGTCGTGGCGATGATCAGCATGGCAGCCAAGTAGGCTGCGAGAAAGGCGCTGGCCAAGTCACGCCCCTCTGCAGAAAAGCGCTTCAACGAGCGCCACAAACCGAAAAGCACCACACTGTGGGCGAATATAAAGAGAAGCAGGCCCGGAAAGCCACTCCCGACCGCAACGCCTAGATAGGTGTTTACGAGGTCGATGATACCCTCACCCTGGCGCAGATACTGTAACTCCGGACGAGTATCGTAGTCAGGCACGCCTGTAATCGGGTTGGCGACCAGCAAGTCCCAGAACCCGAGGAGGAGGTCGTGCCGGTAGGTTTCGCTTCCCACATCCGACTTCCCGACGAACGGCAACAGGTTGTAAATCTTTTCACCACCGGGCACGAGGGGCAGCACCACAATGGTGAACGCCCCCAGGAACAGCGTTATCAACAGCGTTCTAGCCGCCTTGGGCTTGAGCGCGAGGTAGATCAGGCAGCCAGCGATAGCACCGAGCCATGGTCCACGACTAAGAGAGGCAAACAGACCTCCGGCGATCAAGATCAGCATGGGCAATCGGCGCCTCGGTCGGCCCCCATACTGACTGCGAGGCAGGGCCAGCACAAAGGCAATGGCCAGCACGTAGCCTAGATTGATAGGCTGTCCCATGGTGGCTTGCGCACGCAGGGCGCCACCACGATCCAAATAGTGGCCCAGGCCCCAAGTGGTTCCCCACCAGGCGGGAAGCGACGCATACAACAACCAATGACGTGAATATTCGAAAATGGCGATCAAGGACAATCCGGCGGCGACCGTCACGAAAGCCGTGCTGATTCGCTGCAGATCGTCGATGCGCCGAACGCTCCTGCGCCCAATCTCAAAGGGTACCAGCACATCAAGGAGCGTCTGGAACACGGTACGCAGGAAAGTGGTGAAGTTAGTCGCCATGAATGTCAGCGCAAACAGCCAACCCAGAAACAAAAGCACCCACAAGCGTCCCGCCCTCCCATCGGCGGGATCATTACCCAGCAGAAAAAAGGCAGGTACCAGAAACACCAGGATCACCAGCCGCACGAAATCGAATTCAGCCAGATGATCAATCAGGCCAAAGGCAGGTACCACGAACCAGACTGATGGGATCGCAAGAATCAGCACCATGAATTGGGCCATCGGGTTTGGCTTTTTAACGACAAAAGCCATCAAGAACAGGCTCACGAACACGAGGAACAGTGCCAGGGAGGGAATCGTGAACGCGAACAGCGTGACAGTCAGCCAAAGTTGCCAATAACCAGGACCATGGGCAGGCCGGTTCATGGTTGGCGTTGACATGGCACTTTGCGCCCACGCCATGGTGGGCAAGGCCAGCACGAGGATGACTACAAGGGCGCGCAGTGATTCGGGCACGGTATGGCTCCGTGACGCCCCGGGGCATCACACAATGGTCATGGGACGACAGCAGTATATCGTCTGGTGGTGTATATTTTTACGACATGACGGCCAAGCCTGAGTGAGCTGTAGGTACGTATGCGTGAAACACCCAAGGGATGTAATTTTTTAGGGCACTTTTCCATGAATCCCGGTGAGAACGCCTCAACATGAAGATTTCTTTACTGGCCACCAGCGTGCTGGTCGGTCTCGCGATGGCTGGCGCGGCAGCCTCCGGGCAGGCTCTGAAGCCCCATCTGATGCTGTCCGAAGTGCAGTCTTTCGACCTTCAGGCCTTGGTCCCGAGTACGTTTGGCACCTGGCATGCAGTGCCAGGCAGCGGCAATGTGGTGGTCGATCCCGGTACGCAAAAAACGCTCGATACCTACTACAGCCAATTGCTGAACCGCACTTATGTCGATAATGACGGTTACGCGATAATGCTCGCTGTGGCGTACGGCAACGACCAGCGGCGCAGTCTGGTGGCACACCGGCCGGACGTGTGTTACCCCGCCCAGGGTTTCAGCGTGCAGCCATCGGCGCCCGTGAATCTGGTCACCCCGTTCGGGGAGATACCGGCAGAACACATGTTCGCGGTAAAGGGCACGCGCAGGGAACCAGTTACCTTCTGGTTCACGATTGGAGAGCACGCAGTGCGCAATAAACTGGAGCGGCGTCTGGCCACCCTTCGCTACAGCCTGACTGGTGAAATTGCCGATGGACTGCTTTTTCGGGTGTCTTCGATCGATACGGACGAACGGCACGGCTACGAGCGTCAGGCCGCCTTTGTGACCGAATTGAGCCGGTCATTGAGCTCGCAGGGCCGCAGTCGCTTGGCTGGCCTGCCTTGACACCCTCCTTACCGAATCCCCTGCAACCAGAGTAGGTGGTGCAGCACGTCAAGGAGGTGCGCGCCCAGCAATCCCAGCGCATAACCTACACCGACCAGAGGCAGAAAGCGCAACTCGTTCCACCACGACAGCAACTCGCACTGCCCTGCCCGGATCAGCGTCACACTGCTTGAAAGCAGCCCCGACAAGCTGACACCCAGCACAAATCCGGTCAGCCCGCCAAGACGGGCACCTGCATAACCGCAGGATGCCACCGCCAAGGCCGTGGCGAGCGATTGGTGAAACTGGTTACGGCTGTCACCCATCGCGAGCAGTGCCTGGGTAGTCACCCGATAACGGAATGCGATCAAGCTCCAGGCCAACAATTCAAGCATTGGGCCTGCCGCCGCATAACGTGAGTCGTACATCAACCCGACAATGCTGCTGCCCGAGGCCGCGATACCTCCCGCAGCAAGGCAGCACACCACGTCAAACGGCTTACGAAACTTGTAATGCGCAGCGCGCATTTCGCCGGGACGCTCCCGATAGACCTCACTGAACAAGGGCAAACCAAGATCTCCAAGCAACCGCGCCAACCCATCGCTGAGCAACATGATCGCGGACGCGGCAATCGAATAGATACCAAGATCACCGGCGCTGGCGAACCCACCCAAAATCAGGCGGTCGAGATTGTTGGCAAAAAACCCGACCATCGATGAAAGGAGGATCCAACGGGAAAACTGCCGGATCTCTGGCAACAAACTGCGGTTCCAGGAGAACTGGTTGGCAGTGCCCGGCAGCCTCCAATGCGTAAGTAGCGTGTAAACCAGAATGCCCTCGATCCCTGCAAGGGGTAACGCCCAGAGCGAACGGGACCAGTAGACCAACGCCAGCATCACGATCGCATTAATAAGATGGTTGAGCAGGCCAATCTGAGTCAGACGTCCCATATCGAGCCGCCGCTGGCACTGTGCAGTCCGTGTCGACTCAAAGCCACCGATCGCCGGCACGATCGACAGCAAAAAAAACACCCATGGCAAGCGAGGATCGGCATAGGCGGATGGCTGGGCAACCCATGCCCATTGCTGGCCCAGCATCAAGGCCACACCGATTAAGATGGTGCAGACACTCACCAGAGCACCACGCGCAACCTGAAGGGTCCACAAGGTATTCAGTACCTCTGGGTCTTCGCCCCGCTCCGACTGCACCAAATACGGGCGAAGACCCAGATCGCTGAACATCGAAAGTCCGCCAAGCAGGGTCTGGGCTAAAGCCATCACCCCCAGCATGGATGGGTTGAGCCAGTGGGCAAGCGCCAGGCTGACCACCAAACGCAGAGCGATGGCTCCTCCGTGCGCAAACATGATCCAGAGCGCGCCTGAGCGGGCTCGGTCGCGCAGAGAACGGCGCACTTCAGTCATCGGTCGGTCACTGCTGGGGGAGTCCGTGCGGTTGGCGGGTGTCGCGTACGTCTTGGTGAACAGGTGACTTGCATTGCAACGCCCGATGAACGGCATGGCGAGGGGGCTGGCATCAACAGGTCGAGGCAGCCGCAGTCTAGCAAAAGATAGGTGGCAACGGCATGACATGCCTAGCGTAAAGGTGACGTGCTAGGCTGCATTGCTATGATGCCAACCAAACATAACAGCTGGTGGCGACCGATGCTTGCATTAGGTCTGTCAAGCGTGGGTGTGTTCGCATTGGCGGCCGACTCGGCCCTGTTGCTTCAGCAACTCGAGCGACCTGCCCACTTTCAGGTTCGAGACACGGTCGTAAATCCCTCGGTCGGGCCTTTCTCCGCAACGGTGGCCGGGTTTGGCAATACACTGAACTGGATTGGCGGGAGTTTCGAGCCCGTCTGGTTTCACAATGCCGTGATCGCGACACAGGATGCCGCTGACCGGGTAGTCGCGAGCGATATCCAGCTCACCGACTGGGGGGTGTTTCGTGAACACATGCTTGAGGGTGCTCGCGTAGAGGTATACCGGGTGGTGAACGGCGAGATGCGCATGGTGCGGGAGGATCAGGTGCGTCCGGGGGGCTCGCATGCCACGGGATGGAGCCAGGTCAACCAGGGATCGTTGCTGATTCCGGCGGGGCAGCAACATTATCGCTATCGCTGGGACAACATCTGGCGACCGGCGGCCACCAGTTTTTTCATGCTGCGCAGTGTGGATCGCAATGCCAACGAATCGGTACCGTCCAACGTGGTCAGTGCCGACAGTCCTGCCGAGCCGGTCAAATCGCCTGCACTGGTGACGACGCAGGAGGGGCCAGCGCGCGCCGAGCCTAAGCCCCTACAAACCGAATCCGGGCCGCCGCCACCACTTCATCTTCGTGGTCATGTGGGCGCTGACGGCATTCTTGACCTTGAATGGGACGGCGCGCCGGGTGGCACTGTGGCTGGCTACCGGCTCTATCAGTCCGACACCCCATCAGACCAACAGCGCGGTTACTACCTTGAATTGGCCAATCATGCCGCGTCCGCAGAGCAGCAGATCCGTAAAGGTGACTGGGTATTTCTGGCGCGCAAAGTCAGCACCTTGTCACGCCAGCAAGACCTTAACTACCGACTCTGGAACTCCGGGGGCGAGGGCGTCGAGTTTCGGCCGCCCTTGCTGGATTTTTATCCGGACGAGAACCCCGGTAAAACTTGGCAACTGGTGCCCCATGAAGCCGGTTCCCCCGTCGAAGATGGGGGTGAAACCTACCTCAAGTTGACCCTGGCTGCTGGTGAGCATGCTGAAATCAATATGACCAACCACAGCGGTATCGATACGGATTACTATCCCGTGTTGCAGACCCGTGCTTACCAAATGGCGGTATGGATGCGTCGGGAAGGTGCCGGCAGTGTCCGTTTCGGCTTTCACGGTGACTTCGATGAAGGTGCCCGTCGCATTCCGCCCGTGGAATTTTCACCCGGACCGCGCTGGAAGTTGTTCAGCTCCCAGTTCCGTCCCAGCGAGATCCTGCGCGGTACGCGGGCAAGCAGCATGGCACTGCAATTTACCGGCCCCGGCGTTTTCTGCATCGATAACTTCCGCATCACGCGGGCCGATACTCCCTTCCTGAACTGGCTACCGGAAGACCTCAAAGCACTGCGGGAATCCGGTCTGTCCAGTTTGCGGACACATGCCTTCATCAAGACCCGCTTTCGTGGTTATGACTTGCAACAACTCACCAATCCGGGCGGCTCCAGCCCCGGAACACTGGAGCTGAATACGCTACCCCAAACGCTGGCTGGCATGAAAGCCGCCGATGTACAGCCGTGGCTGCAGGTTGAACCCTACCTGACGCCAAGCGAATGGCTGGGGCTGGTGGAATATCTGGCCGCCCCGTTCGACCCGGTCAGGGACACTGCAAGCACCAAACCGTGGGCATACAAGCGCTTTCATCAGGGGCACCCTGCGCCGTGGACAGATGACTTCAGGGAATTTCATCTGGAGATAGGCAACGAGACCTGGAATCCAACGTTTCAGCCCTGGACCTTCCACGATATGCGCGATGCGGTGACAGGTAAAAGTTACTCCTCTGGCGCTGTGTATGGCCTTTTTCAGGAACACGTCATCCGCCTCCTGAAAAGCAGCCCCTATTGGGCGCAGCAGGGGCTGGAGCGCAAGTTCAAGTTCGTGATCGGCGGCTGGACAGTCAACCTTGGATACGGAAACGATGCCGCGCAGGCTTCGCCCTCCTCGGACCTGTTGACGATTGCTGGCTACAACTCCGCCTGGCATAACGGTGATGGCATGCCGCCCGAAGATAATGTGAGCAGCTACTTCGAGGTGCTGACCGATGTCTCGCGTCAGTCGATTCCCTATGCACAGGGCGCCGCAGCCGCCCTGCCGGCGTTGAATGCAGGACGACAACACAAACTCACGCTTGGCACCTACGAGGCAGGGCCGGATTACGTCATGTCGAACGGCAAAGGGCAAGGGATCTCCCGCGAGCAATCGGCAGCGCAGGAGCGGGTCATGAAGAGCCTGGCCGCAGGAACCGCCACGCTGGATGCGTTTCTTGCGCGCGCGCAATTTGGCTTCACCGAGCAGAATTATTTCCTGTTCCAGCGCACCGACCGCTGGAGCACCCACGCCCGCTGGTACCAGGGTGGTCAGCCACAGCCCGCCTGGAGTCTGATCAGCCTATTCAACCGTGAAGGCACGGGAACCATGCTGCGAACCGACCTGCTGAGTGCCCCAACCTGGGAGGTGCCGCTGCGGTACGACATGAAAAATCTGCGTGAAGCCCCGCTGGTCGGTGCCTATGCGTTGCGACGCGGCCAACGCTTCATGCTGTTTGTGGTTTCGCGCAAAGTGCCGGGGTATCCGATCAAAACGTCCGCCGGCTTCACGCCTGTGACAGTCGACCTGCCCTTTGGACACTATAAGAGCCTGCAACTATTTCGCATGACAGGTGCTTACAACGACAACAATCTGGAAAGTGCCAAGGTCAAGGTGGAGAACCTAGCGTTCGGTCCGGTGCTGAAGGACAGGGCACTGCATGTCGACGAATCCACTGGCGGCGATGCGCGCGGCCTGCCGCCCGCCGCCACGTTTCTCTACGTGTTTGAAGGCACCGACCTACCACTGCAGACCATCAGCAAGAACTGAATAGCCGCTGATTCTTGCAGTCCGCGAGGCCGTTGCCTCAAGGCAGCACATAGCGACGATACTGGGCGACTTCGATTCCGTCTTTGGAGTGAATCATTGCTCCCACGTCCGTCGGGCCGAGTTCGCAAAAGAAGGCATGCCAGGCACGCTCATCCGAAGGGTCCAGACCATAGCCGAGCCGCATGATCGGCGTATTGTCGATCCGGTGCCCAGCAGCTTCCAGTCCAAGGATCTGCGTCACAAACGAGCCGTAGATGCTGTATTCGGAAAACGAAAGCTGGGACGCCAATACGGCGGTCCAGGATTTCCGTGCCTGCCCCGCCAAGCGCTCGTGCAAGATCCGCATGACATCGCGACGAAACGGGATCAGATTGCCAACGAAGGAGCCAGCTGCGGCCTCCGACGCGGGTCGTCCAAACAGCCGGACAGAGGTTTCGTTCCAGCGGCGACGCTCCGCATTTTCAAACGGTACGAGCTGCAGACGCGTTCCCTGGTCGGTATGCACCAATTGTCGCAGGCTGAAACTCCGAAGAAAGAAGCAATCCGAATCACAGTGCACGGCGATATCTTCGGGAATCGCAGCGAAGATCGACATCTTCGCAATTTGTTGAATGATCCACCCGCGCACTGGCAGGGTTTTCAGACTGATCCAGAATCGCCCGGACCAGCGTGTGCGAAAAATCCACCAGGGCAACAGGTCCTCAAGCACCAGAACCTTGCAGCTTGGGCTGCTGAGGCGTTGGAATAGCGTGACGTCACGCCGGTCAACGACCAGATAATGAATAAACGCGTCCTGCGCATGCCGCTCAACAGTCTTGACGAGCAATTCGCAACGCTCGAAATCACGGGCATAAGAGATCGTCACCAAGGCGACACTGGGGCTTGCAGAACTCATCAGATTAATCTGTCCTTGTTGTTTGCTGGCACGCCCCAGCCGACAATTCGGTGGAACGACGCACCTTCACGATGGCCGGTACCCCAACCGCAATGCAGTCATCGGGTACGTCGCAAAGCACCACCGCATTGGCGCCGATCGCTACCCGGTTGCCGATGCGGATCGGCCCCAGCAGCTTGGCACCGGCGCCGATATCCACGTCGTCCCCTATCCAGGGCGCCTTGGGCTCATCGATGCGGCGTAGGCCCACGGTCACGCCATTGCGGATGCGGCAATTGTTGCCAAAACGGGCATAACCGCTGATCACGATGCCGCCAGAATGATCGATCACGAAATTGCTGCCGATTTCAGCTTCGCAGGGTAATTCAATTCCGGCCAGAATCTGCACCGTCTTGAACAGCAAGTGGTAGAGCATGGAAAACGGCTTGCGCACCAAGGCAGGCCGGATGCCATAGCGCCAACGGCCATAACGGTACACCCAGAGCGCCCAGAAACCCTGGGCCCCCCAATGCCCGCCATGGGCACGCAGATCGGCGCGGATATTTTTGAACATGGCTTAGCGGGTTGGTAACTGGCCACCACGGGTGGTCAGCACGCTGCGCCACAGGCCAGTCAATACAGCCCATGCCGCAGCGGGTGCCCGACCCGGACGGGATCGCAATCGCCAGACCAGCCACTGCGCAGAGGAAAGCGTGGACTGCAACAACAAGTGCAGGCACAGGCCAGCGATACCAAAATGCTTGCGCAGGTAAAGCACCTCGCTCTCATTCAGTAGCGCCTGCAATTGCCGACCCGACGCTGTGACTTCCCCGACACTCTGCGAACTGGCCCCGCCCACATGGATCACATCCACGTGCGGCAGGCAGCGCACCTTGTAACCGGCACGCTTGGTGCGTCGTGCGTGGTCGATCTCCTCGTAATAAAGAAAAAAACGCGGATCAAACAAACCCACGTGGTCGAGCGCCTCGCGGCGGATCAAATAAAAGCATCCCGGCACCCAATCGCAGTCGGTGATCTCCGCAATCTGCCAGAAGGGCAGATCGATTCTGGCCTGCATCGGCAGCCAGCGATCGAGACCGCTGCGCTGCAGAAACAATCGCCATGGCGCCGGGAAAAAACGGGCAGACGGCTGCACAAGGCCGTCGTCGCCGCGCAGTTGCGCACCGACAATACCCACGTCCGGGTGTGCGGTCAGGTAATCGAGGGCTGCGCGCAGCGCGTCCGGTGCCATGAAGGCATCGGTGTTGAGCAACAACAGATGTCTGCCACGCACCAGGGGCAACAACTGGTTGTTGGCGCGTCCGAAGCCCACGTTCGTGCGATTGACCACTAGTTGCCAATCAGGACGACAGCGCGCAAACCATTCAGCCGAGCCGTCCACCGAAGCGTTGTCCAGCACCAGCACCTGCATGTTCACATCGGTGCAGGCATCGATGCTGGCCGCCAGGCGCGGCAGCAAACCCACCGAGTTATATGACACCAGCAAGACGGATACTTCAACTGGATTCATGCCACAGAAAGCTTGCGTGGACGGATCAGGCGCGCAAGCAGTGCGTCCCACCCAATCAGGCCAATCATGGCCGACATGAACACCACCATGCCTGCGGTACCGTGCAGGAAGCCCTGGCCTGCCTCGTCGCCAAGATAATAGGTGATCAAAACCAAGGTGATCACCCGGACCAGATTGGCGGTCAGTGCCAGGGGCACGATGCTGGCCAGCAACAGCAACCGGTGCAGTCGGGACGGACGCTGGCTGATGTAAACAAAGAGCACGCCCAAGGCAGACAGGGCGACCAGCGACCGCATGCCGGAGCAGGCATCAGCCACCAGCAGTTCATACTGACCGATTGCCAGCGTCACGCCCTGGCGCGCAATCGGATAGCCCAGGTTGTACAAGATCTGGTCCGCCGCATACGACACCCAGCTTTTCAGGGGCTGCGTCATGGCATCGATCAGAAACGGTGGGATCGGAAACATGAAGGCCATGAACAGCAGGGGAAACCGCAGTACACGCAGGCTGGCCATACCCCGCTGCCACAGGATGAAACCACCGATTACCAGCCACTGCGACACCAGTTGCAGGATTACGACATCCTGCGAAATGCCGAACACGTAAATCAGAAGCCCCAGGACAAACAGCGGGATACCCATGCCAGGGCGCGGCGCAAGCGGTGCATTGATAAAGGCGTGGCGTTTTTGCCAGGCAAACCAAAGGCACACCAGCAGGATCAATGGACCATGCGCCTCATCTTCTGTGGTCCAGAGCGTTCCGCCCACTTCGGTGTACACGGGCGCGTACATTGCTGCAAAACCCAGCAGCAGTGGAGACCACCACAACAGCCGGGACACTCGGGTCTGATCTGGTGGCACCAAAGCGGGAGGCAACCTGGAATCTGTCATGACAGTGCGTTTAGGGTTAGGTGCGAAGGGCGATGAAGGAAGCGCACGGTCAATAGGCCTTGCTGTCTCTCAATACCAGCCAGACGGTGCGCAGGATGATTGCGAGATCCAGCCGCAGAGACCAGTTACGCAGGTACTCAAGGTCATGCTCGATGCGGGACTCCATCTTCTCCAGCTTGTCGGTTTCGCCGCGAAAACCGTTCACCTGCGCCCAACCGGTGATACCAGGCTTGACCTTATGGCGCACCATGTAGCCCTTGATGCGCTTGCGGTATTCCTCGTTGTGGGCAACGGCGTGCGGCCGCGGCCCCACAATACTCATGCGTCCCTGCAATACGTTGATGAATTGCGGCAGTTCATCCAGCGAAGTGCGGCGCAACACCCGCCCAATACGCGTCACCCGCTCGTCGTCACGCGTCGCCTGGCGAATCACATCACCGTCCTCGGCTACCCGCATCGTGCGAAATTTGTAGACCAGGATTTCGCGCCCATCCAGACCGTATCGACGCTGCTTGAACAGCACCGGTCCCGCAGAGCTGCGCTTGACCAACATTGCCACCACCAACATCACCGGCGCAATGAGGATCAGGATCAGCAGACCTAACAGGATATCGCTGATCCGCTTGATCAGGCCGTTCACGCCGAAGAACGGCGACTCACAGGCAGCAACTACCGGAATTCCGTTGATGGTGTCCATCCGCGCCTGGATCAGGTCGAGCAGGAAAATGTCTGGCGCGAAATAGATCGAGGCCGTGGTGTCGCGCAACTGGGCCAGGATGTCCAGGCTGCGTGGCTGCAGCCCCATCGGCAGGGTGATATAGACCAGATCGATACCCTGCGTCTTGACGAATTCGCCGATAGACGCAATGTTGCCAAGGATCGGGGAAGACGCCGGCGGCAGTTCGCCAAGACGCTCTGGCCCGCGATCTTCGAAATACCCCACCAGCTTGACCCCCAGGAAAGCACTGTCCAGAAACTGCTGCCCCAGGCGCCGCCCCAGGGGCCCGGCCCCCACCACCACGGCCCGACTTGGCCCCCCTTCCAGGGCAAGCAAGGTCGGCAACACCAGCGGAACCATGGCATAAGCCACCCACAACAGCAGCGGGGCCAGCCACGCCCAAAGGATGAGTACTTCCCGCGGAAAATCGCTGGCATATCGAGTGGCATATCCCAGAAACAGCAAGATAGCCGCCACGCCGAGCCATTCCACGATCACGTCGCGCGCCAATGGTCGCAATCCCGCCCCAAGCGGCAAATGCCCGGGATAGGTCAGGAAAAAAGTGATGATGCCCAGCACCAGATAAGGCGCGCTGAACATCTCGTCGTTCCACCAGACGCTGATCAACAACGCGGCCTGGATGACCAACGGCTCAAGCAAGGCACGCAAGAGCGCGGCTGGAGAGAGCCGGGAGTTCAACAAACTGGGACTGGCGGTGACTGATGGCGTCATGGAGGGTGCTTGAAGTCCCGACAACGGACCGAAGCGGGAAATTGTTCAGGAAATTTCGTGATTCAACTGTTTTCAAGCGCACACAACGCTTTCTGGCGCGGCCGCGCGTGTTCTGGCATTCGGTTCAGCAGATCTATCGACGCACCAAGACCATGCTGCAGTCACCGAGGTTGGCAGTGTTGCCGGGCGCGCTGATCAAACAGCTACAGAGAGTACCTTATCCATGTGAACGTTTGATAACGCGACGCCCCTCGTTTTTCTTTGTGAACTTACTACAACTCTGTGAAATTAAGAAAGTCTCACTAGCAATTTGACTCAAACGGATTATCATGCAGATACCAGAGATAATTATCGTCTTAAGCTTTTCACAAAACTGTCACCGAGTCCTTTCCATGCGCACCCTCCTTTGCATCTTGCGTTCCGTTACGATCGCCGGTCTGTTCGCGATTGCCGTTCAGGCGCGCGCTGATCAATCGTTCAATGCGGCATCCCAAACCACCCCGCCCCTGCTTTCCGATGCACCGCTCGTGTCCGCCGGCGAGACCAATCCAGCCACCGCGCCTGAGACGGCGCCGGCTAACGCCAGTAGCGGCGAAAATGGTTCTGGAGCGGGCAACCTGAGCTTCAAGGAAGTGGAGCAGGGCAATCACGAGGATAACGCCGCCCGGCCAGCCGCGACTGCCGTGCCCGAAGCCTCGACCCTATGGTTGAGCCTGGCTGGCGTTTTGGTGATGGCCTTCACCCTGCGCCGTAAGCACGCCTAAAAAAAGACGCGGGGCAGTTGAGTATGTCGGCAGGACGCCAGAGGCTTCCCGGCGGTCCTGATCGAACCAGAAAAGCCTGATTCCTACTGGGTATTGGTTTTCGTGCTGGAAGCCTGAGAGGTGACAGTCACGGTCCTGCTTCCTGCGCGCACTAACATCCTGCGCGGCCCTCAAAAAGTCCCAAGGTTCGCTTAAGATCGTCAAGGTCAACACTGAACGTATCTTGTTTGCCCGGGCGCCCGACCACAAACGCATAGCCCATGCTCAACGCGTCGGTCCAGTATTTGATGACGTTTGAGAACCGGTTGGGCGGTAGCAGTACGGTGAAGGAGGCGCATGGGGCTGCGGTATACATGGCGTGCAGCAGGTGACTGCCCTCAACGCCAACAACCCGTTGTGCCCCTGCCGTGGCGGCAATCAACTCCCCTACGCTCAGCGTCATCGGATCCACCACTTTCATTCCCTGCGAACGACACCAGTCCGCCAGCGTTGATTCGTTCTCTAGAAGCCGTCTGGCGCCGCTGGTTCCACGCAGCAGGAATACTCCGGGATGTTCTGGTTGAGATTGAACGCTTGCCAGCAAACCCTGCCTGATTTGGAGGTAACGGCCGATTTTGGACCGGGTTTGCGCCCGATCCTCGAACACCAGAAGTCGATCAAATTCTGCCGCTTCAATGGCTTGGGACTTCGCACCACTGCGTCGTTGATACTCGTCCCGGTGTACTGACGGCCCCAGAGGTACAGCCACCGCAGTTCCATGCTCACCTGCCAGCAAGGTCAGCGGAAGATCATCGGTCATCCAATGACCAAAATAGAGCCCTCCAAAATACGTACTGCAGAGGGCGCCCTCATTGCGGCGCTGAATATTCCATTGCTGCCTGGAGAATCTTGCGGTGTTTTCGCGCAGTGCCGACCGGTGCCTTGTCAAGTAAAGACTGCCATCCAGCAAAGTGGCGCGCCGGACTTCGTGCATGCGAACAGGCAAGTGGGTGACCTCCCCCCCTGCAATGATGCCCCGCTGGTCTGCCATCGTGGTGAAAGGACCCAGTCCGGTGACGCGATCCAAGGCATCGGGCAAGTACAACGCAGAAGGTACACGTTCCCTCGCCTCCGCTTCGAGCGTCCAGGTGCGCGACGCCAGTTGGGCAATATCCTTGGTACGGCCAAGGACACGGTTTGCAGCGTAAACGAAAGGTGTGAAATTCACGACAAGAAGACCTATAGACCTTGATTCCGAAGGCCAGGAGATAGCGGGATAGCGACAGAAACCGGACTGGCTAAAGGCACGAAAATCGAGTAAGGCAGCCACGAGAAGTCGGCAAGACCAAGTCGGGGAGCCAGATTGCACCCCACGAAGTGACGGCACCGTCGCGGCCCCCCATCGAAGAATACATTGGCGTTGTTTCACCGGTAAGACCCGTGAAACATCGCCCAGCTTTGGCAGCGTACCCACCAAGCTCGGATATGTCTGACTGGCCACCAGTCTGAACTCGCTGGCGCCAAGCTGGTGGTGCCTTGACAGCTGATCTGCGTAGCGCAGTCAACCCCGGCAAAGCACCTGTCCCGAAAGCAAAAAAAGGCCCAGCGTCGTCACGCTGGGCCTTTTTACTTTCAACGCAGGCACTCGCGCACCCGCGGTGCCTGCCCTAGCCTTCAGTCGTTACGACGACGCCGTGCGCTGAACAGCACAGCTGACAGACCAGCCAGCATCAATGCCAAGGTAGCGGGCTCAGGCACAGCCGAAACCAGCGGTGGGTTGGCAAAGATATTGCCCGAGTAAGACGCGTTCGTGGCACCGTGGATGCCCGTGCCGAACACGTCCAGCGTAAAGCTGCCGGGGTCTGCAATCGTGGCACCAGTCAGCCGTTGCACCTGATACTCGAACGTGCCCTGTTGCTCGTTCACCTGGGTCAGGGTGAGCGGCGTGCCGTTCAGGGTGGCCCCAAAACCCAGGATGTCGCCCTGAGCCACGCCACCGACCAGAATCGACACATTGGTCGCCGAGGCCGCCAACTGCGAAGCGCCAGCCAGATTGAAGGTCCAGATGTCGTTGAACGCACCGGTGACGGTGTCGCCGATCACGGCACTCGGGGCGCCCGGCCCGATGGTACCAAGGTTGCCGCCGCCCGCCATTGCCGTAGGCACAACCATCAGGGTGGCCACCGTCAGCAGGGCCGCCGGAATGGTCGTGGCCCAGGGACGGCGGTGAAACATGGAAGAGAAACGGACAGCGCGCTGAACCGGAACAGAAGGATTGCGTGTATGCATGGCTTGATTCTCCAGATGCTGTTGTAGGGAGAGCCAAAGGGAAAGGCACCGCATCAGGCAGCGCCTTGGCCCAACCCCGCTCTCCCTGCGCGGATGGGCTAAGGGCAGCTTGCGGTGCCGGGCGGGCGCGCACTGTTCGGCAACCAACCCATTACCTGTTTAATCAGGGACGCAGCACGGCGCATCCTGCGCATTGACCGCCCAGGGGCAATCGGTGCAATCTGGATGAGCGCTGTAACCGGTGCCCGGGCGAGGACCAATGTCAGCCTTTGCCAGACCTCTGCGGCTCTGTTGGCGCATTTTTGCCAAAAAAACCCTGTAGTCAAAAGGTAGGTTAATTAGTATATGTATCAATTACATATCGGTAACAAGAACTACTCCTCGTGGTCAATGCGCCCGTGGATCCTGATGCGTGCGATCAACCTGCCGTTCAATGAGCACCTGCACCTGTTTGCGGGCAGCGCCAATCTGACGGCATTCAAAGATTTCTCGCCAACGGCCAAGGTTCCCTGCCTGCATGACGACAATCTGGTGATCTGGGATTCGTTGGCCATCGCGGAGTACCTGGCTGAACAGCATGCCGAGGTGTGGCCACGCGATGTGCATGCCCGCGCCTGGGCGCGCTGCGCCAGTGCCGAGATGCACAGTGGTTTTCCGGCGCTGCGCAATGAGTGCTCGATGAGCATTGGTGTGCGGATTCGCCTGCATGCGCAATCGGCCGCGTTGCAGGCCGACCTGCATCGAATGGACGCCCTATGGACCGATGGCCTGCAGCGCTTTGGAGGCCCTTGGCTGGCGGGCGCCAGCTTCACCGCAGTGGATGCGTTTTTTGCGCCGGTGGCGATGCGCATCCAGACCTACGGCCTGAGCCTGCCAAGCCAAACAGGTATGGCGTATGCCTCGCGTTTGCAGTCGCATCCGGCGGTACTGGAATGGCAAGCCGCCGCGCTGCTCGAAACCGCCCGGGACGCCGCCCACGAGGATGACATCATGGCCTGTGGAGTCGTGTTGCAAGACCTGCGGGCGCCCTCCGCCGGGTGATCCGGCCCGAGCGGGCGGCCCAAGCCCAAAGGGGATTCAGGCCAGTGCCCGGCTCCATGCATCTGCATCCTTGGCGCCCACACCGGCTTCGCGTTCTTCGCGCACGATCAGCGGTTGGTGGTCGGGCTCGTTGGCTTCTGCAAACGAACGCATCCTGGCTGCGCTGAGGCGCAGCACGCGGGCCAAATGTTCGCTTTCGGCACGCGAACCGCCGGCAATACGCGCGGCTGGTGCGTCGAGCAACTCGACCTGCTCGAGTTGCAGTTCGGCGAGATTACGTAAATAGCTGGAACGGGATGAGGCCATAGCTGTAGTCCGGAATCGCTTCATTGCGGCGGCGCCCCAGGGGACGCGGCACGCGCTGACAATGAACGTATAACGCACAATTCCTGACACGGTTGACAGCGCATTGAAATCTCGCGTGCCGGCCTATGACCTAAGTCCTATTTTTCTAAAATATGTCATGAAAATCAGTACCTAAGTCTGATGGCATGGCTTGGGCTCGACTCCTATATTGAGATGACTGGAACGCAATCCAGTCCAACTCAATCGGCAAATTCAAGCACCGAACCAGGAGAAACCTGTCATGAAGCACACCCTGATCGCCAAGTCTGTCGTTGCATCCCTCGCCCTGCTGTGTACTGTTGCGCACGCCGAAACGTGCTCACAGTTGCAATCCCAGTACGGGCTGTCCTACAGCCACCTGACCTCCACCATCCGCAAGGTCACGCCGAACACGCCGGCGGCGGCGTCCACGGCCAACGGTGGCCTGGGCTTTGCCATGTGGCTGACGCTGATCGACGGTTCGGGCAAGGTCTGCGCCGTGACCAATTCGCTGGACGGCACGACCGGCAACAGCGATGTCACGCATGACATCTGGCTGGGCAGCCGTGTGATCTCGGCCCAGAAGGCCAACACGGCCAACGCCTTCAGCCAGGTCCATCTGTCCCTGTCCACCGCCAACCTGTTCACCGCCGTGCAACCGGGCAACAGCCTGTTTGGCCTGCAGGAAAGCAACCCAGTGGATGCCACGGTGGCCTATCAGGGCAGCGTGAACACTTTCGGCACGGCAGAAGATCCGCTGGTGGGTGTGCGGATTGGCGGCGTCAACGTATTTGGTGGCGGCTTGGCCCTGTACAACACGGCTGGCGCCAAGATCGGTGCCATCGGCGTGTCGGGCGATACGTCCTGCACCGACCATGTCACCGCCTGGAAAGTGCGTGATGCCCTTGGCCTGTCACCGGTGGCCCCTGGCACGAAGGGCCCCACTTTCGACCAGATGATCCAGAGCCTGACCCCGACGGACAATCAGGTGTTTGCCGGTTTCGAGCATCCGAAGTGCCTGAACAACCCCACCTCGGCGCAGTCCGCCGGTGCCATTTACGGTAACTGATCCGGTACAGCCGGTTTAACTCGGCATACAACAGCCCCCCGGACGCAGGTTCGGAGGGTGTCTTTTTTCAGGGTTGCTTGACGGCGCATGGCTTCGGGCGGGGCCAATCTCACCAGCTTATCGCTTCATTACGACACGATCGCCTTCGCTTTGGCGGCAGGCAGCACCAGGACAGCGCCCGCCAGCAGCAGCGCCAGCCCAAGGCGCCCGCCCGATTGCAGGAAGTTGCCCCACGCCATCAGCAGCAGCG
>CAITLJ010000026.1 GCA_903893215.1 uncultured Ferrovum sp. | reverse complement strand
GCAGGGCTGGCCCGAAATCCTTGGCGTCACAGTTGCCGGCAAATTCCACGTCCGGTCCGCCTGTCTGTCCGTAACCGATCCGTGTGGGGGTCAGCACAGCAAAGCCCTGTTCCACCAGCCATCGCGCATTGGCCGGGTAACTCAGGATGCCCATCCGTGCAAACGCCTCAGGCGTGGTCGGCCGGCCATGCAGCAGCAGCACGAACGGGCGATGGCGGGTGCCGGCCTGATAGGTCAGGGTGACGAACAAAGGCACAGATTTTTGTGGTGTCGGCGTCCAGTCCATGCGCACCGGAATGCGGATGGTTTGTTCGATCAGCTCGCCCGCTACCGCTTCTGCGGCGCAGCAGGACATGGCCATCGCTGCCAGTGCGGCAGCGCTGCAGCTCAGGCGGCGCGCGTGACGACTTTCGGGCGCGTGCCGGGTGCGCCGCAGCATATGCGTGCGGGTCACCCTTGGGGCCCAAAGCCTTGGCAGATCAGATACATTGCGCATCAGCTACGGTCAGAAAAAAGCTCATGCTAACACCCACCGCACCCTTGCTTTCCATGCGAGGCGGTGGCTACAATGAAAGCGCTTTCATATTACATCCAGAGTGTTGCGCAAGGTCGGTCGACGGCCCCCTGCAGCGACCCAGCGAGGAGATTTTCCGATGACCCAGTTCCCTGCCCGACGCGGTTTGCTGCGTTACCCTGTTACCGCCCTGCAAGCCACCGCGCTGGCACTTCCGCTGCTGTTGGCGGCGTGTGGCGGGGGCGCTTCCGCGCCCTATGCCGGGCCGCCGATCAGCACCCCGGTCGTCACCGGCGGTGGTTCGGGCGGCTCTTCCTCCGGAGGTGGCGGTGCCACCGGCGCTGCCACTCCCTTCGACCTGTTCGCGTCCACATATATTGCCTATGCGGCACAGACCAATGGCGCTTACCTGCACAGCGTGCAGAAAGGCGACGTCTACACCCAGTTTGGCGGCAACATCGGGTAAGGCAACTACAGTTCCTCGCAGGCGGACATCAACCGAACCGGGCTGTACACACTGCAAGCGCAGGGCGCGTCCACTCGTCCCAATACGGCAGCAGATTACTTTCAGGTGATTTATCTGGCGCCCAACAATGGCACCTTTGATATCAGCCAGGCGGCCACCCTGCTGATCCAGATGGGTAACGCCTTTGTGCCGTCGGGGGGGATCCCCACCGGGCCCAACGCCAACGTGTTCACCATCGATCTCAACAATTCGGTGGGGGGGGCCGGCGCCACAGCCGACTGTGCCTACGATCAGACGCTGGCTGCGCCGCTCGGGCCCAACCAAAGCCCCTCCGCCCTTGGCGTACGCACTTATGCCATCCCCCTCTCGGCGTTTACCTGCACCATAGGCTCGGTGGCCACGCTGCAGCAGAACGGCATCACCACGGTGGCGGTCAAGGTGCTGGGTAACAAGAATCCGGCCCTGCTGGCCAGCGAAGGGGACACCATCACCGTGGGCCAGATCGGCTTCACCGGCGCGGTGTCTGCAGGTGATCTGACTGCCCTTGGCTTGTAAGGCGCCACCATGAAGATCATCGTACGTGGAGCCGTCAGTCTGGGTATGGTGCTGCTGCCGATGCTGGCGCGCGCCGAGCAGGTGTTCGATCTGGGCGAGGTGGCCCGTCTGGGTATTTCCGGATTTGTCGAGGAAGAGTACACCCGGCGCACCAACGTGTCGCAGGGCCTGCGCAACTGCGTATTTCCCGGCGACCCGCGCGGGGTGCTCGGCACGCAGTGTCAGCCCGGCAACTCACGGTTTGGTAGCGGACCGCCGCTGCACCTCGATGCCATCGAAGGCGACCTGTCGCACGAATTTGATTCGGCCTGGAAAGTGGATGCGCGGCTTACCTATCGTATCCGCAACGGCGACGCGGATATTTATGGGGAGGACTTTTTCAACCGCAACGTGGCCGTAAGTCATCCGGTCTATGGCGAGCTGCGAGGTGGGACTCAACTGTCGCGCGCCTGGTCGCGTGCGGACTCCTTTACGTATCCGATCGGACTGACCAGTCCGTGGAGCGAAACCGGTGCCGGATTCGGCCTGTTCCATGAGTCGTTGCGCTACACCGCAGCACCGATCGAACTGTCCGCCGGCAAGCTGGTGCTGGAGGCCACCTACGCCACCAACCGCATCCGCTTTGCCCATAATGCCACCTTGCAGACCTACAACGAGGCGCCCCCACGCCCCAAGCTGGGTGAGCTGTTTGTCCAGTTTGCCAACCAGACCGACCTGATCGAATACATCTTTCAGGGCAGTCAGGGCGGCACCCAGTACGCATTTGGCAAGGGGGCATTCAATGGCGATGTGGGTAATGCCGATAATCTGGCGACCTACGTCAAGCCGCATCAGAACGTGCATATCCTGGAGGGCGATCACTACTTCACGCCGCAGTGGAAGGGTACCTGGGGTATCCGGCGCAGTTATTGGTCGGGCGAGGTCAGCCAGTGCGACTTTGTTGCGAACATTGGCGGTTGTTATTTCAGCAGTCCGGGTTTCAATTATGCGAGTGACGGCCGGGCCCACTCGGCCACCGAATGGGATGCCATGGCCGGCGTGAGCTGGTACCACGACGCGCTGTGGACTTATACGGCAGGCCTGGTGCGCCTTAACCGGGCGTACACCAGTACCCCCACCGAATACGGACAAAGCAACACGGCCACCTTCGTGAATTTCGGCGCATATCGTCGCGTACCGGAAATTTACAAGGACCTGAAAGTCTATGGCGGTCTGAATTTTGTCCGCTTCGGTCACCTTGGTCCGGCACCGATGAGCATGCCTTCCGAAACGGCGGACGGTGGCGTTGATCCGCGCGCCCATCAGGGTTCGATGGGCGTCACGCTGGGAGCCCAGCTGGTCTTCTGACCAGGGGTGATGATGGCTGCCCGCCGACGTGACCCTGCGCGTGGGGCTGTGCTGCAAGTCCTGGCGGGCGGGTTGGTGTTTGTACTCGGCTGGGGGGCGATGGTGGCCGAGGCGCGCGATACCCTGGTGGTCGCGGCTTTTCCGGCAGTCGACGCCATCGTTCAGGAAGCGCTGCCGGCCTGGCATGCACGCCACCCCGACGTCGACATCAAGGTGGTCAGCCGGCAGTTTGCGGATCACCACACCGCGATGACCACCGCGCTGTCCACCGCGTCTTACCTGCCGGATCTGATGGCACTGGAAGTCGGCTATGTGGGACGGTTTGCGCGTGGACACGGGCTGGAAAACCTGGCTGCGCCGCCCTACGCTGCCATGGCTCTGGCCGACCGCTTCGTTCCGTATGCGTTTCACCAGGGCATGGGGCCCGAGGGCAATCTGGCAGCGTTGCCCAGTGATATCGGTCCTGGCACCCTGCTTTACCGTAACGACCTGCTCAGCAAGGCGGGGGTTGCGCCCGCCGAACTCACCCGGTCGTGGGAGAGCTACATTGCGGCGGGTACGCGCATCAAGGCACGCACCGGGTCGTATCTGATGGCCAATGCGCGCGACATCAAGGACATCCTGATCCGCACCGATCTGGCCGCGGGCGAGGGGCTGTACTTTGATCGTGATTCGCGGGTACTCGTGCAGTCGCCGCGCTTTGAGCGGGCCTTCGAACTGGCGCGTCAGGTGCGGTCGGGCAAGCTGGATGCACGGGTGTCCTCGTGGTCGAATGACTGGTCCGAGGGGTTCCGTCGCGGCACGATCGCCACCCAGATGTCCGGTGCCTGGCTGGCGGGCCATCTGGCCAACTGGCTGGCCCCGGAAACCCGCGGCCTGTGGCGCGCGGCGCCGCTGCCCGGCGGGGCTGCCGTGGCTTTTGGTGGCACTTTTTTCGCCATACCGCGAGGTATTTCCGCATCACACAAGGTGCTGGCCTGGGAGTTGGTGCAGATGCTCACGCTTGACCGGGATCTTCAGTTGCAGGCTTTTCGCATGCACGATGCCTTTCCCGCTTTGCTGGCTGCTCAGCAGGATCCCTTTTTTGATGCACCGTTGCCCTTTCTTGGCGGCCAACCCGCACGGCAGTTGTGGCGCCAGCTGGCATTGCGGGTATCTGCGGTGGAAGTGCACAAGCAGGACGCTTTTGCAGAGGAAGTGATCAACACCGAACTCGACAAGGTGCTTGATCAGGGCAAGGATATTCGGGTGGCGTTGGCGGATGCGGCCACGCTGCTGCAGGGCAGGGCCCGTCGATGAGGGGCCTGCGTCTGTCGCCGGGCATGGCGCCCTATGTGCTGCTCAGTCCGTTCCTGCTTCTGTTCGCGGTGTTCGGCCTGTTTCCCCTGCTGTTTTCGCTGTACCTCGCCTTTCAGGTGTGGGAGCCCACCGATGGCCTCGCCGCCATGCACTTTGTCGGGCTCGACAACTTCCGCTTCGCGCTTGGCGATGCCTGGTTCTGGAAGTCGCTGCGCAACACGGTGTGGATGGCCCTGGCCTCGGGTATCCCGCAGCACGCCGTGGCCATCCCGCTGGCGTGCTTCCTGCAGGCGGCATTCCGGCAGCGCTGGCGGGACCTGATGATAGGTGCCTTCTTTCTGCCCTACATCACGTCCACCGTGGCGATTGCCATCATGTTCAGCTCGCTGTTTTCTACCGACTTTGGTCTGGTCAATCTGGGGCTGGCGACGCTGCACGGGCTTCCCGGACTTTCATGGCTCACGCCGGATCATCCGATTGACTGGCTGGGCCGCCCCGAAAACATCAAGCCGGCCATCTCGCTGATCGTGTTCTGGCGGTACGTCGGCTTCAACATGGTGCTGTATCTGGCGGCCCTGCAGACCATTCCCGCCGACCTGTATGAAGCCGCTGCCATGGATGGTGCGTCGCATCTGCAGCAGTTCCGGCACATCACGCTGCCCAGCCTGCGACCGATGATCTACTTCGCGGTCACCCTTTCGGTGATCGGCGGTCTGCAGCTGTTCGAGGAGCCGTTCATCCTGACCGGCGGCCGCGGCGGGTCGGACCAGGCCGGCATGTCAACCGCCATCTACCTGTATCGCATGGCTTTCGACTTCAATGATTTTGGCGCGGCCAGTGCCATGTCGTGGCTGCTGTTCTTCATGGTGGCCGGGCTGACCTGGCTTACCAATCGGGCACTGCGCCCGCAGGGGCCCGCGCAATGAGGCCGGACCGGATGGGTGACACGACGGTCAGTCGTCTGGGTGCCTACGCCATGGTTGCGGCTGGCGGGTTGATCATGCTGGCACCGTTTTACTTCATGTTCGTGTTTGCCACCCATGCACGGACCGATATCTTCCGGCTGCCGCCACCGCTGCTGTTTGGTCATGACCTGCCCGGCAACGTGGCCATCCTGATCAGCCGCATGCCGTTCTGGCGCAACCTGGGCTGGAGCCTTTATGTGGCGCTCTTCAGCACGGTACTGACCCTGCTGTTCTGCTCGATGGGCGGGTATGCCTTTGCGCGGTTTGAATTCCGTTTCAAACAGTCCCTGTTTGCGCTGGTGATGGGCACCCTGCTGGTGCCTTCGTTCATGAACATGATCCCCACCTTCATGATCATGGATGCCTTGGGCTGGATTGATCAGCCAAGGGCCTTGTACCTGCCGGGCGCCGCCAGCGCTTTCGGTATTTTTCTGATGCGCCAGTTTGTGGCCACCGCGGTGCCAAAGGATCTGATCGAGGCGGCCCGCATGGATGGCTGCAGCGAACTCGGCATCTATTTTCGCATCGTGCTGCCGCTGCTCAAACCGGCGCTGGGTACACTCGCCCTGATCACGTTCATTGCGTCATGGAACAACTTCATCGGGCCGCTGATCGTGATGCGCAGTCCCGAGATGTACACCCTGCCACTCGCATTACGCAGCCTGCAAAGCCCGGTGGGCACCGAGTGGGGGGCCCTGATGGCCGGGTCTGCCATCGCTACCTTGCCGCTGCTGGTGTTGTTCGTGCTCTCGTCGCGCCAGCTGATTTCCGGTCTCACCACGGGGGCAGTGAAGTGAACTGTCCCGCCTGATCAAAACTGCATGAAGATGGATTCAATGACCGCACCGATCGCTCCGCGCATTCCCTTTCCCGACTGTCACCTGCCGGCCGGTTTCAGTTGGGGTGTGGCCACCAGCGCGTTCCAGATTGAGGGGGCCCACCGCACCGATGGTCGTGGTGACAGCATCTGGGATACATTTTGCACGCAACCCGGCGTGATTGCGGACGGTAGCGATGGCAGCGTGGCTTGCGATCACTATCACCGCTGGCAGGAAGATCTCGACCTGATCGCCCTGCTGGGTGTGGACACCTACCGGTTTTCGATTGCGTGGCCGCGGGTGCAGCCCGACGGGCAAGGCGCCTGGAACGAAGCGGGGTTACAGTTTTATGACCGTCTGATTGATGGCCTGATTGCGCGTGGCATCCGTCCCTTTGTCACGCTCAACCATTGGGACTTGCCTGCGGCGTTGCAGGCGCAGGGCGGGTGGGCAAATCGTTCCACGGTCATGCATTTTGTCGACTATGCCAAGACCATGGCGGCGCGTTTTGGCGATCGCGTGCCCGCCATCGTCACCCACAACGAGCCGTGGGTGATGGCGGTGCTCGGCCATGAAACGGGCATCTTCGCACCGGGCATCCAGGACCGGAAGGTGGCCTGTCAGGTGGCACATCATCTGCTGCTCAGTCACGGCCTGGCGGTGCGCGCCTTGCGGGCGCAGGGCTGTCAGGCCAGCCTTGGCATCGTGCTCAACCTGTCGCCGATGCATCCGGCCAGTCCGCTCGCCGCAGACCAGGCACGGGCGCAGCTGGAAGACGGTCGCCTGTTGCGCTGGTACATGGACCCGCTTTACCGGGGCTCTTATCCCGACGATGTGCTGGCAGTGCTGGGCGATGACGCGCCCGCTGTGCACGCCGGTGATCTTGAGGCGATCTGTGCCCCCATCGATTTTTTGGGCGTCAACTATTACACCCGCGGTGTGGCGCAGGCCAGCGGTCCCTGGGATGTGCATGCCGGCGGTCTGCCACTGACCGACATGGGCTGGGAAATCTATCCGCAGGGTCTGACCGAACTGCTGGTGCGTCTGCACCATGATTATCCGGTGTCGGCCATGCTGATCACCGAGAATGGCGGCGCCTTTCCCGACCGGATCACGGATGGTGTCGTGCAGGACCTGGATCGCACCCGCTATCTGGCAGATCACATCGCTGCAGTGGGTGCCGCGATTGCGCAGGGGGCTCCGGTGACCGGCTATATGGTGTGGAGCCTGCTCGACAACTTCGAGTGGGCTTCCGGCTATGCCAAGCGCTTCGGTATCGTGCACGTCGATTACACCACCCAGCAACGCACCCTGAAAGCCAGCGCACACTGGTATCGGCAGTTCCTGCAACACCTTCGGCAACGGTCAGCGGCGGCCGACCTTCGGGCAAGGGGATAAGGCCATGGCACAGGTCACGCTGAGCGGAATCCGCAAGCGTTATGGTTCGGTAGACGTGATCAAGGGCATCGACCTGCAGATCCACGAAGGCGAATTCATGGTGTTCGTGGGGCCGTCCGGGTGTGGCAAGTCGACCACCTTGCGCATGATTGCCGGGCTCGAGGACATCACTGCCGGTGACCTGCTGATTGATGGGGTGCGCGCCAATCAGTTGCGGCCGGTGGATCGCGGCGCGGCCATGGTGTTTCAGAGTTATGCCCTGTATCCGCACATGACGGTGGCTGACAACATGGGATTTGCATTGCGCATGGCCGGGGTGACTGCTGCTGAGCGCAGCGCGCAGGTGGGACGCGCCGCCGAAACCCTGCGCATTTCGCATCTGCTGGAGCGTTATCCGCGCGAATTGTCGGGTGGCGAGCGTCAGCGGGTGGCGATCGGCCGTGCCATCGTGCGCAAGCCCAAGGTGTTCCTGTTTGATGAGCCGCTTTCCAACCTGGATGCGGCCTTGCGGGTGAACATGCGGATCGAACTGTGCCGGCTGCACGCTGAGTTGGGCGCTACCATGATCTACGTGACCCACGACCAGGTCGAAGCCATGACCATGGGAAGCCGGATCGCCGTGTTCAATGCGGGTGGCATCGAGCAGGTGGGTGCGCCGCTGGCCCTCTATGACCGGCCTGCCAACGAATTTGTGGCCGCTTTCCTGGGGGCGCCACGGATCAATCTGGTCAGTCAGCCGCAGGCAGACGGATCGGCCGCGCATCGCGCGCTCTGGACGTTGCTGGCCGACGGGCGTCCGGACCGGGTGGTGCGTGTCGGTTGGCGGCCGGAACATGTGCGCGTGGTGGCAGCCGACACCGGCATTCCGGCCCAAGTGGTGCTGGCCGAGCATCTGGGCGACACCTCGATCCTCTATCTGCGGGTTGAGGGCGTCACAGAACTGCTCCATGCCAAGGTGGCGGCTGGTGGTCCGCATCTGCAGCCGGGCGTCCGGATTGGGCTATCCGCCCGAGGCGACACAGTGATCGGTTTTGATCAGCACGGGTGCCAGGTCAGCTGAGTCAGTGGCTGCGCGTCAGGCTGTTCGGGGCCACCTGCAGCACCTTGCCGTCGCTGAAGCGGACTGACATGGCCTGACTGCTGCTGTTGTAGGCCAGATAGGTGCGCTGGCCTGCCGCGGTGCGAAACACGCCGTAAAGGGGGGTGTCGGCGTGCACGGTGAAATCGGGGATCCCCATTTCCTTCAGGCTGAGCAGCCAGAACAGGGTGCGCGAGCGTGTGTCGCCCAGTTCGTTGCTGCCGCGTGACTTCCAATGCGCCAGCGCGGCATCCGGATCAGCGAGTGCCTCGAAGCTGGCGAAGATGTCCTGCCAGATATCCGCTGGCGTGCCGTCGCCGGTGCCATGCGCGGCATAGTAGGCCCGCGCTGGCACCAGGGCGGCCATGAAGCGCTGGATGTAGGCGGGGTCTTTGCCCAGATAGAGCGAGGCCGGCGTGATCGGGATCAGGTTGATCCCCTGGATCTGCCGCGGTTCCTCGGTCCACCAGGTGTTGTACGCATAGCGGCCACCGAAGACCTGGGCGGCCACCGGATGGCCATACGCCTCGGGAAACAGGGTGCCGTTGCGGTCAAACCAATACTGGTCAATCGCGGCAGCTTCGCTGGTATAGAGCCAGATGCCGAGATCGCGCAGTTCCGGGCGATGGGTGGCTTCGCCCCATAGCACCAGCCCGGCCCACGCGTTCATGGCTTCTGACGATGACTCCTGATTGTTGCCGTCGTACATGGTGGCGTCCCCGGAAGCCCACGCGTGGCCTTCGTATGGGTCGAAATTGCGCACAAAGGGGAAGTCGGCGCGGTCGTGTGCGCTGGTGGCAATGTCGGCGACCAGCAGATTTACCATGCCACCCCATTGCGCATCACTGGCCCACAGCGGATCGCGCAGCGCAACCTGCGCCGCCGCCTGAATCCAGTATCCATAATGGAAGTGGTGGTCGTTGAGATGGGCGACACTGCCGTACTCATCGGGGTATCCCACCACGGTGCCTAGCCGGGCGTCCTGCACGAAATACGCGTCGCGTCCTTCACCGCGGAACCAGGTTTGCAGGCGCTCTTTGAGGCTTGCCAGCAGGCTGTCGCGCAGTTTCAGGTCCCCTTCCTGTTCGGCCACGCACAGCAGTTGCGCCTGGGCGGCCAGTGCCTTGCCGTACCAATACGTGCCGCGCCCCAACTGGTTTGAATACAGGTTGCGCGCGCGTGCAGCGTCGCCACCGAGCACGCTGGCCAGTTGTTCACGGTGCTCCGGGTCCTGCAGGCCACCCCACCAGGGCAGGATGCCCTGCCAGGTCTGCCGCACGGTAAACCGATTGGCTGCCAGCACCTTGATCGGACCGCGCACCGAGTCATAGCGCAGCGCAGTATTGATATTTTCCTGCAAGGCCTGAACCTGATGCAGATACAGGCCGAGCAGGGGTTGGTTGCCGTCAGTGGTGCCGGCGGTGTTGCTGTCGGGGCGATCGGCAGCGCGGTCGTCCGTGGCGTCTGCACCCGGCATGCGCCGGGTCTGCACACTGAACGTGGTGTCGACCCGGCTGGTGGCGGCATCGTAATGCCAGTCCACCCGGGTGGCGGTGATGAAGGTACCGGCATGCCGTGCAAACAGCGCAAGTGTCGCGGCGGATTCGTCGGGCAGCAGGGCGACGCTGAACCAGCGTGCCTGCTTGCCGAACACCAGCCGCGGACTGGAAGAGTCGCGGTCCACCCATGCGGCATCCTGCGGTGCGAACACTGCAAAGTCCCGCTCCAGCACATGCACGCAGAGCTGGTTGGCGGCGGTGACGGTGGTGCACGGGCGCGCGCCGGCCGCCAGCCTGACGCGCAGGTCCCCACTGCTGATCTGGTAGTAGCTGAGCGGGCTACCGTGCACCAGCGTGGCCTCCAGGGCTTCGCCATTCGCGGCGGCCATGCGCACCTGTGCAGAAAAGTCGCCGAAGCCGGCCAGACGGGAAGCTTCCGGCTGAAAGCCGGTGGCTTGCAGCGTCAGCGCAGCCCGATGTGCATAGGCGATATCGTTGCCGTGGCCGGGTGCGTTGACCACACTGCGCACCGGATACCCGATCTCCAGCCCGTCGGCGCTGGTGCGGTACGTGGCGGGATGCGCGTGGATCACATCGGACCAGCGTCCGAACAGCAGGGACGAATACCACTGGTTACTGGGGATCGCCCGTTGCGTGATGGCCTGATCGCGCCCGGGGGTGGCCGGCAATGCTGCCGGGGTGCCCAAGCCGCCGGGCTTGGCACTGGCGCGCAGGCGACCGAGTCCTACCGTGTGGCTGTCGTCCAATGATTCTGCGCCTTGGGCGGGTGTGATGGCGATGCCTGTCGCCAAAGCCAACAACACGGTCAGCGCCCGAACGGCGCGCAGGCCACTAGCCATCTGGATCTCCTCCACCCGTCATCTGCGGGCCAGCACGGTGGACGCTTTGAAAGCGCTTTCATTGTGCGTCGATGTTAGGGCGAGCGGACCCTGCCTGTCAAACCCGCGCAAGGTCAACCCGGCGCGCGGTCAGCCGGATTATGCAGGCGCAGCAAGGCGCCAGAATGGCGCCTTGCTGCGGCAGGACTGCGGCAGGTGGGGCGTGCTGGTTCAGCCGAGCGTACGCTTGAAGAACGGCAGGGTGCGCTCCCAGGCGAGTTGGCTGGCCGCTGCGTCATGCTTCAGCGGTGGGAGGCCGCGGTCATCGGCTTCCTCGTTGGCGAAGGCGTGCTTGGCGTCGTAGCGGAAGAATTGGTAGGTCTTGCCTGCGGTATCCAGCTTGGCCTGCAGCGCGTCTACTCCGGCGATGGCAAAGAACTCGTCATGCACTGCCCAGTGGGCCATCAGCGGGGCATTCAGCGTATCGGCATTGATAAATTCCAGCGGGGGGTAGCCATACCAGGCGCAGGCGGCATCCACTTCCGGTACGTGCGAAGCGGCCAGCAGGGTGAGCGCGCCACCCATGCAGAAACCGGTCACGCCGGCCTTGTGGCTGCCGGTGGCCTTGAGGTATTGCAGGGCGCCACGCACATCCTGTCCTGCGGCATCGCTGAAGTCGAGACCGGTCATCAGGTGATGCGCTTCTGCGGCCTCCAGGGTGACCTTGCCGCGATACAGGTCGGGCACCAGGGCGCGGTAGCCCTCGGCGGCCAGGCGGTCGGCCACGCCCTTGATCTGGTCATTCAGGCCCCACCATTCCTGGATCACCACAATGCCGGGGGCATGCGGGTCGGCGGGTTCGGCCAGATAGCCGGTGACGCTGGCGCCATCGGGGCGCGCGTAGTCAATGATCTTGCCCATGCAGGTAAAACTCCTTGTTGATGAAAGCGGGTGGCCACCGTCGGGTGCTGATCAGATCAGCTCGGCCTGTGATCAGGCTGCCAGCCAACGCAGGATGGGGCCGGTCAACCGTCTTGCAACAGACGCTGCTCGAGTTGCTGAAGTTTCATCGGCGGACTCAAATGATAGCCCTGCAGCAGTTCGCAACCCATGTCGATCAGGGCCAGTCGCTGGGCTTCGGTTTCCACCCCCTCGGCCACCACGGTCAGGTGCAGGCTGCGGGCAAGGGCGATGATGGCGCGCACGATCTCGGCGGCGCTGCGCTCGGTCTCGAAGTCGGCGATGAAGCTGCCATGGATTTTTACCTGGCGCAGCGGCAGGCGTTGCAGGTAGGTAAGCGAGGAGTAACCGGTGCCAAAATCGTCGATCGACAAGGACACGCCCAGCTCGCAAAGGGTGTGCAGGCTGTCTTTGAGCATATCGTTGCGTTCCAGCACCACGCTTTCGGTAATTTCGAGCGTCAACTGGGCCGGCCTGACCTGGTGCCGTTGCAGGCTGCTGGAGAGCTTGCGGGCAAACCTGGCTTCGGAAAACTGCCGCGGACTCACGTTCACGCACAGCTCCAAATGGGCCAGCGCAGGAATCTTCTGCCAGCGCGCAAGCGTCATGCAAGCCTGTTCAATCACCCAGTCACCGATTTCCACGATCGCACCATTGTCCTCCGCGATCGGGATGAACTCTGCAGGACGAAGCAGGCCGCGCGCCGGGTGTTGCCAGCGCAGCAGGCACTCTGCGGCAAGCGGGGCACCGAAGCGGTCCACCTGCAGTTGGTAATCCAGCATCAGTTGGCCGTCACGCAGGGCTTCGGTGAGCGCGGAGCCGAGCGCGCCGCGCTCATGCAGGGCATGCTGCACGCGCGGGTCGTAATGCCGGATGGTGTTGCGGCCTGCCTGCTTGGCAATGAACATGGCAATATCGGCGCGCTTCATCACTTCCGGTACTTCGAGTGCCTCATGGCCGAACAACGTGATACCGATGCTGCCGCTGCAGTTGTAATTCAGTTGCGTGCTGATGTCCTTGCCTTTGAGCGACAGCTGGTAGGGTTGCAGGATGCTGGCACGAACCTGTTCAGCCACCTGGTTGGCTGCCTCCAGCGCCGCTGCTGCGTTGCTCGACAGGCCGGGCAGCAGGATCACGAATTCATCACCGCCCAGCCGCGCCACCATGCCGTTGCAATCGACTGCGGCCTGCAGGCGGTAGGCAATCTGCTGCAGCAACTGGTCCCCCACATCGTGGCCATGCATGTCATTCAGGTTTTTGAAGTGGTCCAGATCAAGAAACATCAGCGCGCCATGCAAGCCGGCGGCATGGGCTAATTCCACTTCGCTGCGCAGTCGTTCCAGAAAGTGACTGCGGTTACGCAGCCCGGTGAGGGAATCGAAGAACGCCAGCTGTTCAATTCGGGCGCGGTCGCGACGCTGCTGGGAGACGTCGACAATCGAACCGACGTAGCCCTCCATACCAACCGCTTCCTCGCGGATGGACGTCACCGTGACCAGGCAGGGCACCAGGTGACCGTCCTTGTGCCGGCAGTTAATTTCGCCATGCCAGCGACCAGTGTTGCGCAAGGAGGACATGGCCTGGTCAATCAGCTTGTGCGTTGTGGTGGCCGCGCGCAGGACCCGCGTTGAAGAGCCTTTCAGGTCGCCCTCCGTGTAGCCCAGGATCTGGGTGAAGGCGGTGTTCACGCGCAGGATTTTGCGGTGGTTGTCGGTGACCAGCAGGCCAACCTGACTGTCGAAGGCAGCCGCTGTGGTCTGCAGGCTGGCGCGCGCATTGAAGTAGAGCTTGGACAATTCGCGCAGCCGCCGATTGCTGCGCCAGAGCAGCAGCGAAAGGGTCAGGCCGGTCAGCGTGGCCAGCGAGAGCAGGATGTCAGCCGGTTTCTGGTAGCGCTCCCACAGGTTGTTGGTCACGCCGCGCATGCCGTCCACGTCTGGCAAAGAACGGGCCTGCATCTGCGTTTGCGAGTTGCCGAGATCGTTCTGATTGAGCAGTCCGACGCGCAAGGTGGCGGGCAGTGCTGGCGGCCCCGCTGCCGAGCTTGGCTGACCACCGGCGAGCACGCAGAGAGTAGTCGCTGCGAGGCAACGAAACAAGCTGGGGCGAACTGTTGGTTTGATCGAAATCAGCGGTTTTTGGTTGGCGGTCATTGCGCACTGCGACTGGGGTTTTGCTGCATTTCACCCGCAGTCCGGATTGAATTTATCGTTATTATGCCCTTTGATTAAACACCCGGCGCGGAATGCCGTCTATGCTCCACAACCTACAGCCTGTAGTGCCATGGTAGGGTTATAACCTATTGTTTTTAAATGCTTAAGATTAGTTCAGGTGGCGATCAGGGCTTGCTGCAGGTCGGCAAGCAGGTCGTCAGCGTGCTCGATGCCGACTGACAGTCGCAACAGGTCGCGCGGGCACATCGAGTCCGGCCCTTCGACACTGGCGCGATGCTCGACGAGGCTTTCTACCGAGCCGAGTGACGTCGCCTGGCGAAACAGGCGCAACCGGCCCGCCGCAGCGATCGCTGCAGTCTCTCCGCCAACCATCCGTACCGACAGCATGCCGCTGAAGCCACCCTGCATTTGGCGCGCGGCGATGGCATGTCCGGCGTGCTGCGGCAAGCCTGGATACAGCACTTCCAGCACCGCCGGGTGCGTGGTCAGGGCATGCGCCAGCCGCAGGGCGTTGGCACTGGCCGCGTGCACGCGCAGATACAGCGTGCGCATGCCGCGCACCAGCAGCCATGCCTCGAAAGGGCCCAATACCGCGCCACCCAGGCCACGGATCTGGCGGATCCGCATCCAGAGTGCATCGGGCAGATCGCCCGCCACCAGCGCGCCCGCCACCACGTCGGAATGCCCGTTCAGGTATTTGGTGGCGGAATGCAGCACCAGGTGGGCACCCAGCGCCAGCGGGCGGGTCAGCACCGGGGTGGCCACGGTAGAGTCGACCACCACCAGTGCACCATGGGCCCGTGCAAGGTGCGCCACCTCTGCAATATCCGTCACTTCCCAGGTAGGGTTGGCAGGGGTTTCGATCCAGACGAGCCGGGTTGGCGCCGCTGCCAGCAGTAGCGCCAGGTGCGCAGTATCGGCATTGTCGTACCAGTCCACCCGGATGCCCCAGGGGGTGGCCACCTCAAGCAGCCACTTGCGCCAGGCCCAGTAGCAGGCGCGCGGCGCCAGCACCCGGTCGCCCGGCGCAAGCGCCTGGACCACGCTGGTGGCGGCCGCCAGGCCAGAGGCGAACAGCAGGCTGGCGCGGCCCCCTTCCAGCGCGCAGAGCACCGCCTCGGCATCATCATAGGCCGGGCTTTGATCGCGCGCGTAGGTGCGGCCGCCGGGATAGCTGCCGTCGGCGGCGCGCTCAAATGTGGTGCTCAGGTGGATCGGTCGGACGATGTCACCAAAGGGGGGGCAATGCTGGCTGTTGCCCTGCGCCGACAGCGTGCTGCCGTGAAGGGCGGAAAGGGGCGTTGCGACGTCGGTGGGCATTGGCGTTGGCAGGCATGAATAAAGAGCGCCCTAGCTTGCCACGGGACGGACCGGCTTGGCGCACCATTGATGCAGCTGGCATGATCGGTGGCCCGGTCCTTAACGATGACGCCGTCTATGCGGATTGCCCTGATTCACGCCTTGCGTCACTCGCCGCCGCCGATCGAGGCAGCGTTCGCCCGGCTCTGGCCGGAGGCCGAGCTGTGCAATCTGCTTGACGATAGCCTGTCGGCGGACCTGGCGCGCACCGGAATGCTCGATCACGCCATGACCGAACGCTTTCTCACCCTGGGGCGCTATGCGCGCAATACGGGTGCAGACGCCATTCTGTTTACCTGCTCCGCATTCGGTCCCTGCATCGAGGCCGTGATCGCCGATCTGGCGCCAATGCCGGTGCTCAAGCCCAATCAGGCGATGATTGACCAGGCGGTGGCGCACGGAGGGCGGGTCGGATTGCTGGCGACGTTCGGACCTACGCTGGCTACCATGCCAGCCGAGTTTCCCTCCGGCTGGCCAGTGCAGACCGCGTTGGCGCAGGGCGCGTTGGCGGCCCTCGATGCGGGTGACGTCAGCCGTCATGACGCGTTGGCTGCCCGCCAAGCGCTGACGTTGCGCGATTGCGACGTGATTGCCCTGGCGCAGTTCAGTCTTGCGCGCGCAGCGGCCGCGGTGGCGGCAGCCACCGGCAAACCGGTCCTGACCACGCCCGACTGCGCGATACAAGCGCTGCGGCGGCAACTGCTCGGTTGATGTCTTGCCGGTCGCGGTCAGGGTGCCTGCAATCGGGTCAGCAATTGCGCAGTGTGCTCGGCCAAGACCAATACCAGTTTGAGTCGGGCACGCGTGATGCCGACAAACAGCCTCACCAGCGCCACCCGGTCGAGCGCTGCGAAGTCGATTTCGGTCAGCACCACCGCCGGGGCCGACTGCCCCTTGAAGCGCAAGACCGAATCGCTCAGCACCTCGCCTTCGGAATAGATCGGACTGCCGAACAGGTCGTAGCTGCCGGTGAAACTGCGCAGGCGCTCTTGCCCCAACTTGTCGAAACGCAGCACGGTGGAACGCTGCCGACCATGGTAGGACAGGAGCACGGTATCCTGCGCGCGGAAACCGGCGGACCAGCACAGGCGCAGGGCGTCCTTGGTGCGCGCCAGCAATTCTGCGGCGTTGGCGTAAGTCAGGAATTCCACCTCGTCGCCGGCCAGCGGCGACGCAGCTGCAATGTCGCGTGGCAGGCCACCGAGTTCGAGCAGGTGATTGAGCACGCGCACGACGGAAGGCGGACTGCGAAAGTTGGTTCCGGCGCGCAGGGTCACCCAGTCAGGTAGCGCCACCGGCGGACGGTCGTACACGTTCTGCAATGGATCTTCAAGCCACAGCAGGCGCGCGTCCGGGCGGGCGTGGCGCAGCACCAGCGTGGCCCAGCTTTCGGTAAAATCCTGCCCCTCATCAATGATCAGCGCATCGAACAGTTCGGCGGGTTCCACCAGCAGGCTGGCGGCCTGCTGCACCAGTCGATCGAAGGCGTCGGGTTGCCGGTAGTCGAAGGCTGTACCGCGCGCGCGCAGCCGCTGATCACAGAATTGGTGAAAGCTGGCCACCCGTCCGCCGGCCGGCACAATCTGCTGGAAATGGTCTGCCAGAGGGCGGTTGAAGCACACATACAGCGGTCGCCTGCCGGCCTCCACGCTGGCACGATATTCGGCCAAGGCCAGTTGGGTCTTGCCGGAACCGGCCGTGCCACGCACGCGCAGCCGGAAGGGGTGCATCTCGATACAGCGCGCCCAGTGCGCCAGGCCGCCTGCGACGCGCGTGACCAATGCGCTGGCCTGCCCCATCAGGGCACTGACATCCGGTTCGAGTTCCACCAGGTCCTGCAGGAAGCGATGTACCTGCTGGACGGTACTATGGTCATCCCCTGCCGGCAGCAGGCTGCGGATCACACCGCACAATTGTCCGGCACGCCGGGCATCCACGATGCGTTCTGGCAGCAAGCCGGCCGTATGCGGATGCTGGACGTGGTAATCCGGGCAGTAAAGCAGGATCTCCACCCGCAGGTCCTGGCAGCCGGGTCTGGATTTCAGGCGGCTCAGAAGGGCATCACGGGTGCGCGCCATCTGCAGCGGTACCAGCTTTCTGCGCTCGGGGTAGTGTTTGAGCAGGCCGTCGGCGGTTTCTTCCAGCAGTCCGTTTTTCTGCTCGATCACCAGCAGGTTGCCGCTGCGGTTGACAATAATGAAGTCGGCCTCACCAAAGATGGCGTGGCCGTGCTCAAGACGGGTCCAGTGCACGCCGTGATAGACCGTGTAGTCTTCGCCCAGCTGGCGTGCCATCAGGGCCAGCGTGTCGCGCTCGCGCGCGGCTGCGCCGGTGACGGCGAGCGCTTCCCAGCCGTCCGGAATGATGCGCGCCATGCGCCCGCGCTTACTGCCGGCCGGCGGTAGTGCGCGGCACGGTTTCGGTGCTGGTGCCGAGCAGGTAGCCCTCGCCGCGCACGCTGCGCAACAGCTCGTCCGGTGCGCCTGCCGAACGCAATTTGAGGCGGACCTTGCTCGCCAGGATATCGATGCCGCGTTCCAGCGGATTCCAGCTGCGACCATGCACGGCCAGCGACAAGCGCTCGCGGTCGACCACGTTGACACCCGCGCGCAGCAGACAATGCAACAGGGCAAATTCCTTGCCGGTCAGACGGATGTCCTGGCCGGTCGGGTCCAGTACCTTGCGTTCCTGCGGGTCGAGCACAAATCCGCAAAAACGCACCGCCTGGGCATCGTCCTGCGCACCGTGCCGCTCCAGCCGCCCGGCCAGACGTTGCACGCGGGCCAGCACTTCACGTGGTTCAAAGGGTTTGGTCAGATAGTCGTCGGCACCATCGCGGATGCCCTGGATCCGTTCATCCGTGACCGTGCGCGAACTGATGATGATGATGCCGGCCAGCGGGTGCCGCTCGCGCGCCCAGCGCACAAAGTCGAGTCCGTCCTCGCTGCCCAGGATACGGTCAACCAGCGCGATGTCGAACACTTCGCGCTGAAAGCTCAGCAGACCCTCGCGCAGGGTGCTGCAGTGTTCACAGGCGATACCTTCCTTTTCCAGAACATGCCTGAGCATGCCGGCGCTGATCGGATCGTCTTCGAGGATGAGAACCCGGATGGAGGCCAAGACCTTAACTTTTACGAAAACACAAGTTCATCAGCTTAGAGCATTAGTGCCGGCATTTCATCCCAATTGGCATGTTTTCAAACAATCGGTCGTGGCGCCGGTTGCCGGATTACGTGATTGGTGGCGTGACTTGTAACCGAGTTACAAAAATTATCGGTCGCGGTTACAATCAGGCCTGAACGCAGAACACGAGAGCGCGCACCTCATGGCATTTGATCTGGTTTTCCTTGGTGGCACTGGCGACCTTGCCTGGCGCAAACTGATGCCCGCCGTATTTCAGGCCTTCCGCCATGGTGCCCTGCCGCCGGATGGACGCGTGCTGGCCAGTTCGCGTGAAACGCTGGATCGCGCGCAATATTGCGCATGGCTGCGCGCGCGGTTTGACTCGCTGACCTGGGATGAACCGTTCACGGAGGAAGAGTTTGCTGCCTTCACCAGTTTGCTGGATTTCATCAGCATGGACATCACGCAGCCCGAGGCCCACCAGGCGCTGGCCGATTGGGTGAACCTGCGCGATGCCGACACGGTGGTGATCTATCTTGCGGTGGCCCCGGCGCTGTTCAGCGGTTTGTGCACCGGCTTGGGCCGTGTCGGACTGAACGACAAGCGGGTCCGCGTGGTGCTGGAAAAACCGCTCGGCTATGACCTGGCGTCCGCCACCGCCATCAATGATGCCGTCAGTGCCGTGCTGAAAGAGCATCAGATCTTCCGCATTGACCATTACCTGGGCAAGCAGTCGGTGCAAAACCTGATGGCACTGCGCTTCGGCAATTCGCTGTTCGAGCCGCTCTGGCGGCGCGAGTGGATCGAGAACGTGCAGATCACCATCGCTGAAGACCTTGGCGTGGAGCAGCGCGGGGGGTATTACGACCGCAGCGGCGGGGCGTTGCGCGACATGATGCAGAACCACATGCTGCAACTGCTCTGTATGGTGGCCATGGAGCCGCCGGCCAGCGACGATGCTGATGCGGTGCGTGACGAAAAGCTCAAGGTGCTGCGCTCGCTCAAGCCGCTCAGTGCTGCGGACATCAACAACAATGTGATCCGGGGTCAATACCGGGCCGGCCGTATCCAGGGCGGCACCGTACCCGGCTATCGGGAGGAAGACGGCGTATCTCCGGCCAGTCACACCGAAACCTTCATGGCGATTCGCGCCGAGATCGAAAACTGGCGCTGGGCGGGCGTCCCGTTCTTCCTGCGCACGGGCAAGCGCCTGGCCCAGAGGACCGCCGACATCGTGGTCAATTTTCGCCCCGTGCCGCACCCGATCTTCGCTGGTCCCAATGGCTTCCAGAACCGCCTGGTGATCCGCCTGCAGCCCTCTGACTCAATCGAACTGGAACTGCTCGCCAAGGCGTCCAACCGCAGCAAGAGTGAGCAGGGCCGCCTGGTACCGGTGGGACTCAACCTGGATTTCAAGGAGGCTTTCGGCACCCAGACCATCGAAGCCTACGAGCGTCTGTTGCGCAAGGTGCTGGCCGGACGCCTCGACCTGTTCGTGCGTTTTGACGAGCAACAGGCCGCCTGGCGCTATGTGGCGCCGATCATCGAATCGTGGAGCAACGATCCCGACAGCCTGCGCCTTTACAACGCCGGTACCTGGGGCCCGCCTGCGGCCAGCGCGATGCTGGCACGCGATGGTGCGGCCTGGCCGGAAGAGCGATGAATCCGAGCGGAAGCCTTGGTCTTGGCTAGCGGCATGCCGGTCCCGGTCCCGGTCGCGGGGGCGGGGCCGGTCAATCTGATCGAGCGCGTCGCCGCCAGCGTTCGCGCCTGCTCGCCCGCCGAGGCCCGTGTCGGGCGCCTGTTGCTGGAGGATCCCCGTCGTTTCGCCACCCTGCCGATCGCCGAACTGGCGCGGCTGGCAGAGGTCAGCAAGCCGACGGTGGTGCGCTTCTGCCGACACATCGGATACAAGGGGCTGGCAGATTTCCGCCTCAAGCTGGCGGGCGTGATCAACGAAGGGGTGCCGTATGTGCACCGGGCGGTCACGCAGGGCGATACGCCGGCCGAATTGATGCTGAAGGTGATCGACAATTCGGTCAGCGCCTTGCTGCATCTGCGTAACCAGACCAGTGCACCGCAGGTGACGCGTGCGGCCGCCGCTATGGTCGAAAGCATTCAGGGCGGTCGCCGCATCGAGTTTTATGGCGTGGGTAATTCCGGGGTGGTGGCGCAGGATGCCCAGCACAAGTTTTTCCGGCTGGGTTGCCATGCCATTGCCTACTCGGACGCCCACATGCAGGTGATGGCCGCCAGCCTGCTCCAGCCCGGCGACTGTGCCGTGTTCATTTCCAATTCCGGGCGCATGCGTGACCTGCTTGAAACCATGGATGCCGTGCGCCGCCGTCGTGCCACCACCATTGCGATCACGGCCAGTGGCTCACCACTGGCCGAACGCGCCGATATTGTGCTGGCTGCCGATCATCGCGAGGATTTCGATCGTTACAGTCCGATGGTTTCGCGCATGCTGCACCTGATGCTGATCGATGTGCTGGTGACCGCGGTGGCCGTGCAACTGGGCCCGGAGTTGGCCAACCGTCTCTCCCTGATCAAGCGCAACCTGCGGGTCAAATACGCCGCCGAGGAAGCGGACTGAATCCATGTGCGGGCAAGCCGGACTGCCGGATCGCCGGATCGCCGGACTGCCGGTCACGCCGGTTCGGCGAACAGGTCGGCTGGCAGCCCACGCACATCGGCGGGAAGACCCAAGGCATCGAGGTGCACCGCCAGCACGTGACCAGCCAATGGCTCGGCGGCCAGTTCCGCTGGCGGGCGGCCCTTGCTGGCCGAGGTGATGAACAGGGTGCGCAGGTCTGTGCCCCCAAGGCACACCATGGTGGGGCAGGTGACCGGCAGACGCAGGTCCAGCACGATATTTCCGGTGGGGTCCAGGCGCAGCACCCGGCTGCCTTCGTACATCGCCACCCAGTAATGCCCGGCGGTATCCAGGCAGGCACCGTCTGGCCGGCCGCCATAGGTCATGTCTTGCTGTCTGGGTGCAAACTGGTGAAACACCGTGCGCGCGCCGAACAGGCCGCGTTGCCTGTCGAAGGGATACCGATAAATGACGTGTGCAGGCGTGTTGCTCCACCAAGCCATGTTGCGCGCCGGATCGAAGGCCAGGCCGTTGGCGGTCAGGTTGTCGTCCAGCACGGCGTCCAGCCGCCAGCGGCCGGCGCTGCCGCGCAGGCAATACAGATGGGCGTGATTGCCGGTCTTGGGTTCGAACACAGTGCCGGTCCAGAACCGTCCCGCGGGGTCGCAGCGGCCGTCATTGCTGCGTGTGGTCTGCGTGTCCCATGGGGCGGCAGCCAGCAGTGCGCATTCCCCGCTGCCCGGCGCAAACAGGGCCACGCCCTTGCGCAGTCCTACCACCAGATCCCCGTTGCGGGCAGGCGCAAGGCAAGAGGGCTGGTCATCGAGCTGCCAGCGCTGCTCGGCAGGTGCCTCCAGCCCGGGCTCTGGCGCTTGCGCCTGCTCCGCGACCAGAGATCCACCCACTGCGCGCACGATGGTCTGGCCAGTGATGTCGACCCAATACAGTTGCTGGCTGACCGGATGCCATAGCGGCGACTCGCCCAGCTGGCAGGCGGTGCCGGAGACTTGCCGGACGGCGGGGGTGAGCGGGGGCGGGGATACTGCGGGCATGGTGCTGTCATCGTTGATGTAACTCAGTTACAATCATACGCACCGTCGGTTACAAAGGGCAATTCTCATGCATCCGGTATTGCAGGCCGTCACTGAACGCATTCGCCAACGCAGCCAGCCCAGTCGTCAGGCCTATCTGACGCGAATCGAAGAGGCCATCCGGCGACCGCCGCGTGCCAGTCTGGGCTGCGCCAACCTGGCCCATGCGTATGCCGCGCTGCCGGGCAAGGAACGGATCCAGGTGCTGGCCCAGCGCGCGCCCAATCTTGGGGTGATTACCGCCTACAACGACGTGCTCTCGGCGCATCAGCCCTTCGAAGGGTACCCGGCCATGATTCGCGACGAGGCGCGCAAACAGGGTGCCACCGTACAGGTAGCCAGTGGCACCCCCGCGATGTGCGATGGTGTGACGCAGGGTACGCCGGGCATGGAAATGAGCCTGTTCTCGCGCGACGTGATTGCCATGTCCACGGCGGTCGGACTGTCGCATGAAACGTTCGATGCCGTGTTGTTGCTTGGCATTTGCGACAAGATCATTCCTGGCTTGCTGATCGGTGCGCTGCATTTCGGGCATCTGCCCTGCGTCTTCGTGCCGGCCGGTCCCATGCGTAGCGGCCTGTCGAACAGCGCCAAGTCGGAGGTGCGCGAGCGTTTTGCACAAGGGTTGGCCAGTCGTGATGAGTTGCAGGACGCCGAATCGGCGGCCTACCACTCGGCCGGCACCTGCACGTTTTATGGCACGGCCAATTCCAACCAGATGCTGCTGGACGCCATGGGTTTGCATGTGCCGGGTGCCTCGTTTGTGCATCCGGATACCGCCGAGCGCGAGCAGTTGACGCGCGAGGCCGTGCGCACGGTGCTGGGCATGGTGAAAGGGGCGCGGTTCACGCCCATCGGTCAGCTGGTCGATGAGCGGGTGATCGTCAATGCCATGGTGGCCTTGCTGGCCACGGGCGGGTCTACCAATCACCTGATCCATTGGGTTGCTGTGGCGCGCGCCGCTGGCATCGTGATTGACTGGACTGACTTTGACGAGTTGTCGCAGGTGGTGCCACTGCTGACGGCGGTTTATCCCAATGGCAAGGCCGACGTGAACCAGTTCCAGGCTGCGGGTGGGCCGCAACTGGTGCTGCGTGAACTGCTCGATCACGGCCTGATGCATGCCGACGTCTCGAGCATTCATGCGGGCGGCCTGCGCGACGCCACGCGCGGCGCACCGGCGGCCACGCTGGACGATTTGGTGGTCCGGCCGGTCAGCGCACCCTTCAGTCCGAAGGGCGGCCTGCGTCTGCTGCAGGGCAACCTCGGGCGTGCGGTAATCAAGATATCGGCAGTGCCGCACGACCGCCATGTGATCGAGGCGCCTTGTCGTGTGTTCGATTCGCAGGACGGCTTGCAGCAAGCGTTCAAGGCCGGTGAACTCGACCGCGACGTGGTGGTGGTGGTGCGTTTTCAGGGACCACGCGCCAACGGTATGCCGGAGCTGCACAAACTCACGCCGCCCCTTGCCGTGTTGCAGAAGCGCGGCTTTCGCGTGGCACTGGTCACCGACGGCCGCATGAGTGGCGCATCGGGCGCGGTGCCCGCCGCCATCCACATTACGCCGGAAGCGCTGGGGGGCGGTCCGCTTGCGCTGGTCCATGATGGTGACGTGGTGCGGCTGGATGCCGATCAGGGCATCCTGCAGGTGCTGGTGGACGAAGCCGAGCTGGTTCAGCGTGTGCCAGCCGTGCGGTCGGGGTCGACCTCGGCACAGGGTTGGGGGCGGGAACTGTTCAGCCTGTTCCGGGCAAATGCCAGTGGAGCAGAGCAGGGTGCATGCAGCTGGTCTTCGGGAGAACTGTGAAATGAGCAAGGATTTGCTGGCAATTGCGGCCATGGGGCCGGTCATCCCGGTCATGGTGATCGACAAGGTTGAACAGGCGGTGCCACTGGCACAGGCCCTGGTGGCGGGGGGCGTGCGGGTACTCGAAATCACCCTGCGCACGCCAGCCGCCTTGCAGTCGATGCGCGAGATTGCTGCCGCCGTGCCCGAGGCGGTGATTGGCGCCGGTACCTTGCGCACGCCCGCAGACGCCGAGGCGGTGCTGGCAGCGGGCGCGCGTTTTGCGGTCAGTCCTGGCTACAGCAGCGTGCTCGGGCGTGCGTGTCGCGATCTGCAGTTGCCCTTGTTGCCCGGCGTGGCTACGTCCAGCGAGATCATGCAGGCCACAGAAGATGGCCTGCAGTTCCTCAAATTCTTTCCGGCCATGGCGGCGGGGGGCGCCGCCATGCTCAAGGCATGGGGTTCAGTGTTTGCGGATGTACGGTTCTGTCCGACCGGGGGGATTGCGCTGGATACGGCGCCGGGTTTGCTGGCGCTGTCCAACGTGGCCTGCGTGGGCGGATCGTGGCTGACGCCTGCCGATGCGGTGCGTGACGGTCGTTGGGCGGTGATCACCCGCTTGGCGCAGGAGGCCAGCGCACTGCGTGCACCAGTCCCCCACTGATCCGGGGCGCGGGCCATGGCGTGGATGGTGGAACCCACCATCTGGCCAGCACCATTGACCACCGGCTTTGGTGCGGTAACCACCGGAGCGGCACCAGCGCAGACGGTTGGCGGAAGGCCGGGTCAGGCGTCGCGGTTGCGCCGCCAGGCCCCCGGCGTGGTGCCGGTCCAGCGCTTGAACGCCAGCGAGAACGAGCGTCGGTCGGAGAAACCAAGGCGCTCTCCCACCGTGTCGATATCTTCGCCGTCATCCCCCAGCCAGCGGGTGGCCAAGGTGTGGCGGGCCGCGGATTGCAGGTCAAGAAATCCGAGTCCCTCGTCCTTCAGGCGCCGTTGCAGGGTGCGGGGATGCAGGTGCAGGCGGTCGGCCACGCCGATCACCCCGGAAGCGAGCAGGGCCGGCTCCTGGGTCAGCAGCGCGAGCACCTGCGACTGCAGTTCGCTGCGCGGCTGGAAGCGTGCCAGCCGGTTGGCCACCATTTCGGCGGCTTGGGCATTCAGTTGCGGATAGGCGCCGGTGAGCGGCACGTCCAGATAATCGCGCGGGAACACCAGCGCGTTCTCACGGGCGCCAAACTCAGGTTCGAGTTCAAAGCAACGTTCGTATTCGGCTGCGTAGGCCGGCGCCTTGTGCTTGAAGGTGGCACGCAGCAGCGCGGCTTCCGGGCCGAGCAGGCTGCGGCCAAACTTTTTCACCGCCATCAGCGTGCCCTCGGTGACGAACACGTGGGCGCGGTGCAGACGGACCGGAAAACTCAGCTTCAGGATCACCCAGGCCTCGTTGCCGCGCTCTTCCAGCTGCAACTCCATGTAGGGATTGATCAGCAGTCGCGCCCATTCCACTGCCCGAAACGCTTCGCGCAACGTGGGGGCGGTGGCAACAAAGGTTTCGATTTCCGGCAAATGCTCGAATGCAAAGTTTTCGCCGAGCGCAAACGGAAAGTGGCCGCGGGTGCTGGCACGCGTGGTGGCCGCCAGCACCTTCAGGACCATCAGCGGGTCAAAGCCCGCTGAGTCAATGTGCGAAAGGTGCGGTGAAAGTCCGTGCTCGGCAAACAGCACATGCACATTCACACCGCATTGCGCCCCCGCTCGGACCCAGCTTGCAAGGGTAAGCATGGGAATCCGCTCGGGGGAGGTCATCCCGGGTTCAACTCCTGAAGATCAGGACTCCCCGGGGTTCAGACGCCTTGTGCGTGCAGGGCGTTGCCGGCTTCGATCGGATCCTGCGATCCGCCAAAAGCGGCGAGCCACGTGGGGTAGCCCTTCATTTGTGCCTGGTGCCAAGGATGGAAGCCGGGCTTGAGGTACTCAAAATACAAGCCCAGCACAGGCGTGGCAATCCCTTTCCGCGGACCGAACATCCAGGCCAGTTGCTGGAAGCGGAAGCCGATGCGCTGACGCAGGGTGAAACCGTCTTCCTTCAGCATCTGGGTCTGGAACTTCTGCGTGAAGCGGAAGAACCAGAAGGTGGCTTCCAGCAGGGCGATCACGCGGGTGAAGTAGCCGACCCTGGCCACTTTCTGCATCACGTCGAATGACACGGCCTTGTGTTCGATTTCTTCAATGGCGTGCCATGCGTACATGGCGCGCAGCCGCTCGTCGGCGTCAGCCATCGCTTCCTTGCGGGTGAACAGGGCGTCTGCAAGGATCGCGGTCAGATGCTCGGTGCCCGAGGTCAGCGCGAGGTTGTAGGCGGGAGAGCGGGTGCGGGTCTTTTCGTCAAAGAATGCATTCAGCTCAGCCGTCTTGGCGTCGACGTCGATTCCCTGACGCGCCAGCCGGTCGTTGTACAAGGCATGCACCCGGCCGTGCTGGCCTTCCTGGCGCATGAAGTCCTTGATGTCCTTCAGCAGCTGGGGGTCCTGCACATCGTCGCGGAAGGCGCGCACGCTGGTCATGAAGTAACGCTCGCCCGGCGGGAAGATCACCGACAGGGCATCAAAGCTGCGCGTCTTGAAGGGGCTGTTGCCAAACCAGAACCGCGGGATGTCGTCGCTTTCCAGCCCGAAATCGAGTTTCTCGCGGGGGATGATGTCGTGTTGTTGTTGAGCGCTCATGCGGACTGTCTCCAAACCTGCTGTTTTTGATATTTTGCCGGACGGGACCGGGTGCCGTGTCCAGCGCACGCGGGCCTTGTTTCCATGAGTTGCAGTCTAGGCAGTCGGGCGCTGACTTCCTAGGATGCGCCACGACATCCATGTAATAAATCACGACAAAATCAAGCCTCAGGTCTCAGCCTCAGGTCGCATGGCCGGTGGCGGCAGCTTTTGCCAGAATAAAGCCATGCCCTGCTGCTGTTCATGCCGTAGGGCGTTCGGTCGCCACTGCAAGCTGTCAGTTCCTCAGACCTGCCAGGGCCGTCCGGTTGGCACATTTTAATGCGTGTGTCTGCCGCGCTGTTTGGGTGGACCGTTGATTAGCATCCATTGGCATCCTTCAGGAGTCCGGCATGAAGCTGTCCTGCGCCCCCAAGCTGGCTGCGTATGCTCCGGCGGCGGGGTTCACCTTGCTTGAACTGGTTGTGGCCATCGTGCTGCTCGGTGTGCTGGCCAGTGTTACGGTGTTTTCCTTCGACGGTTCGCGATCGCGCGGGCAGTTGCTGATCACAGCCATGCAGGAATATGCCAACGCACTGACGCGCATGAAGGCCGACACGGCCTGTTTTCCTGCGCGGCTCAGCGCTCTGGCGTTGCGCAGCGAAGCCGAGGTCAGCCTGTGCCAGGTGTCCCTGGTGGCACAGTGGAATGGCCCTTACGTGCGCGATGCGCGCACCAACGGCAGCGGGCAGGTGCTGCTTGACCAGATTGCCCCCCAATTGCTGCTCGACCTGCAGACCGGCGCGGGCGCAAACGGGGGCACCGCGTATCTGATCCAGGCCAGTCACGTGCCGGGCGATATCCTGGCCCAGGCTTTGCTTGCATGTAATGGAATACCCGCCGGCAGCGAAACGATCACCTCGCGCTGCGCCCGCAACGTGTCCAGTGACGGCAGCGGAAGCCTTGCCATGCGCTTTGCGGAGGTTCAGTGATGCGCCCGTGTGCCGGCCCAAGGCTGTGCCCGGCCGCAATGGCGCTACGGCCGCACCCTGTCCGCGCGGCGCAGGGCTTCGTGCTGGTGTCAGCGCTGTCCGGGGTGTTGATGGTCGTGCTGATCCTGGTGGCAGTGTGGTCGCAACTGGCCGCCAGCCACGTCGAAGCGCAGCAGGACGCCCGACGGGCGCGACTGGTCGGGCAGGCGCAGGCGGCACTGCTGGTGTGGTTGCGTACGCATCTGGCCGCGCTCGACAGCATTCAACCGCCGCCGGGCGGGTTGCCTGATCCTGCCGATGCGGTGCGCGGTCTGATCGACAGCGACCGTCTGCAAATCGCGCTCAGCCTGCCGCTCACGCAAGGTGCAGTGCAATGCCGGATGGTGGCCGTATGGTGGCCAGGTCTGCAGGGCGATACCCGCTTCGATCCGGTGCGTGGCCAGTTCAGTCAGCTCGCCACCGATACGCGTTATGCGCTCATTGACGGCTGCAGCGAGGAGCGCCGCGCCGTTGCCCAGGCGCAGGCCTCCCTGCGCTTGCTGGCAGCAACGCTGGAGCGCTGGTTTCAGGCACGCGTGCAGGACGATCCGCTGCACCGGCTTGACCGTGATCATTTCAATACGCCAGCAGGTGACTGTCAGCCAGTGTTGGCCGACCTGCCTTGCCTGACCGGGTTCACACCGCTCGGCAGCATCACTCTGCTGCAGCAGGTACCGGGCATGACGGCAGGCACTGCGCTTAGTCCCTGGGGTGCAGATGTCCCCATCGAAGTCAGCAGTCCGCCTTCCTCCTTGCAATCGCCCCCATTCCAGTGGTTCCTGCGCGTGCGCACGCCCTGGGGCAGTCAGCTGACGGCCGTGGCGGTGCAGCCCGGTGCGTGAGGGCGAATGCATTGCTGTACCCAAGCTGGCACCGGTCGAGGTGCCCGGCTTGTTGGCCGCGCAGCTGTTCACCCTGCTTGACGCGGGTACTGCCTTCAGCGACGTCCATGTCCGCGAGGGCGCCGCCCTGCGCGTGCGCTGTGCGGGTCGCTTGTGCAGTCAGCCGCTTGCGCCGATCGACCGCGACGCGCTGCATGCGTTCCTCGCTGCGGTCTGTCCGGAAGTGCATTGGCCAACCCGGCTGGAGCAGGGCGGCGGCCACTGGGATTTCGGCTTCGGACTGGCGGGGGCGCGCTTTCGCGGCAACCTGCATCGCTGCCATGGCGGCCAGGTGCTCGGCCTGGTACTGCGCCGGCTGGATGATGCGCCTGCACCACTCGACGTGCTGGGATTGCCGGCTTCCGTGCTTCAGTTTGTCGATCGGCGGGCTGGGCTGGTGCTGGTCACGGGTCCCACCGGTTCGGGCAAGTCCACCACCCTTGCGGCTCTGGTCGAGCATATTAACCATACGCGGGACGGTCAGATCGTCACCATCGAAGACCCGATCGAACTGATCCACCAGCCGCGCCGTTGCGTCATCACGCAGCGTGAGGTCGGTATCGATGTATCGTCGTTTGCTGAGGGACTGCGCGCCGCCTTCCGTCAGGACCCGGACGTGATCCTGATCGGCGAGATCCGTGACCGCGACACGATGGCGACGGCGCTGGCCGCCGCCGAAGCGGGCCATCTGGTGCTGGCTACCCTGCATACCCTGTCGGCGGCCAAGACCGTTGACCGCATCACCGATTTCTTCGGCGGCGATGATCGGGCGCTGGTGCGTGGTGTGCTCGCCTCCGTGCTGGTCGGTGTGATTGGACAAGTGCTGCTGCCACGTCAGGATGGCACCGGGCGGGTGCTTGCCTGGGAACTGATGGAAGCTACGCCGCCGGTCACCAGCCTGATCCGGGAGGGGCGCAGTCATCAGATTCCCAACGCGATCAGCACGGGTGCCATGCCGAACCTGCAACTGCTCAATCGCACCCTGATTCAGTTGGTGCGGGCGCGTCTGGTGACCCTGCAGGATGCCCGCCGTGCGAGTTACGATCCGCGCGAATTCGAGCGCGAATGCGAGCTGCGAGATGGTGCTTTCGGCCATGGCTGAGGGTCGCTGCCAGCGAGGGGCGTGTGCTGCCGCCGCCGACGGCTTCACGCTGCTGGAACTCACGGTGGCACTCGCTCTGTTGATGCTGATCTCCGGTCTGGCGGCCGCCAGCTTTTCGCCGTGGCTGCTTTTCCAGCAGCGCATTGACACCGATGCGCGCCTGGTCACCCTGCAGGCAGCCCTGCTCGATTATCTTGATCGCGACCCGCAGACCGTGCTGGGCGATGCCGACCATGCGGTGTTGCCCGTAGCGAACCGCGAGGTCGCCAACGGTAGCCGGCTGACCGACACTGCGCTGCGTGCGTCGCTCGCTGGCGCATTGCGCCAGCCCGACCGTGCCCTGAATGACGGCTTCAACCAGCCGTGGCTGGTCTTTGTCTCCCGCGGCCTGGTCCGGGCGGACAGCGCAGGCCCCGTGCATTATCGGGTGGTGGCGCTGGTGTCGGCTGGCGCCAACGGCCTGATCGATGCTGGTACCAGTTTTGACATCGATACCGGCGTGCTGACCCTGGCTGGTGATGATCGTGGCGCACTGGTGGACGGCTATCCCGCTGCACAGCAGCGATTGGTGCAGGTCGGTGCGCGCGCCGAGCGGCTCGCGCAGGCGCTGCAGACATGGTTTCAGCTGCGGTGGCAAGGCGACGCCGATCGGGATGCCTCAATCGATTATTTTGCCGCCCCCTGCGCCGGGGACGTGTTGGCACTGGCCTGGGATGGCGGTGCCGATGCCTTGCCCAACGGATGCGGGCAGCCGATCGACGCGCGCCAGCTGGCCGCGCGTCTGGCGCTCGTCCCTGCAGATCTGCTCGATGGCATCGGCGGTTATCTGCGTGTCGACAACTCCTCGGCGGCGACCCGCAATCCCGATCACGTCGATCCGGCACAACGGTTGCCGCCCTACAGCGTGGTGATCGAGGGGGATATACCCGGTGGCGAGCGGGTACAGCGCGCCGTGATGGGAACCTTCTAGCCTGACAAACGGGAGCAGTCTCATGGTCTGGTGTGTTCGCAGCAACGTGTGCCTGCCCGGCCTGATGGTCGGGCTGCTTGGTCCTGCCGGCAGCGCCTTTGCCGAGTCACCCGGGGTGGCTGCACCGGTGGCGGCGGTTACCGCAACGGGCGCGCTGGCTCCCGCCAATCCAGCGCTGGCCGCCGCGCGGGCGCGGGCGCCGACGCCGACGCCGACGCCGACGCCCGGGCACGACGTCAATCCGTTCACCGGTGTGCCGCTCAGTCTTGAGCAGGCGCGCTGGGCACTCGAGCAATCGCGCCTGGAGGAACAACTTCAGGCCAGTCTGCTCAATCGCCGCAAGCTGGAGAGTGAACGGCAACGACTGGAGGGGGCCGGTCTGGAACCTGCGCTGGCAGCGCCGTTGTCTGCCCTCCATGCCCCACCGGTGGCCACCGTGGGCGGGAAGTCCGACGGCCTGCCGCGCAAGTCTGGCGATGGTGCTGACCGAATGACAGCGCGACCGGGGCGGCGGGACCGCACAGCGTCCTTCGCGCAGCCCGTTGGCCAGAGGCCGCCGGTGATCCTGGGGGTGCGGCAAAATCAGGGGCAATGGTGCGTTCTGGTGCAGCAACCTGCGGGTATGCAGGCTGTCTGTCCGGGGCAGGCAATCCAGGGACAAACCCTGCAGTCGGTTAGCGCGCAGGGCTATCAGCTGGGCGGCATACAGCATGCGCTCGATGTCGGGCCGATCCTGCTGGCGCCGCAGCGCACACTTCCGGAGAGTCCCGTTGCCCCGGCATCGGCTGACGTGGCCTTGGGCCTGCCTGCGCAAGCCGAGGTGCGTTTTGGCGAGCATCCTTGAAGCGTCTGCTGCGCATCTGCCTGACTATCCTGGTGGCCAATTGGTCAGCGGCGGCCCTGCAGGCGGCCCAGCTTGGCATGCGCCGTCCGCCGCTGCTGCTGGTGGAGGTATGGTGCAGTACCGATGCGCAAGGTCGGGTATCGGCCGACCAGCGCACGGCCCGACTGGCCCGGCCGGGCAGCACGCAGTCGGGTTTGCATGCCAGTTGGACCGCCGTGCTGGACCAGCCACGCGACCCAGGCATGCTGTTGCTTGCCCCCTTGTCCTGGGTGGACACACCGCCAACGGCACTGCGACTGTTCGGGGCGGGCCGGGCGCAGCCCCCCACCATGCCCGGGGTTGCCAGCCTGCCGTCAGCGCCCACGCTCGCCACCTTGCAGGCGGCGGCCGATGGACATCTGCAAGCTCAGGCAAGCGGACTGGCAACCGGCCTGTTGCAGATGATGCAGCAGGCTGGTGCAGATCAGGCGTGGCTGACCTACCGGCAGCAGGTGCAGTTTGCAGGGCAGGCCGTGCAATTGCACTGGAACCTGCACGTGTTGGCCAACGGGTACTGGATGGCGGGCACCACGCAGGTGCAGGGTGCCGGCACTGGCACATTAAAGGTCCGCTACGTGAGCAAGCTGGCGGCGCAGGGTCTGCCCGTCAGCTATGCCTATCCGGATGCCGGAATGTTGCAATGGACGGTGCAGGACGCGCAGGGGCAGGCACTGGGACCGGCCCAATTCCGCGATACTGGCGGAGCCTTTGATGGACCGGTCGGGCTGGGCTGTCTGCTTGGCAGTGCGCTGCCTGCGGGCGGGGTGACGGATGGCGCTGCCGGTTCTGTTGGAAGCGCCGGGCAGCCGGTGACCTGCCCTTCCGCCTGGCTGTCCTTCAGCCTGCCGCAGTTGGCCCTTCGGGTAAGCGCAGCGCGGATTGAACTCGACTATCTGGACAGTCTGCAGCCGGCATTCATGGCTGGCATCGATGGCAGCCGCCGTGCACTGGTCAGTCTGCAGGTCGATCGCACGCTGCTGGGTCACGGTCGTGATTGCAGTCGTCCGCCCTGGCAATATCGCAACGTCTTTTTGGCCGCTTTCCGGATTCAGGCGCAGACACGGCATTTTAGTCGTGGCAGCGCTGGTGGTTGGCTGCCTGCGCCGGTCACGCAGTCTCTGGTGAGTGGTGCGCTCAGTCCCTGGCGCGACCTGACCGTGCCACTGCAGGACGCACAACGCCAGCAGGTGACCGCTTTGCTGGTCGACCCCGAGCGCGGCCTTCCGGTCGACCTTGCACAGTTTTCCGCCGGGGTACCAGCCGTGCAGGTCAGTACTGTTCGCTGCGAACCGCAGGGGCCGTAAGCATGCCGGCGGCCTGGCCGTAGCTTGACCCTCGGCATGCGCGCCACCCACAATCGGGCAGACAGGGCGCTGATCAAGCCTGAACCGCTGCAAATGGGCGGTCGCAGTCCGGCGAAACCCCTTCCAGTCCTGCCCTCAGCCTACGCGCGGAGTCGTCGTGCTTTCCAATTTGCCGAGTCAACAGGCTTGTGTTGCCATCGCGCAGCCCGGCCCGCCCGGGGTGCTGACCTTGGTCCATCAGCCCCTGCCAATACCAGGATACGGGCAGGTGCTGGTGCGCGTCTGCGCAGCTGGCGTCAATCGTCCGGATTGCCTGCAGCGGGCTGGACGCTATCCGCCACCGCCGGGCGCGAGCCCGCTGCCGGGCCTGGAAATTTCTGGCTGGATCGTGGCAGCAGGCGCCGGCGTGAGCGAGGCAGACATCGGCCGCACCGTCTGCGCACTGGTCAGTGGCGGTGGCTATGCCGAGTATTGCGTGGCTGATCTTGCCCTGTGTCTGCCGGTGCCTGCCGGAATGTCACTGGAAGACGCGGCTGCCTTGCCGGAAACCCTGTTTACCGTGTGGTCCAATGTTTTTCAGCGCGCTGCGCTGCAGCCCGGCGAAACCCTGCTGGTGCAGGGTGGGGCCAGCGGTATCGGCACCACGGCGGTGGCGCTGGCCAGTGCCATGGGACACCCGGTCTTTGCAACGGCAGGAACAGACGACAAATGTGCTGCCGTCGAGGCGCTTGGAGCCGTGCATTGTGTCAACTATCGCACCGCCGACTTCGCCGAGGAGGTCCGGGCGCGCACGGGTGGCCGCGGCGTGGACGTGGTGCTCGACATGGTGGCCGGTGATTACGTGCCGCGTGAACTGGACCTGCTGGCTGACGACGGCCGCCTGGTGGTGATCGCTTTTCAGGGAGGGGCGCGCGCCACGGTGGATGTGGCTGGTCTGATGCGTCGTCGCCTCACCATCACAGGCTCCACGCTGCGTCCTCGTCCGGTGTCCTTCAAGGCGCAGATCGCCCGCGCGCTGGAACAGCAGGTCTGGCCGCTGCTGGCGCAGGGCCGCGCGCGCGCGCCGATTCATGCGCGATTTCCTCTGGCGCAGGCGGCGGCTGCGCATACCCTGATGGAGTCGGGGCAGCATGTTGGCAAGATTCTGCTGCAGGTATCGGCATGATGCCCGGCGGGGAAAATCGGGCAGTGCGCGGCGCGTCATCTGTGGCCCGGCGGATTACCCGCCTGAGCCAGGTGATGGCGACGCTGCTGACAGCGGCCTGCGCCAGCGTTGCACTGTCGGCGTCGGCCGGCGGGCTTGCCGGAATGGCGCCAGTACTGCTCTGGGATGGCGCATTGCAGCGCGCGGCCTTGGCCGACGGCCGTCAGGTAACAGTGGCCCAGGCAATCACTGCAGACGGCGCAACGCCGACCAGTTGGCGCGTGCAGGGCACGATTGCGGCGCCTGGTGCGTGGCATCTGAGCGCCGGTCCCGATGATGGCAGCGTGTATGCCAGCGCAGCCGAGGAAGGTGTGCTCAAGTTCATCGACCTCGCGCAAGCGCGTCAGGTGCATCAGGTGCCGGCGGCGGGTGCAGCGCCGGGGCCCTTGGTGTATCACCCGGTTCTGAAGCGTCTGGCCAGTTTCAATGCCGGGGGCGCCGTCACCCTGTTTGATACGGCGTCGCGCGCCTATGAGGGCTTGCTGCCGCTCGGCGAAACGCCAAGCGCTGTCGCCCTGGCACCGGATGGACGCGTGCTGGCGCTGCTGCCCGGGCAGCATATGCTGGCATTGCTGGCATTGCGTCCCTTCCGCATGTTCGGTCGCTTCGATTTGCCGCAGACCTGCGCGCAGCCACAAGACGTGTTGGTCGACGGTGTGGCTGGACAGGTGTTTGTCGACTGCGGCGGCAGCGTGCTTGCCGTGTTCGATTTTCGGCAGGGGGAATGGCTGGCGGCCTGGTCGTGGCCTGCCTTGCCTGCCAGCCCGCGCCATCTGCTGTGGGATCCGGCGCAGCGACGCCTGCTGGCCCTGCAACTCGATGGTCAACTGATCCAGGCCAGCGCCGGCCCGGACCGGTTTCCAGCGCAGGTCGTGGCCCATTTCTCCGTTGGCTCGGCCGCCGCCTGGGACGCTGGCCGACACCAGTTGGTGCTGGCGCAACCGGACCCGGCCCGGGCCGGCGTTTACAACTTTTCTTTTCAGCAGGTACCCTGACACCGTGGATCACGCACACTGGCAGTTTCCTTATTCCTCCACCCGCATGCCGGTGTTTTGCCGTCGCGGCGTGGCCACTTCCCAGCCTTTGGCGGCGCAGGCGGGCCTTTCGGTGCTGCAGGCTGGAGGCAACGCCATCGACGCGGCAATCGCCACCGCCATCACTCTGACGGTGGTCGAGCCCAACATGAACGGCATTGGTTCTGATGCCTTCGCCATCTTGTGGGATGGTGCGCAGCTGCATGGTCTGAATGCCGCCGGGCGGGCGCCGGCCGCCTGGACGCCAGCGCATTTTGCCCATCACGCCAGCATGCCGGTCCGCGGTTGGGATGCAATCACGGTACCCGGTTGCGTGTCGGCCTGGGTGGCGCTGTCCAGAAGGTTCGGTCGGCTGCCGTTTGCACGTCTGTTTCAGGACGCGCTGTATTACGCACGCGAGGGCTTTGCCGTGTCGCCGATCACGGCAGCCAACTGGGCCAAGCAGGCCGAAGAGTTGTCGGCCTGGCCTGATTTTGCGCGCGACTTCATGCCTGATGGTCGTGCGCCGCAGGCCGGTGAGCGGTTTCGTCTGGCCGGGCAGGCCGATACGCTGGCAGACATTGCTGATACGGCCGGCGAGTCCTTTTACCGCGGCCGACTGGCCCGGCAGATGGCCGCGCACGCCATGGCGCAGGGCGGTGCCCTGACCGAGGCGGACCTGGCTGCACATCAGCCCGAATGGGTGCGTCCGATCAGTCTGGACTTTCATGGTCACACCCTGCATGAAATTCCGCCGTCGGGGCAGGGCATTGCAGCGTTGATTGCCCTGGGCATCCTGCGCGCCCGCCCGGAATTTGCCGCCTTGTCACCCGACAGCGTGCAATCGGTGCATCTGCAGGTCGAAGCCATGAAACTGGCGTTCGCCGACGTGCACGCGCAGGTGGCTGACCCGGACTACATGCAGGCTCAGGTGGAGGAACTGCTTGATCCGCATCGACTGGCAGCGCGGGCGGCGCTGATCGATTCCTCGCTGGCGCAAACCTATGGCCCCGGCGAGATCGCGCGCGGCGGCACGGTGTATCTGACCGCGTGTGATGACGAAGGCCGCATGGTGTCCTTCATCCAGAGCAACTACATGGGCTTCGGTTCTGGGGTGGTGGTGCCGGGCACCGGCATCTCGCTGCAAAATCGTGGCGCTGGCTTCACCTTGCAGGCGGGCCACCCAAATCAGGTTGCGCCAGGCAAGCGCCCCTATCACACCATCCTGCCCGCGTTTGTCACGCGCAATGGGCAACCTGTGCTCAGTTTCGGGGTGATGGGCGCGATCATGCAGCCGCAGGGCCATGTCCAGATGATGGTGCGCATGGGCCTGCACCGACAGAATCCCCAGGCGGCCTGCGATGCACCGCGCTGGCAGGTGGATGCGCAACAGAATACCGACCTGGAGGCGGGCTTTGGCGCCGAGACCATTGCAGCCTTGCGCGCAATGGGCCACCGCGCGCCGCCGGCCGGCTCAGCGTTCGGTTTTGGCGGTGCGCAACTCATGCTGCGCCTGCCCAATGACCTTTACTGCGCGGCGTCGGATCCGCGCAAGGACGGCCAGGTGGCAGGCGACTAGATTCAGGCCAGACGACCCCGGATCAGGTCGGCCGCGCGTTCGGCCAGCATGATGACCGGCGCATTGGTGTTGCCGCCGATCACGCGTGGCATCACCGATGCGTCCACCACCCGCAAGCCGTCCACGCCGCGGACGCGCAGGTATGGATCAACCACGGCATCGGCATCCGTACCCATCCGACACGTGCCTACCGGATGATAAATGGTGTCGGATCGCTCGCGGATCAGGGTTTCGATTGCGGCTGTGTCGTCATCGCGCACATTCGCGCCCCAGAGTTCCTTACCGCCAAATTGCGCCAGCGGTGTCTGTGCGAAGATTTGCCGCACCAGCCGGAAGCCTGCCACCATGCCAGCCATGTCCGCCGGGTCGCCCAGGAAGTTGGGATCGATCAGTGGCGCTGCCGCCGGATCGGTGCTCTGCAGGCGCACGCTGCCGCGGCTCTTTGGGCGCAATACGCAAGCGTGGCAGGAATAGCCGTGACCGTAACGCAGGCGACGGTTGTGATCGTCCACCATGCCGACCACAAAATGCAGTTGCAGGTCGGGACGATCCAGACCGGGGCTTGAACGAACAAACGCACCGGCCTCCGCAAAGTTCGACGTCAACGGACCCTGCCGTTCACGCTGGTAGCGCTGGTAGTGCCCGATCAGACCGAACAGTCCGCTGGGGCTATAGCCGAACAGCGCCTTACCGGCCTTTCCGGGCACTGTCCGTGCCATGGTGATATCGAGATGGTCGTGCAGGTTCTGCCCCACCGAGGGCAGGTCGACGACCGGTGCGACGCCAATGCGGCGCAGTTCCTCGGCCGGGCCGATGCCCGACAACATCAGCAGTTGCGGGCTGTTAAAGGCTCCGCCACAGAGCAGCACTTCGCGCTGCGCGCTTATGGTGACCACACTGCCGTCCGGATTACGGACCAGTACGCCGGTGGCACGGGCGGAAGCACCACTGCCGATCGTGCAGATGCGTTCCACCAGGACGCCGGTGCGCACCTCCAGGTTGGTTCGTTCATTGCCATGCAGATAGGCGCGTGCAGCGTTCCACCGTTCGCCATTCTTCATGGTGACGTCAAACCAGCCCACCCCTTCCTGCTCCGGGCCGTTGAAGTCGCTATTCAATTTCAGGCCGGCCGCCCGGCCAGCTGCAATGAAGGCATCGCAAAACGGGTTGCGCGCCCGCGGCGGGCTGACCGCCAGCGGTCCGGTCTGCCCATGCAGTTGCGGATGGGTCAGGCTGGCGTAGTCCTGGTGGCTTTCCGACTTGCGGAAATAGGGCAGGACATCGCGCCATCCCCAACCCGTCGCCCCCAGTTGTTCCCATTCGTCGTAATCGCCAGGCACGCCACGGATATAAATCATCGCATTCAGGTTGGAACTGCCGCCCAGACCGCGTCCGCGCGGCTGGTAGCCACGGCGCCCGCCCAGACCGGGCTGCGGCGTGGTTTCGAATCCAAAGTTGCGGCTGTTGCGGCGCGGCAGTATTGCCGCGCAGCCGCTTGGAATCTCCACGAAAGGACTTTTGTCGCCGGGCCCCGCTTCCAGCAGCAGCACGCGTACGGCGCTGTCTTCCGCCAGTCGTCCGGCCAGCGTGCATCCCGCTGATCCGCCACCTACCACGATGTAATCGAACATTTGTTTTAAATTTTGTTTTAATCGAAAAAGGGCCGGCAAATTGCCGGCCTACGCCTGTCCTACCTTCAGTATACGAACGTATGACTGATGGGGGAAGGGGCCACACCGCGTACTTTGTCCCGAGTCTGCTTCGACGCCAGGCTGGCCAGGCCTGTGGCGCTTATGACGGCGGGGCGCCCGTGGAGTCCCGGATGACCAGCAGGGGCGCTGGGGCTTGCAATTGCGGGGCCCCGTTTTCCAGCATCGCAATGATCGCACGCGCCGCGATTGCGCCGATTTCAAAGATCGAATGCCGCACCGAGGTCAGTGGCGGCAGCATGTAGCGCGAGCCGGGCAGGTCATCGAAGCCGATCAGGGACACGTCTTCGGGTACGCGAATGCCCCGACGGTGCAGGGCCAGCGCGGCACCGCAGGCCATCTGGTCATTCGCCGCCAGGATGGCGCTGAAGGTTTGTCCGTTGTCGAGCCAGTGTTCCACCGCCCGTTCGCCCCCTTCTTCAATGAAATGTCCCTGCGCCGTCAATGCGGCGTTGTAAGCGATTCCATGTGCCTTGAGTGCGGAACGATAACCGCGCAGGCGTTCAACTGCGTCCGGATGGCTGGACGTGCCCTTGATGAAGGCGATGTTTCGATGACCCAGCGCGAGCAGATGTTCGGTGGCAAGGCGGGTTCCTTCGTGATTGTCGAACGTCAGGCTGCGCAGTCGGGCACCGTGCAAGTCGCGGCCGGTAACCACGATGGGCAGCTTGCGCGCATGCTCCAGCAAGGCCTCGTCGGACAGGCACGCGGTCAGGATGATGATGCCATCCACCCGCCTTGCCAGCAGCGAGGCAATGCAGCGCTGCTCATCCGCCTCGCGCCAATGCCCGCTGACGCACAGCGGCGCATAACCGGCGTCATTGAGTACGTCTTCAATACCCATCAGGCCCTGCCCGTAAAACGGGCTTCCCAGCGCCTGGGTCACCACCCCGATGCAGCGACTGCGGCCACCAGCAAGACCGCTCGCCACCGGGTTGGGAACAAATTTCAACTTGCGGATGGCGGCATCGATTGCAGCGCGTTTGTCGTCGCTGATGGCGGCAGTGCCGTTGAGAAAGCGCGAGACCGTGCTCGGGCTCACGCCAGCGTCTTGCGCCACCATTTGCAGGGTGGCCACGCGTGTCGCCGGGCTAGCCGGAGAGGGGGCAACAGGGCGCTTGGCCATGCCGTGGATTCCATTCAGGGAAAGTCGGTACGGCTGGATGATAGCGCTTTCTTGGCTGCCGGATTTTGCGACGGGTCTGGCGGTGGCGCCCCGAAGACGAATCGAACGTCCGACCTGCCCCTTAGGAGGGGGCTGCTCTATCCACTGAGCTACCGGGGCGCAGACTGTCGCTGACACCGGAAGTGTGCAACAACAGCCCCGGATGGTGCGTCTTGGCAGGATGGGCCGTCAAGCGCTGCAGTGGCGCAGGATTAAAGAAAACTGCTTTGTCGCCGCTAGACATCCAGTTGGCTTGAGCTTGCACTTGGGCCCGGGTGCAGGAAAGGCAGATGAAAATCAAACACAAGCTGAAAAGTCTAGTCGCTGTTGGCGTAGCCGCTTTGATCGTGCTGGGGGCGAGCAACGTTTTTCTGATCGATCGGGTTTATGAGTCAGCCAGTTACGCCAACGTGAACACTGTGCCGAGTCTGCTCAATCTGGATACCGCCCTGCGCAGTTTTATCCAGATGAGACTCCAACTTTACCGTTTTGCGCTGTTAAATGATCCCAGGCAGAGAGGTGAAGTGGACGCCAGCATTGCCGCGACCCGTAAGCTCATCGATGACACCCTGGTGGCTTACGAACCGCTGCTCTCCGACGATACGGACCGACAGATGCTGGCTGCTGACCGTGCGGCGCTTGCGGAATATTATTCGAAGCTGGCACCCGTAATGGCTGCGATCCGCGACGGCAAGCCCGACCAGGCGCGCGACCTGCTGGCATCCAGCGCACAGATGGGGGACGTGATAGAAGCGGCGTTCGGTAAACACCTCCAGTACAACGTCGACCTGGGAAATCAGGGTGCCGATGCCGCCCGCGCCGGCCGCGCGCGCGCGGTTTCAGTCGATCTCGGTATTTTGGCGGTGGCCGGTCTTGCCCTGGCCGTGTTGGGCATTGGCTTGCAGCGCTCGATCCAGTCGCGGCTGGCAGAGGCCAACCGCATTGCGGGCATGGTGGCCGATGGTGATTTGCGTAACGACCGTGGCGAAGAGCGCCCGCACGACGAGTTGGGTGAATTGCTGCGTTCGCTGGACCGCATGCGCAGCTCAATGGCGGATATGGTGCGCGACGTGACGCAGAGTTCATGCGAGGTGCACGAAGCCGCCACAGGTTTATCCGCAGCAGCGGCGCAGGTGGCGGTGTCGAGCGGCCAGCAATCCGATGCCACGTCCAGCGCTGCCGCATCGGTGGAAGAACTGACAGTCAGTATTGACCATGTCGGTGCCAGCGCGAGCGATGCCAGTGTCACGGCCACCGCCTCGGGCACGTTGGCACAGTCCAGCGGTGATCAGGTGGAGCGGGCCAGTACGCAGGTGGGTGAAGTTGCGCGCAGCGTGGACTTGTCTGCACAGCAAATGGAAGTGCTCACCGGGCAGATGACCGAGATTGGCAAGATTGCGGTGGTGATCCGCGCTGTTGCGGATCAGACCAACTTGCTGGCGCTGAACGCGGCCATCGAGGCGGCGCGTGCCGGAGAGCAGGGCCGCGGATTCGCCGTAGTTGCGGACGAGGTGCGCAAGCTGGCTGAGCGCACCACCAGTTCGGCGCAGGAAATCAGTACGGTCATCCAGCGGATCGAGGATGGCGCCCAGACCGTGGCGGGCAGTCTGGCCAACAGCAAACGGGTGGCTGGCGAAGTGGCTAGCGTGGCACAGGCGGCTGGCACCTCGATGCACGAAATCCGCACCTCCACCGACTCTGTCAAGGTGGCGATCGATCAGATCTCCACAGCCTTGGCCGAGCAGCGCACCGCTTCGGTCGAAATTGCCAACAGCGTTGAGAAAATTGCGCAGATGGCTGAAGAAAACTCGTCAGCGGTGAGTGCGGTGGCAGACACCGCCAGCGATCTGGTGCGCGTGGCAGACAGCGTACGCAGCCGGATGGCCAGTTTTCGGCTGTGACCCGGCAGTCAGCGAGGCGGCAGCGGGGCGCAGGTCGGTCATACTCTTGAGCTGGCCGGATGCCTGTCCGGCGGCTCTGCCCGATGGCCGCACATGAACACATTGCCGCGTATGGTTTTCCTGCTGGCCTGGGTCAGCTTTTTCAACGATGTCGCGTCTGACATGGTGATTCCGCTGTTGCCCCTGCTGCTGGCGGGCCCCACCGGTGGCGGCGCCCTCGCGTTGGGGCTGATCGAGGGCTGCGCCGATGCGGTCGCCAGCCTGATGCGGCTCTGGTCGGGCCGGCGAAGTGATCGCTCACATGGTGGTCGCAAGCCGCTCGCCGTGGCGGGGTATGCCCTGTCGAACACGGTGCGTCCGCTGCTGGCGCTGGCACCCTCCTGGGGGGGCGTGCTGGTGCTGCGGGCGCTGGACCGGGTGGGCAAGGGCGTGCGCAGTGCGCCACGCGACGCGCTGCTGGCCGATCTGGTGACCCCGGATATGCGTGGACGGGCCTTCGGTGTGCATCGCGCCTTTGACAATGCCGGTGCCGTGTTCGGTGCCCTGTTGGCCGCTTGGGCGTTGGCCCGGCCGGGCGCCAATCTTCAAAGCGTGGTCTTGTGGTCGGCCGTGCCGGGCACGCTGGCCGTGTTTCTGCTGGTGGTTGGGGTGCGCTCGCAAGCCCGGACTGGCGCTTCCGTGAGCGACTTGTCCCTGCCTGTCGATCCGGCTGCGCTGCCACAGACACTGCCCCAAATCTCGTCTATGCCATCGCCGGCTGACGCGCTGCTGCGGACCGGGCAAGCCGTCTTCCTGCTGCAATCGCCGGCTAATCTTCGGCCTTACCTGCGTGCCTTGCTCTGCTACACCCTGTCGCGCGCCTCCGAAACCTTCATCGTGCTGCGTGGCAGCGAGCTTGGCCTTTCACCCACCCATCTATTGATCCTTTGGGCTGGACTGAACGCGGTCAAGTCGTTGACCGCCCATGTGGGGGGCGGCTGGGCTGACCGGTATGGCCGACTGACAGTGATGCGCCTGTCGTGGATCGGCGCCATCGGCACCAGTGTGGCGCTGGCGGCAGCGCCCGATGGCCGCTGGCTGGTTGCCGCCGCATTGCTCGGCAGCCTGCCGGTGGGCTTGGGGGAAGGTGCCGAGCGCGCCTATATTGCCGACCTGGCGCTGCCCGAGCAGCGCGGGGCGGCTTTTGGCTGGTACAACCTCACCACAGGTATCGCCGCACTGCCAGCGGGTGTCCTGTTCGGCGGACTGTGGCAGACTGCGGGCGCGCCGAGCGCATTCCTGGCGGCGGCGGCCTGTGGCGTGCTGGCCCTGCTCCTGTTGCCCAAGGCGCAAACCCGTGTCGCTCCCGTTTCACCCTGATTCACTGCGGAGTCACTCTGGTCCAGCGCTTCTGCTCGGCTGCCAGTCTCAACATTCAGCGGACGTGATCCTGACGCTCAAGACCCCCTGGCGGGACGGCACCAGTTACCTCAAATTCACACCGGTGGAGTTCCTGCAGCGGCTTGCCGACCTGGTATCAAGACCGCGCCTGCACCTGACGCGTTTTCACGGGGTGCTGGCGCCCAATGCCCGGCTGCGCCGGGAGGTGCTGCCACCGGCGGGCGCCGATCCAGAGCCAGGTATGCAGCCGCCAGGGCGCAGCGCGCGGATGGTGGGCTACGCTGCTGCGCCGGGTGTTCAGCGTGGATCTGGAGCACTGCCCGGACTGTGGTGGCGACCTGACGCCTAGGGCCCGTGCTCGGACTGCAGCGCGCGCGCCTGAAACTGGGCATCAACAATGTGCAGGATCAGGTCAGCATCACTGACAACGCCGGCCCTGCCGCCGTGGCGGCAGCAGGAAATCTTGTCAATACGCTGCCGCGCCGCAGCTATACGCTGTCGCTGATCTTTAAACATCAAGGATGGTCACGCCTGGCCACCGTGCGCGATCAGGCGCATGCCAGGCAGGTGCGCCGCCTTGCGATCAAAGGTGGCGATCGAGTCGCACTGCGCCACCATGCAGGCACAGGCGATCAGGCAATCGGCGAAATCCGCCGAGGAGGCCCGGTAGAGCCGCAACGCCTTCCATGCGGTGTCTGCCGCCTCCACCACCAGTTCCTTGGTGCGCAGCAGCGTTTCGAGGATCTGCGCGATACGGGCACGTTCGACACGGTAGGCACGATCGAGCACCCAGACCAATTCCACCAGTACCACTTGGGTGATCCAGCCCGGGTGTTCCGGCGTCAGCGACTCAATCAAGGTACTGGCGGCACGCGCTTGCCCGGGATGGTCCTGCACCAGGTAGCGCACCAGCACATTGGTGTCGAGACCGATCAAGGTGCGGGATCGCCCTGGCTTGCGATGACCGCGCTGATCTGCGCAATGCTGAGCGGCTGTGCCAGTTTGGGCACGATGCCTTTCAAGGCTTGGACCGACTGGGTGGCAGGCACCACCTCGTAGCGCCCACTGTCTTCGTTCAGGACGAACTCCACCCGATCGCCGGTGCTGAGCCCGAGATGCTTGCGCAGACTGACGGGCAACGTGATCTGCCCCTTGGACGTGAGTGTTGCGGTGGACATGATGAAACCGCCTCCATTAATCATGATTCCTTACTTTATGCCAAGGGCAATGCCGGTGCAAGCGCGTGGGCGCGAGCGCTGGCGCGCCCACGCGCAAGGCGGCAGGCAAAATATTTCACGGACGGATGGAATAAACCGAAGGCTGCACCGGTATTGCTTGGTAAGGCGTCCACTTCTGGCGCTCAACCTGGAGCCACGCACATGATCAAGCAATCTATCGACCGCCGCGACTTCCTCAAACTTGCCGGCGTTGGCGGCGCCGTTATGGCCTCGGGCCTGGGGCCCTGGGGCAGCGCCTTGGCGGCCAATGAGGCGCATTAGATTGTCGAGACGCGAAAGGCGTCGCAGAGGTGCGCCATTTCCCTCGTGGCCAGTGGTCGTGTTTCTACGACCGTCATCGCGGAGCGTTCAAAAATGGCGTAGCAGAAGCGCTCCTTATTCTGCCGAGACACGGAGCGAATGCCGTCCCAGGACGGGTCATGCGCATGAACAGCGGCAGCCCATGCCTGTGGTGTCGCGTATGCGTCTCCACTCGAGATGTCGTTGTTGAGTCCCAGGCTTTTCAGGGCATGTCCAGTAAGGTCGACCATTTTGAGTTCGGTTCGGGCTGGGAGCGCGAAAGTCGTCCAGTGCCGGCTCAGGATGTCTGCTTCTGCCACTACGAAGCCGTCAGCCCTGTAGTCGATACCGTCGTGGATGACACTCTCTGCGAAGGCGGTCTCCAGACAGTCGCCGGCGTAGCAGACGCCAAAACGGTCTGCCGGCGAGATTTCTTTTGGCGCATCAAAGCGACTCGCAGCGCGCTTCCCCCAGTAGGGCTCTGACGCCGGATAGTTGCTCAGCCGAACCAGGCTAGCCACCGGCACGAGCACCGGGCCCAACCTGGCTTTGAAGGAACCAGGGTCAGGCAGCCTCAGGGGCATGCGTCAATCCGCGTCGCTCCGCCCAAGCTTCGGCCAGCTCCACCACGCGAGCGAGTTCCCCGTTTGCTAATGCCTGCGGCGCAGTCCTGCCCTCCAGACCACCGTGGGCTCGCGTCCAGAAGATGAGCTTTTGGGCGTCGTCGCACTGGCCCAGCGCCTGGCAAACGGCGGCGATGTCGTCTCGGCCGAGGTCAATCATCGAGCTCGGGTAGAAGCGCTTGTTGCCGTGCTTGTAGGAAAAGAGCTTCCCCTGTTCCACAGCCTGGCCGAGAGCCTGAGGGGTGAGACCCCATGCGTCTGAGATGGTCTTGCTCGGTACCAGTGTGCCGTCTTTAATCCAATGGGCGATGGCGGCCTGGCCGCGCGCCCCTGCTGCGGCGATGCCGGATAGGGCTGGTGCCGCCAGTGGGGCAGGTGCCGTCTCTGCGGGCATGGGTACGCGCACTCGTACCTGTCCGTGCCTATAGGCTTTAAGCTTCAACCTCGTTCGGAAAGCGGCAGGGTTTGCCTGTACGCGCTCAATCCGGAATATTTCTCCCTGGTTCGCCGAGAACGAACGAACTTTGAGAACCCCTTCCATCGAAGCTCCGCGTATTTTCACGACCTTTACCGCTTTGAGCGTCTTTGCGCCTTTAACCCGGAAAGTCTTCACTCTCGCAGGAGATAAACCCTCCCAAAGGGCGTCATTCTCTTCTCGCAGGGCGCGCACTTCCTCGACGAGCCCTTCTTTCGTGTTCGGGAGCGGTTCGTGCGTGCGGCGGTAAATGACAGGTCTGATGGTCATGGCCTCATGCTAGCGAAAGTTCCGAAAGGAAGATAGACCTCCAAACGACAAAAAGCCACGACCCTTTAGCGAGGGCCGTGGCTTCGGTAATCAAAATCTAGACTTCTCGGTGGAGTTCCTGCAGCGGCTTGCCGCCCTTGTACCAAGACTGCGCCTGCACCTGACGCGTTTTCACGGGGTGCTGGCGCCCAATGCCCGGCTGCGCCGGGAGGTGCTGCCACCGGCGGGCGCCGATCCAGAGCCAGGCATGCAGCCGCCACGGCGCAGCGCGCGGATGGGGTGCTTCTTGTCGTCGCGGTCGAACAACACGTAGTCATCACTCTTGCCGATGCCGGCGGGCCAAAGGATCGCCATGTATAGGTCATCCACCGTATTCAGTTTCCCCTTGCAGCCTACGAAGTACAGGCGCACGTAGTCCAGTTGCTCCACGGCACCAGGTAGTCCAACTTTTTGTCCGCACCTCCCCGTAAACTCGCGCCAATGCTGGTGCCCGACACTTTGACGGTAAAAACGACGGTAAAACTCGACTAAGCTATTTGAAAAAAATTTGAAATCAATAGTTTAGATGGCTTGTTGATGATCGAGTGGGAGTGACCCCACGCCTTGCAGGGGTAAAACTCAGCGGATTGGCTCAACGCCAGCCTCGTCGAACCCCTGCGTGACCCAGGCTAAGCCTGACGTCAGTCATTGCGAGTGGCCGCGCAGGGCATCGAGGGCGTCCATGGCGACCAGGGCGCCGTCTGCCGCCGGATCCACGACCAGGATGGCTGTGCGGTTGTAACTGCCGCCGGTCACTGAACGCTCAATGAAGTGCACCAGCCATTCGCTGTGGCCGACATCCCGGAAATCACCGACCGCCAGCACGCGTAGTTCGTAGACGAAGCCTTTGTCGCGCAGGTAGACGGAGGAGGGTGTGATTTCCACCTGCGCCGTTTTGAAATCCGACAGCCGGTAGTGTGCACTGGGTCGGTCCTGTGCAAGCGAACTCGGCACGGTGCCGAGGTCGAGTTCTCGGTACAGGCGCTCACCAGCAGCGCGGGGGTCGAGGCCCTCGGCAGCATGCCCCTGTGCGATGAGCGCCCCCGACAGGCAGGGTGACCAGGCGTTGAACTGGGGCAACTCGATGACCTCATCAGGCAGCTTGCTGGTTTGCAGCGACTGGATCAGGTCGGGGCAGGTGCGCCACGCTTCGCCACGGCCTGCCGGTGTGATGGCTGGTAACCGTTCCGGCGCGGCAACAAGTTCGGGGGCGAGGACACGCGGTCTGTCTGACGATACAGACGGTAGCCCGCATCCGCTGGTGGATAATGTCACCAGCAGGGAGGCCGCCAGGGCCTGTGCAGGGAGTGGAATCGTCACTTGGCAATCCTCGCAGCAGCCATTGCGTTGTCGATCAATCCTGCCTCGAGCTTTCTTCGGGTCTTGTAGCGATCGCCAAAATCCTTAAGATTTTTACTCGCGTCAGCCCAACGCTGCTCGGTGATCTGTTTCCAGTAATTGGCCGTGCGAGAAGCGAGGGAGTTGTACTGGAATTGGGCTGAGGCAATTGCAGTTTGCACTTCAGATGGCAATTGCTCGAAATGCACCCGGTTGCAGCGGTCAACTGCATTCGCATTGTCAACGGCAGCGTTGTAGTCGTTCACAAGCGCAGCAAGCATTGGCTCCTTGACCGCCCGGGTCAGTGCGTCGGCTTCCGAAGCTGTAACGCGCAGGGGGTATTTCGTCAGCAGGTCGGTGGCATCTTTCCCTTTCTTTAGACAATAGGGTTTGAGTTTTTTCTTCAAGTCTTCAGCGATGTTGAGTTTGTCGATGTCTGAGCCGCTACGTTGGCCGAGATCTATGCCGGTCGCGACAGTTACGCCGCTTGAACTACCCTGCGCATCGGGCACATAGCCTTCAAGCTGGTCTCCCTCCCGTTCTCGGATGAATGCCCAGTCGACATCGATCTTTGCGCCATCGGGGCGCTTGGCAAGCGGAGGCGCACAAACCAAGGACTGCATTTTTCCGTCCGAACCCGCAGCCACGGGGGTGCCGTCCGCCAGCCTTACCGCACCCTGTATACCTAAGGCGGTCGCTGCGGGTAGCGTGAGGTCAGCGTGATCGCCGATGCCGAGTGGGCCCGGCGTGTCGCCCAGCCGAGAGGTAAGGAGCGGATCGCCAGCGTCGTTGATACCGAGTGGCCCCGGCGTTCGCGCCGCAGCGACAGATGAAGACGAGGAATCAGGCATTCCGCTACCGTTCAAAAATCGTGAACTTGCCATGGTGATGTTTTCCAGGATGCGGGATTGGACGTTCAGCAACGCCAATGTCCAGTCGGCCACGCTTTTGAATCAGATGGTAACCGACAGATGGCGGTGTATGAATTGAATCTTGGGCCCGCGCCTGCACCTGACGCGTTTTCACGGGGCGCTGGCGCCCAATGCCCGGCTGCGCCGGGAGGTGCTGCCACCGGCGGGCGCCGATCCAGAGCCAGGCATGCAGCCGCCACGGCGCAGCGCGCGGATGGTGGGCTACGCTGCTGCGCCGAGTGTTCAGCGTGGATCTGGAGCACTGCCCGGGCTGTGGTGGCGACCTGAAACTCATTGCGGCGATTCTCGATGGAGCGACCGACGTGAAGATCCTTACGCACCTGGAATTGCCTGTTTTGGCTGGTACAACCTCACCACAGGTATCGCCGCACTGCCAGCGGGTGTCCTGTTCGGCGGACTGTGGCAGACTGCGGGCGCACCGAGCGCATTTCTGGCGGCGGCCTGACGCGTGCTGGCCCTGGTCCTGTTGCCCAAGGCGCAAACCCGTGTCGCTCCCGTTTCACCCTGATTCACTGCGGAACCTCCCATGCCTGTAATGACCCTGGATGGCGCCTGTCTGGCGTTTGGCCACCATGCCCTGCTTGACCACGCTGATCTGGTGGTTGAACTGGGCGAACGTATTGCCCTGATCGGCCGTAACGGTACTGGCAAGAGCAGTCTGGTCAAGGCGGTGGCTGGCGAAATCCAGCTGGATGACGGCAAGGTCTGGAAGATGCCCGGCATCCGGTTTGCGCACGTGTCACAGGAACCGCCACTGGAGCCCGAGGACACCGTGTTCGAAGCCGTGGCCGGTGGGTTGGGCCAACTGCGCAGCGCGCTTGTGGAATATCACCATCTGAGCCTTCGGCTGGCCGCTGCCGACAGTGCCACCGATGAGGAGTTGGCGCGCCTGGGTGATCTGCAGTCGGTGCTGGATGCGCAGGACGGCTGGACCCAGCAGAACCGCATCAGTGCCACCATCGACCAGATGGCGCTGCCGCCTGAAACACGTATCCGCGAGTTGTCCGGTGGATGGAAAAAGCGTGTTGCACTGGCACGGGCCTGGGTGAGCGATCCCGACTTGCTGATGCTCGACGAGCCCACCAACCACCTGGATATCGAGACCATCGAGTGGCTTGAGGAGACCCTGCTGCAGTTTCGTGGCGCGGTGGTGTTCGTTACCCACGATCGCCGCTTCATGGACCGGGTCGCCACCCGCGTGATCGAGCTGGATCGCGGACGGCTGGGGGACTTTGGCAGTTCGTGGAGTGACTACGAAGTACGCAAGGCAGACCAGCTGGCGCGCGAGGCGGTGGAGAACGCCAAGGCAGACAAGTTTCTGGCTCAGGAAGAGGTCTGGATTCGCAAGGGCGTGGAAGCCCGTCGCACGCGCAGCGTGGGCCGGGTGCAGCGGCTGGACCGCCTGCGCACCCAGCGTGCCGAGCGGCGTGAGCGGCTGGATGGCGTGCGGCTGGCCGTCGACACCGGTGACCAGAGTGGCCAGCTGGTGGCTGAACTCAACCACGTCACCATTCAGGTGCCTGGCCGCACCTTGGTGGAGAACTTCTCCACCCGCATCATGCGCGGCGATTGCATTGGCCTGATTGGCGGCAATGGAGCCGGCAAGACCAGCTTTCTGCGCGTGCTGCTGGGCGAAGATCCTCCCGCCCAGGGCAAGGTGCGCTTGGGGACCAAATTGCAGATTGCGTATTTTGACCAGATGCGTGCGCAGCTCGACGGCGAAGCCACCCTGATCGATACCATCAGCCCCGGATCCGACACGGTCGAGATTCGCGGGCAGAAAAAACATGTACTGAGCTATCTGGGCGATTTCCTGTTTCCGCCGGAGCGCGCGCGCGCCAAGGTGAAGTCGCTCTCGGGTGGGGAGCGCAACCGCCTGCTGCTGGCCCGCCTGTTTGCCCGGCCGGCCAACCTGCTGGTGCTGGATGAGCCGACCAATGATCTGGATGTGGAAACGCTGGAACTGCTGGAAGAGTTGCTGTCGGATTATCCGGGCACGCTGATCCTGGTCAGTCATGACCGGGCGTTCCTCGACAACGTGGTGACCCAGGTGATTGCGCTGGACGGGCAGGGCGGTGTAGTGGAAAACGCCGGGGGCTATGAAGACTACAAGCGTTGGCGCGACAGCAAGGAAGGCAAAGCACATTTCGGCGCCCTCGCCGTGACCGGCCCGGGGGCGCTGGAGCGCAGCGAGATGGCGCGCGCTGGTGCGGCGTCTGCCGACGGCGCGGCGGTCCTGCAGGTGGCTCAGCCGGTCGTATCGGCGCCGATCACGGTTGCGGGCGTGTTGGACACAGAGACGGCTCAGCATTCGGCTCAGCCGGCAGTGGCGGCGTCCGCTCCGGCGGTGCCGGCCAAACCGAAGGGCCCCAAACTCTCTTACAAGGAGCAGAAAGAGCTGGAAAGTCTGCCAAGCAAGATCGAGACGCTTGAGGCCGAACAGGCCGCAATTGCCACCCGCCTGGCCGATCCCGCCACTTATCAGGGCGAGCCGGCCGTGGCGAAGGGGCTCACCGATCGCGCCAGCGCAATCGAGGAAGAATTGATGACCGCGATGGAGCGTTGGGATCTGCTGGAGGCCAAACAGAAGGAAGCGGCGGGCTGACCCTGGCAGAAATTCTGCGCCAAAGTCTGGCAATTCTGAGGGGGCCTGTGTTAAATTCCGGGGTTCCGGAGAAGTGGCAGAGTGGTCGATCGCGCCTGACTCGAAATCAGGTTTACCGCAAGGTAACGGGGGTTCGAATCCCTCCTTCTCCGCCAGACACGCTTTAGAATCAAAGACTTACGAGAATGCAGGCCCGGAACATACGCCGGGAACATACATTCGGTCTGAGATCAAGCGCCGCAAGGCTTCCCAGTCGGTTCCCTTGGTATCCGTGGCCTCCCGGCCTGTTTGCAAGGGCTTCGCCAGTGCTGGCGGGCTACCGGGCAGGCGATATGCCACCTCTGCGTGCGGCTAATGCCTCCCTGCCCGGTGCATACACCGACCGAACCAACACCGCCAAGGCGACCGCCGCATACACCGTGGTCATGCGGCTACCGCCGGTGACGTTCCCAGCTCCTCAGACCGCCGCGCCGAAGTGACCACGGGTTGCCATCTCCAGCGCCGCTTCGGCACGGTCGAGCAGAGCGGCCACGGCATCGGCCAGCACGCTGGCGGGAATATCCGCGTGGTCTTCGTTTCCGATGGCGCGGGCAAG
>CAITLJ010000025.1 GCA_903893215.1 uncultured Ferrovum sp. | reverse complement strand
GGCTCGCAGGTAAAGCACGCCGTCGGCCACATCCTGCACGGTGCCGGCCAACATGTCCTTCTGGCGCAACACCCCATTCTCTGCGTACCAGCGCTGCATGGTGAGCCCACCCACGGGCACCACATAGCTGCCCACCCCATAACTGAGCGGGACGCCGGCATTGCCGAGCGGACCATTGAGCGGGTCGGCGCCAAAATGCAACACTGTGGGCCCTGGCGGACCGGGCACACCGGACGCCGGTGGCGTCAGCGAGGTGGCCCGCCGCAACACACAGGCGGACAGTCCGCCAATATCGAAAGCCAGCAGCACCTGATCCTGGGCATTCACGGCCCCTACCGAGCTGACCGGAATGTCGCTGGTCAAGGTGGCCAGCGCTGCGGGAATGGGCAGCATGGCAGCAGCGTTGCCACCCGACGCAAAGGCAAACTGCAGCAGGTCGGAATTCGGATTGCTTGCGTGGTCAATCAGCAGGGGATCGATTTGCTGGTCACCGCCTGGATTGGTGGCGTACAGGGTCTGGCAGTACTGGACGCCATTGCTGATCAGTCCCGCCCCGGCCATCGAAAGCTGGGCAGCCAGACTGCTCACCGCTGCGGCACCTCCGCTGGTGGCATTGTTCGAGGCCAGGGTGGCCCGGCGGCTGGCATCAAAGCTGAACGACAACGAAGCGGCCGCCACCGCAATCAGCGAGCCGATCACCAGTGCCACCATCAGTTCGACCAGGGTGAAGCCCTGCCCTGAGCCTGGCGCACGGATGCAGGATGTCTGGAAGTCCCGAGCGCGGCGATCTGACGCGCAGATGCCGGAAACCTGCTGACCGCGAACAACGCAACCGACCGGCTGCCTCATTGCGAGGTGTCCACCTTGAAAGCCAGCAGGTAGGCATTCACCAGCGGCGCACCCCTGGTGTTGCTGACGCTGTCCTGTGGCATCTGCCACTGCACCTTGATGGTCCAGCGGCCCGTGGCGTCCTGCGCCACCGCCGGATCGAGACCGCCGGGCAGGCTATGCACGGCCGTCAGCCACGCGGCCATGGCCAACTGGGTGGTGCCCGCCCCGCAGGTGCCGCCTGGATAGACGTAACAACCCAGGTTGGCGTAATCACTGATCATGCGCCCGTGCAGCTCGTTGGCCAGCGCCACAGCGCGCAGGCGCACATCGCCACCGGCCGAAGACTTGGCCAGGGTGGCCTGCAAGCCGGCGGCGCCGACCAGGCCGATCGACAGGATCAGCAAGGCCACCAGACACTCGACGATGGTGAAGCCACGCCGCTTATGCGCAGAAATTCGTCGCATTGACGTCTCCCTGCGAAGGGTTGCAGATCCGCACGCGCCCGCCACCGCTCACCAGCACACGCAGGCAGGATTGTTCTGCAGCACAGCGGGTGTTGGTGATGTCGATCTGCCGCACGGCAACGCTCATCTGACCGTAGGAATTGAACAGCAAGGGGGTTCCGCCATCCGGTGTCACTGCCAGCCCGCTGGCCGAGGAAAATGTGATCACCTGGCAGCGGCTGACCGCTGGCGCCGGGCAGGTGGCCGCCCCGTCGTAGTTCAGGGTAAGCGCCGTGTTGGCCACGCCAAGCAACACCGGCGTCGCGCGCTTGACCGCCTCCGAGCGGGCCAGTTGCACCGCATCACTCACCTGCTGTGCCGTGCTGCGGACGCGGTTGTTGCTGATCACATCACTCAGGGTGGACAGGCCAAAGCCGAGTGCCAGTGCCACCAGCGCCAGCACCACAGCCAGTTCCACCAGGGTGAATCCACGGCGACTGCGCACGGTCAGCATTCCCTTCCCGACACCTGCCAGCAGGCAGCGGTGGCGCCGCTGGCATACACCGTGGTCTTGTTGCCCAGCGAATCCAGGGTATAGGTGACGTCCGCCACTGCCGAACCGGCCACGCCTGCCGCGGAGGCGCTATAACCCTGCGCCACCGCGCCTGCCACTGGCGCGGCTGTGCAGGCGAGCGTGAAATTGCTGATCGTGCCTGGCGTGATGCCACAGGCGGTGCCCGTACCATAAGCACCGGTGTTCTGATAATAGCTTTCCATGCGCACCTGCAGTTCGCCGAGCGCCGAGGTGCCCTCGCTCAACGCCTGCCGCCGCACGTATTGGCGATAGGAAGGAATGGCGATGGTGGCGAGCACCGCCACAATCGCCACCGACACCATCAGTTCCACCAGGGTGAAACCGCTCGATTGACAGTGCGAATTACGCATGGAACGCCATGGCTTTACGGTAATATTCAACACAGGCCTTATAAAGATCATCAGCTTAGAATGTCGCCGCCATTACTTTACACAAGTTTTACCGAATTGAGTGACAGCGATTTGAACAGCAGATGGTAAAAAAAATCCCCCAGGCGCTGGGCGCATGGGGGAAGGTACGGGTGGGCCCGGTGGGACTCGAACCCACGACCAAGCGATTATGAGTCGCGTGCTCTAACCGACTGAGCTACAGGCCCGGACAGCAGGCTAACGGGTGGTTTACTGGTTTTCGTTGGTATCAACGAAGCTGCGCAGCTTTTCCGAGCGGCTGGGGTGACGCAGCTTGCGCAAGGCCTTGGCTTCGATCTGACGAATCCGCTCGCGCGTCACGTCAAACTGCTTGCCCACCTCTTCCAGCGTGTGGTCGGTGTTCATCTCGATGCCGAAACGCATACGCAGCACCTTGGCTTCGCGCTGGGTCAGGCTATCGAGCACTTCCTTGGTGGCTTCGCGCAGGTTGGCATACATGGCCGAATCGACCGGGGCCATAGTGCTGGTGTCTTCGATGAAATCGCCCAGGTGCGAATCATCGTCATCGCCGATTGGCGTTTCCATCGAGATCGGCTCCTTGCTGATCTTGAGGATCTTGCGGATCTTCTCTTCCGGCATTTCCATGCGCGTGGCGAGTTCGGCCGGATCCGGTTCGAGACCGGTCTCCTGCAGGATCTGGCGCGAGATGCGATTCATCTTGTTGATGGTTTCGATCATGTGCACCGGAATGCGGATGGTGCGCGCCTGATCGGCGATCGAGCGGGTGATCGCCTGGCGGATCCACCACGTGGCGTAGGTGGAAAACTTGTAGCCGCGGCGATATTCGAACTTGTCGACGGCTTTCATCAGGCCGATATTGCCTTCCTGGATCAGGTCGAGAAACTGCAGGCCGCGGTTGGTGTACTTCTTGGCAATCGAGATCACCAGGCGCAGGTTGGCTTCAATCATCTCACGCTTGGCGCGGCGGGCGCGTGCCTCGCCGGTGGACATCTGCCGGGCAATTTCCTTCAGGTCCTTGATCGGGATGCCCACTTCTTCCTGCAGGGCCGCCAGCTTTTCCTGCTGCTCGATGATGGCATGCTTGAAGCGGTTGAGCGTAGAGGCATACGCCTTGCGGCCGGATGCCTCGTCAATGATCCACTGCGGGTTGGTTTCGTTGCCAGGGAAATTCTTGATGAAGGTGGGGCGCGGCATGCCGGCGGAATTCACGCAAAGCTCCATCACCTCACGCTCATGCGAACGCACGCGCTCGACCAGACCGCGCAGGCCGTTGCACAGGGCCTCGACCTGCTTGGCCGAAAACCGGATGTGCATCAGCTCGCCCGACATGGCTTCCTGCAGCTTCTGGTAGGCCTCGGATTTGTAGCCAGCCGTCTGCAGGGTCTTGCGTACCTTCTTGTAAGCCTTGCGGATCACGGCAAAACGCGCCAGCGCGTCCTGCTTGAGCTGCTCGAGGTTGGCGGCGGCCAGACCGCCGTCGTCATCACCCTCTTCGCCGTCCTCGTCGTCGTCCTCGGCGACATCGTCTTCCACCACTTCGGGCGCGGCCACCGCCGCCTGCTCCTCTTCGGCAGGATCGATCAGTCCGTCGATGATTTCGTCGATGCGCAATTCGCCCGCTTCGACCCGGTCCGCCAAATCGAGGATTTCACCGATGGTGGTGGGGCAGGCCGAAATGGCCATGATCATGTGCTTGAGGCCGTCTTCGATCCGCTTGGCGATCTCGATTTCGCCTTCACGGGTGAGCAGCTCGACCGAACCCATCTCGCGCATGTACATGCGCACGGGGTCGGTGGTTCGGCCAAATTCGGAATCGACAGTCGAAAGCGCGGCCTCGGCTTCTTCTACCGCGTCTTCATCGGCCACCGGCGGCGGCGCCTCGGACATCAGCAACTGCTCGCTGTCCGGCGCTTCGTCGTACACCGCGATGCCCATGTCATTGATCATGCCGATCACGCTTTCGATCTGCTCGGCATCGAGCATGTCATCCGGCAGGTGATCGTTGATCTCGGCGTAGGTGAGGAAGCCGCGCTCCTTGCCCAACACAATGAGGTTCTTCAGCCGCACGCGTTGTTCGGCGACGACACGCTGGAACTCGGCTTCGCTCATGCGGGATTCGGATTTCGCGTTCTCATTGGCCATGGGGGATCGGTTCCTGGAAGAGTGGGCGAGGAAGTAACCCTCAACATTAGCACAAGTGGCGACGTTTCGCCCGGATTCAAGTGGCAGGCGATGCTGGCGGCGCCGAAAGCAACACGCGCAACCGATCGCGGTCAGCGTTTGTAGCGGTTCCCGCCTCCACCAGCGCAATCAGCGCAATCCGTTCCTGCTCCCCGCGTTGCTGGGTGCGCAGGGCAAGCAGCTTGGCCAGACCAGAATCCAGCACTTCGCGCAGTTCGAGCGCTTCCGACGTTTGCATGGCGGGCAACTCACGGCGCATGGCGCGTTCGATGGCGGGCGCAAAGGGGCCATCGCGGAACGCCTCGATGAACGCCGCCAGGTTGGGCGGCTGGACACACCCACGGATGAAAGTCGCCATGGCCGCCAGTGCCGGGGCCGCCAGTTCCGCATCGGCGGGATCCGGGTCGGCAGCATGCACCAGCTCTGGCGCATGTAACAGGCAGGCCAAAAGGCGATCTTCGAGGGTGGTCGGCACTTCACGCCGCCCCTGGTAACCGGCGGGCGGAGCCACACGCCGGCGGCCGCCCTGCCCTTTCCAGTTACCGCCGCCGTTGCCGCCCTGACCACCTCGACCGCTGCCAATTCCGCCACCGGTAGCGCGGCCGCCAGCATTGTCATTGCCACCGGACCAGCTGCCACCGCCGGCCGCGCCACCACCACCGGCATCGGTGTGGTAGCCATAGGCGGCATCTCCATCGCTCTCGAAGGGCGGCGGCAGGTCCTGATACCCGTCTGGACTGCCATATCCGCCATAAGGACCGTCTGGCGGTCCGTCGGACAGCGGCCCATGGCCAGGACCACCTTGTCCGCCCTGACCATACCCTGCGCCTTGACCGTTCGCGCCGGCAGCGCGACCACCCGCCGCCCCGCGCCGCGCCCCTGCAAGTTCGCCACCGCGGCGAGCGCGACCATCGGGAGCGGTCGTCCCGGGCATGGGCTTGGGCGCAATCGCCACCAGCAACTGATCGAGGTCGCTGCGCGGCACGCGCACGGCTTCGGCCACCACCTGGCGCAACAACAGGGAGAGAGCAGGCGCGCGCACCTGCGCGATCCACTCCACGGCCTGATGCAGCAAACCGGCGCGACCCTCCGCATGGTCTTGCGGGTGCTCGCGTTGCAGTTCCTCGACCAGAAACCGCGACAGCGGCGTGGCTTGCGCCAGCATGGCCTCGAACGCCGGCGCGCCATGTTCGCGCACATAGCTGTCGGGGTCGTGCTCGGCTGGCAGGAACAGAAATGCCACGTCCTTGCCATCCTTGAGGTGTGACAGGCTGACCTCCAGCGCCCGGCGCGCAGCGCGACGACCGGCCTTGTCACCATCAAACGAGAACACCACGCGCTCGGCCAGCCGCAGCAGACGCTCCAGATGGTGCGGCGTGGTGGCGGTGCCCAGCGTCGCCACGGCATAGGCGATGCCGTGCTGGGCCAGTGCCACCACATCCATATAGCCTTCCACCACCACCACCGTGCCACCAGCACGGATTGCCGGCTTGGCCTGAAACAGGCCATACAGTTCGCGACCTTTCTCAAACAAGGGGGTTTCGGGCGAATTCAGGTACTTGGGTTCGCCCTGGTCCATCACCCGGCCGCCAAAACCGATCACACCACCGCGCTGATCCAGGATGGGGAACATGACGCGGTCGCGGAAGCGGTCGTAGCGCTTGCCCTGCTCGCCCTCGATCACCAGACCGCACTCCACCAGCATGGGATGGTCGTAGCGCTTGAACACGCCCTCCAGCCCGCGCCAGCCGGCAGGGGCATAACCCAGACCAAAACGGGCTGCCACCTGGCCAGTCAGACCGCGTCGCTTCAGATAATCGATGGCTGGCGGGTGCGTGCGCAGCTGGGCACGATAAAAGTCGAGGGCCTGACGCAGCATGTCGGTGCCGGATTCGCCCGGCGGTGCCGTCGGCTGGGCGCGCACCTGCCGATCTTCGGGCACCTGCATGCCCACCTGGTCGGCCAGGCTGCGCACCGCGTCGGGAAAACTCAGGCCGGCGTATTCAATCAGGAAGCCCACCGCCGAACCGGTGGCACCACAACCAAAACAGTAATAGAACTGCTTGGTGGGGCTGACCGAAAACGAAGCCGATTTTTCATCATGAAAAGGGCAGCGCGCCATGTAATTGGCACCACCCTTTTTGAGGGGAATATAGCCTTGGATCACGTCGACAATGTCGACACGTGCCAGCAGCGTCTGCACAAAGTCGCGCGGAATCATTCCGGTGCCTTCAATGGCGCCATCATGGAGCGCGCAGCGTCGATCCGGCGCTCAGCGCAGGCTCAGGCGCCGCCTTGCGCGGCCGCTGTCGACCCCGGATTGGCCAGCGCCGCCTTGACCAGCCCGGATACCTTGCCCATGTCGGCACGCCCGACAAGTTGCGGCTTGAGCACCGCCATCACCTTGGCCATGTCCTGCGGACCAGCGGCACCACTGCTGCCCACGGCCTCGCGCACCAGCGCCTGCACCTCGGCTTCGCCCAGTGCCTGCGGCAGGTAGGCCTGGATCACCGCCACCTCGGCGTGCTCCACGGCGGCCAATTCATGGCGACCGGCAGCTTCGAACTGGCTGATCGAATCGCGGCGCTGCTTGACCATCTTGTCCAGAATGGCAAGCACCGCGGCGTCGTCAAGCTCGATGCGTTCGTCGACTTCTTTCTGCTTCAGGGCCGCCAGCATCAGGCGGATGGTGCCCAGCCGTTCGGCTTCGCGCGCCTTCATCGCCGCCTTCATGTCATCGGTCAGACGCTGTTTCAGACTCATCGCGGACTCCCAAGCAAAACCGGCCGACGAATTTTCGCCGACCGGATTGTCAAATCGTATCTGGCAGGGCACGCCGGGTTGGCCTGCTCTGCCTGCGGCTCCGCTTAGGCGGGGCTGCGCCAGCTCAAGCGAACATCAATACAGCTTGGGCGGCAGCATCTGGCTGCGCAGACGCTTGTAACGGCGCTTCACGGCGGCGGCGAGCTTGCGCTTGCGCTCGGCGGTGGGCTTTTCGTAGAACTCGCGGGCGCGCAGTTCGGTCAGCAGACCGGTTTTTTCCACAGCGCGCTTGAAGCGGCGCAGGGCAACATCGAAGGGCTCGTTTTCTTTGACTCGAATCGTCGGCATAGGGCGTCGGTATCTGTTCGGTATATGAGTGAATGACCGGACATGGCCCGGAGAGTCAAACACTATAACCGGTTTAACCGACGATGTCTAGCCTATCAGACGTGCTGCCAGCCAGTGCCCGCCAAATATGCACCGGCCAGTGCCGGTTAAAAATGCACCGGCCAGTGCCGGTTAAAAATGATAGCGCCCCAGCCCCGCCTGCAAGCCGCGCGCCAATGCCTGCAGATCCCCGGAGGCATCACGCACCTCATGGGCCACGACAGCAAAGCCACGACCAGCCTCTCCGGCGCGCGCGGCCTCGATGGCAGCATTGAGTGCCAGCAGACTGGTCTGCCCAGCCAGCTCGGCTTCCGTCACCGAATCCGCCAGTGTCACCGCCCTTTTCAGCGGTCGGACGATTTGATGGCCGCTGCGCATGGTCAGCAGCACACCACAGGCCAGCGCCAGCGCCATCAGGGTGACCAGGCTGATCACCCGGACATTGCGCACCAGCATGCCGCGGGCGCGCTCTGCCACCGTAGCGTTCAATGTCCCTTGCACCTTGACCAGATCGTTGAGATGTCCACGCCAGCGCTGCAGCACGCGCACGGCCGGCGCCAGACCAGCCCTCAGCCCGGCATGATCGCCCTGCTGCGCCAGCGACTTTTGCGCCTGGACGGCCGCCTCGCCTGCGCGCATGTCGCCCGCCACCTGATCAAGCAGGGCCGCCTGGTTGGCCTCTGCGGGACGCACCCGCAACAGCACAGCCAGATGCGCGGCGGCCGTGCGATATCTGTCAGCCTCGGCCTCCAACTTGGCCTGTATCGCGCCGGTTTCCTCTGGCGTAGCGGCCAGCGACAGGTCCTTCAACAGGTTGGCCTGCGAACTGATTGCGGCACGCATCAGACCGGCGGTGGTGGCCTGATCCCCCAGCAGGACCACTTCGTCCACTGTTCCCCCAAGGACGTGCAGGCGACTCAGCGCCACCCCCGCCAGCACCATCACCAGCAGCAGCACGCCACCAAAACCTGCAAGCAAACGTCCACGCAGTCCCATGAGCTTCACCCTCGGACAATGGTCATGTGACTTTTAACGGCCTAAGCCGCCCGCGACTGAAGGCATCAGACCGTCTCCAGCAAAATATCGGTATCCTGCCGATTCACGTATTCCTGTTGGCGCCCCATGCTGTTGCTCGGAATTGAAAGTTCGTGTGATGAAACCGGCCTTGCGGTGTACGACACCGGACGCGGCCTGCTGGGCGAGGCACTGCACTCGCAGGTGGCGATGCACAACGATTACGGGGGCGTGGTGCCCGAACTGGCCTCGCGCGACCATATTCGTCGGGTCATCCCACTGGCCCGACAGGTGCTTGCCCAAGCCGGCGTCACCCTGCAGGAACTCGATGCGATTGCCTACACCGCCGGCCCCGGCCTGGCTGGTGCCTTGCTGGTGGGCGCCGCCGTGGCAGAAGCACTGGCCACGGCACTCGGCATTCCGGTGATGCCGGTGCATCATCTGGAAGGTCACCTGCTTTCGCCGCTCCTCGGCGAGCATCCGCCGGCCCTGCCATTCGTGGCCTTGCTGGTGTCGGGTGGTCATAGCCAGTGGATGGCCGTGCATGCCTTGGGGCAGTATGAATTGCTGGGCGAGACCGTGGACGACGCCGCCGGCGAAGCCTTCGACAAGACCGCCAAGCTGCTCGGCCTGCCTTATCCAGGCGGTCCGGCATTGGCCAGGCTGGCACTGCAAGGCACCCCGGGCAAGTTCCGGCTGCCGCGTCCGATGTTGCATTCCGACGATCTGGACATGAGTTTCAGTGGTCTGAAAACTGCGGTGTCGCTGCTGGTGCGCGACGCCCAACCCGCCGACCATGCCGACATTGCCGCCGAATTCCAGGAGGCGGTGACCGACGTGCTGACGGCCAAGGCCCTGCGCGCCATGCAGCAGACCGGCTTTACGCGGCTGGTGGTGGCCGGCGGGGTGGGGGCCAATGTGCGGCTGCGCGCCCGCCTGACCGAAGCACTCACCGCACGCGGCGGCTCGGTGCATTTCCCGCCCATGCATTTGTGCACCGACAACGGCGCGATGATTGCGCACGCCGCCGGACTGCGCCTGGCCGCCGGTCAGGCGCTGAGCCCTGCCTCCGCCAGCAACGCCGGCGCGTTCAATGTGCGTCCGCGCTGGGATCTGGGCAGCCTGGCGCCGATCCACATACCGGGCAGCCCGGATCGCGCGGCACCCTGAGTTCGTGCCAGCGCATGCTGCGCGCATCGAGCATCTGCAACCGGCCGGCGAGTGACTCGCCCAGACCGGCCAGCAGCTTGAGCGCTTCGGCCGCCTGCACGGCACCGATGATGCCGGTGAGCGGCGCAAACACCCCCATCTCCGCACAGCGCAACTCATCAGCGCCACCGGTTTGCGGAAACAGACACGCATAGCAAGGGCTGACCGGCGAACGCGGATCAAACACCGCCAACTGCCCGTCAAAACGAATCGCGGCACCCGACACCAGAGGCACGCGCGCCATCACGCAGGCGGCATTGACGGCATGCCGGGTGGTGAAGTTGTCCGAGCAATCCAGCACCACGTCCACTGCAGGCAACAAGGCTGCCAACGCTGCCTGATCCAGCCGCTGGCGGTGCACATGCACCTGCACCAGCGGGTTGAGTGCCAGCACACGGTCACGCGTGGCGTCTACCTTTGGCCGGCCGAGGTCGCTGGTAAGCAAGGCCACCTGACGCTGCAGATTGGTCAGGTCAACCGCATCGTCATCGCACAGATGCAGGGTACCCACCCCCGCGGCGGCCAGATACAGTGCAGCCGGCGAACCCAGACCGCCGGCGCCGACCAGCAGCACGCAACCGCGCGCGATCGCTTCCTGACCCTCGATACCAAGGTCATCAAGCAGGATATGGCGGCTGTAACGCAGCAGGGCAGCATCATCAAACATCGGGTTTCCGCTCGGCAATGGCTGGAAAACAGTACCTGCGCAAACCGGCGGGTCGGAGGCAAACGCGCCCGAAAGCCACGCACCACAGGTGCAGACCAAAAAAAACCCGACGGCCGAACGACCGTCGGGCGTTGCGACCGCTGCAGATTACTTGGCGGCGGAAGCCGCCGGCGTGGCAGCGGCCACTGCGGCCAGGGTTTCCACCTTGCCGGTCTTCAGGTAACGCACGGCCTGATCCAGCTGGTAGTCGGGCAGCTCTTCACCCGCCTTCAACTTGGCTTCGCGTTCCTTCATCACTTTTTCGCGCGCGTCGGCAGCCTTCTGCGCCTTTTCGCGCAGTTCAGCCGGCGACAGGGCCTTGACGCCGTCCTTGGCCGGTGCCGCGTCGGTGGGGTTGCTCAGATGATGTTCGAGGTCGGCCTCGCGGATGCCAATGCCATCATCCACGCTCAGGGCGGGATCTTCCGGCACCAGGATGTCGGGCACAATGCCCTTGGCCTGGATCGAGCGTCCGCTCGGGGTAAAGTAACGTGCAGTGGTGAGCTTGACCGCCGTGTTGTTGCCCAGCGGCAGGATGGTTTGCACCGAACCCTTGCCAAAGCTTTGCGTGCCGATCACGGTGGCCCGCTTGTGATCCTGCAGCGCACCCGCCACGATTTCCGAAGCCGACGCCGAGCCGCCGTTGACCAGCACCACCAGGGGCAGGTTCTTCACGCTGGCGGGCAGCTTGGCAAGGTAATCCTCGCTGCCCGCATGCAGGTAGTTTTGCGGTACCGCTGTCATGCGCATCTTGGCATCTTCGGTGCGGCCGTCGGTGTACACCACCAGATCGCCGGCCGGCAGGAACGCTGCCGATACCGCCACCGCAGAATTCAGCAGCCCACCCGGATCGTTGCGCAGGTCGAGCACCAGGCCTTTCAGCTTGCCGCCGTTCTCCTGATAGGCCTTCTCGATCGAGCTGGCCAGGTTTTCACCGGTATGCTCCTGGAACTGGCTGATGCGGATGGTGGCGTAGCCCGGCTCGAGTTCCTTCAGCTTGACGCTCTTGACCTTGATCACGGCACGGATCAGTGTCAACACCACCGGCTTGTTCTCGCCCTTGCGCGAGATGGTGAGGGTGATCGGTGTGTCCGGCTTGCCGCGCATTTTTTTCACAGCATCGTTGAGCGCCATCCCTTTGACGGCCGTGTCGTCCAGCTTGATGATCAGGTCGCCGGCCTTGACCCCGGCGCGCTGGGCGGGCGAATCATCGATCGGGCTGACCACCTTGACGAAGCCGTCTTCCATACCGACTTCGATCCCCAGGCCACCGAACTCGCCCTGCGTGCCTTCCTGCAGCTCGCGAAACGAGTCCTTGTCGAGATAGGCCGAGTGCGGATCCAGACCGGACACCATGCCATTGATGGCTTCCTTGATCAGCTTGCGGTCGTCGACATTTTCGACGTAGTTGTTCTTGATGCTGCCGAACACCTCGGAGAGCGCGCGCAGTTCTTCGACGGGCAGTGGCTGCTGGACCGATTTTTCGGCCACTGCGGAATAATTCAGGCTGAGAGACACGCCTATCAGCGCCCCCAGCACCACCAACCCGATCTTCTGCGCCTTGCTGCTCATGCTTTTCTCCTGTAGCCCGTCACTCTGACGGGGCGGCCCTGCTGACCCGTACCGGGGGGCAGCCCTGCGCTCAGGGCTTGCCGACCCAGCTCATCGGATCGAAAGGTCTGCTCTGGTGTCTCAATTCAAAGTATAGCCCCGGCTCGGCGTTGCCGCCGCTGTTTCCGACCGAGGCCACTGCTGTGCCGCCCTTTACCACCGTACCGACGCGTGCCAGCAGCGCCTCGGCATTGCCATACAAACTCATGTAACCGGCACCGTGATCGATGATCAACAGGTTGCCGAAACCACGCAGCCAGTCGCTGAACACCACCCGCCCGGCTGCCACAGCCCGCACTTCCCGCCCCTGCGGTGCCCGGATGAACAGGCCACGCCAGTTCAATCCGCTATCTTCTCGTGGACTGCCAAAGCGATTGGCAAGTTCCCCCGTCACTGGCAGACGCAGCCGACCCTTCATATGCGGGAAGGCCTCGGTGTCGTAGCCCTCCTCCGCAGCCTCGTCGATATTTGCCACCACATCCGCATGTTTGCCAGCAGCGTCGCGCGCCGCCTGACCGTCGACCGAAGGTTCATTGGGTGCCATCGCGGCGCCACCTGCAGGCGGACGGGCCGCGCGCGCCTGGCGTTCACGTTCCTTTTGCTGGCGATCGCGCTCGGCTCGCTCAGTGCGCTCCTTTTGCGCCTTTTCGCGCGCCACCCGGCGCTCTTCCAGCTGGCGGGCGATACGCTCGACCAGATCGGTCAGCCGCTTTTCGTCGCGCTGCATGGTCTGCAGGTTGCGCTTCTGCGCCTGCAGGCGGGTGGACAGGTCGGTCACCATGCGGGCACGGGCCGAACTCTCCTGCTGCAGTTTGTAGCGCTCGCGGGCGCGCGCCTCGCGCGTGTGCGCCAGCACTTCAGCCTGAGCCTGTGCCTCGCGGTTGAGATCGGCCAACCTGGCCAGATCCCGACGCAGCGCGGCCACCGAAGCCTGCCGCGCCAGGGCCAGCCGACGCAGGTACTCGCTGTCGCGTGCCAGCCGGTCCGGCGCGTCGCCGGACAGCCACAGCGCCAGGCCCTCGTCGCCGCCAGCGACATACTGGTGGCGCAGCAGCGCAGCCAGCCGCTTCTGCCCCTGCGCAATGCCTTCCTGGCTGACCGATTGCGCGCGCGCCAGCGCCGTCATGGCCGCCTGCGTGCTGGCTTCCTGCTGGGAAAGCTCATGCAGGGTGCGGGTGGCGTCGCTGATCGCCAGTTCCGATTTGCGCAGGGCATCGGCAGCCTCGCTGCGGCTTTCCTCGGTGGCCGCAAGCGCGCGCTGGGTATCGCGGATCCGTCGACGCAGGTCATCGAGATCACGGTTGGCGCGGTCATCGCTGTTGCCGGCCTTGTCTGCGTTTTCGCTGGCCGCCAGTGCCACCCCCGGTCCGGGCACGGCAATTGCCGCTACCAAGGCCAGCAGCAGCGCAAGCGCAAATCGGATCACCGGCCAGATGATCACCTCAGCCCTTGGCCCGTCCCTGCGCCGCCACCGCTTCGGCAGCAGCGCGAATGCGCGCCTCGTCGCCAAGATAGTAGTGACGCAGCGGCTTGAGGTTGTCATCGAGTTCGTACACCAGCGGGGTGCCAGTCGGCACGTTCAGACTGACGATGCGCTCGTCGTCGATGTCATCCAGATACTTGATCAGTGCGCGCAGCGAATTGCCATGGGCCACCACCAGCACTTGTTTGCCAGCGCGGACCTGCGGCGCGATGCTGCCTTCCCAGTAGGGCAGCACCCGCGTCACGGTGTCCTTCAGGCACTCGGTGAGTGGAATATCGGCGGGGTCAAGATCGGCATAACGCGGATCACTGCGCTCGCTGCGCGGATCGTCGGCCGCCAGCGGGGGGGGCGGCGTGTCAAAGGCACGTCGCCACTGCAAAACCTGCGCTTCACCGAAGCGGGCCGCCGTCTCGGCCTTGTTGAGACCCTGCAGGTCACCGTAATGCCGCTCGTTGAGGCGCCAGCTGTGCGTCACCGGCAGCCACATCTGCTCCATCTCGTCCAAAGCCGTCCAGAGGGTGCGGATGGCCCGGCGCAGCATCGACGTATGGGCCAGATCAAAGTGAAAACCGGCCTCGCGCATCAGACGGCCAGCCTCACGCGCTTCGCCACGTCCCTGTTCGGTCAGGTCGACATCGGTCCAGCCGGTGAAGCGATTTTCCTGATTCCAGGTACTCTCGCCGTGGCGCAGCAGAACAAGCTTGTACATGAATGCGGTTCTCTCTTGAAAAAGTGACCGTGAGCGGCCATCTGGTCAGTCAGGATGCCTGGCCTTCCGATGACAGGGCGGGCCGGCGCGACGCTGCCGGGGATCACCCGGCCTGTTCCGATTATAGCGGAGCTGCGCTGCAACATCGGCAAAGCTGGCACCGTCACGCGGCTCTGCTAACATGGGGGGTTACTGAATGGAGTATTCATGCAATTCCTGATCCAGAACCTCGGTTACGTGGGTTTGATGCTTGTCAGCGCCGGCATGCTGGTGTGGCCGGAAATCGATCGCGCCATCAACGGTGGCGGTGAAATCGGCACCACCGAGGCCACCCAGCTGATGAACCAGAAAAAAGCCCTGGTGCTCGACCTGCGCAGCAGCGAGGATTTCCAGCGCGCGCGCATTCCGGGCGCGCGCAACCTGCCCGCCAAGGAACTGGATGGCCGGATTGCCGAAATCGGCAAACTGAAAGGCCGACCGGTGGTGCTGGTGGGAGAACGGCCAGTGGCCGCCATGCGGGCGCTGAAAAGTGCCGGCTTTGAACACATCGTACAGCTGCGCGGCGGCATGGGTGCCTGGCAGGAAGCCGGCTTGCCGGTCCAGAAAAACTGAAGCACTGACGGACTGACGCCATGCCGACCATCACCATGTACGCCACGGGCTCCTGCCCCTACTGCACCATGGCCGAACGACTGCTCAAGTCGCGCGGCGTGACAAGCATCGACAAGCTGCGCATCGACAACGACCCGGCCCAGTTCGAGACCATGCTCAAACGCAGCGGTGGCCGGCGCACGGTGCCGCAGATCTTTATCGATGATACCCATGTGGGTGGCTTCGACGACCTCTCGGCACTCGACCGGGCCGGTGGCCTGATGCCCCTGCTGCAGGGCGAAAAGCCTGCTGGCTGAGCACGAGCCAGCCCGGGCGTCGCTTACCTTTAACTTTTACCCCTTACCCTGATCCCGCGGACAGCGACCGCTGCTGTCCCGTATTCCCGCAACATCACCCCCCAAGGAAGTGCAATGAGCGACGAAATCCAGACCAGCGAACCCCAGCAACCCGTCTTCTCGATCGAGAAGATCTACGTCAAGGATGCCTCGCTGGAAATCCCGGGCGCGCCGCAGATCTTTCTGGAACGCGAAGCGCCCCAGATCGAAGTTTCGCTGTCCACCGCCGGCGGCCTGATCTCTGAAGGCATGTTCGACGCCAGCGTGACGGTCACCGTCACTGCCCGTCTGGGCGAGCGCACCATGTTCCTGATCGAAGTGACCCAGGGCGGAGTATTCCAGATCCGGGGCGTGCCGGACCAGGAACTGGCGCCAGTGCTGGGGATTGCCTGCCCGAACATCCTGTTCCCGTACCTGCGCGAAACCGTATCTGACCTGTCGGTACGCGCGGGCTTCCCGCCCGTGCTGCTCAACCCGGTCAACTTTGAAGCGCTGTTCGCCCAGCAAGCCGCCATGCGCGCTGCCGACGCTGACACCGCCCAGAACAGCAGCGCCACGCACTAAGCCGGAAAGGCCACCTCATGCAGATTGCCATCCTGGGCGCCGGCGCCTGGGGCACTGCGCTGGCCGTCAGCCTGTCCGGGCAGCATCAGGTGTCGTTGTGGGCGCGTAATCCCGCCACCTGTGTTGCGTTGCACACCACCCGCCAGCACCCGCAGGTGCTGGCGGGTGTGCGTTTGCCCGAACCCGTCGCAGTGACCCCGCTGCTGACGGCCGCAATCGAGGCGGCCGATCTCGTGCTGGTCACGGTGGCGGTTTCCGGGGTGCGCCCGGTGCTCACCGAACTCGCGCACCACCGCCACGTGGGTCCCGTGGTGCTGGCGTGCAAGGGATTCGAACGCGAAAGCTCGCTGCTGCCGCATACCATTGCCGGTCAGGTATTGCGTGCAGGCACGCCAGTGTTGTCGCTCTCGGGGCCAAGCTTTGCCACCGAAGTGGCGGCCGGCTTGCCGGCGGCGCTGGTGTTGTCCGGCGAGGACCCTGCGCAAGTGGAAATGCTGCGCCATGCCTTGCACCATCCGCGACTGCGCCTGTATTCCAACGGCGACCCGGTGGGCGTCGAAATTGCGGGCGCCATGAAGAACGTGATTGCGATTGCTGCCGGCATGGCGGACGGCATGGGACTTGGTCTGAATGCGCGCGCTGCGCTGATCACGCGTGGCCTGGCCGAAATCCGCCGCTTGGGGGAAGCGATGGGCGCGCGCGCCGAAACTTTCCTTGGCCTGGCTGGGGTGGGCGACCTGATGCTGACCTGCACCGCGACCTTGTCGCGCAATTATCGGGTGGGACAGGCCTTGGCCGGCGGCAAACCACTGGATGCCATCCTGACCGACCTGGGCGAAGTGGCCGAGGGCGTCTGGACCGCGCGCAGCGTGCCAGCCCTGCTGACCCGCACAGGGGTCGAGATGCCGATCAGTTCTGCGGTGGCCGCCGTGCTGGCCAACCAACTCGCGCCTGCCGCAGCACTGCAGCAACTGCTGGGTCGCGACCCGCGCGCAGAGCACTAAGACGCACTGACGCTGGAGCCGGAGCCGGTGCCGGTGCCGTCGCGGGATTGCGACACGGCTCAGCCCATCCCGGCATAGTCCTGCTGCCGCCAGGCCTCAAACACCACCACCGCCGCGGCATTCGACAGATTCAGGCTGCGGTTGCCCGGGCGCATCGGGATTTTCAGCCAATGCCCGGCGCCGACCTCGTCCAGCAGCCAATCCGGCAGACCGCGGGTTTCCTGGCCGAATACAAGCACATCGCCCGGCAGGAACCGCGTTTCGCGCAGGGTGCGCGTGGCGCGGGTGGTGAGCAGATGCAGCCGCAGTGCGGTGCCGGGCGCACGCTCGGCGTGCGCTGCACGCAAGGTGTTCAGACAGGCAACCCAGTCGGCATGCACCTGCATCACCGTGAGTTCGTGATAATCGAGGCCCGCGCGTCGCAGCCGTGCGTCGTCAATCGCGAAACCCAGCGGCTCCACCAGATGCAGGCGACAGCCGGCATTGGCACACATGCGGATGGCATTGCCGGTATTCGGCGGAATTTCTGGCTGGAACAACACGACATCAAACATCGGCACAGTTTACCAGCGCCTCCGCTGGCATGCGTTGCCACCGCTGGCCAGCGTTGCCGCCCCGTTCCGGAAATCAAGACGCCATCGTGACCGATCGCCTACCAGCGTGGCAGGTCGTCCGGCGGCGGGGTCATGGCCAGCACTACCGCGCCGACCCAGCCTGCGCCCGCAGCACGGCAGGCCGTTGCCAACGCCTGCAAGGTACCGCCGGAAGTCAGCACGTCATCCACGATCAGGATCGAACGGCCATGGAGGGGGGGCAGCGCAAACACGTGCGCCAGATTCTGGCGCCGATCCTGCAGCGACAGCCCAACCTGCGGCGGCACCTCGCGCAGCCGCCTTGCGCGCACTTGCGGCAGGCGGGTCCGTCGGGCATAAGCCGACACCAGACGGCCGGCGGCGTCGAAGCCACGCTCGCGCACCCGCTGACGACTGGAGGGTACCGCGAGCAGCGTTGTCGGGACGCGAGGCGGTGAAGGCAACAAGCGCGCCAGTACCGGGGCAAGCGCGAGTTCGCCCCGATACTTGTAGCGCCAGATCAGGTCGTCCAGCGGAAAGCGGTAAAGCCAGGTCACCGCGAGGGCGTCCAGATCGAGCGTGCGTCTGAGCGCCCGGGCATCGCCATGCGCGGTGCGCGTGATGGCCTGCAAGACCCCGCTCAGTGCGGGTGCGCGCGGCAGGTCACGACGACAGAAACCGCACAGCAGTGCGCTGCGCGAGTAGCCGCCGCAGAGGGTGCATTCCTGCCACGGAAACAGCCGCGCGCACCGGCGCCAGGCCCGTGCAACGCGGTGCTCGCGTATGATGGGAGACTTCTGATCTTCCTGCGTGCCCGTCAAAGGTACGATTGCCATGAATTCCCCTGCCAACCTGAACGCTCTACAGACTGCCGCCACACCGACCGTCACCGCCAGCACGAACAAGCGCACTGAATCTTGCGCCGCATGGTCGCTGGAGGCCGTCGAAGCTCTGTTTGCGCTACCCTTCGCCGACCTGCTCTGGCAGGCGCAACAGGTGCACCGCGCGCACTGGAATCCGCTCGGCGTGCAATTGTCGACCCTGCTGTCGGTGAAGACCGGCGGTTGCCCCGAAGACTGCGCGTATTGTCCGCAGTCGGTGCGCTATGACACGGGTGTAAGCAATCAGGCCATGTTGCCGGTGGCCGAGGTGCTGGCAGCAGCCCAGCGCGCCAAGGAAGCAGGAGCCAGCCGCTTCTGCATGGGCGCTGCCTGGCGCAGCCCGAAAGACCGCGACCTGGAGCCGATCGCCGAGATGATTCAGGGCGTGCGTGCTTTGGGCCTCGAAACCTGCGCCACGCTGGGCATGCTCAAGCCGGCGCAAGCCGAACGCCTGAAGGACGCGGGGCTGGATTACTACAACCACAACCTGGACAGCGCGCCGGACTTTTACGGCGACATCATCCAGACCCGCGAATACCAGGACCGTCTCGACACGCTGCAGGCCGTCCGCGCAGCGGGCATCAACGTCTGCTGCGGCGGCATCGTCGGCATGGGCGAGACATCGCAGCAACGTGCCGGGCTGATTGCGCAGCTGGCCAACCTCAACCCGGCGCCCGAATCGGTGCCCATCAATCTGCTGGTTCAGGTCAAGGGCACGCCGCTGCACGGCCAGGACCCGCTCGACCCCCTCGATTTTGTGCGCACCATCGCGGTGGCCCGCATCACCATGCCGCTCAGCCGCGTGCGTCTGTCGGCGGGTCGCGAAGACATGAGCGATGCAGTGCAGGCCCTGTGCTTTCTGGCCGGCGCCAATTCGATCTTCTATGGTGAGCAGCTGCTGACCACGCCCAACCCGGAAGCCGACCGCGACCGCACGCTGCTTCAGCGGCTGGGCATGCACGCCGAGTAAGCGCCGGCTGATCTTTCAAGCGAGCGAAACCGCGTGATGGATACTGGTGCCGACGCACGCCGCGTGCGTATCAATCTGGAACGTCACGCGGCAAAGTATGCAACGCATCGCCAGCTGCCGCTGGAGTTCGGCCGTCGTCTGTTGGAGCATCTGGATGGCTTGCGCATTCAGCCCGCGCGCGTGCTCTGTCTGGGCAGCGGGCCGGCACTGCTGCGCGAGGACCTGACCCGGCTGTTTCCGGCCGCGCAACTGCTGTTCAGCGACGCCGCGCCCATGCTGTTGACCCAAATCGCGCCGGCATCCCGCCTGCAGCGCCTGCTCGGTGCGCGTGCGCCCCTGTGCTTTGCCGGTCGACCGGAAGCCTTGCCACTACCCAATGCCTCGGTCGACCTGGTGGTCAGCCTGGCCACGCTGCCCAGCAGCGATGCCGCCCGCAGCTTTGCGGAAGCGCGCCGGGTGCTCAGCCGGGATGGCCTGCTGCTGTTCAGCACTCTTGGCCCTGACACCCTGCGCGAATGGCGGCGCGGCCTGCTGGCCGCCGATCTGCAACAACGTGACCCCACCGGGCGCAGTGTGCCACGGTTCCCCGACATGCACGATCTGGCCGATGCTGCCTCGGCCGCCGGACTGTCCAGTCCGGTGGTCGACATGGAGTACCTCACCGTGCACTACCCGGACATCGGCACGCTGCTGGCCGACCTGCGCGTGGTGGGGGGCGGCAATGGCCTGCTGGCGCGGCCTCGCGGCCTGATGACCCCGCGCGCGCAAGATCGGCTGATGACAGCGCTGGAAGCACAAAGGCAGCCGCAGGGGCTGCCTTTGACGCTTGAACTGATCTACGGGCACGCGTGGAATACGAGTCCGCTGGTCACTGAAGGTGGCCGACCGGTGATCCCGATCCGCAGCGCCTGAGGCGCTGCGCCTGTCCTTTACGGCTTGGCGTAGTTTGCGACGCCAGCCAGGATTTCGGCCTTGGCGCTGTCTGCGCCTTCCCATCCATCCACCTTGACCCACTTGCCGGCCTCAAGATCCTTGTAGTGCTCGAAGAAGTGCGCCACGGTCTTCAGCAGCAGTTCCGGCAGGTCGTCCGGGCCCTGCACCTTCTTGTACAGACCGCACAGCTTGTCCACCGGTACGGCCAGCAACTTGGCGTCCACGCCGGCTTCATCGGTCATTTTCAGCACGCCGATGGCGCGGCAGCGCACCACCACACCGGTGATCAGCGGCACCGGGGTCAGCACCAGCACATCGACGGGATCGCCATCTTCGGACAAGGTTTGCGGAATGTAGCCGTAATTAAGAGGGTAGTGCATGGCCGTAGACATGAAACGATCGACAAACATGGCCCCCGTATCCTTGTCGAGTTCATATTTGATCGGCGCGCCATTCATCGGAATTTCGATGATGACGTTGAAATCATTCGGCAGGTCGCGGCCAGCAGGTACGCGTTCGAGGGTCATGGTGCAGGTCCTTGAGAGTGATGACTTGAGAGGGATGACTTGAAAGTAATGGCTTGAAAGTAATGAACTTGAGAGCAATCAACCAGCGCCCGGCATTCTAACCTTGTTGCGGTGCGTGCACGTTGTTAGACTCGATCAACTTATTAGCTTAAGCTCGCCTGAACAGCGGCAGCAGCATCGGAACAGCAACCATGAAACTCACAAAAAGCCAATGGATTCTTGGCCTTAGCCTGACGGGCACACTGGCCGCAGTGATCTGGGCGGGCGGTTCTGGCGACAGCGATACGGACGCCGCCAAACCGGTCGCACGTACCGACAGCGTGCGTGCAGGCGCCGCAGCGGCGGGCAGCACCAACCTGCGCAAGACCAGCACCGGTGCAGGTGCAGGTGCAGGTGCAGGTGCTGAAGGCGCCACCAGCGACAACAGCGTGGGCGTGGAACCAGCCCGCTTGATCCGCGCACTGGGCAGCCGCAAGATTGACGACCCCTTCGCCGCGCATGTGCCACCGGCCCCGAAAGTCATCCAGGTCAGTGCGATCAGCGTGGCGCCGCTCGAAGCTGCGCCACCTCCGCCCCCCCCACCGCCGCCCACCGCCCCTGCGTTTCCGTGGAGCTTCATCGGCCGGATGATCGACGATCCGCAACATCCACAGGTGTTCCTCGCCAAGAACGACCGACTCACTACGGTGCGAGTGGGTGACAACATTGACAGCAACTGGAAGCTGCTTGGCATGGACGCCAAGAGCCTGCGCGTGCAGTACGCACCGCTCAGGCAGGTGGTCAGCGTGAACATGGCTTCGGGCACCGACCTGTCCACCGGCACCGGCAAGGGCACTGACCCCAACCTCAATCTGCGCGACCTGTCCGCCATTTCACAGCCACAACCGATCGAGCAGCAGGTCACTGCGGCCGCCCCGGATGCGCCGACCTCATCAGCAACGCCGGCCAACAATGGCGTCAGCGGTATCGAAGTGTCCAGCATGGGCAGTTCCAGCAACCCCTGATTCCCCATGCACGTAGCAGTCCTCGGCGGTGGCATCGTCGGTGTCACCAGCGCCTGGTATCTGCAGGCCGCCGGTCATCGCGTCACCCTGATCGAACGCCAGCCCGGCGTTGCACTCGAAACCAGCTTTGCCAATGGCGCCCAACTGTCGGCTGGTCATGCCGAGCCCTGGGCGCAGCCCGGCATGCTGAGCAAACTGCTGCGCTGGCTGCCTCGTGAAGACGCCCCCCTGCTGTTCCGCCTGCGCATCGATCCGGCACAGTGGCGCTGGGGCCTGCAGTTCCTGGCAGAGTGCAGCCCCAGCCGTTTTGCCTACAACCTGCAGCAGATCCTCGCACTTGGGGTCTACAGCAGGCACTGCCATCGCGAACTGCGCGACACGCTCGGCCTGGAATACGATGCGCTGTCCCTTGGCATCCTGAACATTTACGAAAACCGCAGCGATTTCGAGCGCGCGGTGTCCATCACCGAGCAGGTCCGCGCACTCGGCTATGCCCGCCAGCCCATGAGCGCCGACGAGGCGATCGCACAGGAGCCGGCACTGGCGCACCATCGCGCCAGGCTGGCTGGCGCCACCTGGACACCTCCCGACGAAACGGGCGACGCGCATCGGTTTTGTCAGGCATTGGCGCAGGCCTGCCAAACGGCCGGAGTGGACTTCCGCCTTGCCACCACGGTGAGCAGGCTCGAGACCTTGCACGGCCGTCTGCACGCCGTTCATGTGCAGGACGCGCAAGGTGACCGCGAGCGGCTGGCTGTGGATGCCTGTGTACTGGCGATGGGCAGTTATAGCGGGCAACTGCTGAGGCCGCTGGGACTGCAAGTGCCGATCTATCCCATGAAAGGCTATTCGGCCACCTTGCCGTTGCTGGATGGCAAGCGCGGCCCGATGGCCAGCGTGACCGACGAAAGCTCCAAGATGGTCTTCACCCGACTGGGGCAGCGCCTGCGGATTGCCGGTACCGCCGAGTTCAACGGTTACGGTCTCGACCTGAACCCCGTGCGCTGCGGTGCGCTGGTGCAGCGCGCGCGGCAGTTATTTCCGGGGGCGTGCGATGAAAGCGCCCCGCATTTCTGGACCGGCTTGCGCCCGGCCACCCCCTCCAACCGCCCACTGATCGGCCCGACTGCCGTGGAAGGCCTGTTCCTGAATGCCGGGCACGGCACTCTGGGCTGGACCGAATCTTGCGGTTCCGGCAAGGCGATCAGCCTGCTGGTCAGCGGCCAACGCCCAGAGGTGGCCTTTGACTTCCTGAAGCCGGACGACCGCTAAACGCGGTTGCCCTGTCCGGCCCCCCTCGCACCTTCCAACCGTCGCCCCGACCTCCCGCTCCCCAAAAAAATGGCCGCATCCGGACGGAAGCGGCCATGATCAGCACTACGCGGGGGCGCCTGCTCAGGTGATGCGACGGCGATACTCGAACGTGGTGGTGTCGATTTCGATCTTGTCACCCGTGTTGCAGAACAGCGGCACGCTGATCTCATAACCGGTGGAAATCTTGGCCGG
>CAITLJ010000024.1 GCA_903893215.1 uncultured Ferrovum sp. | reverse complement strand
CCTGTCGCTCTACGACATGCTGCCGACACGAAAAAAGGTCGATCTGCTCGAGTATTTCAAGCAGCTTCCCAACAAGCAGCGTGTTGAAATCGTGACCATGGACATGTGGAACGTCTATCGTCAGGTTGTCCGGGCGCAGCTCCCGAACCGGATCGTCGTTGGAGGTTCTCGCCCGAAAGCTCAACGAGGGATGGTTCGAGTAGCCTGGGTGGAATTCCACATGAAGCTGTCCGGCGCGCCGGGCGGGTCAACGCGGGGTTTCAACATTCCGGGCAGCAGCGCGCCGAACCGACACTGGCAGGGGTCCCACGCTTTATTCCGGATACCCTATTTTTTAGCTGCTGCCGGGGGCGTGCGGCTCATTCGTTGAGCGCAGTTGAGTACCCTGCGTTCAGAACACAGGAAACGCCTGTGCCATAGGTAGTGCGCTATGGCATTTGCGGGCCTAGCGTTTTGGTTCAGTGATGGCGTCGCAAAGGAATGATTTCGGCCATGCGGGCAGGTTGGCCGGGCGCACCGGACTCCGACAGGCCGCCATTGACCGAACGATCCAGCGCATCACGCAGTTCGGCAAAAGAATTCCACATCATGTTGCTGATACGGATGGTTGCCGACAGCGGGTTTGACGCCCGGGACCGTTCCATGTCCACGCGAAACTGCAGGCCACGCAGGCGCTGCTGACCTTCTGCAGGGGTGGATGCAATAAAGGCATCGATGGTTTCGCGACGTTTGTGCTCAAACGCTTCGGGATCAGACTTGGCCAGTTCGGCCCAGACCTCAAAATCCTGGATTTCCATCGTGATAACCCCCTGGTTGACCCGGCGCGCGTACCAACGCCTGTAATGATTCCACTATAGACGAGTTGCGCAAATTTGCTGGCGATTGACCCAAAACCCTTTAGTCGGGGTGCTGAACAGTCCAAAATAAGGGCCAGCCGTCAAGTGCTGCGCACAGGGGGCGTCATGCCGATTGACAGTCAAACACAGCAAGTGGAACGCGAACTTCCCTCGCCCAGCAGTGTGGTGCAGAAGGTGCTCGTGTTGCTGAACGACGACGCGGTCACCATGCAAGCCCTCGCCCGGGCACTTGGGGCAGATCCTGCCATGACCGGACGGGTGTTGCGACTCGCCAACTCTGCTGCCTCCGGACCCGCCCGATCCTGCCTGACGCTCGCCGAGGCGCTCCAGCGCTTGGGCGTGGCAGCGGTGCGGCAGGTGCTGGTAAGTTTCTCGCTGGTCGATCGCTACCGTAAAGGTCACTGCGCAGGCTTCAATTACCCGTCGTTCTGGGGTCAGTCCCTGGCGACCGGGGTGGCTGCGCGCCACCTTGCGTCGTTGGCGGGCATGAATCAGCCGGCCGACTGCTTCACACTGGGCTTGCTCGCCCGTGTCGGTGAGCTTGCCCTGGCCACCATGTATCCCCAAGCTTACGGACCATTGCACCGCGAGCTTTACGGCGCCAGCGCAGAGCGTATCACCAGCGTTGAGCAAACCCGTCTGGCCGCCGACCGGTATGTGCTGGCCGGGCGCATGCTCAAGGCCTGGTGCTTGCCCGACGCAGCGGTGGCAGCTGTGGTGGCGAGCGGTGAGCCGGCCAATTCCGGGCTGGTACCTGGCAGCGCTGCCATGCGGCTCGCGCGTATACTGCAAATCGCCGTTGAACTGGGCGTGCTGTTTGACGCCAACAAGGAACGCGACATGACGGATCGGCTGCTGCAGGTGACCCGGCTTTGCGTGCTGGCGGGCATTTCTCCGACCGAATTGTCCGAGCGGTTGGCGGTGATTGAGGAAGAGTGGCGCGAGTGGGGAGCCATGCTTGGGCTGGATTTAAGTGGCACTGCACCGCTGTCGCTCGACCTGCCCCCACAGGCCGAGATCATTCCCTTTCCGCGGGTGGCAGTGGAGAACGGTCGTCCGCCGGCGCAGGAGCGCGACCTGGACGCCCTGCTCGCGCAGCGACCCGAGGCATTGGCCGAGGCTGCACGTCGCGTCTTGCCACGGGAGTCAATTTTTTCTCCCTCCGATGTGCTGGCGGAAGCGGGCCAGACAATGCAGCCCTCGCCGCAACCGGAGGGCGGTCTGACCGGTGCCAACAGCGGCTTGCGTATCCTGGTGGCGCACCCGGATTCCCTGGGGTGTGCATCGTGGCTCAGCTTGATGGAAAGCCAGCAACATCGGGTGAACCACGTCAGCACAGGAGAACATGCATTGGCCGCGTTGCTGGACAATCCGCCCGAGGTGATGTTGTGTGATCTCGACCTGCAACAGATGGACGCCCTCACCCTGTTCCGTAACGTGCGCAGCAGTCGGCCCGGCAAGCAGATCTATCTAATTGCAACGGCGCCGCGCGACCGCGCGGGGGCGCTCGAGGCGGCATTTGGCGCAGGTGTCGACGATTTCATCTCTTTGCCGATGCAATCGGGCGAGTTGACGGCGCGCTTGCGCGCAGCGCGTCGATTCATAGAAATGCAGGATCAACTGGTGGCTGACCGCGAACAGGTCGCCCAGTTGGTTACCGAACTGGCGATGGCCAATGCGCGGCTGGAACAGGATGCCGAAACCGACGCGCTCACCGGCATTGCCAACCGCCGGCGCGCCACCGAAGCCCTGCTGCAGGCGGTGAACCAGGCCGAGGAAACCGGCACGCCACTTGGCGTCTGTCTGGTTGACCTAGATCATTTCAAGCGGGTCAACGATACCTGGGGGCATCCGGCAGGCGATGAAGTACTGCGGCAGGCGGCACAGACCCTGCAGGCGTACTCGCGTGCCTCGGATCTGGTCGCCCGCTTCGGCGGCGAGGAATTTCTGGTGATTGCGCCGGGCACGTCGGTGCAGAATGCGGCTGCTCTGGCTGAGCGCCTGCGCGCTGGTGTGAGCCGCTTGCGTATTCCGGTGGGCAAGGAACACATCAGCGTGACGTTCAGCGTTGGGGTGTCGGTGTACGATCCCGCCACCAGCCCACGCCGGCGCACCCCCGAGGCACTGCTGCACATGGCGGACGAGGCCCTTTACCGTGCCAAGGACTCCGGCCGCAACCGTGTGTGTGTGGCAGCCGACCGGCCGACTGGCGACCGCGCGCCAGCCCGTTCCTGAGCTCAGCGCAGGCTGGCTGCGCCCGCCTTGCAGGCGACTTCGTCCTGTGAGCCAGTGCCACCGGAGCAGCCGATGGCGCCAATGATCTTGCCGTCCTCGATCAGCGGAATGCCGCCGCGCGACGCGATCACGCCATCCAGCGACAGGGCGTAGTACTGCTGACGCAGCTGGACGTTGTCTTCCCAGATACGGGTTTCACGGCGAAAGCTGACGGCGGCACGGGCCTTGTGCTCGGATACGGCGATCGAGCCGATCTGTGCCCCGTCCATGCGCTGGAAAGCCACCAGGTTGGTGCCGGAGTCGACGACGGCAATGTTCAGCTTCCAGTTGTGCTTCCTCGCTTCAGCCAGTGCCGCAGCAATGGCCGACTGTGCGCGGTCCAGATTGATCGGTGCGCCATAGGGCACATCGAAGGGCATCTTTTCAGGAACGGTATCCAGCGGGTTGACCGGGACGGCTGGCGCATCAGCGCGGGTCAGCGGGCTCATCAGCAACAGGGTCAGGCAGGCCAGGGCAATTCGGGTCACGCGCATGGTTCATTCTCCTCAACAGTTTCAATGATTGCCGGCAAGCCCCGGCAGCAGCACAACGATACCTGCGCAAAAGATTTCAACCGCCACAGCCGCCAGGATCACGCCCATCAGCCGGATCACCACGTTAAGGCCGGTGCGGCCGAGCAGCCTGGATAGCGGAACCGCTGCCTGCAGGCAGATCCACGTGATCAGTCCCACCAGCAGCGCCAGGCCCACCAACGCCATGCGATGCATCAGCCCCGGCCCGTCGACCGCGTAAATGATGGCGGTGGACATGGCACCCGGACCGACCAGCAGCGGCACGCCGATCGGAACCACCCCCACGCTCTCCTTGTGTTCGGCTTCCACGGCTTCTTCCGGCGTCTGCCGTTCGCGCAGTGTGTCGACGCGCAGCATGCTGATCGCCATCAACAGGATCAGGATGCCACCGCCCACCTTGAACGAGGCGATGGTGATGCCAAACCAGTTGAGAATGGCTTCTCCCGCCAGCACCGAACCGGCCAGCACGCCAGCCACAGTCAAGCTGGCGGTGAGCGCAACCCGGGCGCGCACCGCGGGGGAATCGTTGGCGGTGAGCGCGGCGTAAACCGGCACCACGGCCAATGGGTCCACGATCACCACCAGCGCCAGAAGTATTTTCAGATAAGCGGCAAAGGCGAGCATCAGCTTGGCTTGTGCGGGGTGGGGGGAGCCTTGGCCACGGCTTGGTCAGGCATGCAAGGCGATCCGGTCGATGGCGGGTTCAACGCGTAGTGGGCTTGGCACGCGAAGTCCCGGCAGTGGCGCGCGCCTTGCGCGCTTCTTTCAGGGCACGCTCGGCCGCGCGGTCTTCCTTGGTTGGCGCCGCCACGCCTGTGGCTATCATGCTGACACGCTGCTTGATGGCCTTGGTGCCGCGCTCGCCGCTGCCCTCGGGCAGCAGGCGGGCAAGAAAGCCGCCGGTATGGCTGGCAGGGTTGGCCGCCACGGTTTCCGGCGTGCCTTGGGCAATGATCATGCCGCCGCCCGCCCCGCCTTCAGGGCCCAGATCAATTACCCAATCTGCGGTCTTGATCACGTCCAGATTGTGTTCAATCACCGCCAGCGTGTTGCCATGGTCGCGCAGTCGGTGCAACACGCCGAGCAGCAGGTCGATGTCGTGAAAGTGCAACCCTGTGGTAGGTTCATCGAGGATGAAGAGCGTGCGTCCGGTATCACGCTTGGAGAGTTCGAGCGATAGCTTGACGCGTTGTGCTTCCCCCCCTGACAGCGTGGTGGCCGACTGCCCCAGCGTGATGTAGCCCAACCCCACATCCAGCAGGGTCTGCAGTTTTCGGGCCACCACCGGCACCGGTTCAAAGAAGGCGCGGGCGTTCTCCACGGTCATTTCCAGGATTTCGTGGATGTTCTTGCCCTTGTACTGGATCTCGAGGGTCTCGCGGTTGTAGCGTTTGCTGTGACATACATCGCAAGGCACGTAGACGTCCGGCAGGAAGTGCATCTCCACCTTGATCACGCCGTCACCCTGACATGCTTCGCAGCGACCACCCTTGACGTTGAACGAGAAGCGTCCCGGGCCATAACCCCGCTCGCGTGCAGTGGGCACGGTGGCAAACAGGTCGCGAATCGGTGTGAACACACCGGTGTAGGTGGCAGGGTTTGAGCGCGGTGTGCGACCAATCGGACTCTGGTCCACGTTGATCACCTTGTCGAAGTGCTCAAGACCGCGCAGTTCCTGATAGGGGGCAGGCTCGGCCGTGCTGCCATACAGATGGCGCGCCACGGCGTGGTGCAGGGTATCGTTGATCAGGGTGGACTTGCCCGAGCCCGATACACCGGTGATGCACACAAACAACCCGACTGGCAGGCGCAGGTGCACCTCGCGCAGGTTGTTGCCGCAGGCGCCGATGATTTCCAGCAACTGCGACGGATCGGGCGCATGGCGCTTGTCCGGGACGGCTATCGACTTCACGCCGGACAGGTACTGACCAGTGAGTGAGGCCGGATTGGCCGCCACCTCGGCGGGTGTGCCCGAAGCCACCACCTGACCGCCATGTTCGCCTGCACCGGGTCCCATGTCGACCACGTAATCGGCTGCGCGAATCGCGTCCTCATCGTGCTCCACCACAATCACCGAGTTGCCGAGGTCGCGCAGCCGCACCAGGGTTTCCAGCAATCGATTGTTGTCGCGTTGATGCAATCCGATCGATGGTTCGTCAAGCACGTACATCACGCCAGTGAGCCCTGAGCCAATCTGGGAAGCCAGCCGGATGCGCTGTGCCTCGCCACCCGACAGGGTGTCGGCCGAGCGCTCCAGTTGCAGGTAATCCAGCCCGACGTTGTTAAGGAACTGCAGTCGGGCAGCGATTTCCTTTACGATTTTTTCGGCAATCGCCTGCTTCTTGCCTTCCAGGTGCAGGCTTTCGAACAGCGCCTGCGCGTCGCGCAGCGGCAGCGCGCTCATCTGGTAGATGGTGTGGCCGGCCACTTTCACATTGCGCGCCTCGCGGCGCAGGCGGGTACCTTCGCACGTGGGGCATGCCTTGTTGTTGCGCAGCTTGGCGAGTTCCTCGCGCACCAGCTGCGAGTCGGTTTCGCGGTAGCGCCGCTCGAGTCCGGGAATCACGCCTTCAAAGGCATGCTCGCGCACCACGCTGCGATTGCGTTCCGCCGGATAGCGGAAAGCGATCGAATCACGACCACTGCCATGCAGCACCACGTCCTGCACCGCGGCCGGTAGCGCCTCGAATGACGCGTCCACGTCGAAACCGTAATGTCGGGCCAGATCAAGCAGCAACTGGAAGGTGAACGCATTGCGACGGTCCCAGCCCTTGATGGCCCCACCGGCAAGGCTGAGTTGTGGGAAGGCAACCACCCGGCGTGGGTCGAAATAGCTGACCTGCCCCAACCCGTCACACTTGGCGCATGCACCCATCGGGTTATTGAACGAGAACAGGCGCGGTTCGAGTTCCGCCAGCGAATAACCGCATTCGCGGCAGGCAAACCGCGCACTGAACATGTGCTCGGTGCCGGTATCCATCTCCACGGCAATCGCCCGGCCCTCAGCGGTGCGCAGCGCGGTCTCGAATGATTCGGCAAGGCGTTGCTTGGCATCCGGACGCACCTTGAGGCGGTCGACCACGATGTCGATGCTGTGCTTGCGGTTTTTTTCCAGCTTGGGCAACGCGTCGATCTCATGCACTTCGCCGTTCACGCGCAGCCTTACAAAGCCTTGCGCGCGTAACTGGTCAAACAGGTCGCCCTGTTCGCCCTTGCGGTTCATCACCAGTGGCGCCAGTATCATCAGCCGGGTGTCTTCGGGCAGTGCCAGCACATGGTCCACCATCTGGGAGACACTCTGCGCTTCGAGTTTGAGGTGATGGTCCGGGCAATAGGGGTCGCCCACGCGTGCAAACAGCAGGCGCAGGTAATCGTGGATCTCGGTCACCGTGCCTACGGTGGACCGCGGGTTGTGGCTGGTGGCTTTCTGTTCGATCGAGATTGCCGGCGACAGGCCTTCGATCAGGTCCACATCCGGTTTTTCCATCAGTTGCAGGAACTGGCGTGCATAGGCCGACAATGACTCGACGTAGCGACGCTGCCCTTCAGCGTAAAGCGTGTCGAACGCCAGCGAGGATTTTCCCGAGCCGGACAATCCGGTCATCACCACCAGCTTGTGGCGCGGCAGGTCCAGATTGACGTTTTTCAGGTTGTGGGTGCGGGCACCCCGGATACGAATCAGTTCCATCAGACACTCAGGTAAAGACCAAGGACAGCCGGGCACGCACTTTGTGCGCCGCCCCTAATATACGTGCATTGATTGATGGAGTCTGGCGCAGGCACGAGGTTCCTCTGTCGCTGCGGTGCCGGTTGGCACCCTGGATCGGTCAGCTGAAGCGCCGCCGCTCATGGCCGACGCGTGGCAATGTCGCAAACTATTCCATCGTTGTCGCAAAGCGACCTAGCGCCGCCTCGGGCCTGCGCCTACGATCCGGATCAAATACAAAATGGGGAGCAGGGGCGCCATGAACGAAGTCACCGAGTGCCGTAGGGGCGTGGATGGGCCGGATGGGCGCTTGATGCTGCGCTGCTGGGGGGCGCCCGAGCGGCCCGTGCTGATCCTGGTGCATGGTTATCCGGACGACAGCAGCAAGTGGCACGCAGTGGCCCAACATCTTGTCAGCGACTATTTTGTGGTGGCGTATGACGTGCGCGGCGCGGGTGATTCGTTCACGCCACCGGCCCGTCGGTCGTCCTACACGCTCGCGCGCCTGCTCGGGGATTTCCGTGCGGTGCTGGATGCGGTGAGCCCGCTGCAACCGGTGCATCTGGTTGCCCATGACTGGGGGTCGATCCAGGCGTGGGAGTTTGCCACCGAACCTGCCCTGCAGGGTCGGCTGCGCTCGTTCACGTCCATGTCCGGGCCGTGTCTGGATCACGTCGGCTGGTGGATGCGCGCCGGCGTCCGCGGCCGGGCGGGGCGCACCCTGGGCAGTGTGTTCGGGCAGTTACGCAAGTCCTGGTACATCGCCATGTTTCATCTGCCGTGGTTGCCGGAGCTCGTCTGGCAGGGCGTGCTGGGGCGGCGTTGGGAGCGCCTGCTGGAGCGCATGGAAGGTGTACCGTCAGGCAGCGGTCACAGCCCCTCGCAGACCCGCGACGGCTGCAACGGCGTCTGGCTCTATCGCGCCAATTTCCTGCCGGCGCTCACCCGTCCGCGCCGGCGTATCGCGCGGACCCCTGTGCAGGTACTGGTGCCGCTGCGTGACCGGTTTGTCAGCCCGGCACTCAGCCTGGGACTGGCCGAATTTGTACCGCAACTTTGGCGACGGGAATTCGACGGGGGGCACTGGTGCACCCTGAGCGCGCCGCAACAGTTCGCTGCACTGGTACGCGAATTCATCACGCACATCGACGGCGCGGCTGCCACGGCCGCCCTGCAGGCCGGCCGGCAGCATGCCTGAAACCGTGCAGAGGGGAGGCTTTTCATGCCTGACAACACAAGCATAGTGCCCGGCGCGCAGCTTCGGGGTCATCTGATCCTGCCGCGCCACGTCAAATTTGACTGGACCGCCATGCCGGTGCACTGGCTGCCAGGCGACCCCTATGCCACGCATGTGATCAATGTGTTGCACCTGATGTTTCCTGCCGGCGAGCTCTGGTTCTGCCGTGTCTACAACAAGGTGTTGCCGCTGCTCACCGATCCGCGCGTGCGCGCCGATGCTGAGGGTTTCATGCGGCAGGAGGCCATCCATGCCCGCTCGCACGAGGGGGTGGTTAAGCATTACTTTCAGGCCCACCAGATCGATACGCGCCCGTTCACGGCAAGGATCGACCGCTTGTTCAGCCTCTATCTGGGCGACAAGCCGTTCGGGCTGAAGATCGGCAAGTCGCGCTTCTGGATGTGTCAGCAGTTGGGTATGATCGCCGCGCTGGAGCACTTCTTTGCTTACCTCGGCAACTGGGTGCTCAACGCCGATGGGCTGGACCGGGCACACGCCCATCCGGTGATGCTTGACCTGCTACGCTGGCATGGTGCCGAGGAGGTGGAGCATCGGGCCGTGGCCTACGAGGTGTTCCGCAACATGGGCGGCGGCTACATCGAACGCGCATTCCACATGTTGCTGGCGATGACCATCCTGATCGTGTTGTTCTATCAGGGTAGCCATTTCCTGTTCCGTGCCGATCCGGGGCGGCCTGTCTATCCGGGCTTTCTGTCCGGGTGGCGGAACGCAGCCGTGCGCGGTGTGCTGCCCGGACTGGGCAGTGTGCTGCTGGCCGCCGCGCGCTATTTCAACCCCTGGTTCCACCCCGGAAACGAGGGCAACACCGCGCAGGCACTGGCGTATCTGCAGCGCTCCCCCGCCGCGTCGGTGGCCGTGCATGGCGGTGCCTGGCGGCGCGGCTGAGACTGGCGGTTGCACCTGCACTTCGTGGATGCTGCCGTCGCATCCCGGGCGGTCATCCGGCCCAAGCTGGTAAGATGATGTACTCGCCCGGTACCGGACGTTGGCGACTGCCGTTTCACCAGAACGCACAATGCATGCCGCTGCTCCGGCTGGCGCTCGTCGTCGCCAGGAGTAGCATCGTGAATTCAAGGTGATCACGGCCTGCCTTCCGCGCAGGCCGATCTTCAGGCGCCTGCGCCCACCGGCACCGCACACTATATTTTGGAGGCAAGCAGCATGGCATCAGTCAACAAGGTGATTCTCGTCGGCAACCTCGGTCGCGATCCCGAAGTGCGTTACTCGCCCGATGGCAGCGCAATCTCCAATTTCAGCATTGCCACCACCGACACCTGGAAGGACAAGGCCACCGGTGAGCGCAAGGAAGCCACGGAATGGCACCGCATCGTATTCTTCGGCAAGACCGCGGAAATTGCTGCGCAATACCTGAAGAAGGGCTCGGCCGTGTATGTGGAGGGCGCCTTGCGCACCCGCAAGTGGACCGACAAGGAAGGTCAGGAAAAATACACCACCGAAGTGGTGGGTGACCGTATGCAGATGCTCGGTGGCCGGGAAGGTGGCGGTGGTGGTATGAGCCGCGGCGGCGCGCAGGGCGGTGGCGACGAGGAATTCGACCAGCGGCCACCTCAGCGTCAGGCTGCGCCGGCCGGGGGTGGTCGTCCGGCACCAGCTGCGCCGATCGAAAGTTTCGAAGACGACATCCCCTTCTAGCCTCCTGACGCAGCCCGGACTGCCAGGCAGGAGACTCTGATCAAGCCCTCCTTCCTCAAGCCACCCAAGGCCGCTGAAGCGGGGGCACCCGCTGGAGCCGGTCCAGATGCGTCCAGCGGCCCCGCTGGTGTGCCGTTCGGCGACGTGCTACTGCCCGTTTGTCTGCCGCTGGTGATCGCGCTGCTGCAGACGATGTTCTGGGAAGAGTTGCAGGCGTATGCATGGCTGATCTACTTTCCCGGGGTGGTGCTTACGGCCTGGCTGTGTGGCGTGGGGGGGGGGCTGCTGGCCATCACGCTGTCGCTGGCCTTCGTCGAGGGGGTGTTTCTGGTGCTGGGCGATCAGATCGGACAGCCGTCCCCTGAAAGTCGCGCACTTGCGGCGTTGCTGTTTTCCCTGCTGTCGCTGGCGCCGGTGCTGCTGTTGCAACGTTTCCGTAGCGAGCGGGCGGCCTTGCACGAGGCGCTCACGGCGTTGCGCATGCGCTCCCTGCTTCATACCTCTGGCTTGGAGGACGACGGCTCCGACCTCGCATTGTTGCGTCGCTTGCATACCGAATTGATGGCGCGTGAGCACGCGCTGGCGGCCAATCCTTTTCCCCTTGCCCTGTTCGGCGGGGACGGCCGCTGCCTCTACGCCGCAGTGGATTTCGGCGACCAGCTCGGTCTGTCGCATGACGCAGTGATGGCGCTCAATCTGCTTGCAGATACCGCTTTCCCGCTACCCGGCGTGCCCGCGGCCGCCAGGCAACTGCTGAAGTGGCGCGCCGGTGATCGAAACGTGATCACCGTCAACGATGGCTGCCGTCGCTGCCAGTTGCGCCTGGTGGTCGACATGCCATCGCCCGGCATCATGCTGTCTCTGCATGAGGATGCCAAGCGGCCGTATGCGGTGAGTTCGTCGGGCGGCCCCGATCCATCCGTTGCGCCGGAAGTCCTGCATGCCCTGCTTGATGACCTGCCAAGTCAGACCCGGCAGCCACAATGGAGTACTGCCCAGCCCGCTGCACCCACGCTGTCCGGCCTGCGCTGTCTGGTGGTGGATGATCACCAGATCAACCGTCAACTGATGTCCGAACTGCTTGCGCTGGAGGGCGTGGCGGTCACGCTCGCCAACAACGGCCTGCAGGCCGTCAGCGCAGTGAAGACCAATCCGCACGCTTTCGATGTGGTGCTGATGGACCTGCAAATGCCGGGACTGGACGGATACGGGGCAGCGCGGCAGATCCGTAACCTGATCCCGGCAGCCGAGTTGCCAATTTTTGCCATCACCGCTGATGGTGCCAGCGTTGACCTGGCCCGCCTGCATGCTGCGGGCATGCAGGACCTGTTACACAAGCCGATCGACCACGTTGCCCTGCTGGCAGTGCTGCAACCATTGCCGCACCGGGCTCAAGGCTGAATCACCACCCTTGGCAGGTCGCGCGCCTCCGCGGTCCAGCGCAGGGGCAAAGTTGCTCACGGTCACGCGCACCGGTGCTTCGGGTTGCACCACTGTGCCGTCACGCACCAGGTCCAGCCGCTGGCTGCCCTGCTGCAACCAGACCGCACGCACGTGGTGACCGGGGGTGGCGTCAGCCTGCAATCGCTGATGAAACCCCTGCGAAGCTTGCAGCAGGCGCAGCTTGCTGCTGCCCTGACAGCCTGGAAATTGTTGCTCCAGCAGATCGGCAAGGTCTTGCCGGCGCCGAGGTTGCCGCCAGCTGGGCATCCGCGATCAACTCGACTGCGGCAACTTCACCGCTGCCGGAGACCTGGTTGCTAATGGCTGCGCCCAGCATGCCCACCGGGCGGTTGGCCAGTGGCGCGACCAAACCGACATAGGCATCCACCAGGTGTTCCACGCCGGGTACGGGTTTCAGGTCGGGCCTGTGGGCGTCCACTCGCTGGTTAACGGCGCTGACAAAGCCAGGAGCGCCTAAACCAGATTTCCTTCTACCCAAACAGAATGGCTTCGATTCTGGCCTGAACTTCATCCACGATGTGCTGCGGCACCGTTTCCTTGAGGCGCACATTCCGCGCCCGCCAGTCCAGCGACTTCAATTGGTGGCAATGCACTGCGCCTTGCGTGTCGGTTCCAGCCCCCATCAGCGTGACCACCGTCCCGTAGGTACGAGCGGCGGCAGCGGCCCCTTGAGAAATCGGGCAAATCATCGCCAGCCCTTGCTGGTTGAAGACCTTCCCGCTCAACACAAGCCCGAAGTGCGGGCCTTTCATTTCACGGCCAGATGACGGATCGAAATCGAGATGCACGATGTCGCCACGGTTCGGCAGATACGCCATCAGCCGTTCTCCAGCCCAACCGAGGGCATTTCATCCCAACCTTCAACGCACGGAAGTCCCTGCGGCATTTCTGCCATCAGGTCGGCCAGTTTGTAGCGTGGGCGAGTGGGCGCTTCGACAGTCATCTTCTTGCCGAGTAGGTGGAGTTCAACCTGTGAGCCGTCGCTCAATCCGTTCTGGTCAATAAAAGCCTTGGGTACGGTCATCACGAGCGAGCCACCGGCTTTGCGTAGGGTCTGAAGCATCGTAGCCTCCTATTCATCATAAATCCTATACTAGTATAACTTAGTATTTTATTCAAGTAGGACATTATAAAGGGCTGCTATGCGAGCTGCTTGGGCTATTTAGCTACTGGCGCAAGAATTCGCCCCTTTCGGCTGTCGCCCATACCCGTAAATATCCTGAACTGAATGCCAGGGCTTGTCGTGCACCAGATCATCTCTCGACTTTGTCCGCACTGTGGCTCGTCGAACGAAGCCACCGGAGAATCCGGAAACCCGTAAAGGGAGAACCCCACCAAGCATGGCTTGGCGGGGTTTGGGGTGGTCTCAGTAGGTGTCTGGGCAAGCCTCATTGGCTTTTGCCATGATGGCGAGCGCCAAGAACTCGGCATCGCCATTGATGAGGCAGCCGTATCGCTTAGCGGTGTGGAACGGGCCGTCTCGCCGAACGTGTCCGTGCTGCGGTCACGTATCGAGCGACAACCGGCGTACGCAAGCGCAGTTCCTATGCGTCAAGTGCGGGTACGCGAACAACGCCGATGCAGTAGGTGCGATAAATATTCTCGCGGCAGGGCATGCCGTGATTGCCTGTGGAGGAACGGTGCAGTCAGGTCGCCCGCCGAGATCACGATGGAATGCGCCGCATCGGCGCGCAGTGCACCTTACTTCGTTGCGGCGTCCTTGAAGTCGCCCGCGAACACCAGCGTGAGTTGGGCGGGATCAAGATGCCGGCGCATGGCCGCATTCAGTTCGTCGGCAGTGGCCGAGGCAATCCGCGCATCGCTGGCCGCCGAGAACGCCATGGTGCGACCAATGCGCGCGTACTCTGCAAGCAGGCCGGCGATGCCACCATCCTGCGCACGACCCAGACGACGGTTTTGCAGCAGTGCCTGTCTGGCGGCTTCCACTTCTTCCGCGCTGAAGCCGTCCCTCAGCATCCGGGCCAGTTCCTCGCGAAATGCCGTCTCCAGCTTGGCGCGGTTTTCGGGGGCGTAGATGGCGTAGGCGCTCAGGTCACTCACTGCCACCTCGCGGTTGAGATGCAGCACCGAACCCACGCCGTAGCTCAGACCTTCCTTCTGGCGGATGCGCGTGGCCAGCCGAGAGTTGAGAAAGCCTTCTCCCAGGATGAAATTGCCCAGCGTCAGCAGCGGTGCATCGGCATCGTCGTCGCGAACCGGCAGCGCCACGCGCGCATAGAAAAACGCGTTGGCCTTGTCGGGCGTCTGCAACAGCAGTCGCGCCGGGCGCGGTGCCGACCAGTCCTCCAGTACCGGGGCATAGGCTTGGGCTGTGGGCCAGTTGCCAAGCCCTTCAGTCACCACCTTTTTCACCGCATCTGCGTCGAAGTCGCCAACCACGCCAAGTTCGCCATGGGCTGCGCTGAAGAACCTTGCGTGGAAGGCGCGCACCTGAGCCAGTGTGACGGCCTGGGTGTCTGCCAGATCTTCCTCGATGCTGGTGGAGTGGCGCAGGTCGCCCGGGGGGTAGTGATTGAGGTGCGCCCCCAGCGCGTTCATCGCCACCGATTGAGGTTCCTTGCGGCCCTCTTCGATGCCGGCCAGCTGCTCGGTCTTCTGCTGTTCGAACTCGCTGTCCGGATAGGACGGTTCGCGCAGCAACCGGGTCACCAGTGCCAGCACCGCGGGCAGGTTGTCATGGGTGGTCTCGATCGCCACGCTCGCACCTGTGGCGCTACCGCCAATCATCACGCGGGCCTGCAATTGGTCGAAACGTGCCCGGATCTGCTGGCGGGTCAGGCCGGCACCGCCCTTGTCGATCAGGCTGGCCGCAAACTGACCCACCGTAGCCTGGCCCTGCAGCGACTCCGCCGTGCCCCAGTGCAGGGCCAGACGGGCCGATACCGTTCTGCCGCGGTTGGTCTTGGGCAACAGCACCAGTTTGAGGCCGCCGGGCAGGACGCTGCGCTGGGCGCGTGACTCGATATTTTCGGGGGTGGGATCAAAGCGCTCGCCTTGGGCGATGGTCTCGGCCGGATGGTAATCCGTCAGACGGGCGGCCACGTCCACCAGCGCCGGTTTCGGCGCGCGCGGGCTGTTGTCCTCAGGAATGAAGCGACCCAGGGTGCGGTTGGTCGGCTTCAGCCACGCCACCGCCAGCGCCTGCACTTGCGCGGACGTCACCTTGCGCAGCTCGTCGCGCTCCAGGAAGAACAGCCGCCAGTCGCCGGCTGCAATGGCGCCGGACAAGGCCACACCAAAGCGCTCGGGATCGGCAAAGGTCTGATCCATCTGGGTGAGCAGGCGCGTACGCGCACGCTCCACCTCTTCCTGTGTCACCGGTTCGGTGGCAAAGCCCTCCAGAGTGGCCAGGGCCGCCTGTTCGGCGGCCGCCAGCGACTGGTCCTTCTTCACGTCAACTGCTACCTCCAGCATGCCGGGTTCGGCGAGTGCATACGCGGTGGCGCTGGTGCCAGTCGCCAGTCCCTGGGCGGTCAGCTTGCGATGCAGGCGCCCGAAAGGTGTATCGCCGATGATGGCGGCCAGCACCCGAAACGCCGGGAAGTCCTTCGAAGCTGCCGGCATGGCGTGATAGACCACGTTCAGATGCTGCACATCGCCGGGGCGACGCAGCACCACGAGACGCTCGCCGTCCTGCACCGGCTCCAGCGTATAGGTGGCGGGCAAGACCCGGCCGGGTTTGGGTACAGCGCCGAAAGTGCTCGCCACTTCCTTCAGCACAGATTCCGGGTCGATGCGGCCAGCCACCACCAGCACCGCGTTATCCGGCTGGTACCAGGTGCGATAAAATGCCTGCAGGTGGTCAATGCTCACACCTTCCACATCGGAGCGCGCGCCAATCGTGGATTTGCCGTAGTTGTGCCACTCGAACGCTGCCGACGTGGTGCGCTCACTCAGTACGCTTTCCGGTGAGTTCTCGCCACGCTCCATCTCGTTGCGCACCACAGTCATTTCACTATCGAGATCGCTGCGTGCCACCTTTGAGTTGACCATGCGGTCGGCTTCCATTTCGAGCGCCCAGGTCAGGTTTTCGGCAGAAGCGGGAAAGGTCTCGAAATAGTTGGTACGGTCGTACCAGGTCGTCCCGTTCGGTCGCATGCCGTGGCGGGTAAGGCCGCCCGTGATGTCCGGATGTTTGGGCGTGCCCTTGAACAACATGTGCTCGAGCAGATGTGCCATGCCGGTTTCGCCGTAATGTTCGTGGCGGGATCCCACCCGGTAGGTCACATTGACCGTCATCGTGGCCTTGCCCGGATCGGGTGCCAGCAGCACTGTGAGGCCGTTGGCCAGATGATATTCTTCCACCCCCTCGATCCGTGCGCCGGCGGTGACGCCCGCCGGCAAGCTATGTGGCGGCGCACCTGCGGCAGCCATTGAGTAAGTGCTTGCTACCAAGGCAAGGCCTGCCAGGCAGGCGGCCGTCGTGCGTTTCAGGACAGTGACAGGGCAGTGCAGCATGGGCTGGAATTCCGTGAGTTGACCCCCACCTAGACTGGTGGATAGGTGTTTTGGTTCTTTGCGCCACTGCCCGGGGGTGGCCGCGCGTGGGACCGGACGCGTCTTCCGTTATACTTGAACGATTATCGGGAGCTGAAACCCATGCCTCTATACGAATACCGCTGCGCCGATTGTGGCCACGAACTTGAAGTGCTGCGAAAAATTTCTGATCCCGCGCCGGTCAACTGTCCGGCCTGCCAGCATCCTGCGCTGCACAAAAAGCTGAGCGCAGCCGGATTCCAGTTGAAGGGCACCGGCTGGTACGTTACCGATTTCCGTGGTGGCGGGGGGGCCAGCGCGCCTGCCACAGCGGCCCGCGCAGGCGATGCCCCAGCCGACAGCGGCAAACCAGGTGCCAGTCCGGGCTCGGGTGATACCGGCGGTGGCGGTGCGGCCACCCCGACCAGCACGGGTCCGACCACCCCCGCGGCCGGCAGCGCGCCGGCAACGGTAGCGTCGTCCTCCTCCAACACGTCATCCCCGCCGTCCAACGCCTGATGCGTCGTTACTTCATCGCCGGCCTGTTGATCTGGATCCCACTGGGCATCACCTTCTGGGTGCTTCGCTTCATCGTGGTCACAGCCGACCAGTCGCTGGCACTGGTGCCGATCAGTCTGCGACCACAGGCGCTGACCGGTCACGACCTGCCTGGCTTTGGCCTGCTGATCACACTGGCGGTGATCCTGCTGACCGGTGTGGTGGCGGCCAACTACGTCGGGCGCCGCCTGCTGGGTTTTGGCGAGGACCTGCTGGTCCATATACCCGTAGTGAAATCGATTTATGGCGGCGTGAAACAGGTGAGCGAAACCCTGTTTTCCAGTGAAGGGCAGGCCTTCCGCCAGGCCTTGCTGGTGCAATATCCGCGTCCCGGTTGCTGGACCATCGCCTTTCAGACGGGTGTGGTGGGCGGCGAAGTCGGTACGGTGTTACCCGGCGAACATGTCAGCGTGTACGTGCCGACCACGCCCAACCCCACCTCGGGGTTCTTTCTGATCATGCCAAAGAGCGAGGTGGTGGAACTCCGGATGAGCGTGGACAACGCGCTCAAATACGTGATTTCCATGGGGGTGGTGGGACCCGATACGCCGCCGGTGGCAACGCCGGGCCTGCCATCGCAGGACCGGTCGCAGCCAGGCCCGTCCACCCCTGAGCCAGACTGACCAATTCCGTTTCATTTTCGAGTGTTCCATGCGTACCGATTACTGTGGCGCCATTGACCGGCGTTTTCTGGGCCAGACCGTCACCCTGCAAGGCTGGGCGCATCGCCGCCGCGACCATGGCGGGGTGATCTTCATTGACTTGCGTGACCGGGAAGGCCTCGTCCAGATCGTGTCCGATCCCGATAACGTGGCCACTTTTGCCGTTGCCGAGAGCGTCCGCACCGAGTTCGTGCTGCAGATCGTTGGTCGGGTGCGCCTGCGTCCCGAGGGTACCGTCAATGGCGCCCTGCGCAGCGGCGAGATCGAAGTGTTGGCGGACAGCATTGAGGTGCTGAATCCCTCGCTGACGCCGCCGTTCCAGATGGACGAGGACAACCTGTCGGAAACGGTGCGCCTCACTTACCGCTACCTGGACTTGCGCCGGCCAGCCATGCAGCGCAACTTCCGCCTGCGTTACAAAGCCTCGATGGTAGTGCGCCAGTTTCTCGACAGTCATGGGTTCATCGACATCGAAACGCCCATGCTGACCAAGTCCACCCCGGAAGGTGCGCGCGATTACCTGGTTCCGTCGCGGGTGCATGACGGCCAGTTCTTCGCGCTGCCGCAGTCGCCGCAGCTGTTCAAGCAGTTGCTGATGGTGGCCGGCTTCGATCGCTACTATCAGATCACCAAATGCTTCCGTGACGAGGACCTGCGTGCCGACCGCCAGCCCGAATTCACCCAGATCGATATCGAAACCTCGTTCATGGACGAGCACGACATCACCGGGCTGATGGAACAACTGGTGCGCGACCTGTTCAAGCAGGTGATCGATGCCGACCTGCCCGCCGAATTCCCACGCATGACCTGGCATGAGGCCATGCACCGCTTCGGCTCGGACAAGCCCGACCTGCGCATTCCTCTGGAATTCACCGAGCTCACCGACCTGATGAAGACGGTGGACTTCAAGGTGTTCCGTGGTGCGGCCGACCTGGCCAATGGCCGCGTGGCCGCCTTGCGCGTGCCTGGGGGGGCCACCATCAGCCGCAAGGAAATCGACGACTACACCACGTTCGTCGGCATCTATGGTGCCAAGGGGCTGGCCTACATCAAGGTAAATGATGTCACCAAGGTGGACGAGACCGGCCTGCAGTCACCCATCGTCAAATTCCTGCCGGCCCCGGTGCTGGCCGAAATCCTGCAGCGCACTGGCGCCCAGGACGGCGACCTGATCTTCTTTGCTGCCGACACCTTCAAGGTGGTGTGCGACAGCCTGGGCGCGCTGCGTCTGAAGGTGGGGCATGAGCGCGGCTTCTCCACCGGCGGCTGGAAGCCGCTGTGGGTGGTCGACTTCCCCATGTTCGAGTACGACGAAGACGACAAACGCTGGGTGGCCCTGCATCACCCGTTCACGGCGCCGAAGGCCGGTCATGAAGGCTATGTGGAGAGCGATCCCGGCAAGGCCGTGGCGCGCGCCTACGATGTGGTGCTGAACGGCTGGGAAATTGGCGGCGGCTCGGTGCGCATCCACCGCGAGGAGGTGCAGTCGGCGGTGTTCCGGGCGCTGAACATCGGGCCGGAAGAGGCCAAGGCAAAGTTCGGCTTCCTGCTCGACGCCCTGCAATATGGCGCGCCGCCGCACGGCGGCATTGCCTTCGGCTTCGACCGTCTGACCTCGATGATGTGCGGTGTCGAGCAGATCCGCGACGTGATCGCTTTCCCGAAAACCCAGCGTGCCCAGTGTATGCTCACCGACGCGCCCAGCCCGGTCGACGAAAAGCAGCTGCGCGAACTGCACATCAAGCTGCGCTGAGCGTGGCCTGATCGGTGGGCGGCAGGAACCCCTGTCGCTTGCCGCAGTCTGGCAGGTGTGCCTTATCTCACCTGTGGAGCCTGCGTGACCTTCAAGATTCCCGTTTCTGTCCTCGTGGTGATCCACACGCCCGACCTGCAGATGTTGCTGATCGAGCGCGCGCGCCATCCCGGCTTCTGGCAGTCCGTCACCGGTAGCCTGGATCGCGAGGACGAGCGCCCGTTTGATACGGCCGTGCGCGAGGTGGCCGAGGAAACCGGACTGGACGCACTGGCCGCCGGTCACCACCTGCGCGACTGGCAGGAGTCGTCGTGGTACGAAATCTTTCCCGAATGGCGGCACCGTTACGCGCCAGGGGTGACGCGTAACCTCGAGCACGTATTCAGCCTGCAGATTCCGCAGGCAGTGCCGGTCACGCTGGCGCCGCGGGAGCATGTCGACCAGCAGTGGCTGCCAGCGGCGGCGGCGGCGGAGCGGGTGTTCAGCCCGACCAACCGCGCCGCCATCCTGCGCCTCGCCCAGCGGCCGGCTTGGCCGGCCCAGCCCGTCCTGCGCTGAGGCCGACCAGCGCCCGCCCTGCGCTGATGCGGGGCGCTGGCCGGATCAGCTGGTGGCGCGGTTGGCGGCGGCGCCGCGGATCAGCGTGCCGATGCCTTCGTCGGTCAGCACTTCCAGCAGCACGGCGTGCGGCACCCGACCGTCGATGATGTGCGAGGTACGCACACCGTTTTGCACGGCGTCGAGTGCGCAGGCCACCTTTGGCAGCATGCCGCCGGAAATCGTGCCGTCGGCAATCAGCGCCTGCACGCGCGGTGCAGTCAGGCCGGTCAGCACGTTGCCTTCCTTGTCGAGCACCCCGGCGGTGTTGGTCAGCAGCAGCAACTTTTCGGCCTGCAGGGTGATCGCCAGCTTGCCGGCCACCAGGTCGGCGTTGATGTTATAGGCCTCGCCCTGCTCGCCCACGCCCAGCGGCGCGATCACCGGGATGAAGTTGCGGCTGGAGAGCAGGTTGATGATTTCGGGCTCGATTCGCACCACTTCGCCCACCTGGCCGATGTCGATGTCTTCCTCGCCGGTGGTGGGATTGCTCAGCATCAGTTTGCGGGCATGGATGAAATTGCCGTCCTTGCCGGTCAGACCCACTGCGTGGCCGCCCTGCTTGTTGATGTAGGTGACGATGTCCTGGTTGACCAGTCCGCCCAGCACCATTTCCACCACGTCGAGGGTTTCCTCGTCGGTGACGCGCATGCCCTGGATGAATTCGCTCTGCTTGCCCACCCGGTTCAGGATGGCGCCGATCTGCGGCCCGCCGCCGTGCACCACCACCGGGTTCATACCAACCAGCTTGAGCAGCACGATGTCGCGCGCGAACCCTTCCTGCAGGCTGATGTCTGTCATCGCGTTGCCACCGTACTTCACCACGATGGTCTTGCCGTGGAAGCGCTGGATGTAGGGCAGCGCTTCGATCAGTACTTTGGCTTTCTGGTCGGCGTCGTTTGATGCGGGCATCGGGGTCAGGCTCCTGGTGAAGTTTCGCGCGATTGTACAGGTGAATGCCGTCCAATCAGGTGACAGCCAGCCCACAGGAATGCCAGCATACTGCCTGCGGTATTTTTTGATCGGTTCAACCCGTTTATTGGAGTAGCACGTCATGAAGCATCAGATCACCATCGCCACCGCCCTGGCCGCCGTTGTCGGTCTCGGCGCGCTCACCGTGGCCGCCCCGGCCGCCGCTGAAGGCAGCGAGCGCTGTTTCGGTATCGCCAAGAAGGCCGCCAACGATTGCGGCAATTCGGCGCACACCTGTTCGGGTCAGGCCAAGATGGATAACGACCCGGCCGAGTGGAAGCGGGTGGCCAAGGGCACCTGCGAAAAGCTCGGTGGCAAGCTGGCGGCCCCCGCCAAGGACGAGAAGAAGTGACGTCCCTGCCGCCCCGCGCCGGACTCGGCGTGCGGGCGGCGCACTACACGGCCCTGCTGGACGCACCGGAACGTAGCCCGACGCCGCCAGCCTGGTGTGAGGTGCACAGCGAGAATTTTTTTGCGGAGGGCGGGCCCGCTCTCCGCGTGCTCGACCGCCTGACCGAGCGCTGGCCGCTCAGCCTGCACGGGGTCGGGTTGGCCCTCGGGTCGGTGGCGCCACTCGACGCCGTCCATCTGGCACGCCTGCAGGCGCTCGAGCGGCGCTACCGCCCGGCGCTGGTGTCGGAACACCTGTGCTGGGGCCGACTGGGTGACTGGCACAGCAATGACCTGCTGCCACTGCCTTACACCGAGGAAGCCGTCGCCTTGTTGGCGGCACGTGTCGATCAGGTGCAGGACACGCTCGGCCGGCAGATCCTGCTGGAAAACGTGTCGTGCTACGTGCGTTTCGCGGCCGACCAACTCACCGAGTGGGAATTTGCCGCCGCGGTGTGCGAGCGCTCCGGCTGCGGCCTTCTGCTCGACGTGAACAACATTTATGTGAACGCCTGCAATCACGGGTATGACGCGACCGACTTCCTGCAGGGCATTCCGGTGCACCTGCCGCAGGAAATCCATCTTGGCGGACATGAGGCCACCCCCTGGGGGCTGGTCGACACGCATGGCGCGCCGGTCGCCGAGCCAGTCTGGTCGCTGTATGCGCAGGCGCTGGCGCGCTTCGGTGCGGTGCCCACCCTGATCGAGCGCGACAACGACCTGCCGCCGCTGCCGGTGCTGCTGGCGGAAGTGGCGCGCGCCGATGACCTGTTGGTTGAGGCTGTCGCCGCTGCCACCACCACCACCGCCGCCGGAAACCCGGGCATGCGTCGTGCAGCTGGCTGACCTGCAGGCGGCGTTCGCTGGCGCCCTGCGTGGCGAGCCCGACCAGGCGCTGCTGCATGCCATCGCGCCAGCACCGGCCGGTGTGCCGGCGCCGGACCGGCTGGCGATCTACCGCCGCACCTCACTGCACAGCCAGCGCAGTGCCCTGACCGCCGTCTACCCGGTGGTGCAGGCGCTCATCGGCGAAGCGCTGTTTGCGGCCTTGGTGCACGACCACCTCACCCAGCCGGGCTCACGCAGCGGTGACTTGCATCGTCTGGGGGGCGACTTTGCGCATACGCTATTGCAGGAACCGGCCTGCGCCGGACTGCCGTATCTGGCCGAAGTGGCGCGCCTCGAATGGGCCCTGCACGATAATTTTTTTGCGGCGGACCGCACGGCGCTGGCGCTGGTGGATGCCGCACAGCTGGATGCTTCCGCGCAATTGCGGGTGGGGCTGGCCTTGCACCCAAGCGTGCGTCTGCTGGCTGGCCAGTTTCCGGTGCATGCCATCTGGCAGGCGCATCAGCCGGACCCTGCCGCTGCCATCGACACCGGGCGCCTCGCGGCCACCGACCTGCAGGCCGGTCCAATCTGGCTTTCCGTGCACCGGCGTGCGGAGGGTCACTGCATCGCGGTGCTGACTGCCGCGCAACACGCCCTGCTGACCGACGCCCAGGCGGGCTTGCCCCTGGCGGTCAGCCTGGAGCGGATCGAGGCGGCAGGATGGCTGGCACCGGATCTGGCGGAGTGCCTGCCGCGCTGGCTGGGAGGGCAACTGCTGCAGGGCTTCGCCTTATACTGACCGATGGGCTGCCGGCGGCGCTTCCGGCTGCCGCACTGAGCACGTCGGCGAGGGCTGCGGTCCGTGCGTCGGCCGGCATGCGGGCGAGGGCACGCACCCGGGCGTAGAACGCCGGCAACTGATCATGCTCACTGTGCAACAGGGCCCGGAAGGCCGGCACCCCTTGGGTGTATAGCGCCACGGACGCCAGTTGTGCGTTGTTGACCGGCTGCCGGAACCAGTGGTCATACCCGGCATAGCCGCCCCAGCGCGCACGCAGTGCGGCATAGTCCTGCAGCAATTGCGCCAGCCGGGCCTGCTTGTCGCGTGCGGTCTCATCCGGGGTCAGGCCGGCGAAATAGAGGCCCTGCAGGTCGCTGCGCGCGTTCAGCACCAGGGCTACGAACTGCGTGCGGTGGGTTTGCGCCGCCTGCCAGTCGATTTGCAGCGCCCGCTCCGGATGGGCCTCCATCCAGCGCTGCACGCCCTCTTCTTCCACCGCGGTGGCAAAGGACTCGTTGAAGGCGGTGTCGCCGGCGGCATACGCCACCTGGTGGCCCAGTTCATGGAAGATCAGGCGCGCCAGTTCCAGCTCGGGCCAGCGCACAAAGCTGCTCAGCACCGGGTCGTTCAGCCAGCCCAGCGTGGAATAGGCCGGCACGCCGCCGACATAGACATCAGTGCCTTCGGCTGCCAGCCGGGCGGCCTGCGCGCGCGCCGCGGCTTCGCTGAAATAGCCGCGGTAGTTGACGCAGCCGGCCACCGGAAAGCACCACTGGTCGGGCGCCGTGTCGAAACGGGGGGCGGCGAACACGTTCCAGATCACGTAGGGGCGCTGCAGGTCGGCATAGCTGCGGTAGCTCTGGTTGTCGGGCAGGGCCAGCCGGGCGCTGGCGAATTCGCGCAATTCGGTGGCCAATCGTAGTTGATGGCGCAGCGGTTCCGGCGTGGCCGGGTCGGCGAGCAGTTCGCGGATCGGCACGCGGCGCGCCATCAGGTCGAACTGGCCGCGCGCCGCCTGCCAGTAATAGCCGGCCGTGCTGCAGCCGGCCAGGCTGGTGACGGTGGCCAGCAGCAGGGCGGTGCGCAGCATTCCGGCCGGCAGCACGGGCTCAGATCCAGTAGGCGGTGGCGGTCATCACCCGGGCGGTGGCACGCATCAATGTCTGCAGCGGCTTTGGCAGGGTGGCGGCACCCTGCGCGATCGCCATATCGGCGTGCTCGCCTTCCTCGGCGCGCATGGTGCGCATGATGGCGCGTGAGGGCAGGTCGGCTGGACTGATCTGCTCGAGATGGCCGTCGAGATGGCGCTCGACCTGGCGTTCGGTTTCCACCAGGAAGGCCATGTTCCAACGGTCGCCCGCGGCGGCCGAGGCGGCACCCAGCAGGAAGGACCCGGCGTACCAGAGCGGGTTGCCGAGGCTGGGGCGCGCCTGCAACTGCTGCAGGCGTTCGGCACACCAGCCGAGATGGTCCCATTCCTCGTGCGCGGCCTGCAGCAGTGCCTGGCGGGTTGCCGGCGAGCGTGCCAGCAGCGCCTGGCCCTGGTAGAGGGCCTGTGCGCAGACTTCACCGGTGTGGTTCACGCGCATCATGCGGCCGGATGTCAAGCGTTCTGTGTCGCTCATTTCGGCGGGCGCCAGGCCCTGCGCCGGTGTGGTGCGCGCAGCCACGGCGGGCCCTGCCACGGTGCGCAGTCCGCGGTCGAAGGCCAGGATCAGATCGTCAGGGAAGTTCAGGGTGATGCTCCTTTTTTGCCATCCGATGCAGGCGTGATGCGGCCTGCGCGTCGATGCTGTCACAAAATCGTCGTGTGCTCGCTTGGCCTTAGCCGGTCGTGCTGGTTGTTGCATTTGCACAACACTTCCTTGCAGTCAGCGCTTTAAGCGTGGCCGGAGGTGGCGGAGGTGCAAGTCTTTTGGGCATGATGACGGAGTACCAGCATATCAAAAGCTCGCGATAGTGCTGGCGCGTGAAGCGGAACTCCTCCAAAGAGGATGCCGCTGCGTCAGCAGTCAGCGGGCTGGTGCCTGTTCGCTGCAATGTATCTACAACCCTGAGAGAGATCACCATGAACAAGAAACTCCTGGCCCTCGCCGTCGCCGCTTCGGTGTATGCCCCGATCGTCGCCATGGCCGACCCCGCTGGCGTGACCCTGTACGGTCGCCTGAACACCGAACTGGAAATTGATTCGGCTACCGATTGCAAGGGCGCTGGTTGCGCCAACCAGGCTTCGCGCAGCCGCATTTCGTCGAACTCGTCGATGATCGGCTTCAAGGGCAAGGAAGAAGTGTCGCCCGGCCTGTACGGCATTTTCCAGATCGAAAGCTCGGTCAACGTGGGTGGCTCGGTCACCCCGGCTGTGGGCGCCCCCCAGGCTTCGCCGGCTTCGGGCGCTATCGGCACCCTGGCTTCGCGTAACAGCAACGTGGGCCTGACCAGCGACAACTACGGCACGATCTTTTACGGCATCTGGGATACCCCGTACAAGAGCAGCACCCAGCCGCTGGACGTGTTCTACGCTGACGCCGGCGCCTACAACTACACGGCCATCCTGAGCGGCAACAGCACCCCGTCGCTGGACAACACCTACAACCGTCGTTCGTTCGACCGTCGTCAGGAAAACTCGGTGGAGTATTGGACCCCGAACTTCAGCGGTCTGAGCGCCCGCGCCCTGTACACCACCAACAGCCAGCGCACCGCCAGCACCGCCCCGGTGCAGGCTGATCCGGCCACCTACGGCCTGTCGGTCACCTACGACAAAGACGGCATCTACGGTACCGCCGCGTACGAGCGTCACTTCGAATATGCTGCCACGCCGGCGCAGAAGAGCAACGACTTCGGCGTGAAGATCGGCCTCGGCTATACCTACCAGGACACCAGCGTCAGCTTCATCGGTGAACAGCTGGTTTACTCCGGTGCGCTGAACAACTCCGGCACCGGCGTTGGCACCTACTACGCATCGGGCCTCGGCTACACCGATGCCAACAGCACCCAGAACTTCCCGGGCACTGCCGGCGCTGCGACCGCGATCAACGGTGGCCCGTCGCTGTTTACCAAGACCATCGCTGGTGCCAGCCTGAACGCCGCCACCGAAGCCCGTCTGCGTTCGTACTACCTGGGCCTGAAGCAGAAGGTCGGTGCCGGCACCATCCGTGCCGCCTACGCCTTCGACCAGGGCGTGCAGCTGAACAACGGCCAGTCGGCTCCGCTGACCCGTGCCCGTGCCATCATCCTTGGCTACAGCTACTCGCTGTCGAAGCGCACTGATGTGTACGCTGCCTTCGTGCAGGTCAACAATGACGACAACAGCAAGAACGACCTGGGCGGCGGCACGCAGCTCGGCGGTGTAGCTAACGGCGCCACCGTGCGCTCGACCGGCGTGGTCTTCCGTCACACGTTCTGATTGTCGTAACGCGACCGGAACTGCCGCTTGATCAGGGCAGCGCCGGAGCAACAAAAAAGCCACCCTCGGGTGGCTTTTTTGTTGTCTGGGGTTGGGAGGCGATGGGGCCTAAAGCACAGGGGGGGGCGGAAGCCCTTCCGAGCGTGTCTCGACTTTTGCATAGACCCGCAAACAAGGGGAGGGTGGCCGGCCTCTCGACTAAAGTATCGACACGCAAAAAGGGGGGGGCCAGCCGCAAGGCCCTCAGCCGTGCGTGCCGAACAGCGTGGACAAGGCCAGCCCCGGCGACGGCGCCCGCATGAACGCCTCGCCCACCAGGAACGCGTGGATGTCGGCCCCACGCATGCGCTGCACATCGGCCGCATTGAGGATGCCGCTTTCGGTGATCAGCAGGCGGTCGTCCGGCACGTGGGCCTGCAGGTCGAGGGTGGTCTGCAGGTCGGTGGTAAAGGTGCGCAGGTTGCGGTTGTTGATGCCGATCAGCGCCGTGGGCAGGCGCAACGCGCGCTCGAGTTCCAGGCCATCGTGCACTTCCACCAGCACGTCCATCTCCAGTTCACGGGCGTGCAGGGCCAGTTCCATCATCATGCCGTCTTCCAGCGCCGCCACGATCAACAGGATGGCATCGGCACCCATGGCACGCGCTTCCAGCACCTGATAGCTGTCCACCATGAAGTCTTTGCGCAGCACCGGCAGCGTGCAGGCGGCCCGGGCCGCCTCGAGGTATTCCGTGGCCCCCTGGAAATAGTCACGGTCGGTGAGCACCGACAGGCAGGCGGACCCATGTGCGGCATAGTCGGCCGCAATCGTCGCCGGGTCGAACTGCTCGCGCAGCACGCCCTTGCTCGGGCTGGCCTTCTTGATTTCCGCAATCACGGCGGCCTGGCCCACAGCCACCTTGTTGCGCAGGGCTTGCTCGAAACCCCGCGGTGCGGATTGGGCGGCAATGGCAGCGCGCAGCGCGTCCTCCGGGCGCACCTTGCGGTGCTGCCGTACTTCGGCATGCTTGGTGGCGACAATGCGCGCCAGGATGTCATCCGACATGGAAATTCCTCAGGAAGTACGGGCAAACAGGGTAATGAATCCGTCCAGGCGGCGCTGTGCGTCGCCGGAGTCGATTACTTCGGCCGCACGCGTCACCCCGGTGGCCAGCGAGGGGGTGATGTCGGCGGCATACAGCGCAGCACCGGCATTCAGCAACACGATGTCACGCGCCGGGCCGGCTTCGCCGCCCAGCACGGCGCGAATCATGGCGGCCGATTCGGCGGCGTCTTCCACCCGCAGGCGCGACAGTGGCGAGATGGCGATGCCCAGCTCCTGCGGCGTCACCATGTATTCGCGCACCTCGCCATGATGCAGCTCGGCGATCCGGCTCGGCCCGGAAATGGTCAGTTCGTCGAGGCCATCGAGGCCATGCACCACCAGCACATGACGGCTGCCGAGCTTGTGCAGCACCCGCGCCATCAGCCCGGTGAGGTGCTCGTCGTACACGCCCAGCACCTGGTTGGGGGCGCCGGCCGGATTGGTGAGCGGGCCGAGGATGTTGAACACGGTGCGCACGCCCAGATCGCGCCGCACCGGCGCCGCATGCTTCATGGCGGCATGGTGCTGTGGCGCGAACATGAAGCCCACCCCGAGGGTGCGCAGGCTGTGCGCCACCCGTTCCGGGGTGGCCAGCGTGAGGTCGGCGCCGAGCGCCTCCAGCACATCGGCACTGCCGGTGCGCGAAGACACCGACCGGCCACCATGTTTGGCCACCCGCGCACCGCCGGCGGCTGCCACGAAGGCGGCCGTGGTGGAAATATTGAAGGTGCCGAGGCCGTCGCCGCCGGTGCCGCAGGTGTCGACCAGGTGCTGCAGGTCGCCTGTATCGACGCGCGCCGACAGGCCGCGCATCACTTCGGCTGCAGCGGCTACCTCGGTCACCGTTTCACCCTTGCTGCGCAGGGCGACCACCAGCCCGGCGGTCTGCACTGCGTTCAGCTCGCCGTTCATGATGGCGCCCATCATGGCCAGCATGTCCTCGCGCGACAGGTCCTCGCGTGCAATCAGGCGGTTGAGCAGGCGCGCGGCAGAAAAGTCAGCACTCACGGCGCGTCCACGTCGACAAGGGTGAAGTCGTGGGTGATTTCGGCGGTCTTGCCCAACATGATGCTGGCCGAACAGTATTTTTCGGCGGACATGTCGATGGCGCGCTTGACCACGTCGGGTTTCAGCTTGCGGCCCGTGACCGTGAACTGCAGATGGATTTTGGTGAACACTTTGGGGTCGGTGTCGGCGCGTTCGGCTTCGACTTCGCACACGCAGTCGTGCACATCGGCGCGCGAGCGCTTCAGGATCAGCATCACATCAAAACTGGTACAGGCGCCGGTGCCCATCAGCACCAGTTCCATCGGCCGCGGACCCAGGTTACGGCCACCGGCTTCCGGGGCGCCGTCGGCCAGCACGGCATGGCCGCTGCCGGACTCGGTCAGGAAGCTCATGCCTTCCACCCATTTGATGCGTGCTTTCATGCTTGGCCAGCCTTGTATGTGCGCTTTGCGCGTAACTTCGGATTATAGAGGTGCCGTGCGGCCGCGCGCCAATCACGTGCCTGCGCCCGAGGTAACCGCCTGCAATGACTTTTTACTTTTGCTATGTGATCTAAAGTTATGTCGGGTAACAAGTTTTTACAGGTAACTACTGGTCTTTTTGCTGTTGCTTTGGTAGATTGGGAACCGTAGTAGGTTCCTCCTTTGGTGTTGGGTTTGACGCAGCTGGCGTGTGCCTCGCTGCGTTTTTTTTCGCCTGCGCAGGGCCAGTGTGCTGATTTACACTGACGCCTTTGCGCACCGACTGCTTTCTGTGACCCGCGGTCCACTGGTGCCAACCCTTATTCCCGAGAGATCCTGAAATGACGCGTCCCGCCCTGTTTGCTCCGATCACCCTCGGCCGGCTCTCCCTGCCCAATCGCATCGTGGCGAGTCCCATGTGCCAGTACAGCGCGTTGGAGGGTACGCCGGGTGCCTGGCATCAGATGCACATCGGCAACCTTGCGGTCAGTGGCGTCGGGCTGGTGCTGCTCGAAGCGGCAGGGGTGAGTCCAGAGGGGCGCATCACACCGCATTGCCTCGGCCTTTACAGCGATGAGAACGAGGCGGCGCTAAAGTCGATCATTGCCGGTGTGCGAACCTACAGCAGCACCCTGATTGGCATTCAGATTGCCCATGCGGGTCGCAAGGCCTCCAGTGCCGCGCCGTGGCATGGCGGCCAATTGCTTCCAGCCGCCGAAGGCGGCTGGAAGCCGGTGGCGCCCTCGGCGATTGCGCACAAGGACGGTGAGGCGGCGCCGCACGCGCTGACCCTGGACGAAATCGCCAAGGTTCGCGGCGACTTCGTCCAGGCTGCGCAGCGCGCCGTGCGTGCCGGCATCCAGGCCATCGAGTTGCACGCCGCCCATGGCTATTTGCTGCACCAGTTCCTGTCTCCGCTTGCCAACCAGCGTACCGACCAGTACGGCGGCAGCCTGAAAAACCGTATGCGGCTGGTGCTGGAAGTTTTTGATGACGTGCGTGCATCGCTGCCGGCCAATGTGCCGCTTGGCATCCGTGTATCCGCCACCGACTGGGCCGAGGGGGGCTGGGATCTCTCTGGCACGCTGGAACTCGCCGCCCACCTCCGCGAGCGTGCCTGCGACTGGATTGACGTGTCCTCCGGTGGCCTGTCTCAGCATCAGAAGATCGAACTGCGCCCGGGGTATCAACTGCCCCTTGCACAGGCCGTACGTGAGAGCAGCGGGCTGCCGGTGATCGGCGTGGGCCTGATCACCGAGCCGGCGCAGGCCGAAGCTGCCATCGCCGAAGGGCAGGCCGACCTGGTGGCATTGGCCCGCGCGCTGTTGTGGGACCCGCGCTGGCCATGGCGAGCGGCGGTGGCCCTTGGCGGCGAACTCCAGGCACCGGAACAGTACTGGCGTTGCCAGCCGCAGGGCGTGACCACCGTCTTCACAGGTGCCCGTACCGGGGGGCGCTAAACCGGCAATGGCACCCCGTGGGGGCAATCCTTACGCGGACGGGCGCCCGGCAGACGGCTTGTGTGGTCAAACCGACATTGCGTTTGACATGGCGGTGGCACTTGCACTAGACTTGCGGATTACTTCGGATCAGCACTTATAAAACGGCCGTCATGAAGACCTTTTCTGCAAGAGCTGAGACCGTCCAGCACGATTGGTATGTGGTTGATGCCACCGATCGCGTGCTTGGCCGTCTCGCCAGCCAAATCGCCCTGCGCCTGCGCGGCAAACACAAAGCCATCTATACCCCGCACGTGGATACCGGCGATTTCATCGTCGTGATCAATGCGGAGAAGATTCGCGTCACCGGCAATAAGGCCGAGGACAAGATGTACTACCGCCATACGGGATATCCCGGCGGTATTTACGAGACCAACTTCCGGAAGCTGCAGGCCCGCTTTCCCGATCGCGTTCTGCAGAAGGCTGTCAAAGGCATGCTGCCGAAAGGCCCGCTGGGCTACGCAATGATCAAGAAGATGAAGGTCTATGCCGGCGACGTTCATCCGCACGCCGCCCAACAGCCCAAGCCGCTGGATTTCTGAGGTCAGCATGATCGGTTCTTATTATTACGGTACTGGCCGCCGCAAGAGCGCGGTGGCCCGAGTCTTCATCAAGCCGGGTTCAGGCAAGATCGAAGTCAACGACAAGCCCATTGACGAGTACTTCTCGCGTGAAACGGGTCGCATGGTAGTGCGCCAGCCGCTCGAACTGACCAACAACCTGAACAGCTTTGACATCAAGGTCAATGTGCTCGGCGGTGGTGAGTCGGGCCAAGCCGGTGCAGTGCGTCACGGCATCACCCGCGCGCTGATCGACTTTAACGCAGAACTGAAGGGCACCCTGAGCCAGGCTGGTCTGGTCACTCGCGATGCCCGTGAAGTCGAGCGTAAGAAAGTGGGTCTGCATAAGGCACGCCGCCGCAAGCAGTTCTCCAAGCGCTAAGCACCTGGGCACTCTGTTGCCCCTGTGCCGCCAGCAAAAGCCAATCGGGAAGCCGGTTGGCTTTTGTGCTTGTGGGGGGGGTGTCATCCTTGCGCCGGTTAAGCTGCCTGTCGGCGTGTCGTGGTAGTGTGATCCTCTGGATGGATGAAGATCCACAGGATTGAATCTTGATGCAGGGTCGGGTTGATGATTGATATTGGTATCGTTGGGGCAACGGGTTACACCGGCGTCGAGTTGCTGCGCTTGCTGGCTCGCCATCCGCAGGTGAACGTGAAAGCGATCACTTCGCGCAAGGAGGCCGGCATGCCGGTGGCCGAGATGTTTCCCAACCTGCGCGGTCATGTGGATCTCGCTTTCAGCGATCCTGCACAGGCCGCGCTGGATCAGTGCGATCTGGTGTTTTTTGCCACGCCAAACGGCATCGCCATGGAACAGGCGCGCGCGCTGGTGGACGCCGGGGTGCGTGTGATCGACCTGGCTGCCGATTTCCGCTTGCACGACGTGGCCGAATGGGAGCAGTGGTACCGCATGACCCACGCGTGCCCCGAACTGGTGGCCGAGGCGGTTTACGGACTGCCCGAAGTCAATCGCGAGGCCATCCGCAGCGCACGCGTGCTGGCCAACCCGGGTTGCTATCCTACCGCGGTCCAGCTGGGGTTCTTGCCGCTGGTCGAAGCCGGGCTGGTGGATGACAGCTGCCTGATCGCCGATGCCAAGTCGGGCGTCTCCGGCGCGGGTCGCAAGGCGGAGGTCAGCAGCCTGTTTGCCGAGGCAGCAGACAATTTCAAGGCCTATGGCGTGATGGGGCACCGCCATCTGCCGGAAATTCGTCAGGGTCTGACGCGTGCAGCGGGTCATCCGGTGGGCCTGACTTTCGTGCCACATCTGACACCAATGGTACGTGGCATTCACGCCACCCTGTATGCCACCCTGAACGAGGCTGGTCAGGCTGCTGACCTGCAGGCGCTATTTGCACAACGCTATGCCGGTGAGCCCTTCGTGGATGTATTGCCTGCAGGCAGTCATCCTGAAACGCGCTCGGTACGCGCCTCCAACCTGTGTCGGGTAGCCGTGCATCGTCCGCAGGGCGGGAATGTGGTGGTGGTGCTCTCGGTGATCGATAACCTGGTCAAAGGGGCTGCCGGTCAGGCGGTGCATAACATGAACCTGATGTTCGGTTTTGCTGAAACGCTGGGTCTGGAGGGGCTGCCCGTGCTGCCGTAAGGCGGCAACGGGGGGCATTCGTGTTCGGTCGCCTGTCCGGACCAAGCCGACGCAAGCGTCGCGAGCTCGAGTTATCCATCGGGGCTCATGCGCCCGGATGGTCGCGCTGGGGGCCGTGGCTGGCGCTGCTGCTGCTGGTGCCGGCAGCGTGGCTGGCGCGTCCTTACCTGCTGCCCTGGTTGCCAGGTGCCACGGCGTCCTCGGCTGCCGGCGTGCCGGCGGTTGATGTGGCTGCCTTGCAGTCCACGCTGGAAGCCACCCGGCAGCAGCTGGCACTGGAAGCGCGCGGTCGTCAGCAGGATCAGGCTGCCCGAGAGAGTCTGGCGCAGGAGTTGGCGGCGCTGCGCGAAGAAAACATGCATCTGAAGGAAGACCTTGCCTCTTTGCGCAGTCTGGACAGCGCCGCGGCGCCGCAGGGTGTGCAGCTGAGTGGCTTCACCATGCGCGCCGGCGCGATGCCGGGCGAGTATCGCTGGCATTTGCTGGTGGCACAGGATGGCCGTCAGTCTGCGCCGTTCACAGGACGGGTGCATTTGCGCCTGGAATACGCGGGCACCGCTCCGGCAGGGCCGGATCCGGCCGCCGAGTCTGCGCAGCCCCTCAGTTTCAAGTATTATCAGGACGTAGAAGGAGAGCTGCGCGTGCCTGCCTCCCGCCATCCTGTCAAGGTATGGGCCGAGGTGTGGCGTGAAGGACAGCGCCAACCAGTGGCCAGCGTTTCCCTTCCCCTCAGCTGAAGGAGCATGCGAGTGTTTGGCAATCGGAACAAGACAGCCCCCATCGACAGCCTGATCGGCGCGGGTACCGTGATCGAAGGTGACCTGTGCTTCGTGGGCGGCTTGCGCATCGACGGTCGTGTGCACGGCAAGGTGCTCGGTCACCCGGAAAAGGGCGGCACCCTGGTGATCAGCGAGCAGGGAAGTGTGGACGGAGAAATCCGCGCGCGCCGAATCCTGATCAATGGCGAAGTGGCCGGCCCGGTGTACGCCGCCGAGGCGGTCGAGTTGCTGCCCAAGGCTCGGGTGAGCGGCGATGTCCGCTACCAGAGTATCGAAATTCATTTGGGCGCCCAGGTTACCGGGCGCCTGATTCACGACGTGCCCGGTGAAGGCGCCACAGTGGTGGACCTCAATACCCATGCGTCGTCGTTTGGCACCGCACAAGGAGCAATATCATGAATGCAGTGACCGATATGCCCGTAGCCCTGGTCTTTACCGACAGCGCAGCGGCCAAGGTAAAAAGCCTGCTCGACGAAGAAGGCAATCAGGCGTTGAAGTTGCGCGTGTTTGTATCCGGCGGCGGTTGCTCCGGCTTCCAGTACGGATTCACGTTTGACGAAACCGTGAACGAAGACGACACCGTGATGGAAAAAAATGGGGTGAGCCTGCTGATCGACGCCATGAGCTATCAGTATCTGGTGGGCGCAGAGATCGATTATTCCGAAGGTCTGGAAGGGGCGCAGTTCGTCATCCGTAATCCCAACGCCACCTCCACCTGCGGTTGCGGTTCGTCCTTCTCGGTCTGAGCTGATTTGCCGGAAGGGGCCTTCAGGTCGGATCTGGGCTGATTTTCGGGCCCGGGTCAGGCTGGGTAAATTGCGCCCAGCACGCGGGGGCCGCGCGCGCCAGTCACCTCTGGCAGATTGCCAGGCAGCCCTTGCAGGCACTGCGCGGCCAGCCATGCGAAGGCGATGGCCTCGACCCACTGTTCGTCCATGCCCAAGGTGCTGGTGCCCAGCACCGGCAAGGGGGAAAGCAACTCGCGCAGACGTTCCACCAGCAAGCGGTTGGCCGCGCCGCCGCCACACAGGTAAATTTCGTCGACCCGCGGGCGCGCGGTATGTACGTCGAGTGCAATCGCGCAGGCGGTCAGTTCGAGCAGGGTACGTTGCACGTCTTCCGGGCGCGCCTGCGCCACCGTCGCATGTGATGTCAACCACGCCAGGTTGAAGTCCTCGCGTCCGGTGCTCCGTGGTGGCCGTCGCATGAAAAACGGATGCGCCAGCAATTGTTCCAGCAGTGCCGGCAGTACGGTGCCGCTGCGCGCCCACAGACCGTCACGATCAAAACGTTCGCGCAGCTGCTGCAGAATCCACCCGTCCATCAAGGCGTTGCCCGGGCCGCAATCGTGACCTCGGGTGGGCTGCCCGGCCCGCAACAGCGTGATGTTGGCAAAGCCGCCGATATTCACCACCGCCCGCCCCAGAGCGGCATGCTGGAATGCGGCAGCATGAAAGGCGGGTACCAGGGGCGCGCCCTGTCCACCGGCCGCCACATCACGCGACCGGAAATTGGTCACGGTGGTGATGCCGGTGAGTTCGGTCAGCAACGCAGCGTCCACCAGTTGCAGCGTATAGCCGTCGGCGGGTTGATGGCGGACGGTCTGGCCATGGCAGCCAATCGCCGCCACGTCTGCCGCTGCCAGGCCCCCGGCCTCCAGCAGGGTCCGTACGACTTCGGCATAACAGCGCGCCAGTTGCTGACTGGCAAGTGCGCTGCGCCGCAATTCATCCGGGCCGGCCTGGTTCAGCGCCAGCAGTTCCTGCCGCAACCGCGAGGGAATCTCGAGATGCGCGCTGGCCAGCAGCGGCATTCCGGGCTGGTCCGGCGCACACAGCACGGCATCGATGCCATCGAGGCTGGTGCCGGACATCAGGCCAATCATCGGCTTTTGCGCTAGAGTTGTAGGCTTTTGGATGGTCATGTGGTCTGTATATCATGAGTGTTGAAGGTCTTGCTGAAATCAGGCGCGGTTGCGAAGAGTTACTGCCAGAGGAAGAGTTCGTGGCGCGCCTGCGTGAGGGCAAGCCCCTGCGGGTGAAGGCGGGGTTTGATCCCACCGCCCCCGACCTGCATCTGGGGCACACCGTGCTGATCAACAAGCTGCGCACTCTGCAGCAGCTTGGTCATGACGTGATTTTCCTGATCGGCGACTTCACGGGACTGATCGGAGACCCCACCGGCCGCAACGATACCCGTCCGCCGTTGACGCCCGAACAGATTGCCGACAATGCCACCACCTACCGTGCGCAGGTGTTCAAGATCCTCGATCCGGCACGCACCACGGTGGCGTTCAACTCCGAGTGGATGGGCAAGATGACCTCGGCCGACATGATCCGGCTGGCGGCATCGCTCACCGTGGCGCGGATGCTGGAGCGCGATGATTTCGACAAGCGCTACAAGGCCGGTCAACCGATTGCAATCCACGAGTTTTTATACCCGCTGGTGCAGGGTTACGATTCAGTCGCCCTACGCGCCGACCTGGAGCTGGGTGGCACCGACCAGAAATTCAACCTGCTGATGGGACGTGAGCTGCAGAAGCAGAATGGCCAGCGCCCGCAGTCGATCCTGACCATGCCGCTACTGGAGGGTCTTGACGGCGTGCAGAAGATGAGCAAGTCAAAGGGCAACTACATCGGCATCACTGATGATCCGCGCACCATGTTCGGCAAGCTGATGTCGGTGTCGGACACGCTGATGTGGCGTTACCTGGAACTGCTGTCCTTCGAGTCGCTTGATACCCTGGCGCAATGGCGCCGCGAGGTGGAGGGGGGGCGCAATCCACGCGACATCAAGGTGCTGTTAGGGCAGGAACTGGTGGGTCGTTTCCATGGGGCTGAACAGGCGCGCTGGGTGCTGGAAGACTTCGAGGCGCGTTTTCGCGGCAATGCCATTCCGGCGGATATTCCCGACTTTGAGCTGGCGGCGCCGGCCGCCGGCCTGGCGGTCACCGAGATCCTGCGTGCCTCCGGCCTGTGCGCAAGCACCTCGGACGCGCGCCGCATGATCCAGGGCGGTGGCATCCGGCTGGATGGCGAGAAGGTGGAAGACCTTGGCCTGCTGCTGCAGCCCGGGGTGACCGTGGTGCTGCAGCGAGGCAAGAAAGACTACCGGCGTGTGCACTTGGTGGCGGTCGCCGGCTGATCCGGCGCTTTATACTCGGCCCATGAGTACGCCTTCTGCCCCCGTCGATCACCAGTTTGCGCTGCTGCGCACCCGCCGCTTCCTGCCGTTCTTCATCACCGGATTTCTGGGGGCCCTGAACGACAATGTGTTCAAGAATGCCCTGGTCATCGTGCTGGCCTATCGCGGCGGCAGCCTGCTTGGCCTGAGCGGGCCGATCCTGATCAACCTGGCGGCGGTGGTGTTCATCCTGCCCTATGTGTTTTTGTCGGCTTCGGCCGGGCAATGGTCCGACAAATTCCAGAAGCCACGACTGATGCGCTGGGTAAAGCTGGCCGAGGTGGCGATCATGGCCATCGGCGTGGTCGGCTTCATCGGGAGCAGGGTGGACCTGCTGTTTCTGACCCTGTTGCTGATGGGGTGCCATAGCACCATATTCGGTCCCGCCAAATACGCCTTGATGCCCCAGCAACTCCATCCGGCTGAACTGATCGGCGGCAACGGGTTGGTCGAACTGGGTACCTTTGCCGCCATATTGATTGGCACCGTGCTTGGCGGTGGCCTGGTGGCCAGTCACGAGGTAGGTGTACTGCCGATCAGTCTGGCCACCTTGCTGATTGCCCTGGCCGGGTATATCAGCGCGCGCTGGATTCCGGATGCTCCGGCGGCAGATCCCGGCCTGCGTCTGAATCCCAATCCCCTGTCCGAAACCTGGCGCAACCTGCGGTCGGCTGCGCGTGATCGCACCATGCTTCTGGCGCTATTGGCCAACTCCTGGTTCTGGTTCTATGGCGCTTGTTTTCTGACCCAGTTTCCGTCGTGGACGCGCGAATTTCTTGGCGGGGATGAAACCGTCACCACCTTGCTGTTGGCTGCGCTGTCGTTCGGTATCGGGATCGGTTCACTGGCCTGCGAACGGTTGTCGCGCAGGGGGCTGAATCTGGGCCTGGTTCCGGCCGGGCTTGCGGGCATGGTGCTGCTGGCGTGGCTGCTGCCGCTCACGGGACCCGACCTGCCACTGCAAACTGCAGCAGGGGTTGCCGCCGGGTACGGGAAAATGGGGGTTGCCGGCGCAGCAAGTGCGCATGGGGTGGTGCAGGCGCGTCTGCTCGGTGTCACCGCGTTCCTTCAGGGCCCCGGGATCGACACCCTGGTGATGCTGATTGGCATGGGCGTGGCCTGTGGCCTTTACGTGGTGCCCCTGTATGCCTTGGTGCAATCACGGGCTGATCCGCGCGAAGTGTCGCGCATGATTGCCGCCAACAATGTACTCAACGCCGTGTTCATGGTGGTGTCCTCCGCGTTGGCGATCCTGATGTTCGCCAACGGAGCCACCATTCCGCAGGTGTTTCAGGCCTGCGCCCTGGCCACCCTGGTATTCCTTGGCGTGTTGTGCTGGCTGGCGCCGGAATTTCCGCGCGCCCTCCGGGCGTGGTGGAGGCCCGTCACTGGCTGACCGTGCTCCTTCCGGTCATCCGGCACTCAGCCGCCGCGCAATACTGCGGTGTTCCAGCCCGCGCCTGCACGCTGCCAGACCACTTCAGTATGCGGGTCGGTGCGCAACTGCAGATGCTCGGCCTGCTGTACCTCACAAACCAGCAGAACGAAGTCATCCACCGCCTCGGCAAGCGCGCTGGCCGGCACGGCACCGAGCCATTCGGCCTGCCCGCGCGCACCGCGTGCCTGCCACAGCTCGGTGCGAAGGCTTGCCCAGACGCCTTGCGCCCCTGCACCGTGCAGCGCACACCGCACCTGCAGCCGGAACTGCTCGCGTGTGGCTGCCAGATACCAGCAGATCTCTGCGGTGGACTGCGCCTGCAGTTCGGCCATCTTGCGGCTGCGTGCGTCGGTCAACACCAACAGTTCGCTGGTCGGTCCAAAGCCGCGGAACACCACGCTGCGGTTGCGCGGACAGCCCAGCGCATCCACCGTGGCGAGTTGCATGTAGCGCGCCTCCGGCGCCTTGCTGCCGCGCTGCAGCGCCGCACTGAGTGCAGTGCGCCAGGGCGGGACGGGACTGTTCACAGGCCACGCATGATCAGCCTGCGCGCCGTCAGCGCCGCCGGGTGGCCGTTCACTGCCCTGCAATCGCGGCCTCGATGCGTGCCTTGAAGCTGGCGTCAATGCGTGCAGCCACATCCACCGCCTGCATGTTTTCCAGCACCTGCTGCGGCCGGCTGGCGCCAGTGATCACCGTGCTGACATGCGGATTGAGCAGGCACCAGGCAATCGCCAGTTGTGCTGTCGTGCACTCCAGTTCGGCGGCCAGAGGGCGCAGGCGCTCTGCAGCGGCCACCCGGGCCGGGTCGGTCAGTTCGCCAGCCAGCCATTCGTAGCCCTTCAGGCTGCCGCGGCTGTCGGCGGGGACGCCGTGCAGGTACTTGCCGCTCAGCAGGCCAGATGCCAGCGGGCTCCAGGTGGTCAGTCCCAGCCCCACATGTTCGTACAGGCGGGCGTATTCCTTCTCCACACGTTCCCGATGGAACAGGTTGTATTGCGGCTGTTCCATCACCGGCTTGTGCAGGTGGTGTCGCTCCGCAATTTCGCAGGCCAGCGCGATGTCGGCCGCCGACCATTCCGACGTCCCCCAATACAGTGCCTGGCCGCGCGTGATCATGTCGCTCATCGCCCAGACGGTTTCTTCCACCGGGGTGTTCGGGTCCGGGCGGTGGCAGAAGACCAGGTCGAGGTAATCCAGCTGGAAGCGTTCCAGCGAGCCTTTGATGGCGTTGAGCAGATATTTGCGGTTGAGCGTGTTCTTGCGGTTGGGGCCGTCATGCAGACCCCAGTAAAACTTGCTCGACACGATGTACTCATCGCGCGCCCAGCCCAACCGGCGCAGTGCGGCCCCCATCACCTGCTCGGCCTGACCCTGGGCGTAGATCTCCGCGTTATCGAAGAAATTCACGCCGGCGTCTTTGGCGGCCGCCATGCACTCGGCACCCAGTCCCACATCCATCTGGTTGGCATAGGTTACCCAGGACCCGAACGACAGTTCACTCACTTGCAGGCCGGAACGGCCCAGACGACGGTAATTCATCAGGATTCTCCTTTGGCGCGCTTGCGAGCGCGCGGGTGGGCAGCATCATAGGCCGTGGCCAGATGCTGAAAATCAAGGTGGGTGTAGATTTGTGTCGAGGCGATACTGGCGTGGCCGAGCAGTTCCTGCACAGCGCGCAGATCAGCGCTGGATTGCAATACATGCGATGCGCACGAATGCCGCAGCATGTGCGGGTGCACGCGTTGCGGTATTCCCAGGGCGGCAGCGCGGTCTGCCAGACGTTGCTGTACCACCCGTGGCGAAATCCGTCTGCCGCGCCGGCCTAGAAATACCGCCGGCAGGTCGTTGGCTGGTATCAGTTGGGCGCGCACGTCCAGCCATAGGCGAAGCGCGGTACAGGCAGGCGCCCCGACCGGCACGATGCGGGTACGATTGCCCTTTCCTTGTACCGTGACCAATCCCTGCGTCAGGTCCAGTCGCGGCAGGTCCAGCCCGGTGATTTCGGACAAGCGCAAGCCGGAGGAATACATCAGTTCGAACATGGCATCATCCTGCGCTACCAATACCGCGTCGATGCCACCCTTGTCGGTTGCTTGCAACACGTTATCCGGCGCAGGGCCGGCTTGTACCAGAAAGCTGGCGGCCTCCACCCCCAGCACGCCGGGCAGGCGGCGCGCGCTGCGTGGCGGACGCAATCCCACGCTGGGGTTGCTCGAATGCAGGCCCTCGTGCTGCAGCCAGCGATAAAAACTGCGCCAGGCAGCAAGGCGGCGCGCGAGTGAACGACCGTGCAGTCCGCCGGCATGGGCGCGGGCGAGTTCGCGGCGCAGGTCGGTGGTGCTGACCATGATGGGGCCAGCCTGTGTGGCGGCGGCAAGCAGGTCAAGGTCGTGGCGATAGGCGGCGAGCGTATGTGACGAAAGGCGGCGCTCGTGCCCAAGGTGGGCCAGGAAGGCGGTGATGCTGGTGGTCCAGTCGGCTTTCACGGCGGCGACCAGGTGCACCGTGTGATTCAGTCCTGGCCGGCCGCGTGGGCTTCCAGCGCTGCGCCGGCCAGGGCGGCCAGTTGCGCCAGGTACACCGTGCCCATGTCGGGGTAGAAGCGCTCGGCTTCTTCCGAGGCCAGCACCAGCAGACCAAATGCCGGACTGCCCAGCGGCGCCAGTGCAAATGAGCGCAGACGTGGACCGTGCTCGCCAAACCAGCGGTTCACTTCATAGACCGGGTGGTTGCCGCACAGCGGGCTGGTGAGCCCGGTGGCAAATACCTGGATCTCCTGCTGGGTGGGCAGGCGTTCCGGTGCGTTGGCGCGGCCAATCCCGGTACCCCAGACCCGCATGGCGACGTGTGGAACGCGGAAGCCTTCGCGCAGACCGTCCAGGATGGCGTCGATCGCCCCTTCCGTACTGCGCTGCTGCATCAGTCGCACAGCGAAGGTCTGCACCTTGGCCGACAGTGCGTCGTTGTCGCGTGCAATCTGGATCAGTTCGGCCAACCGGGTTTCGAGGGCCCGGTTGCGCTCACGCAGACCCTGCACCTGACGTTCCACCAGCGATACTGCCTGGCCGGTATCCGCATGGGGTACGGTGAGGTCGGTGAGCAGTTCCGGGTGATCGACAAAAAAGTCGGGGTGCGCGCTCAGCCAGGCGTGGACATGTTCGGCTTGCAGGTTCATGGCAGGTTCCGCAAAAGGGTGGCGGGGTCGAATTCACCGCTGTAACTGGTACAGGCCGGGCCGGTCATGAATACGTGATGACCAGGGCCGGCCCAGGAAATTTCCATCTCGCCGCCGTTGGCGCGCACGGTGACGCTGGCGTCAAGCCAGTCATTGAGGATGCCGCTGACCACGGCAGCGCACGCACCGGTGCCGCAGGCCAGCGTCTCGCCGGCACCGCGTTCCCACACGCGCAGGTGTATGCGCGTGCGCGACACCACCTGCAGGTAGCCTGCGTTGACGCGACGTGGAAAAGCCGGGTGATGTTCCACCAGCGGGCCTTGGGTGGTGACGGGCGCCGAGTCCACGTCATCCACGCGCTGCACGGCATGTGGATTGCCCATCGACACGGCGGTGACCTGCACCGGCAAGCCTTCCACTGTGATGGTGTGATTGGGGCCTGCCTGATCCGAGTGCATCGGCACCTGGTCTGGCACCAGCACCGGTACCCCCATGTCTACGCGCACCCGACCGTCGGGCAGGCATTCCGGCGACAGCACCCCGGCCAGCGTTTCTACCCGGATGACCGTCTTGTCGGTCAGACCCTCGGCTTGCACGAAGCGCGCAAAGCAGCGCACACCGTTGCCGCAGTTCTCCACCTCGAGGCCATCGCTATTGAAAATCTGGTAGCGGAAATCATGCGCGGGGTGGCGGGCCGGATGCACCACCAGGACCTGGTCGCAGCCGATCCCGAAGTGGCGGTTGGCAATGGCACGGACGGTTGCGGGCGGCAGGGTGATGGGCTGGTGCATGGCATTGAGCATGACGAAGTCGTTGCCCAGCCCCTGCATTTTCGTGAATTTCAGCATGGTGCCATCCTAGCGCGTATCGCCGCCGTATACACTGGTCTCGCCCGGCTGGCGGGTCTTGAAACGCTTGTGCGTCCAAAGGTATTGTGCCGGCGTTTCGCGCACGCGGTCCTCGATGAAGCGGTTCATGCGCAGCGTATCCGCCGCCGTGTCGCCGCTCGGAAAGTTGTCCCAGGCCGGGTAAAAGCGTGCTTCATAGCCGCGGCCATCCGGCCGTTCACGTCCGATGCAAGGCACGACCCGCGCGCCGGTGAGCCGCGCCAGTCGTGCCAGGGCTGGCACTGTCGCAGCGGCCACACCAAAAAAGGGTACGAACAGGGAATCGCGTGGTCCGAAGTCCAGGTCGGGCAAGTAATAAAAGGCGTAGGGCGCCTTGAGCTGGCGCAGCACCGGGCGCAGGCCGTCCTGGCGGGAAAACAGCAGACCGCGCGGAAAGCGGGTGCGAAAGCGGTAGATCAGTGTATCGATCCGTTCATCCTTATGCTTGCCGTACATCGACATCAATGGGTAGTCGGCGCTGATGCGCACGCCAGCCACATCCAGTCCCATGAAGTGCGGTGCCAGCAGGATCACCGGCTGCCCGCGCACCGCGTCCCAGTGGTGGATGTCCACCAGCGTGCAGCCGCGCGACAGCCGGTCGCGCGAGGCAAACCACTGCAGCCCCTGGGTGAGCAGGCTGACCAGAAACATGTGGAAATGCTCGCGCGCCACCTGTTCGCGCTGCTGCGCCGACCAGTCGGGAAAGCACAGCCGCAGATTGGTGAGGGTGACCCGACGGCGGCTGCCGGCCACCTGCCAGGCCAGCCACGCCAGTGGCGCCGCCAGCGCGCGGACCGCGCGATAGGGCAGCCACTGCAACGACCAGAGCAGGCCCTGAAGGAATCGGATCACCAACATTTGATTCAAACGCTTTGCGAGTGCAACAAATCTGCGTCCGATCTGAAATATTTCACAAATCGGGCGTAAACTATCGGGTTATGTTGAATTGACAAGCGCATCGTGCGCCGTGGAGAGCTGACTTGAGCAACTATCTTTTCACTTCGGAATCTGTCTCGGAAGGCCACCCGGACAAGGTGGCAGACCAGATCTCCGATGCCGTCCTGGACGCCATTCTAGCCCAGGACCCGCGCGCCCGCGTAGCGTGCGAAACGCTGGTGAGCACCGGCCTGTGCGTGATTTCCGGCGAAATCACCACCACGGCGCATGTCAATTACATCGACATCGCGCGTGAAACCATCCGTCGCATCGGCTACAACAGTTCCGATATCGGCTTCGACTTCCAGACCTGTGCCGTGCTCACCGCACTCAATCGCCAGTCGCCCGACATTGCCCAGGGCGTCAACGAAGGCGAAGGCATGGATCTGGACATGGGCGCTGGCGATCAGGGGCTGATGTTCGGTTATGCCTGTAATGAAACCGATGTGCTGATGCCGCTGCCGATCCACCTGGCCCACCGCCTGGTGCAGCGCCAGGCCGAAGTGCGCAAGGACGGTCGCCTGAAATTCCTGCGTCCTGACGCCAAGAGCCAGGTCAGCGTACGGTACGTCGATGGCAAGCCGCTGTTTGTCGATACCGTGGTGCTGTCCACGCAGCACAACCCCGACGTGTCGCATGCCCAGCTCACCGAGGCGGTGATCGAGGAAATCGTCAAGCCGGTGATTCCGGCCGCCATGCTCACCAGCGAAACCCGCTTTCTGATCAACCCGACCGGTCGCTTCGTGATTGGCGGTCCGATGGGTGACTGCGGCCTGACCGGTCGCAAGATCATTGTGGACAGCTACGGTGGTGCCGCGCATCACGGCGGTGGCGCTTTCTCTGGCAAGGATCCCAGCAAGGTGGACCGTTCTGCCGCCTATGCGATGCGTCATGTGGCCAAGAACGTGGTCGCCGCCGGGCTGGCCGACAAATGCGAGGTTCAGGTGGCCTATGCCATCGGTGTGGCCAAGCCGGTCAGCCTGATGGTGAACACTTCGGGAACTGGCAAGCTGCCGGACGAGTCAATTGCAGAGATCGTGTTGAGCGTGTTTGACCTGCGCCCCAAAGGCATCATCCAGTCACTCGATCTGTTGCGTCCCATCTACGGCAAGACCGCGTCGTACGGCCACTTTGGCCGTGAAGAGCCGGAATTCACCTGGGAAGCGCTCGACAAGGTGGAAGCCTTGCGCAGTGCGGCCAAGTTGAGCGGTTCGCGTCCCAATCTGAGCGCGGTCTGAGTCTCGCCTGTCCCGCCATTATTTATTCGTAGCAATCCAGGAGTCATCACATGAGTGCCGTTCCGAACACGTCCGCCCCCGACTACAAGGTCGCCGACATCTCCCAGGCCGACTGGGGTCGCAAGGAAATCAGCATCGCCGAAAACGAGATGCCTGGCCTGATGGCCCTGCGTGAGGAATACAAGGGCCAGTTTCCGCTGAAGGGTGCGCGCATCTCCGGTTGCCTGCACATGACCATCCAGACTGCTGTGCTGATCGAAACCTTGGTCGACCTGGGCGCCGAAGTGCGTTGGAGCTCCTGCAACATCTTCTCCACCCAGGATCAGGCGGCCGCCGCCATTGCTGCCGTGGGTATCCCGGTCTTCGCCTGGAAGGGCGAGACCGAGGAAGAGTTTCTGTGGTGCATCGAGCAGACCATCTTCGGGCCGAACGGCTGGCGCCCGAACATGATCCTTGATGACGGCGGCGACCTGACCTCGATGACCCATGGCAAATACCCGGACCTGCTCAAGAACATCAAGGGCATCTCGGAAGAGACCACTACCGGTGTGCATCGTCTGAACGAGATGGTGAAGAAGGGCGAGCTGAAGGTGCCGGCCTTCAACGTCAACGATTCGGTCACCAAGTCGAAGTTCGACAACCTGTATGGTTGCCGTGAATCGCTGGTTGACGGTATCAAGCGCGCAACCGACGTGATGATCAGCGGCAAGATGGCCGTTGTGGCTGGTTATGGCGACGTGGGCAAGGGTAGTGCACAGTCGCTGTCGCGCATGGGTGCCACCGTGTACATTACCGAAATCGATCCGATCTGCGCCCTGCAGGCCGCCATGGAAGGTTACCGCGTGGTGACCATGGACGAGATGGCCGACAAGGCCGACATCTTTGTGACCGCCACCGGCAACGTGGGAGTGATCACCCATGAGCACATGAAGCGCATGAAGAATGACGCCATCGTGTGCAACATTGGCCACTTCGATTCGGAAATCGAAATTGCCGCCCTGCGTGGTTACGAATGGACCAACGTCAAGCCGCAAGTCGACATGGTCACCTTCCCGGATGGCAAGCGCATTATCGTGCTGGCCGAAGGTCGTCTGGTCAATCTGGGTTGCGGCACCGGCCACCCCAGCTTCGTGATGTCGGCTTCCTTCACCAATCAGGTGATGGCTCAGATCGAACTTTGGCAGAACAGCGACAAGTACCCGGTGGGTCTCTATGTGTTGCCGAAGTTCCTTGACGAAAAGGTGGCCCAGCTGCACCTGAAGAAGATCGGTGCCAGCCTGACCAAGCTGACCAAGGAACAGGCCGACTATCTGGCACTGGACCAGGATGGCCCGTTTAAGCCTGCGCACTACCGCTACTGAGGCGGCTTTCCGGGCCTGAAGCGCTACGGCGCCACAGCATGCGGCCTCGCGCCAATTGTTGCTGGTGTCCGAGGGGGGCATGAGCCTGGCATACGCATCAGTTCGCCGCGTCATGCGGCAGCACGCACGCCGCCCACGGGCGGCGTTGCCTTTGTATCGGCCGTGATGGCCTGAAGGGAGAATCCCACCTCATGCAGACACAGAAAAACAAGGCGCGGGTGTTCAGTTTTGAATTTTTTCCGCCCAAGACGCCCGAGGGCATGCAGCGTCTGGTGGAAACCCAGCGGCAACTGGCGCAACTTGGGCCGGAGTTCTTTTCGGTCACCTATGGTGCCGGCGGTACCACGCGCGACCGCACGCTGGAAACCGTGCTCGCCATTCAGGAAGCCGGCCAGGCCGCTGCACCGCACATCTCCTGCATCGGCTCTTCGCGTGAAAGCCTGCGCGAGGTTCTGCACACCTACAAGCAGCATGGCATTCGCCACATCGTCGCCCTGCGCGGTGACTTGCCAAGCGGTCATCTGTCGGCGGGCGAATTTCGCTACGCCTCCGACCTGGTGCGTTTCATCCGTGAAGAGACTGGCGACCATTTCTTTGTTGAAGTCGCCGCGTATCCCGAAGTACATCCGCAGGCGCGCGATGCGCAGCAGGCGCTGCAGCACTTCAAGATCAAGGTGGATGCGGGCGCCGATTCTGCCATCACCCAGTACTTTTACAACGCGGACGCCTATTTCCAGTTCGTCGATGAGTGTGAGGCTGCTGGCGTTGATCTGCCGATCGTGCCGGGCATCATGCCGATCAACAATTTTTCGCAGCTGTGCCGGTTTTCGGATGCCTGCGGTGCCGAGATTCCGCGCTGGATCCGCTACAAGATGGCGGGCTACGGCGACGACAGCGCCAGCATCAAGGCTTTTGGCCTGGATGTTGTCACCCATCTGTGTGATCGCCTGCTCAGCGCCGGCGCGCCGGGCCTGCATTTTTACAGTATGAACAGTGCAGGGCTGGTCAGCACGGTATGGCAGCGTTTGGGGATCAGCGCCTGAGGGCCTGACAGGCAGCCCGGCGGGGCGGCCTGAAAAAAGACAGCGCCACCAGGGCGCTGTCTTTTTTTAGCCAATCAGAGATGGGTCGGGGCGCAGCCCCAACCCATCTGCCAGCCTGGCGTTACGCGGCCGAGGCCAGGCGACGTTTGGCTTCGGCCGCGTGCAGGTCGGCGTATTTCTGGTGGGCGGCGGCTTCGGCCTGTCCCACCTTGACCGGGTATCCCATGTCCATCAGAACCGAACCGAGCGCCGACAGGCACATCATCACGTTGCTGGACTTGGCCGAGTAGCCCATCAGGCCGAAGCGCCAGATCTTGCCAGCCAAGGGGCCCAGACCGGCACCGATTTCGAGGTTGAATTCCTGCAGCAGGGTGCGACGCACGGCAGCTTCATCGACACCCGCCGGCACCTTGATGGCGTTCAGTTGCGGCAGGCGATGCTCCGGCTTGACCAGGAATTCCAGACCCATGGCTTCCAGGCCCGACTTGAACGCTTCATGATGACGGCGGTGGCGCGCCCAGGACTCTTCCAGTCCTTCCTCGCGCACCATCAGCAGCGATTCATGCAGCGCGAACAGACTGTTGATCGGGGCGGTGTGGTGGTAGGTACGGTTGGTGTTGCCCCAGTAACCCAGCACCAGGTCAAGGTCCATGAACCAGCTCTGGCTCTTTTGCTTGCGGTTCTTGACGCGCTCGATCACCGCGTCTGAGAAGCTGACCGGCGACAGGCCCGGGGTGCACGACAGGCACTTCTGGCTGCCGGAATAGATGGCATCCACGCCCCAGGCGTCTACCATCAGCGGCACGCCGGTGAGCGAGGTAACCGCATCCACGATGGTCAGCGCGCCATGTTTCTTGGCAATGGCACACAGCGTCTTGACGTCGGATTCGCAGCCGGTGGATGTTTCGGCGTGCACAAACGCAAGTATTCTGGTGTCGGGGTGGGCCTTGAAGGCATCTTCCACTTTCTGCGGGTCGACCGGGGTACCCCAGGTATCTTCCACGATGATGGCTTCGCCGCCGCAGCGCTGCACGTTCTCGATCATGCGGCCACCGAACACGCCATTGCGGCAAACAATTACCTTGTCACCGGGTTCGACCATGTTGACGAACGCCATTTCCATGCCGACCGAGCCCGGGCCGGAGGCCGGAAAGGTGAGGGCATTTTCGGTCTGGTACGCGTAGCGCAACAGCTGCTTGAGCTCGTCCATCATGTCGACAAAGATCGGGTCGAGATAACCGATGGTGGGCAGCGACATGGCAGCCAGCACGCGCGGCGGCACGTCGGATGGGCCCGGGCCCATCAGGATGCGCTGCGGGGGGTGGAAGGAACCGATTTTCTTGCCGGGAAGGAAGCCGATGGCGCTCATGAAAGTACCCTGTTCAGATGTCCGAAGTGTTCCGGAAACCGTCTTTTTCCGGGAACAATCGGTCAGTCTACCGCACACATGACCGGCAGTCACCGATTCGCCCGCAAAAATTGCGGCGGTGCGTCTTGACTCGCCGGATACACACGCCGAGACTGCGTTGAAAGCATGCTGATTGGCATTGCACTCCCTTGCTTGCCTGCTTTCTGGCGGGGTTGGGCGTGTTCGGTGTTGGCATCGAAAGGAGGAAGGGCGATGCAAAGAGAGCCTGAGCGCGTGCGCCACCTGATTGCGACGCAGGAGGGGCTCGGCCCTGAGCGCCGTGGTGTGCTCGGAATGGCGCGCACGCCGTTCGTCCTGATGCGGGAGTGGTGGCAGGTGCAACGGGTCAGCCGCGTCATGCTGGGGCGGTTCCGCGGCATTGTGCGCCTGCAGCCCGGGCTTGAGCGCATCGAAGTGTATCGCCTGCTGGTCCAGGAGCACGTGGGCTGCGATGGCTACACGGCCAACCGTATCCTGCGCGGTGCCGCGCAAAGCTTTGCGGTCTGGCCGGAAGAACGTGACCTGCAGCTGCGTGACGTGATCCACTATGTCGCCGTTACGGAATTCCTGCATCAACGCAGTCGACCCGCCGGCATGCGCTCGGATGTTCAGGCGCTGGTCAATGCGGTGGTGCCGGAGTATCTCTGAAGGCGCTCGCCGCCGGCCCTGCTGGCCGCGCTGGCTCAGGCAAGCGGTGCGCGTCGCACAAAATGGATGCGCTGGCCCTCGCTGCGGTCGAGCTTTAGAAATCCTCCCTGCGCTTCTACCGGGGGCGGATCGAACAGGGTGTCTCCTGCGGCATCTGCCGTAGGCTGCATGCCCGGTTGCAGTCCCAGAAAGTCATAAAGCTGCAGGTCACCCAGGTGCGAGGGTGTCACGTTCTGGATGCCGCGGAAGATATTGTCCAGTCGGCCCGGCGTTTCGCGCTCCCAGCCCTGCAGCATTTCCTTGATGGTGCGCCGCTTGAGGTTTTCCTGGCTGCCGCACAGATCGCACGGAATGATCGGGAATTCCATGCCGCGCGCGTAGGCAGCGATGTCTTTTTCGGTGGCGTAATACAGCGGCCGGATCACCACAAACTCGCCACTGTCGGTGCCCAGCTTTGGCGGCATGCTTTTCAGGCGGCCACCAAAGAACAGGTTGAGGAACAGGGTTTCGAGCACATCATCGCGGTGATGACCCAAGGCAATCTTGGTCACGCCCAGTTCGCGTGCCACCCGATAGATCACGCCGCGACGCAGGCGTGAACAGAGCGAGCAGGTGGTCTTGCCCTCAGGGATCTTTTCACGCACCACCGAGTAGGTGTCGGCTTCGACAATGCGGAAGTCGACCCCCAGCCGTTCGAGGTACTGCGGCAGGATGTGTTCGGGAAAATTTGGCTGCTTCTGGTCGACATTCACCGCAATGATGCGGAAACTGGCGGGGGCGCGCTTTTGCAACGCAAGCAGGATGTCCAGCAGGGCGTGCGAGTCCTTGCCGCCGCTCATGCACACCATCACCACATCCCCGTCTTCGATCATGCGGTAATCGCCGATGGCGCGGCCGACCGTGGCTTGCAGGTGATCCTGCAGGCGGAGGAAGGTGCGCGAGCGTTGGGGCGGAAAGGGTGCATTCATGATAGCCCTCCATTTTAGCTGGTCCGCCGCGGTTCCGCTCGGTTTTGGCGGCTTGCCGGCCTCTGGTACATTGAACTGTGCAGAATGCACGGCCGCCGGCGGTAAAAGACGGTTCACAGCGCCTGCGCAAACGGTCTTCCAGCCGGAAGACACAAGGGAGTCGAGCATGGATAGCGCCGAACAGAAAAGTTTCAATGATCTTGAACTTTGGTTGAATGAACGCAGGATCACCGAGATTGAGTGCCTGGTCCCTGACCTGACCGGCGTCGCACGCGGCAAGATTCTGCCGCGTGAAAAATTTACCGTGGAGCGTGGCATGCGTCTGCCCGAGGCGGTGCTGGGCATGACCGTGACGGGCGAGCAGCCGGCCACCGAGGCGTACCAAAGCATCATTGCCCAGGTGGATCACGACATGTTCCTGCGCCCCGACCCCACTACCGTGTGTGTGGTGCCCTGGGCCACCGACCCCACGGCGCAGGTGATCCACGACTGCTATTTCCGCGACGGTCATTATGTGGACTTTGCACCGCGCTCGGTGCTGCGCCGGGTGTTGAAGTGCTATGACAAGCTGGGCATGCGTCCCATGGTGGCGCCCGAACTCGAGTTCTACCTGATTGCCCGCAACGTGGACCCGGTGCAACCGCTGCGTCCGCCGGTAGGCCGAAGTGGTCGTCCGGAAACCTCGCGTCAGGTGTACTCGATCGATGCGGTGAACGAATTTGATCCGCTGTTCGAGGATATCTACGATTACTGCGCCGCCCAGGAGCTCGACATCGATACGCTGATCCACGAGATCGGTGCTGGCCAGATGGAGATCAACTTCCTGCACGGTGACCCGCTGGCGCTGGCCGACCGGGTGTTCTATTTCAAGCGTAGCCTGCGCGAGGCGGCCATCCGCCACGACATGTATGCCACCTTCATGGCCAAGCCGATGGAGGGCGAGCCGGGTTCGGCCATGCACATCCATCAGTCGGTGGTGGACAGCGTGACCGGGCGCAACATCTTCAGCAAGGACGACGGCAGCCCGTCGGACCACTTTTATCACTTTATCGGGGGGCTGCAGAAATACCTGCCCAAGGTGATGATCCTGCTGGCGCCGTATGTGAACTCCTATCGCCGGCTCACCCGTCACTCCACGGCGCCGATCAACCTGCAATGGGGGTATGACAACCGTACGGTGGGATTGCGCCTGCCGCATTCCGACAGCGACAACCGGCGCATCGAAAACCGGGTGGTGGGGGCCGATGCCAATCCCTATGTGGCGCTGGCCACCACGCTGGCGTGCGGTTACCTGGGCATGGTGCAGGAAATCAAGCCGACCACCGAGCAGCGCGGCAGTGCCTATGCCGCCGACTTTGACCTGCCCTCCAGCCTGAACGAGGCGCTGCGCTCGATCGATGATGACCGCGCGGTCAGCGAGGTGCTGGGCGAGCGCTTCGTCGAAATCTACAAGCAGGTCAAGGAAGCCGAACTGGAGGAATTCATGAAGGTGATTAGCCCCTGGGAACGCGAACACTTGCTGTTGCACGTATGAGGACGCCAGCGTGAACTCCTTTGACACTGCCGGCCCGGCCGGCCAGCCTGCCGATGCCCCGTCTGCCGGCACCCCAAGGTTTGACACGGCGGACCTGCAGGCACGTGACAGCGCCAGTTTCCTGCATCCCTTCACCGATACCAAGGCGCTGGCCGCGCGCGGTGCACGGGTCGTGGTGCGTGGCGAGGGTATCTACGTGTGGGATTCGGAGGGGCACCGCATGCTGGATGCCATGGCGGGCCTTTGGTGCGTTGCGGTGGGTTACGGCCAGCACACCCTGGCCGAGGCGGCCTACGCGCAGATGCAGCAGCTTCCTTTCTACAACAGTTTTTTCAAGACCACCGTGGTACCGGCGATTGACCTGGCCAGTCGTCTGGTGCGGCTGGCACCATCCGGCTTCAGCAAGGTGTTTTTTGCCAACTCGGGATCGGAGGGCAATGACACGGTAATCCGCATGGTGCGGCGCTACTGGGATCTGCAGGGCCAGCCGCAGCGCTCGGTGATCATTTCGCGCATCAACGGCTATCACGGCTCGACCATGGGTGGTGCTTCACTCTCTGGCATGGATTACATGCACGCGCAGGGTGGCCTGCCAATTCCCGACATCGTGCATATTGGTCAGCCGTACTGGTTTGGCAGCGACCGCAGCGAGTCACCGGACGCGTTCGGCCTGCGCGCTGCACGTTGGCTGGAAGAGAAGATCCTGGAGGTGGGGCCGGAACGCGTCGGGGCGTTCATTGCCGAGCCGGTACAGGGAGCCGGTGGGGTGATCATTCCGCCCGCCACCTACTGGCCGGAGATACAGCGCATCGTCGACAAGTACGGCATCCTGCTGGTCTCCGACGAAGTGATCTGCGGTTTTGGTCGTCTGGGGCACTGGTTCGGATGCGAGTATTTCGGTACCCGCCCGGACCTGATCACGTTCGCCAAGGCGGTCACTTCCGGTTACATCCCGCTGGGGGGCGTGCTGGTGGGTGACCGGGTAGCCTCGGCGCTGGTGGACCAGGGCGGGGATTTCAATCACGGCTATACCTACAGCGGGCATCCGGTGGCCTGCGCAGTGGCGCTGGCCAACCTGGACATCATCGAAGGGCAGGACTTGCCGCGCCATGTGCGTGAGGATGTGGGCCCGTATCTCAAGCAGCATTTCGAGGCCTTGATCGACCACCCGCTGGTGGGGCACGCCGAAACCTGCGGACTGGTGGCCGGCCTGGCACTGGTGGCTGATGCGGCCACGGGCCGTGCGTTTGATCCCGCACTCGAGGTGGGCATGCTGTGCCGTGACTTCTGCTTCAACAATGGTCTGGTCATGCGTGCAGTGGGCGACCGCATGATCATCTCGCCGCCGCTGGTGATCACGCGCGGGCAGATCGACGAACTGATCGCACTGATCCGTCACTGCCTTGATCTGACCCTCAGTGAAGTGACATCGCGCGGCTGGCGCTGATGCGCCGGGTGCAGACCGCCTGCGCTAGCCGGCCGCCTGCGCCGCCGTGATCGCCAGGCGCAGGCTGTCGACCATGCTGTGGATCTGGTCCGCCGTGGAGATGAACGGAGGTGCCAGACTGATCGCGTCACCCGCAGCACGCAGCAGGATGTCGTTGTTGAAACCATGCTCGAACGTGGTGAAGCCGCGCAGGCCTGGTTTGCCCGGCACGGGGGCGAGTTCTACCGCGGCCATCAGTCCTGTATTGCGGATGTCGGTGACGCCCGGGGTGCCGCGCAGGCTGTGTACCGCCGCTTCAAATATCGGGGCGAGTTCGGCTGCGCGCTGGAACAGGCCTTCACTGGCATAGGCATCCAGCGTGGCCAGACCCACCGCGCAGGACATCGGATGCCCCGAGTAGGTGTAGCCATGCAAAAATTCCGGGGCATGCGCCGGGCTGTCGGAATGCAGGATGGTGTCACGGACGTTGCGATCGACCAGCACGCCGCCCAACGGGATGGTGCCGTTGGTGATCGCCTTGGCGAAGGTCAGCAGATCGGGTTGCACGTTGAAGGCTTGCGCGGCAAAGGGAGTACCCAGTCGCCCATAACCAGTGATCACCTCGTCGAAGATCAGCAGGATGCCGTGCCTGGTGCAGATCTCGCGCAGCCGCTGCAGGTAGCCTTGTGGCGGCACCAGCACGCCTGTCGAGCCCTGCACCGGCTCCACGATCACCGCCGCAATGGTGGAAGCGTCATGCAGGGCCACCAGTCGTTCCAGGTCCTCGGCCAGGTGCGCGCCCCAGGCGGGCTGGCCGCGCGAGAATGCCATCTCGGCCGGATCCCAGGGATGGCGCAGGTGATCCACACCATTCATCATCAATGGGGCAAAGGTCTTGCGGTTGGCCACCATGCCGCCGACCGAGATCCCTGCAATGCCGACGCCGTGATAGCCGCGCTCGCGACCGATGATGCGGAAGCGCTGGCCCTGACCACGTGCGCGGTGATAGGCAATCGCCAGCTTGATCGCGGTGTCGACCGCTTCCGACCCAGAGTTGACGAAGAACACATGGTCGAGCGAACCCGGCGCCAGGTCTGCCACCCGCTCGGCCAGCGCAAAGGCCTGCGGGTTGCCGAACTGGAACGAAGGCGCAAAGTCGAGGACGTGCGGCTGGCGCGCGAAAGCGGCGGCAATTGCCGGATGCGCGTGGCCGAGCGGGCTGCACCACAGTCCTGACAAGGAATCGAACAGCGTGCGGCCGTCGCTGGTGGTGTAGTACGCCCCCTTGGCGCCGGCCAGGATTTTCGGGTGTTCGGCAAAGTAGCGGTTTGGCGTGAACGGCAGCCAGTAGGCAGATGACGCGGGGGCAGTGGCAGACATGGGCGGAATCCTGTTCAGGGCGCCAGACCGGCCGACAGGCGGATCCAGGTGGTTTTCAGTTCGGTGTACTTGTCGAAGGCGTGCAAAGACTTGTCGCGGCCGTTGCCCGAATCCTTGAAGCCGCCAAATGGCACGGTGATGTCGTCCTCATCGTAGCTGTTGACGTGCACCGTGCCAGCACGCAGCGTGCGAGCCACGGTAAGTGCGCGGTCGAGGTCGCGCGACCACACCGAGGCGGCCAGGCCATAGTTGCTGTCGTTGGCCAGCGCCACGGCGGCCTCGATCGAGTCGGCCGGCAGGATGGAGAGCACCGGACCAAAAATTTCCTCGCGCGCAATGCGCATGCCGGGCTGCACGTCCGTGAATACGGTCGGGCTCACGTAAAAACCGCCCGTGTCGGCGCGCACCTGCTGGCCGCCGGTCACCAGTCGGGCGCCATCCTGCAGACCGGCGGCGATGTAACCGAGCACGGTGTCGAGCTGGGTGCGGTCCACCACCGCTCCCATCGGCGTGGCACGCTGCCATGGATCGCCTGGCTGGAAGCCGGCCGCCAGTGCTTGCACACGCTCGGTAAAGGCGTCGATTACACCGCGCGCCACGATCGCGCGCGACGGTGCATTGCAGCTTTCGCCCTGGTTGAAAAAGATCGCGCTGGCGCAGGTGCGCGCCGCAGCTTCCACGTCGGCATCATCGAGCACCAGGAAGGGCGATTTCCCGCCCAATTCGGTGAACACCCGCTTCAGCCGGCCTTGCCCGGCGTACTGGACGATCTGCTTGCCGGTACGCGTCGAGCCGGTGAAGGCGAGGCAATCCACCCCGTCATGCAGTGCCAGGGCCTGGCCTGCCTCGTGACCAAAGCCTGGCACCACATTGAACACATGGTCGGGCAGTCCGGCCTGCAGGGCCAGGTCGGCCAGGCGCAAGGCGGTGAGGGCCGCCTTTTCCGAGGGCTTGAGCACCACGCTGTTGCCAGCGGCGAGTGCCGGCGCAATCTTCCAGCTGCTCATCAGGATCGGGTAGTTCCAAGGCACGATGGCACCCACCACGCCGACCGGTTCGCGCGTGATCAGCGCCAGTGCGGTGCGTGCGGTAGGCGCGACCTCGTCATACAGCTTGTCAATTGCCTCGCCATACCAGCGCAGGCAGTCGGCAGCGGACTGCACGTCCACGGCGCGGCTCATGGCGACCGGCTTGCCCATATCGAGGGTTTCGAGTGCCGCCAGTTCGTCGGCGTGCGCCCGCACCAGGTCGGCAAAGCGCAGCATGACCTTTTTGCGGTCACGCGGGGCGCGATGCGCCCAGCGGCCATCATCGAACGCCACCCGCGCGCCCTGCACGGCGCGGTCGATATCGGCGGCCTGGCCGCGACATACCTCAGCCACCTTGCGCCCGTCGATCGGCGAGATGCAGTCGAAGGTATCGCCCGCGATCGCGCTAACCCGCTGGCCGCCAATCAGTGCCCTGCCATCCACCTGCAAACCGGCAGCATAGGCCGCCCAGTCGGTCACGCCATCCATTGCCGGACTCCTTGAGATCATCAAAAGCTGTAGGTGGCGCCTACGGTCAGAAAGCGGCCAATGACACCGTCCTGATGCAGCGACGGGTCGTAGCGTGCACCGCCACTGGCGACGCCACCGCCCGTCGAGCCCGACGCTGCCGCGTCGATCGGCGCGCTACGATTGAACAGATTGTTCACCGAGGCACGCAGCGTCCACTGCTTGCTTAGAGTATAGCGCCCGCTCAGATTGAATTCGGTGAAGCTGCCCACCGTGCACAGGCCTGCTGGCGGATTCAGGCCCGGGAATGGCTTGGCCAGTGCGGTGGCACAATCGGGTACGCCGTAGCTTGGGTCGGTGACGGTGAAATCGCTGATGTAGCTGACACTGCCGGTGAGTTCCAGCGGTCCTTTTTCCCAACCCAGCGTCAGGGTGGCGCGGTCGCGCGGCGTGCCGGTGTTGGTCGACACGAAGCTGGGTCCATGGGTACCGGCCAGCTGGTAGGTGACGCCCTGACGGGTGATGTCGTAGGCGATCATGTGGCTCCACTGCAATCCGGGCGTGAAGCGGCCATAGTCGCCGCCGTTGAGCTTCAGGCGCAGGTCGACGTCCACCCCGTTGGTACGTGTCTCGCCCAGGTTGATGAAAGGATAGGTGCCGTACAGGATGGTGTCGTTGGCGCTGGTCGGGGCGGCATTCGCCACTGTCGGGCTGTTGACGCGATACAGCTGGGTACCATACAGGCTGGGATTGTCGATCTGGCTCTGGCCGAACAGGCCCACCGATACGATCTGGTTGGTGATGCGGATGTCGTAGTAATCCACCGACAGGTTGGCCCAGTCGGTCGGTTCGAAGATGACGCCCAGGGTGTAGGACTTGGACTTTTCTGGCTGCAGGTTATGCCCTGGCAGCTGAAGCTCGGTGCCACCCACCGGGATGGTGCAAGGACTGGTGCCCGTGAGCTGGCACAGGGCCGTGTCGACCAGCGGTGGCAGAAAGCCGGCACTGGACCCGGACACGCCACTTTCCACCGGGTTGGGGGCCCGGAAGCCCTGTGAATAGGTGCCGCGCAGGGTGAGCGCGGACAGCGGGGTGTACTTCACGCCAAGCTTGGGCGTCACCGAGGACCCGTAGGTATCGTAATGGTCAATGCGGGCGGCGGCGTCCACTTCCAGCGACTTCAGTATCGGCGCCACCAGTTCTGCGTAGGCGGCCGTGATGTTCTGCTGACCGGCGCCAAAGGCGTAAATGTTGCTGCTCTGCAGGCCGTTGGCAAAGCTGGACGGGAACTCCTCCACCAGCGACCGGTGGTTGAGCTCGGCGCCACCACCGACCGAGAGCGGACCCCCGGGCAGCTTGAACAGTTCGCGGCTGCCGCGGATCGACAGGAAGTGCAGGTCATTGTGCGAGGTACTGCCGGTGGCTGGTGCAATGCTGCTGTAAACGCTGGCCGGGTTATTGCCACCGATGGCATAGGCGCCGCTGTTCAGCGCTGTCTGCAGGGCCGGCAGGTTGATGAAGTTGAACAGGCTCAGACGGGTTTCCACCCGTGTCAGACCAGCGGCGGCCTGTACGTCCCATTCACCCCAGTTGCCATTCAGTTCGGCCACCAGCCGGTAACTGGTGCTCTGGGTCTTGGTGGTTTGCGGGCCGACATCGTTGAAAGTGTTGCTGACAGGCTGGCCGGTGGCCGGATCGATCACCTGGGTCAAGGCGGCCGGAGACGGAATCGGGCTGTTCGGACCGAACACGAAATTGACCACGCCGTTGGCCGGGCTGATCGAGTTGTAAAGGCCGACCTGGGTGGCTTCGCTGTTGAGCAGCGAAGCTGACACGCCCAGGGTCCAGTCATTGGCCAGCGCCTTGCTGAACTTGCCCAGCAGGTTCAGGTTCTGCGTGCGCGGCGACACCTGCAAGGCGTTGTTGGCCGGGCTTGCGGTCAGGTCGGCGCCGCCATAGGGCGTCCAGTTGGCGTTCGCCACATCCGGGCGGTCATGCAGGGCCACCGGGCTCTGGCGGCGGAAGTCCACGGACAGATAGGTGTTGTAACCATCGCTGTCCAGGTTGCCCTTGCCGGCAATACCCGAGATATGGACTGTGGTGCCGTCATGGCGCGAACTGGTGCCGCTCTCGGCATGCAGGGTGACGCCTTCGAATTTCTTTTTCAGGATCACATTGACCACCCCGGCAATCGCGTCCGAGCCATAAATGGCCGAAGCACCATCCTTCAGCACCTCGATGCGTTCGATCGCATCGATCGGGATCGAGCTGATGTCGACAAAGTCGCGCTCGCCATCATCCGGCAACGGATAGGACGCCATTCGGTGGCCGTCGATCAGTACCAGGGTGGCACCCACCGTCAGGCCACGCAGCGAGATGCCGCTGCCGCCTGCACCGAAGGCGCCGGGGCTGCCCTGACCGAGCGAACCGTTGTTGTTGGCCGTGATGTTGTGCAGCACGTCGGCGACGCTGCTGTAGCCGGAGCGCGCAATCTCTTCGGCACCCAGCACCTGCACCGGGCTGGGTGTTTCGGCGTCGGTGCGGCGAATGTTCGAGCCGGTCACCACGATCCGGTTGAGCTGACCCACATCGGCGGTCGGCGCGGTGTCCTCTGCCCAGCCGCTGGTCGCGCCCAAGGCACCCAGCACGGCAATGGTCAGGGTATGGGCAGGAAGGGTGCGTGCCAACCGGGAGCGGCAGCGGGAGGGGCGGCGGGACGGCAGGTTCGGCTTGGTCATGGCAAGGCTCGGCAAGGAATGGATGAAATGACTAGGGGACGGGCGGTTGGGCTGTTGCTGGCTGGAGCGGGGGCGCCGCCATTTGCACGGACAGTGCGCGTTGCTGTTGCCGCGCGCGACAGGCAGCGCCGAAGGCGCGGAAAATGGCAAGGGAGTGCAGGTTCTGCATTACCTGCCATTCGGGGTGCCACTGCACGCCCATTGCAAAGGTGCTGGCGTTGCGCACGCACACGGCTTCGATCAGTCCATCGGGCGCACGGGCCTCAACGGCGAGGGCATCAGCGAGGCGGTCAATCCCCTGCGCATGCAGCGAATTCACCTGGATCTGTGTCACGCCATTGAGCAGGTCCCGCAATTTTCCGCCTGGCTCCAGGGTGACGCTGTGCACCATGCCGTACTGCTGATCGAGTGGGGCGTCATCGTTGGCGCGGTGGTCCAGATGGCCCGGCAGGGACTGCACCTGCTGGTGCAGCGAACCGCCCAGGGCCACATTGAGTTCCTGAAAGCCTCGGCATACGGCCAGCAGCGGCACGCCTTGAGCGATCGCGGCCTGGATCAGCGGCAGGGTGGTGGCGTCGCGCGCAGGATCGAGCAGTCCTGGGTCGAAGTGCAGTGTGCCGTCGTAATGGCGCGGATCCACATTCGAAGGTGAGCCCGTCAGGAACAGGCCGTCGAGGTGCGCCAGCAAGTCGTCCGTCGACAAGCGGGCGCCCAGTGCTGGCACCAGCACTGGCAAGGCACCGCTGGCATCTGCGATGGCATCGATATATTTCAGCCCCACGGTCTGGCAGGGCAGGGCGTCTCCCGCCTTGTTGCAGGCGGTGATGCCAACCAGAGGGGCGCTGCGCATCCGTGAAATTGGGTCAACTCAGGTAAAGGTGTGCCCTGAGTATGAAGCGCGGATGACAGGTGGACAAGCTTTGCTATGTCCTTTGGCGGCGTGGCCGGATAATGCAGGCTGGTGGCCGGACAGGGGTCTGGTCGCGACCTGTCGGGCGGCGTTCGCAGCCGTCTGTTTTTTCTGGTGAATTGTCGATGTTGCCGAATCAGGCTGTCCTTCCCGAGCCCAGTGCCGATGCGCAGGTGCACAGCGCCCGTCTGCGCGCGCAACTGGCTGTCGCCATCGCCCGCTCCGAAGGCTGCCTGCCCTTTGACCAATATATGGAACAGGTGCTCTACGCTCCCGGCCTGGGCTACTACGCGGCGGGTGCTGCGCGCTTCAACGGGGCCGGCGACTTCACCACGGCCCCGGAAATCAGCCCCCTGTTTGGTCGTACCTTGGCACGCGCGCTGGCTCCAGGGCTGCGTGCATTGCGCACCGGTGACGTCGGCACGCCCGGTGGTCCGGCGTCGGACGCAGTGACCGTGCTCGAGCCGGGTGCAGGTACTGGCCGTCTCGCGCTGGTCTTGCTGGCGGCACTCGACGCCCTCGGTGCAGCGCCCGACCGCTACTGGATACTGGAACCCAGCCCCGCCCTGCAGGCAGAGCAGCGCCGCACCCTGCAGGCGTTGCCGGCACATTTGCGTGGGCGGGTGGAGTGGCTGCAGGCGCTGCCCGCACCTTTTGTTGGCGCCATCGTGGCGAATGAAGTGCTCGATGCCCTGCCGGTGGAACTGTTGCAGACCGATGAGGCAGGGAGCGTTCTTGCCTGCGCAGTGACCGTGGATGCGCAAGGTCAGCTGGGCTGGACCCTGCAAGCGGCGTCCGCTGCGCAGCAGGCGGCGGCCGCGGCACGCTGGGCACCACACGGCCTGCCACCGGCCGGCACCCGCTTCGAGCTGGCGCCAGCCACCTCTGCATGGGTTGCCACCCTGGCGGATTGCCTGCGGCAGGGAGTGATGCTGCTGATTGACTATGGGTATCCGGCGCGCGAACTTTACCTGCCGCAGCGCACGCGCGGCACCCTGATGTGCCATTACCGGCATCATGCCCACGATGATCCGTTCTGGTGGCCCGGTCTGCAGGACCTGACTGCCCACGTTGATTTCACGGCGATTGGTGCGAGGCTGGACTCGGCAGGGCTGGTATTGCAGCAATTCTGCACGCAGGCGGCATTCCTGCTCGGACACGGACTGCTCGAGACCCTCGATGCCGGCTTGCAGCCCGGCAGTGTGGACTGGCTGCGCCAGACTACCGCCCTGCAGAAGCTGGTCAGCCCGGCCGAGATGGGCGAGAGCTTCAAGGTGCTGGTGGCAGTCCGGCCGGGCGAGCGCGGTCTGCCCGCTGCGGCACTGTTCGATGGCCCCGGGCCGCTGGCCTGCAGTCACCAGTTGGGCCTTGAACAGGCATAATGCCCGGGGCAGGATCGCCCCGTTCAGGAATGCGCAACCCATGCTTACGTCAGATCATGCAACGTCCGCTTCATCCGCGCCGATCCGGCATCTGGCCGACGGCATCACGGTGATCGATACCGGCTATGTCCGGCCCGGCTTCGATGCAGCCTATCTGCTGGTGCAGGATGGCCGCGCCGCCTTCATTGACACGGGTGTGAATGACAGCGTGCCGCGCCTGCTGGAGGCGCTTGATTCGGTCGGTCTTGCACCGGACGCGGTTGACTGGGTGATCCTTACCCACATCCACCTTGACCATGCCGGCGGGGCCGGTCGGTTGCTGACGCTGTTGCCCAATGCCCGGCTGGCGGTGCATGTGCGCGGCATGCGGCATATGGCTGATCCGGGGCCATTGATGGAAGCCGTGTGCGCCGTTTACGGTGCCGAGGTGGCTGCGCGTGAATACGGCACCCTGGTGCCAGTGCCCGCCGAGCGCATCGTGCCGCTCAATGATGGCGATACATTGGCCCTGGCGGGCCGCACGCTGGAGATCATCGACAGCCCGGGTCATGCACGCCATCATGTCTGCATCTGGGATCCGCTCAGCCGCAGCTGGTTTACCGGCGATGCTTTCGGGCTGTGCCTGGCCGAATTCCGCACCGAGGCCGGGCATTGCATCGTGCCAACCACCTCGCCCAGCCAGTTTGAGCCGGGCCCTTATCACACCACCGTGGAACGGCTGATGGCACGCGCGCCGCGTGCAGTGTTCCCCACCCATGCCGGTGAGGTGCTGCATCCAGAGCGGTTGGCACCACACCTGCTCGCGCAGGTCGATGCCCAGGTGCAGGCGGCGCGTGCGCATGGCGCCGGACCCGACGGGGCGGCGGCGCTTCGGCAGCCACTGCTGGAGATCTATTTCGACGCGCTGCGCGCCCAAGGCTGGACCGGCGATCTGGCGGAAGCCCGCACGATCCTCGGGATCGACCTCGGTCTTAACGCCGATGGTATGAAGATCTGGCTTGACCGGGAACTGTCGGCCGCTGCGCGCTGACTACAAGGCACACTCAGGAGACTCACCGCATGACTTTCAAAGGCATCCAGCTTACCCAGCACGATCGGGTGACCCACGCCGAGCTTGCCGACATCGACGAAGCCGGCTTGCCGGACGGTGACGTGGACGTGGACGTGGAATGGTCCACGCTCAATTACAAGGACGGCCTTGCCATCACCGGCAAGGGCGCGGTGGTGCGCAGTTGGCCCATGGTGCCTGGCATCGACTTTGCCGGCACGGTGCGCGAAAGCCGGAATCCGGCGTGGCAGGCGGGCGACAAGGTGGTGTTGACCGGTTGGGGCTTGGGTGAAACCCGCTGGGGTGGTCTTGCCGAGCGCGTACGGGTGCCGGCCGAATGGCTGCTCAAGCTGCCTGCGGGAATCAGCGCGCGTGATGCGATGGTGCATGGCACCGCCGGCGTGACCGCTGCGCTGTGCGTGCTCGCCCTGCAGAAGCATGGCGTGACGCCCGAACAGGGCGAAGTGCTGGTCACCGGTTCTGCCGGCGGCGTGGGTTCGGTCGCGATCGCGTTGCTGGCTTCGCTTGGTTTTCAGGTGGTGGCCTCCACCGGTCGCACCAGCGAACACGCGTATCTGCAAGCGCTCGGCGCTGCACGCGTGGTTGACCGCACCACCCTGAGCGAACCCGGCAAGCCCCTGCAGAAAGAAAGCTGGGCAGCGGTGGTGGATACGGTGGGCAGCCATACACTGGCCAACGCCTGTGCCGCCACCAAGTCCGATGGCGCAGTGGCGGCCTGCGGTCTGGCGCAGGGTGCCGATTTTCCATCCACTGTGATGCCGTTCATCCTGCGCGGCGTGTGCCTGTATGGCATCAACAGCGTGTATCAGTCGAATGCGCATCGCGCTGCGGCCTGGGCGCTGCTGGCACAGCACGTATCGGCGCAGCGGCTTGCCAGCATGGCGGTCGAGATTCCCCTGAGCGCGGCCATTGCCACCGCCAGCGCCGTGCTGGCCGGACAGACGCGTGGTCGTACCCTGGTCAAGGTGGCCGGCTGATGGGTAACCGATTGACCAAGATCTACACCCGCACCGGTGACGACGGTAGCACCGGCCTGGGTACCGGCGCCCGGGTAGCCAAGGAGGCCCTGCGCGTGGAAGCCATGGGCGAGGTCGACGAACTCAACGCGCTGCTGGGTCGCCTGCTGGCGGCCAAGGTGCCCAACGCGGCGCACGAATGCCTGGTGCGCGTCCAGCACGAGCTGTTCGAACTCGGTTCAGAGCTCTGCCTGCCAGGTACCGGTTACATCCGTCTGGGGGAAGCCCAGGTGACCCGGCTTGAACACGAGACCGATTTTTTCAATGAACCGCTCGGGCCGCTGAAGGAGTTCATCCTGCCTGGAGGGCATGTGTGGGCTGCCGAAGCGCATGTGGCGCGTACCGTTTGTCGCCGCGCAGAGCGCCGTCTGGTGGCACTGTTTCGTGCGGAAACCGGCAATCCGTTCAGCGCTCAGTACATCAACCGCCTGTCCGACCTGCTGTTCGTGATGGCACGCTGGCTCAACCTGCAGGCCGGTCAGTCCGACGTGCTCTGGCATCAGCTTGACTCAGGCGCGTAGCCGTCTGGTGCGGAAGGTACCCCAGCCGCTGGCGAGCAGGGCGCCTACCAGCGCGTAGAGCCCGCTTTCCCGGGGCTTGGGCGCGCGCCCGGCAGCAATCCGCTGCAGTTGCCGGGTATACCAGCTGATTTCCATGATCGCCATGCGATCAATCATCTTCAGGCCGGTCTTGATCGGTCGCACGGTTTCGGCACTGTTCTGGCCCCGCAGCAGCTTCGCAGGCGCATCGGGGTCGATGGCCATCAGGCGCGCAATCCCAACCACATCGAGGGCGCCCGAGGCCAAGGCGGCGTTCATGCCTGCCGCCGTGCGAAAGCCTCCGGTCACCATCAGCGGCGTGCGTACCGTGGCGCGCACCTTCTCTGCAAACTCCAGAAAATAGGCTTCGCGCGCAATCGTGGAAGCTGGCTTGCCAGAACCGGCCGCACTCACCCGCGCTGCCTGTGCCTTGGCCGCGCCTCCTACGCCGGTCATCACCGGGGCCTCGTAAGTGCCACCGGAAATCTCGATCAGGTCGATTCCGGCCGCGCTGAGCGCTTCAATGGTGGCCAGCGACTCTTCCTCAGTGAAGCCGCCGCGCTGAAAGTCTGCAGAATTCAGCTTGATTCCGATCGGAAAGCCAGCGCCCACCTGGCTGCGAATTTCCGCGTAGACCGCGAGCACGAAGCGGCGCCGCGCCTCGGCGCTGCCGCCCCAACGATCGGTACGCTGGTTGTGATGCGGTGACAGGAACTGGCTGACCAGATAGCCATGCGCACCGTGAATCTGTACGCCGCTGAAGCCGGCCTCACGGCAGAGCAGCGCACTGCGGCCAAAGCGGCGAATCACGTCTTCGATTTCCGCCTCGGTCATTGCGCGCGGCGTCTCGAAAAACGACTGCAGTTCTTTGCGGAAAGGGATTGCCGACGGCGAAATCGAGCCCTGATTGAGGCCCTTGGGCACCTGCTTGCCCGGGTGATTGAGCTGCACCCAGATCGGCACCCCCTGTTGCGTGGCTGCGTCAGCCCAGTGGCGCAGCAGGGGCAGGTCGGTGTCGTCTTCGAGTACCACATTACCGGGTTCGCCCAGCGCACGTCGGTCGATCATCACGTTTCCGGTGATCAGCAGGCCGATACCGCTGGCGGCCCAACGCTGGTAAAGACTGGGCAGGCTGTCGGTGACATGATTGTCGTAGGAGCCCAGTGCCTCGCTCATTGCCGACTTGGCCAGCCGGTTGGGCAGCACGGCGCCATTCGGCAGGGTGAGGGGCTGGGCCAGCAGGTTGGTGCTCGGCGTACTCATGGCGGCGGGTCCGGACAGGTCAATGAGGGTCCCAGCATAGCCAATTGCTGCAGGAAATATCAGCGCAGGGCGTTTGAATCAGCGTCTGGCGCACCCAGCGCGCCTTTGTGGGCTCAACCGCAGCACAGCGCCACGGATCGGCGTGCGCCCGCATGTCATGCTTCCGCCGGCGACTCAGTTGCAACCAAGATAGCTAAGGTTGATTGACTATTTCGATGCGTGTACGCAGCAGCGCTGGGCGCATGGCATCTGCCTCAGCCCGGGCTTGATCCGTATGTTGCAGTGCTTGATCAAGCACGAGCAGCGCTGCCGGTCGCTCGCCCCGCCTGGCCAGCAGCATGGCGAGGTTGTTGGCGGCGGGCAGAAAGCTGGAGTCTGCGGCGAGTGCCTGGCGAAAAGCCTGCTCGGCCTGGCTGTGTGTATTTCCTGCAGCCGGTGACTGGGTCAGCCAGGCATTGCCGAGTCCGAACCAGGCGGTGGCGGACGCCGGCCAGCGCGCGGTGGCTATCTGCCATGCATCCGGTCCGGCATGTGCGTCCGCCAGCGTTTGCAGCCAGTCTGCTGCTGTGGCGAACAGCGGTGGCTGGTCGTGGCGAAGGGCAATCAACGCAAAGCGCCCGCTTCGGCTCCAGGTGTGTTCAAAGGTGAAACCAGGCAGTGCCTGGCGCGCCTCTTCCCCCGAATGCAACAGTACCTCATCCCGTTCGGCGTCGTAGCCGATCACGGTGGCGAAATGCCAGCGCGGTAGCCAGTCCAGCCCCAGATTTTGCAATACCAGCACCGCATGACCCTGCGCCAGTGCCTGCGTAATGGCGTCGAGTCGTGGCGGCAGCCGTTCGGGCAACCGACCATAACGCCGCACGGCTGCAGTCAGTTCGATGCCCAGTGTGCCCTCGCGACCGGGCAGGTAGATCTCGGCAGCGAGGTCAGAGGGGGTCACGACCACACCGGATTGCCCCAGCAGGCTGGCCAGCGCCCCCGGGCCGCACTGATGGTCTGAGGCCGGATGGAACGGCACGTCGGCAAGTTCAGTGGTGTTTGCAGCGAAGTGCTGGTCAGGGAACGTCGGGGAGCTGGTGGCATCCAGTAACGCACAGCCTTGCAGACTGAGCGCCATGGTAAGCAACGCCCAGCAGTGCAGTCTGTGGGTCGGCCAAAGTCTCTCCCAGCCGCGCATGGCGGAAAGCGGCTGAATCAAGCGCTTGTGCGCACGCGCGGGCGAGCTGAGCACGATGGACTGGCTGTGCGGCAGGGCATGCCATTGGTACGCGCGCATGACACGGCGGGAATCACATAGTCATTCAGTGGCGATTGATCGGCCGGGTGAACGGGAACACCTTGGTCAGACCGAGAATGTCGGTGATCAGCAGAATGATGAAGACCGTGAACAACACGCCGATCACCCCGTCCCCACCGGCTGGAGCCGTATCGATTTGCTGTCGCAGGGCACGTGCTTCGCTGTCGCTCAGGGCGGCTACCCGCGCCGTCAGCGCATCGGCTTGCACGCCGTGTGCCTGCAGGGCGTCACGCACTTCCTGACGATTGAGCAGGTCGCCGAGATCGGTGCGCATGTCGCCACTGCTTTGCCAGGACAGCGCTGAGGGTGTATCGATCATTGCAGCGCTGGCCGTGACGGGTGGCAGAGCACCAAAAAACAGGGCAGCGACCAGCACGCTGGAGAGGAGGCGGGTTGACGAACGCATGACAGTGACTCTTGGGTGGGAAAATTTCCCACAATATAGCGCATTTTCCAGGGTCTGACAGGCCGGCGTGATCGTAGCAGGCCTGTGCGGTCTCAATTCAGACTGTGCCCTGACTGTCGGCGGCCCTTCTGCTCAGTCATGCGCCACATTGGGGTGTGTGTCATAAGCGGACGGGCTGGCTGGGGCAGCCGGCTCGCCCGCCCGCATGCATCAGCGCAGCACGGACTTGAGCAGCTTGCCCATGTCGGCCGGATTGCGCGTGACCTTGATTCCACAGGCTTCCATCACCGCCAGCTTTTCCTGCGCAGTGCCTTTGCCACCCGAGATGATGGCGCCGGCGTGGCCCATGCGTTTGCCTTCCGGTGCGGTGACGCCGGCAATGAAGCCGATCACCGGCTTGCGCATGTTGTCCTTGATCCACTGCGCGCATTCTTCCTCGTCCGAACCGCCGATTTCACCCACCATGATCACGGCTTCGGTGTCGGGGTCGTCGTTGAACAGGCGCATCACGTCGATGTGCTTCATGCCATTGACCGGGTCCCCGCCAATGCCCACGCAGCTCGACTGGCCGAGTCCCAGCTCACGCAACTGGCCCACGGCTTCGTAAGTGAGAGTGCCGGAACGTGACACCACGCCAATCGGGCCTTTCTTGTGGATGTGGCCCGGCATGATTCCGATCTTGATTTCGTCCGGCGTGATCAGGCCCGGGCAGTTGGGTCCGATCAGACGGGTGCGCTTGCCCTGCATCTTGTAGCGGGTGCGGATCATGTCGCGCACCGGGATCCCTTCGGTGATGCAGATCACCAGGTCCAGGTCGGCTTCCACGGCTTCATCGATTGCGGCAGCAGCGAACGGCGGCGGCACATAGATCACCGACACGGTGGCGCCAGTAGCGGCCTTGGCTTCGGCCACGGTGTTGTAGATCGGCGTGCCTTCAAAGTCCTGGCCGCCCTTGCCCGGCGTGACGCCGGCCACAAAGCAGTTGGCACCGTTGGCGTAGTCCTTGCAGCCGCGGGTATGGAACTGGCCGGTCTTGCCGGTGATGCCCTGGGTCATCACCCGGGTGTCTTTATTGATCAGGATCGACATATCAGCCTCGCACCGCCTCGACCACCTTTGCGGCGGCGTCAGCCATATTGGAAGCGGAGATGATCGGGAGACCCGATTCCGCCAGAATTTGCTTGCCCAGTTCCACGTTGGTGCCCTCAAGGCGCACCACCAGCGGCACATTGAGCTTGACCTGACGGGCAGCCTCCACCACACCGGTGGCGATCACATCGCAGCGCATGATGCCGCCAAAGATGTTGACCAGGATGCCTTCTACGTGCGGGTTGGCCAGCATCAGCTTGAAGGCTTCGGTCACCTTCTCGGTGGTGGCACCGCCGCCGACATCAAGAAAATTGGCCGGCGAACCGCCGTACAGCTTGGTGATGTCCATGGTGGCCATGGCCAGACCGGCGCCGTTCACCAGGCAACCAATGTTGCCGTCCAGTGAAATGTAGGACAGGTCGAACTTGCTGGCGGCGATCTCGGCCGCATCTTCCTCGTCCAGATCACGCAGGGCGGTGATTTCCGGGTGGCGGTAAAGTGCGTTCGAGTCAAAATTCATCTTGGCGTCGAGCGCGATCACGCGGTCGTCGCCGGTCAGCACCAGCGGGTTGATCTCGGCCAGGCTGGCGTCGGTCTCGTCGAAGGCCTGATACAGCGCCTGCAACATGACGCGCGACTGCGGCAGCAGGTTGGCCGGCACCCCAATCCGGGTGGCCACGTCATCAGCCTCGGCGTCGGTGAGGCCGGCGACCGGATCGATGAACACCGTGTGGATCTTTTCCGGGGTGTGGGCCGCCACTTCCTCGATGTCCATGCCGCCTTCGCTGCTGGCCATCAAGGCCACGCGCTGGGTGCCGCGGTCCACCACCATGCCAATGTAGAGTTCCTTGCGGATATCCGCGCCTTCTTCCACCAGCAGGCGGCGCACTTTTTGGCCTTCGGCGCTGGTCTGGTGGGTGATCAGCTGCATGCCGTAGATGTCGTTGGCATACTGAGCCACCTGCTCGGCATTCTTGGCAACCTTCACACCTCCGCCCTTGCCGCGACCGCCGGCGTGGATCTGCGCCTTGACGACGACAACGCCGCCCCCCAGGGTTTGATGGGCTGCAATTGCTTCGTCGACCGAAAAGCAGGGAATGCCGCGGGGTGTGACCACCCCGAACTTGCGAAGGAGTTCCTTCGCTTGGTACTCATGTATCTTCATTGTGGTTGAACTCGCTTGTGGCAAGAGCCAGCGAGTTTACCGCGCTGCCGCAATTTCAGGGTGTTTATGCCCGGTACCAGCGTGGGTAGTACTCCTGTACCACCGCGCCGCGCACGTCGAGGGCATGGCAGCGGTCCAGATGCGACGGCTGAACAAGATCGGAAGAGCGTCGTGTAGGGAAAGAGT
>CAITLJ010000023.1 GCA_903893215.1 uncultured Ferrovum sp. | reverse complement strand
GGCCTGCGTGGCCGGCCTCGACGACCTCGTGGAGTTCGTGCCGACGGCGGCCTCGCTCTTCTCGGGCCACGCCCTGGCGCTGCCCCTCCCGGCCACCACCGCACCGCAGCCGCAGTCGCAGCCGCAGCCGCAGCCGCAGCCGCAGCCGCAGCCGCCACCGCCACCGCCACCGCCGGCGTGCGCATCGCGCCGGTTGACCCAAGCCGGCCAGTCCTGTCGAGCCCCGGTAAACAGGTCGCCACAATCAATATCATCGCCGGGCGGCGCAGCGTAAACTGTTGGATTGCCAAGGATCTGCCATGCCGGAGCGCCAATCGCGCCACCTACCCCTGCTGCTTGCCGGCGTTTCGATGCTGGCCCCGTTTGCCATCGACACCTACCTGCCTGCCTTCCACGCCATGGAAGCCGGACTCGATGCGAGCGCGCTGCAGTTGCAGCAGACCCTGTCGGTCTATCTGGCCGCCTTCGCCTTCATGCTGCTGTTCCATGGTGCATTGTCCGATGCGTATGGCCGCCGCACGGTAATGCTGGTCAACCTTGTGCTGTTCACGTTCGCATCGATCGGCTGTGCCTTCAGCCACAGCATTCATGTATTCCTGTGCTGGCGCGTGCTGCAGGGCTTCAGTGGTGGTGCCGGTCTGGTGGTGGGGCGCGCGATCATCCGCGACCTGCATGAGGGTCCGGCCGCCCAACGCATGATGTCGCAGGTCACCATGTGGTTTTCACTGGCACCCGCCATCGCACCGATGATTGGTGGCGCGCTGGCGGTCAATCAGGGCTGGCCGGCCATCTTCTGGTTCATGGCGGCGGTCGGGGTATTGCTGTTCGCGCTCGCCCAGGTCTGGTTGCCGGAAACCCTGCCAGCCGAAGGACGTCAGGTGTTCCGGCCGCGACCCTTGCTGAGCTCCTACGTACAGGTGCTCGGAGACCGCCGTTTCCTGTTGCTGTGTCTGGCGCTGGCCGGCAATTTCAGCGGCTTCTTCCTCTACATTGCGTCTGCGCCCGCGTTTGTCGGTACCCTGCTGCATCAGCCGGAAACCCGTTATGCCTGGCTGTTCGTGCCGGGCATTGGCGGCGTCAGTCTGGGCGCGTGGTGGTCGGGTCGGGTGGCCAGGCGCTGGACGCGCAGCCAGGCAGTTCAGGTGGGGTATTGGGTGATGTCGGCGGCTGCGTTGAGCAACCTGCTGCTCAACTGGTGCACTGTGCCCATGCTGCCCTGGGCGGTGCTGCCGATCATGCTCTACACAACGGGTATGTCGCTTGCCGCTCCCGCGCTCAGCCTTACCCTGCTTGACCTGTTTCCGCATCATCGCGGCATGGCAGCTTCCTTGCAGAACTTCACGGCCACCGTGCTGAATGCAGTGGTTGCTGGTTTGCTTTCCCCGCTGCTTTCCGGCAATGGCCTGCATCTGGCTTTCGGCATGGCGGTCCTGGTGCTTGCCGGGTTCATCGCCTGCCGGGCGATGCACCCGCATCTGGTTCTGGAAGCGGACATGCAGCCCGGCACCGCCTGACCCGCCACTGTCCTCAGGCGCCGGACGTCGGCGCGCGACCGGCCATGGTTGGTGCGGCGGTGTGCCGACTGCCGCACCGCGGCATGTTATATTTCAGGGCTTTGCCACTGTTTCGAGTGGCGTTCCGGACCCTGAGCCACCATGTCTGACTTGCGTGCACACCTTGAATCCCTGCTGGCCCAACGCATCCTGATGCTCGATGGTGCAATGGGCACCATGATTCAGCGCTTCAAGCTGACCGAAGAGGATTATCGGGGCGAGCGCTTCAAGGACTTTGCATATCCGCTGAAGGGCAACAACGATCTGCTCACCCTGACCCGTCCCGATGTGATCCGCAGCATCCATAGTCAGTATCTGGAAGCGGGTGCCGACATCATCGAGACCAATACCTTCAACTCGCAGTCCACCTCGATGGAGGACTATCACATGGGCTTCCTGGTGCGCGAGCTGAACGTGGAGGCGGCGCGTCTCGCTCGCGCGCTCACCGACGAGTGGACGGCGCGCAATCCGGCCAAGCCGCGGTATGTGGCCGGCGTGCTGGGCCCCACCACCAAGACTGCGTCGATCTCGCCGGATGTGAACGATCCCGGTTTTCGGAATGTGGATTTCGACAGTCTGGTGGCTGCCTACACCGAAGCGATCGAGGGTCTCGTCGAAGGCGGCGCGCAGATCCTGCTGGTGGAAACCATCTTTGACACACTGAATGCCAAGGCGGCCCTGTTTGCGATCGATGCCTGGTTCGAGCGGCACAACACCACCCTGCCGGTGATGATCTCCGGCACCATCACCGATGCCAGCGGCCGCACGCTGACCGGACAGACTACCGAGGCCTTCTGGAACTCGATGCGCCACATCCGGCCCCTGTCGATCGGCCTGAACTGTGCGCTCGGCGCCGAACTGATGCGCCCCTACGTGGAGGAGCTGTCGCGTATTGCCGAGTGTTACGTGAGTGCGCATCCGAATGCAGGCCTGCCCAATCCCTTGGCCGAATCCGGTTATGACGAAGGCCCGGCGCAGACGGCGGCGCTGCTGCGCGAGTTTGCCCAGGCCGGCTTCCTGAACATCGTCGGTGGTTGCTGCGGCACCACGCCGGCACACATCCAGGCGATAGCCGAGGCGGTGGCCAACCAGAAGCCGCGAGCGCTGCCCGTGATCGAACCGCGCATGCGCCTGTCCGGCCTGGAGCCACTCAGCATCGGCGACGACTCGCTGTTCGTGAACGTGGGCGAACGGACCAACGTGACAGGCTCGAAGGCCTTTTCGCGGCTGATCCTTGCCGGCAACTACACCGAGGCGGTGAGTGTGGCGCGCAATCAGGTGGATGCAGGTGCGCAGATCATCGACGTCAACATGGACGAGGCGATGCTGGATGCGGTGGTGGCCATGCGCACCTTCCTCAACCTGATCGCTGCCGAACCGGACATTGCGCGCGTGCCGGTGATGGTCGATTCCTCTGACTGGAAAGTCATCGAGGCCGGCCTGAAGTGCCTGCAGGGAAAGGGCATCGTCAATTCGATCAGCCTGAAGGAAGGCGAGCAGGCGTTCATCGAGCGCGCCCGTCTGGTGCGTCGCTATGGTGCGGCGGTGATCGTGATGGCTTTTGACGAACTGGGTCAGGCCGACACCCTGCAGCGCAAGATCGAGATCTGCACCAAGTCCTATCGCATTCTGGTCGATCAGGTGGGCTTCCCGCCAGAAGACATCATCTTTGACCCGAACGTGTTCGCCATCGCCACCGGTATTGCCGAGCATGACAACTATGCCGTGGACTTCATCGAGGCTACCCGCGCGATCCGGCGCACCCTGCCGCACGCCAAGATCAGTGGCGGCGTGTCGAATGTAAGCTTTTCTTTCCGTGGCAACGACCCGGTGCGCGAAGCCATTCACACCGCCTTCCTGTACCACGCGATCCAGGCGGGTATGACCATGGGCATCGTCAATGCGGGCCAACTGGGTGTATATGCGGACATTCCGGCCGACCTGCTCGAGCACGTTGAGGACATCGTGCTGAACCGTCGGCCCGACGGCGCCGAACGCATGGTCGAATTTGCCGCGCAGGTGAAGGGTTCGGCGCGCACCCAGGTGGAAGATCTGGCCTGGCGCGATGCGCCGGTGGCACAACGCCTGCAGCATGCGCTGGTGAAGGGTATCACCCAGTGGGTAACCGAAGACACCGAAGAGGCACGTCAGCACTTCGAGCGCCCGATCCAGGTGATCGAAGGGCCGCTGATGGATGGCATGAACGTGGTTGGCGATCTTTTCGGTGCCGGCAAGATGTTTCTGCCGCAGGTGGTGAAGAGCGCGCGCGTGATGAAGCAGGCGGTCGCCCATCTGATTCCCTACATCGAGGCCGAGAAAGCCGCCAGTGGCGATACCCGCTCGAAGGGCAAGATCCTGATGGCGACCGTCAAGGGTGACGTGCACGACATCGGCAAGAACATCGTCACCGTGGTGCTTCAGTGCAACAACTATGAAGTGATCAACATGGGCGTGATGGTGCCCGCCGACAAGATCCTGGAACAGGCGCGCCAGGAAAAGGTGGATGTGATTGGCCTGTCTGGCCTGATCACGCCCTCGCTGGAGGAAATGGCGCACGTGGCCCGCGAGATGGAGCGAACCGGTTTCAACATTCCGCTGCTGATCGGTGGCGCTACCACGTCGCGTGTGCATACCGCAGTCAAGATCGCACCGCACTACCACGGACCGGTGATCTACGTGCCGGATGCCTCGCGTGCGGTGGGTGTTTGCAGCAACCTGCTTTCGGATGGATTGCGAGAGGACTATGTGGCCGGGCTGGCTACGGAGTATGAGCGGGTGCGGCAGCAGCATGCGCAGAAGAAGGGGCCGAGCCTGGTCACGCTGGCCGAGGCGCGCGCCAATCCGGCACCGGTCGACTTTGCGGCGCAACCCCCGGTAGCGCCACGGCAACTGGGTGTGCATGCCCTGCGCAACTATCCGCTGGCCGATATTGTGGCTGACATCGACTGGGGGCCGTTCTTTCAGGTTTGGGATCTGCACGGGCCCTATCCGCGCATCTTGCAGGACGAAGTGGTGGGCGAGCAGGCGCGGAGCGTATTCAACGACGCCCAGGCCATGTTGAAGAAGATCGTCGACGAGGACTGGATTCAGGCACACGCCGTTTACGGCCTGTTCCCGGCGCAGCGGGTGGGCGACGATATCCAGCTGCTGGCGCCGGACGGCAGCGGCCAGCCGTTGATGACCTGGTTCGGTCTGCGCCAGCAGACTGTCAAGGCCGTCGACCGCTACCATCAGTGCCTGGCCGACTTCGTGGCACCTGTGGGCAGCGGCGTGACGGATTACGCCGGCGGTTTTGCAGTGAATACCGGTGAAGGGGTGGAAGCGCGCGCCGCAGCCTTCGAGGCAGCGCATGACGATTACAGCGCGATCATGCTGAAGGCGCTGGCCGATCGTCTTGCCGAGGGCTTTGCCGAGCATCTGCACAAACGCATCCGCACCGAATTCTGGGGCTACGCACCGGCCGAGTTGCTGACCACCGAAGATCTGATTGCCGAACGCTACCAGGGCATCCGGCCGGCTCCGGGTTACCCGGCGTGCCCGGACCACGAGGCCAAGCGCGACCTGTTCCGGGTGCTGGATGCCACCGGCAATGCGGGGCTCACGCTCACCGAGAGTCTGGCAATGTGGCCGTCGGCGGCCGTAAGCGGCTTCTACCTTGCTCACCCGCAGGCGCGCTACTTCGCTGTCGGCCCTGTCGGGCAGGATCAGGTGCAGGACTATGCCGCACGTCGTGGCGTGACGCTGCAGCAGGCCGAGCGTGACCTGATGCCTGTGCTGGCCTACTCGCCTGTCAGCTGAGGGGCCGGGCTGACCCGTGCCGCCGGCCGTCGTGGCAACGGTCGGCCCTGCTGCAAAACGGCCGTCCTGAGGGGCGGCCGTTGTTTCGTGTGGCGTTGGCCGGCCCTATCCTCCAGCGGGCCGCGACCCTTTGGCCTGTCTTGATGAACGTCAGTCATCAAAATTCCGCGTTGACTATAACAATTGGCTAAGTGGTTCACGACTATGACTTATATGTGCAAAAAATTCCTATAGAGGAATTGTTTCTTCAGTGCCTTGCCACACTTGTGCTGCAAACCCCTGCCTGCCAAGGGCTTTTCATGTTGCGCTGCGTCACGAAAAATATCCGGAAATTCACTTTGTACGCGTTGACACGGCAATTTCGGGGTGTATGATCAGCCGCGTTACATCGCAATTACGTCATCTCCCCCCTGGGGAACGCGGCATAGACCGCGGGTGGTTGGAGCCGACCTGAATCCTCGGTTCTGCAAGACCGCCTGATCAAAGCAATGAAACCAATTGCCAACGTCCGACGCCACAAGAAGCTGACAAGAACAGAAAGCGGACGGGTGCAGATACTCTGAAGCGACGATTTTTTAGTCGCTATGGCCGGTCGGGAATAACCCCGGTGCAGGCCCGGAAAGTCCACATTAGGAGGTTGTATGAAGCTGAATCGCATTACGATGCTGATGGTTGGTGTTGCCCTCGCCGCTCCGGTGGCCTCGCAAGCCAACGCCGATCTCGCCAGCAAGATGAAAGATGCCAAGAACTGGGCTGCCCAGGCTGGCGATTTCGCAAACCATCGCTACAGCGAACTGGCCCAGGTCAACACTGCCAACGTCAAGGACCTGCAAGTGGCATGGACCTTCTCTACCGGCGTGCTGCGCGGCCACGAAGGCTCGCCGCTGGTGGTTGGCGACATGATGTACATTCACAGCCCCTTCCCCAACAAGGTGTGGGCCTACGACCTGAACGATCTGAAGATCGTCTGGAAGTACGAGCCGAAGCAGGACCCGTCGGTTGTGCCGCAGATGTGCTGCGACACCGTCAACCGTGGTCTGGCTTACGCCGAAGGCAAGGTTTTCCTGCAGCAGGCTGATACCAACCTGGTCGCCCTCGACGCCAAGAGCGGTAAGGTGATCTGGTCCGTCAAGAACGGTGATCCGAAGCTGGGCGCCGTGAACAGCTCGGCTCCTCACGTGTTCAAGGACAAGGTCCTGACCGGTATTTCTGGTGGTGAGTGGGGCGTGCGCGGCTTCATCGCTGCTTACGACATCAACACCGGCAAGCAGTCCTGGAAGGGCTACTCGGTGGGTCCCGATGAAGAAATGCTGATGGATCCCGCCAAGTCCACCACCTGGACCGACGGCGCCGTGGCTCCGGTCGGCAAGGATTCCTCCCTGAAGACCTGGAAGGGCGACCAGTGGAAGATCGGTGGCGGCACGACCTGGGGCTGGTATTCGTATGACCCCCAGCTGAACTCGGTGTTCTACGGCTCGGGTAACCCGTCCACCTGGAACCCGGCTCAGCGCCCGGGCGACAACAAGTGGTCGATGTCGATCTGGTCGCGTGATGTCGATACCGGCAAGGTGAACTGGGTTTACCAGATGACCCCGTACGACGAGTGGGATTTCGACGGCATCAACGAAATGATCCTGGCCGACATCAACGTCAAGGGCAAGGCAACCAAGGCCTTGGTCCACTTTGACCGTAACGGCTTCGGTTACACCCTGGATCGTACCAACGGCGCCCTGCTGGTTGCCGAAAAGTATGACCCGGCCGTGAACTGGGCCACCCACGTCGACATGAAGACCGGTCGTCCGCAAGTGGTTGCCAAGTACTCCACCGCCAAGAACGGTCCGGACGTGAACAGCAAGGGCATCTGCCCGGCCGCCCTGGGTTCGAAGGACGAGCAGCCGGCGTCGTTCAGCCCCGACACCAAGCTGTTCTATGTGCCGACCAACCACGTCTGCATGGACTACGAGCCGTTCAAGGTTGAGTACACCGCAGGTTCGCCGTACGTCGGCGCAACCCTGTCGATGTTCCCGGCCCCCAGCTCCAGCGCCAGCCAGAAGGATGGCACGATGGGTAACTTCATCGCCTGGAACGCCGGTACGGGCAAGATCGAATGGTCCAAGCCCGAGAAGTTCTCGGTCTGGTCCGGCGCCCTGACCACCAAGGGTGGTCTGGCTTTCTACGGTACGCTGGAAGGCTACCTGAAGGCTGTGGATCAGAAGACGGGTAAGGAACTGTGGAAGTTCAAGACCCCGTCCGGCATCATCGGCAACGTGTTCACCTACGAACACAAGGGCAAGCAGTACGTCGGCGTGTACTCGGGCATTGGTGGCTGGGCCGGTATCGGCATGGCTGCTGGCCTGGACAAGGACACCGACGGCCTGGGCGCTGTGGGTGGCTACCGTGAACTGAACAAGTACACCGAACTCGGCGGCTCGCTGACCGTGTTCGCCCTGCCCGGCAACAAGTAAGTTGACGGGCGAGGGATGGCGCTGAATATCGCGTCGTACTTCGTCTGGCAGTAAACGTCAGATGGCACCCCAGCGTTATACCGGGGTGCCATTTGTCGTATTCAGGCCGGTGGATACCTGTTCAGGCGCAACCTGACCGGTGAAATCGGGCAGTACCCCGCACTCGAAGCACCCCAAAAAATTTCTGGCACAGGGAACCGACCACGCATCGGACCCTTCATACAAACACTCATTCAGGAGTTGCATCATGTTACGCAATCATTTTGTTCACACTGTCCTGATCGCCTGTGCGCTGGCAGGTTCGGCCGTCGCCGTGGCCCAGGAAGCTGCCGCGCCTGCCGCGCCGGTGGCCGCGCCGGTCAACCCGGACGGCAAGCCTTACAAGGTGGTGGATGGCAACAAGGTCGACGAGTACACCCTGACCGGATTCCGCACCTGGCGCAGCGCTGCATGCGACCGTTGCCACGGCGCCAACCAGGAAGGCATGGTGGGACCCTCGCTGGTCGAAAGCCTGAAGGTGCTCAGCAAGGATGATTTCATTACCACCCTCACCAATGGCCGCCCTGAAAAAGGCATGCCGCAGTGGAAAGAAAACCCCACCGTGATGAACAACATCAACCAGCTTTATGCCTACCTGAAGGGCCGTTCCGACGGTGCCATCACCAAGTCCAAGGTTGTGCCGATACCCGCCGAGTAAGTTGCCCGGCGCGTAGGTGGTGTTTGTCGTTTCCATTATAAAAAGCCTCAACATGTTCAAATCCTGGTTGACCGAAGGTTTTCGCCCCACGATAGCGGTGCTGGCCTTGCTGCTCTGCAGTACCGTTCAGGCTGCCGAACCCGAACCTGCCCCGCAGGACGAAAAACCCGACGCCCTTCGGGTCTGCCAGGACCCCAACAATCTGCCGAACTCCAACCTGAAAGGGGAAGGGTTCGAGAACCGTATCGCCGAACTGCTGGCCGCCAAGCTGGGCGTGCCGCTGCAGTACTACTCCACACCACAGCGGCTTGGTTTCGTTCGTAATTCCCTCAAGTTCAAGTTGCCTGGCGACGCACACTTTCGTTGCGATGTGGTGATTGCGGCCCCGGTCAACAATGACCAGATGTCGGTCACAAAACCTTACTTCCGTTCTGGTGAAGTGCTGGTGTTCAATCCGGACGGCCCGCTCAAGGGGCTGACCTCCGTGGAAGAATTGGCGTCCAAGCCGAAAGAGGCGCTGGCCAAGCTGCGCATTGCCGTGTACGACCGCGACTCCAGCGCCAGCCAGTGGCTGGTGCATAACGGTCTGGAAGATCAGGCCGTGCCGCTGCGGCTGATGGACGCACGCCCCGATTTTCACGCCGGCGAAATCGTCGAGCGGGTGATCCGCGGGGAAGTGGACGCCGCCCTGGTCTGGGGACCGGTGGCCGGTTACTACGCCAAGAAAGTGGCTCAGCACCCCCTCGCCCTGCTGCCTCTGCCGGCAGTTGACGATGAACATCCCACCGCTTTCGCCATCGGCATGGGCTTGCGCTACGGTGAACCAAAGTGGAAGGCCACCCTCCAAAGTCTTATCGACAGCAACCACGCGGAACTGTTCGCCATCCTCAAGGATTACGGCATTCCGCTGCTGGACGAAAAGGGCAATCTTCTGCCTTGAGCGGCCGGGTGCGTGCTGCACCCATGGGCCTGAACTTCAGCACAAGGACAATAAAAAGATGAGGAGTGTTCTGCTGACGGCCGCCTTGCTGGCGGTGGCGGTGCCCCTGACTGCGCGCGCCGACTTTGACCGGGCAGCGTTCATGCGCATGGCCATGAGCACGGTGCGTGTCGAGGCACTTGCCCCCGACCACCATTACAACATGGGCACCGGGGTGATCGTGGCGCCCGGCCGCGTGGTGACCAGCTGCCATGTCACCGGTCCGGCACCCTCGGTGCGCGTGCTCTACGGTGGCCTGCGCCACAACGTCAAACTGCAGCGTGCCGACGTGCATCACGACCTGTGCATGCTGGACGTGCCCGAGCTCGACGGCCCCCCCGCCAACGTTGGGTCCACGACCAGCCTCAAGCTGGGGGACCAGGTGATCGCGATGGGGTTTACCGGCGGATATGAATTGCAGTTTGCCGATGGTGTGGTCCGCGGCCTGCAGCTTGAGCATGGCCTGCCCATCATCAAGTCCTCCACCGCCTTCAATTCCGGCGCCAGCGGCGGCGGCCTGTTCGACAGCGAGGGGCGTCTGGTGGGTATTCTCACCTTTCGTCTGCGTGGCACCGAAGACTGTTATTACTCGATGCCAGTGGACTGGTTCAAGAACTGGGTGGCCAGCAAGGAAGGTTTCGAGCCTCTGCGTCTGCTCGATGAAGCCCGTCCCGTCTGGCAGGAAGAGACCGACCGTCAGCCGCTCTTCCTGCAGGCAGCTGCGCTGGAGCTGAAGCGCGACTGGGAGGGCTTGCGAGCCCTTGGCTTGCGCTGGACAGCGGATGAACCTGCCAACGCGGAAAGCTGGCTCACCTTGGGCAAGGCCCAGATGGCGCTCCACAACGAAAACGAGGCGGGCGCGGCCCTGCGCAAAGCCACGCAGGTGGAACCAGCGCTTGCCGAAGCCTGGTTCACGTTGGGCAAGTTCTGCGCCTTGCATCAGCAGGCCGAGCAGCGCCATGTGGCGCAGCAAACCCTCGATCGCCTCGATCCCGTGCTGGCCGCCCAACTGGCCGATCTCGTCCCACCCGCGCGCGATCCGGCGCAATGATTTCAAACGCGCGCTTTATCACCCTTGCGGAGCCTGTTGTGATTCGTCCTGTCCTGCCCCTCACCTTCCTGTTGCTTGCGCTGATCAGCGCGTCCGGTCACGCCACCGACCCCATGCCGATGCCGCCAGGCACCGAAAATGCTGCCCCGGCCGCGCCAATCTCGGCGGTGGAAAATGCATTGTTTGTGGTCGACCACCTGAAAACCCTGCCGGCGCGCGGTGGCAACCTCACCTACAAGTTCGCCAAGACGGGCGCTTACGAGGCCGGCTATGAGGATCGTGTCAGTCTGGAGGTGGGCACCGTGGATCCAAAGATGGACAACGGTCGTACCGCCAAGATGGAATTCCTCAGCGGTGATCACAAGACCGAGTTGCCACCCATCGAGGGGGCAAAAGGCAATCCGGTGATCATGGGCTTCCTGGAACGCGACGTACGCGAGATGAAGCGCATCACGGGCGGTCAGCCCTACTACTATCGCAAGCGCCTGCGTCTGGCAATGGTCGAAGCCAAGGAGATCAAACCAATCAACATCCACTGGAATGGTCATGACGTCCATGCCCAGGAAATCATCATCGACCCCTACAAGGATGACCCTGCACGCGCGCGTTTCGCCCGCTTTGCCAATAAGACTTATGCCTTCGTGCTGTCGGACCAGGTCCCTGGCGGCGTGTATAGCATCAAGTCAGTGATGCATGAAGGTAATCTCACCGGCAAGACCATGATCGAAGAAACCCTTACCCTCTCGGAGTCGAAATGAAACGTTTTCTAGTGCTGCCAGCCATGGCCCTTGCGCTCAGCCTGTCATCCCCTCTGACTGTTCATGCCGAGGGCAACGACTACCCTACGGCCGAACGCGTGCAGTTTGTTGAGGAGTGCATGGCCGACTATCCCGACAAGGGACGTTTCGAGATGGTGCACAAGTGCTCGTGCGTGATTGACCAGTTGGCAGCGCATTACACGCTGGATGAATACGTGGACATGACCACTGCAGCGAAGGCCTTCACTATCTCCGGCGAACGGGGCAACGTGGTGCGCGACACCCCGATGGGCAAACGTCTGAACACGCAATACAAGCAAGCGATCGCTGCCTCGAAGGATGCGTGTTTTTTGAAGTGATCCATACGGCGGTCAGGCCGGCACCCAGGCCGCTGCTGGCCTGACCAACCCGGAGTTCTCGCAGGTTTCCAGCGCGTGGCCGCTACCGCTGATTATGGTCAGCGCGCGCCGTCTGCCTCGCCGAACTGCCGCAAACGTCGGTACAGCCGATTGCGACTGATGCCGAGGGCGCGTGCCGCAGCCGACACGTTGCCATCGTTGCGACGCAATGCTTCCTGCATGGTGCGCCATTCAGTCAGCTGCAGGCTGGGTGGCAAGTCTTCCGGATCCGCTCCAGGCATAGCCGTCGACACCGATGCAGTTGACAGCGCGGCATCGTCGACGCCCCGCGCCAATGCCGCTGCGCCCCAGTCCGTCGTAGGTCCGGTACCGGCTGCCAAACTGCCTCCATGAACGCCCGGGTGGCGTACCACTGCCCGGGCCTCGTCAAGAAAATCCTCCGCCAGACAATCCACATCCAGCAAGCCGTCGTCATCCATCAGCGCCATCCCGGTGCGCAACACATTACGCAACTGACGAATGTTGCCCGGCCATGGGTGGCGGGTGAACAGCGCCATGGCCTGGCTGGTGACATGCACTTCCAGGTGGCCGGGTGACTCGCTCGCCAGCAGTGCCTGCACCAATTGCGGAAGGTCGAGACGTTCGCGCAAGGCGGGCAGGCCCACCGTGAACCCGTTCAGCCGGTAATACAGGTCCTCGCGAAAATGGCCGCTGCTGACCAGTTCGCGCAGCTTGCGGTGTGTGGCACACACCACGTTGATATCGACCGGAAAACTGCGGCCGCTGCCCAGCGGTGTAACGGCGCGATCCTGCAGCACGCGCAGCAGCCTGGCTTGCAGGCTAAGCGGCATGTCACCGATCTCATCCAGAAACAGCGTGCCCCCATCCGCCTCGCGGATGCGGCCGGGTGAGCCGCGTCGGCGGGCCCCCGTAAATGCGCCTTCCTCGTAGCCAAACAGTTCGGACTCGATCAGCGCATCCGGAATGGCGGCGCAGTTCACAGCCACAAAATTGCACGCCGCACGCGGACCATGCTCGTGCAGTGAGCGTGCCAGCCATTCCTTGCCGGTGCCAGATTCTCCCTGGATGAGCAGGGGAATACCGGCAAGGATCACCTTGCGCGCCCGCGCCACGGCCTGCGCCATACGCGCGTCATGACTGCCGATCTCCTGTGGAGAAGGCGGCGTTTGTGATGATGGCCGGTTTGGCCGCTCTCCGCGGACCAGCAACTGATCCCGCGCCGGCCGGTCAGGTGCCGAAAGTGAGGTCATCCGTGCGGGATTGGCGACCGTCAGTCCTCGCAGTGGCGCTGAAGCACTGATCGCCAGCGCCACGGGCATGCCGCGCGGCAACTGGCACGCAAGCACGGCACTGCCAGCCAGGCGGGAGCGCGCGAGCGCCTGCTCGAAGGGAAAGCCAAACAGGCGCTCGAATCCCTCGCCACAGGCGGGGGCGGTCAGCAACTCCCGGCCGGCCTGGTTGAGCGCGATCAATGTGCCTTCGTCGTTGAAGGCAGCGCGGCCCTCCGCAAGGCTGAACAGGTAAGCCCGTTGGGGGTGAAAATGCACCACATGATGGCCATGCGCTGCTTCTTCAAACAGGCGCTCCTCGATCATTTGTGCGCCCAGCCGCACCAGTGCCAGCGTATGGTCCTGATAGGAACGGTAATCGCCTGAGATGTCGAGCACGCCGGCCAGGTCGCCAAAGCCGTCAAAGATCGGCGAGGCCGAGCAGGTCAGGAACTGGTTACGCTCCATATAGTGCTCGTTGGCATGCACCAGAACGGCCTTGCGTTCAACGGCTGCGGTGCCGATCGCATTGGTGCCCTTGGACGCTTCGTCCCAGCTGACGCCGGGCTGGAGCGCAACCCGCTCGGCACGGCTGATGAAGTCATCGTCGCCCACTGAGTGCAGGATCAAGCCTTCCGGGTCACTCAGCAAGACCATGCTGCGGGTGTTGGCAATCTGGCGCGACAGGTTGTGCATGATGGGCGCTGCCCCGCCAACCAGGCGTTCGAAGCGTTCACCGCGTTCGCGCAGTTCGCGCGCGCTCAGCCGTTGCGGATCCCGGCTGCCGCCCAGCGAAAGTCCGCGCTGCACACAGCGGTTCCAAGACCGTTCGATAACGTCGGGAATGATCGGCCGCAACACGCCGCCCGGTTCGCCGTCGCGCTCCTTCAGCGCACGCAACACCCCATCCTGGGCCGCCGTGACTCTGTTGTTCATCTGCTTCTCCTCGGCGCGCCCCGGACCGCGGCTGCACGCGAATTTTTTTGCTCTTGGTGCTTCGCGCCCGATTCCTGCCCGGCGTGCCGGACCGAAACCCTGTTCGGGTCGTCGAATGCACTCTTATGCTTCCTACTCTACAGACGGATTGATTCCGCAGCAAAGCTATACTTGGGCCTCTTTGACTGGATCCCCGGCATGCCCGCCTGCGCCCTGCACATCAACGCTGTCCGTCTGCTGAACGTGCTGCGCATGGCGCTGCTGATGCTGGCTTGCGCGCTGCTCGTGCTGCCGGCCGCTGCAGCGGCTGGTGTGCCCGTTTCAGCCAACCGCCTGCAGCGCGTGGCCCCCGGCGTCTATGTGCTGGCTGGTGCTGCCGAAGCCCCGAACGCCGCCAACCAGGGGCGTGTCGGCAACCTTGGCGTGTTGGTCGGCCCGCGCGGCGTGCTGGTGATCGATACTGGCTCCAGCCGTGCACGGGCAGAGGAGTTGCTGGCCGCCGTCCGCCGAATCACCCCGTTGCCGGTAGTCGCTGCGGTGATCAGCCATCCTGCGCAGGAATTCCTGTTCGGAAACGCTGCTTTCACCGATCGCCACATCCCCGTGTATTCGGCTGCTGCCACACCACGCCTGATGGCGCAGCGCTGCGAGCATTGCCTGTCCACCCTGACGGGGTTGCTCGGTGCGGCGCGCATGCAGGGAACCCGGCTCGATCTGCCACAACCCCTGCCGCCATTGCCTGTTGCTGGCGACTGGTCGCCCGGCGGACGCAGCGTGCAAATCATTGAAGGACCACAAGGTTCGGTGCCGGGAAACCTGATGATTCGTGATCGGCGCACAGGCGTGGTATTTTCCGGTGCCCTGCTGTCGGTTGGCCGGGTGCCCGCCGTGCAGGACACCCGGCCACTGGCCTGGCGCAGCGCGCTGTCGGCACTCGCACAACCGTCCGTCGCGGTGGTGGTCCCTGCCTATGGTGCGGTGGTCTGGCGCCACCCAGCAGCCGGTCAGGCGGATCTGGCAGGTGCGCTGGATGCGCTGGGCGATTATCTGCAGCAGCTGGACGAGATCACCGACCGGGCCTACCAGGCCGGAACACCGCTGGCCGACCTCGCCGCCGTGACCGCCCTGCCGGCTTACGCCGACTGGGCCGAATACCAACCCAATCATTCGCTCAACGTGTTTTACCGCTACCTGCAACACGAAGCCGACGATCTTGCCGCGCACTGAACCCAGGCTTCGTAAGCACTTCAATCACCGGTCCTGACAACAGCATGCACATACACATCCTTGGCATTTGTGGCACCTTCATGGGCGGCGTGGCCAATCTCGCCAAGGCCGCGGGTCATCACGTCACGGGCTGCGACACCCAGGTGTATCCGCCCATGAGCACACAGCTTGAGCAGTTGGGCATCGCCCTGCATGAGGGGTTCGATCCGGCACAGCTCGACCAGCTCCAGCCTGACCTGTTCGTGATCGGCAACGTGGTCTCACGTGGCAACCCCTTGATGGAGGCGATCCTGGCGCGTGGATTGCCCTACGCGTCGGGACCGCAGTGGCTGGCCGATACCCTTTTGCGTGATTATGACGTTTACGCCGTGGCCGGCACGCATGGCAAGACCACCACGACCAGCATGCTGGCCTGGATTTTCGAGCACGCCGGTCTGGCGCCCGGCTTCCTGATCGGCGGGGTGGCAATGGACTTCGCCACATCGGCGCGGCTACCCGGCATGCCGAACGCCGGTGCACGTCAGGCGGGGCAGCGAGCCCCTTTCGTGATCGAGGCCGACGAGTACGACACCGCGTTTTTTGACAAGCGCTCCAAATTCGTCCATTACCGGCCACAGGTGGCCATCCTGAACAATCTGGAGTTCGATCACGCCGATATATTTGCAGACCTGACTGCCATCGAAACCCAGTTTCATCATCTGGTGCGGACTGTGCCGGGTAATGGCGCTTTGGTGGTACCGCGTGGCAACGCGGCCTTGGCCCGGGTGCTTGCGCGGGGATGCTGGACGCCGCTGCACTGGTTGGACGCCCGGCAGGGTTGGTGGGCGGCGGCCGGTGCCGACGACAGCGAACTGCTTTTGCTGCACGACGGTGCGGTGGTCGGGCATACCCGCTGGCAGCAGCTCGGCGCGCACAACCGTGCCAACGCGGCGGCGGCCGTTGTGGCGGCCGCTTACGCTGGTGTGCAGCCCGCGCAGGCGCTTGCAGCGCTGGCCGAATTCCGTGGCGTCAGACGGCGCATGGAGCTGATCGGATGCACGCGCGAGATTGACGTGTATGACGACTTTGCGCATCACCCGACGGCAATTGCCACCACCCTGCAGGGCTTGCGCGCACGCGCGCCGCACGGCCGCATCCTGGCCGTGGTCGAGCCGCGTTCCAACACCATGAAGCTGGGGGTCTGGGCCGATGCGCTGGCCACCAGCCTGGCTGCGGCCGAGCGTACCTTCTGCTACACCGCAGGCCTTGGCTGGGATCCGGCCAAAGCCCTTTCAGCTTTGGGTTCCGCCGCCAGTTGCCACGACACCCTGCCCGGCTTGATCGAGGCGATTTGCGCTGAAGCGCAGTCGGGTGACCGGATCGTGATCATGAGCAACGGCGGGTTTGGTGGCCTGCATCAACAATTGCTGGCCGCGCTGGCCGCGGCTGACTCTAAAACCCCGGCGGCGATCGCGGCTGTGGGCGTCAAATTCAAAGAGACCTGATGAACGTATTTCATGAAGAAGATGGCGCCCTGAAGGCGTCCACCGTGTTGGCCGACCAAGGAGCAAGCCTTCAGGTGGAATCGCCGCACGGCAAGCGTGGCAAGCTCAAGGCCAACCAGGTGCTGCTGCGCTTTGAGCGCCCCAGTGCCGGCGAACTGCTCGCACAGGCAGAGGCCTTGTTGCCCAAGGTGGATGTGGACTTTCTTTGGGAGTGTTGCCCGCAGGACCTTGAGTTTGGCTTTGAGGAACTGGCGGCCGATTATTTCGGCCATGCGCCCAGTCCGGTGGAGGCTGCTGCCGTGGCCTTGTGCCTGCATGGGGCACCTATGTTCTTTTACAAGAAGGGCAAGGGTCGCTATCGGCCTGCCACCGAAGAGAACCTGCGCGCTGCCAAGGCGGGCCTGGAGCGCAAGGCGCGCGAGGAAGCCCAGCGCGCCGGCTGGGTGGAGGCCCTAAAGGCGGGCACCTGTCCGGAAGAACTGCGTGCGCGCTGGCGGGATCACCTGTTCAAGCCGGATCGCAATACGCTGGAAGTGAAGGCGCTCGAGGCGGCCGCCGCGCAGGGGCATATGACGGTCGCCCAGTTGTTGGCGCACTGCGGCGTGCTGTCGGCAGCAGTGGATTATCACCGCGAACGCTTCGTGTATGAATGGTTCGGATATGCCGGCGATGGTCCGGATCAGCCGGTGGTTGACTGGAGTGATCTGCCCCGCGCGCCCGCCGCCGCCTTCAGCATCGACGATGCCACCACCACCGAAATCGATGATGCCTTCAGCCTGGTCGACCTGCAGGACGGCACCTGGCGCCTGGGCGTGCATATTGCCGCCCCGGCGCTGGGCATGCGGCCCGATGACGCGATGGATCAGTTCGCGCGTGCACGCATGTCCACGGTTTATATGCCCGGGGACAAGTTCACCATGCTGCCCGAGCGTCTGGTGCAGCAATACACCCTGGCTGAAGGCCGCTGGTGCCCGGCCCTGTCGCTGTATCTGACCATCCGGTCGGATGACCTCTCGATCATCGGGGAGCGAACCGTGCTGGAGCAGGTGCAGATTGCAGCCAACCTGCGGCACGGCGACATCGAACACGGGCTGACCCCCGAAGCCCTGCAGGCGCGCACGGTGAGCGGCATTCCGTTTGCCAGCGAACTGACATTCCTGTGGCATTTTGCCAATGGCTTGGCCGACCGCAGGGGACACGTCGAACGGGTCCCTGCGCCGCTTGACTACAATTTCCATGTGCAGGACGGCGTGGTCAGCATCCTGCCACGGGTGCGCGGCAATCCGATCGACCGTATCGTGTCCGAGCTGATGATTCATACCAATCAGCACTGGGGCGGTTACCTCAAGGCGCAAGGCCTGCCGGGCATCTATCGCACCCAGGTCAACGGCCGCACCGGATTAGGCACAGAACCCCTGCCGCACCAGGGGCTGGGTGTGGCACAGTATGCGTGGTCGTCTTCGCCGCTCCGACGCTATGTGGATCTGGTCAATCAATGGCAGTTGCTGTCGCATCTGCAGGGCCGATTGCCGCAGTGGACCGCAGGCGATGACGCATTGTCCGGCATTGCCCGGGCTTTCGAGACCGCCTATGACACCTACAATGATTTCCAGCGCTCGATGGAGCGTTACTGGTCGCTGCAATGGCTGAAGCAGGAAAATGTTCTGGAAACCGAGGTCGCCATGCTGCGTGAGGGCAATGGTCGTGTGCGCGGCACCCCGCTGGTGGTGCGTGTGCATGGTGCGTCAGAACTCGCACCCGGCACGGCAGCCCGCGTCGAACTCGGTATTCCCGATTTGTGGGACCTTTCCGTGACCTGTCACTTCCGAGCGCTTGCATGACCCGAGCCAGCTTCCGGTTGCCCAGAGCATCGATGCCCGACATGCCCACGGTGGTGAGCGTGCCGTTGCGCGAGCGTCCGGTGCAATGGTCGCTGGTGCTGTCGGTGCTGGCGCATGTTCTGGTTTTGGCGATCTTTGCGTTCAAGGACTTTGCCCCCGAGCATGCGCTGCCGCAAGAGCTCGAGGTGGTGCTGGTCAACAGCAAGGTCGACGAAAAGCCGGTCGATCCGTTGCGCCGGGCGCAAACCAACATGAACGGTGGTGGCAACACCGACGAAGATCGCGTGATGAAAACGCCGCTGGCTTCGGTCAATGACGAACTCGCCCGCCAGGCATCGGAAACCGAGCAGGAAGTGACCAGACTGGAAGGTGAGGCGCGCGCCCTGATGGCACGTATCGCGGCCGAGCAGCAGGTGCAGCAGCAACAGCTGGGGGTGGTCACCAACAACCCCAGCAGCCAGCCCAGCGCACCGCAGCCCCGTTTTGCCGTGCCGTTGAACAGTTCCTCGCCTTCCGAGCAGGCGCATGGCACTGCGCCGAATGGCGATGGAAGCGCCTTTGCGCGGCAGGCGGCCGAAATATCACGCAATTACGATGCGTACCAGAAGCGCCCGCGCCGCCGCGAAATCGGCGGTCGAACTGTGGCGTATGTATTTGCGCGCTACGAGGATGACTACCGCACCCGGGTGGAGCGGGTGGGTACCGTCAATTACCCGGCGCCGCACAACGGTCAGCCGGTGTATGGCAAGGTGCGGCTGACCGTATCGGTGAAGGCCGATGGCAGCATCGAGAAGATGGCGCTCAACGCCAGCTCGGGGGATCCCTACCTTGACCAGCAGGCCATGCAGATCGTGCGCCTGTCAGCTCCCTTCGGTGCCTTCACGCCGGAAATGCGCAAGGAGGCCGATGTGCTCGATATCACCCGCACCTTCACCTTTACGCGTCTTGCCGACGGCATGCATTCCGAGCAGTAGTCACTCGGTCTGGCCTCGCACCGCCTTGTAGCGCGTCAGCGCCAGCTCGCGCGCGGCAGCATGGTCAACCACCGGTGCCGGATAGTCGCCCGGAATTCGCACGCCATGCCCCACCTGCTCCAGCGGAGGCATGGTCCAGGGCGCATGCAGCCAACGGTCCGGTACCTTGGCCAGCTCGGGAATGTAGCGGCGGATGAAGCGCCCGTCGCCATCGAATTTTTCCGACTGGCTGACCGGGTTGAAGATGCGAAAGTAGGGCTGCGCGTCGCAGCCTGTGCTGGCAGCCCACTGCCAGCCGCCGTTGTTGGCAGCAAGGTCAAAGTCATTCAGGCAACGCGCAAACCAGGATTCGCCCAGACGCCAGTCAATCAGCAGGTCCTTCACCAGAAATGATGCCGCCACCATGCGCAGGCGGTTATGCATGAAACCGGTCTGCGCCAATTGACGCATGGCGGCGTCCACGATGGGATAGCCGGTGCGCCCCTCCTGCCAGGCGGCCAGCAGGTCCGGGCGGTCGTTCCATTCGATGGCATCGTATTCGCGCTTGAAGCTGCCGGCCACCGCGTGCGGAAAATTGCTCAGGATCTGAAAGTAAAAATCGCGCCACACCAGCTCGTTCAGCCAGCCCTGCGCACCTTCGCTGCCGTCGGCCTGCGCGTGGCGGACCAGTTCGCGGATGCTCAGCGTGCCAAAACGCTGGTGGACGGACAGGTAGGACACTCCCTTTTTGGCGGGGAAGTCGCGCAGGGCCTTGTAATGTGCCATGCGTGGCAGGAAGTCGGCCAGCGCGGCCTGCGCCCCCGTCGTGCCGGGCTGCACCCCCACATCGCGCAGGTTGGTGGTGCTGAAGCCCATGTCGGCCAGGCCGGGCATGTCCTGTGGCGCACCATCGGCAAGGCGTGCAGCCAGACTGGCCACCGGCCAGGGTTCCAGGGTGGCGTGCGGCAGGCGCTTGATCCACGCGTTGCGGTAGGGGGTGAACACCGTGAAGGGTTTGCCGGCTAGGGTGAGCACTTCTTCACGTTCGAAGATCACGTGGTCCTTGTGATCGTAAAAACCGCGTCCGTTTGCCTGCAACTGCGCCCGCACTGCCGCATCGCGTGCAATGGCCGCCGGCTCGTAGTCGCGGTTGGTGAACACCGCCTCGGCACCCAGTTCGGCGGCAAGCCGGGGAATTTCCTGTTCGGCATGGGCATGCCGCACATGCAGGCTGCCCCCCAGCGCCCGCAACTGCTCCTCCAGCTGGTGCACGCTATGCCAGATGAAATCGACCCGGCGGTCGGCCGGGTCGGGCAACTGATCGAGGATGGTGCGGTCGAACACAAATACGCAGTGCACCCGTGCCGCGGCCGCCAGCGCTGCTGACAGGCCGGCATTGTCATGGGCGCGCAGGTCGCGCCGGAACCAGAACAGGGCAGTTTTCATGCGCAGCACAGACCTCTTGGTCAGAATGGAAAAACAGGGTTGCAGGGTCCCAAGTTTACCCGGGCACTGGGGGTGCACCCGCGCGGGAGAAGCGCAGCTTTGTGAGATAATTTCGACATGAGTTCCGTCAACCTCACCAACCATTTCCTCATCGCCATGCCGGCCATGACCGATCCCTATTTCGCCCATACGCTCACCTACATCTGTCGGCACGACGGTGAAGGCGCCATGGGCGTGGTCGTGAACCGGCCAATCGACCTCACCCTGCGTGGCCTGCTCGAACAAATCGACATTCCCATGTCGGCCGACACCGGCGGCACCGAACAGGTGCTGTATGGCGGCCCGGTGCAGATGGACCGCGGCTTTGTGCTGCACGCCCCGCTGGGCCAGTGGCAATCCACCCTGGACGTGAATGGGCAAATCGGTCTGACCACCTCGCGCGACATCCTGCAGACGGTCGGTAGCGGCGAGTTGTCCACCAGCGCGTTGCTGGTGACGCTGGGTTACGCTGGCTGGGAAGCCGGACAGCTTGAACGTGAACTGGGCGAAAACAGCTGGCTTACCGTCGAGGCCACCGCCGATGTGCTGTTTGGCCTGCCCGCCGCCGAGCGGCTGCCCGCTGCCCTGCAGCGCCTGGGCATCAGTTTTGCCATGTTGTCGGATCAGGCGGGTCACGCCTGAGCATGGTTGTCATCCCGCCCGCCTCCGGTACCCTGCTTGCACTCGACCACTCGCGCGCGGCCACGGGCGTTGCCATCGGCACCATGGAATTGCGAACGGCACGGGCGCTCACCGTGTTGCGCATGAAGGATGAAGATCAGCGCCTGGCGGCCCTGGCGGCCCTGATGCAGGAGTGGGCTCCGGTGGCCTGGGTAATGGGACTTCCGCTGGATCGCGACGGCGGTGAGCAGGCACAGACCCGCCGCGTGCGCCGTCTGGCCGAGCGACTGCAGCAACGCACGGGGCTGCCCCTGTTCTTCCACGACGAGCGCTACACCACGGTAGTGGCCGAAGATGCCCTGCGTCAGTCCGGCCTGCGTCCGGGCGCCGTGGCGCAGAACGCCGACGCCGAGGCCGCCCGTGAGATACTGCAGAGCTATCTGGACGCCCTGCAGTCCCGCAATGCCGTTCCCTGAACTGACCCCGCCATGAGCCCCAATCCCCAACTCGACCGCCAAGGCCGCCTGCAGCATCTGCTGACCATCGACGGTTTGCCGGCCCGCATCATCACGCAGATCCTCGATCGCGCCCAGGCGTTTCATGAATCCGGCGCCGACGCCCGCAAGTTGCCCATCATGGCGGGCAAGTCGGTATTCAACCTGTTTTTCGAGCCGTCCACGCGGACACGCACCACCTTCGAAATTGCGGCCAAGCGCCTGTCGGCGGATGTGATCAACCTGAACGTGGCCTCGAGCAGCCAGAGCAAGGGCGAAACCCTGCTCGACACGGTCGACAACCTGTCAGCCATGCACGCTGACATGTTTGTGGTGCGGCATGCGGAGTCCGGAGCAGCGCACATGATCGCGCGCCATGTTGCGCCGGGTGTGCACGTGGTCAATGCCGGCGATGGTCGTCATGCGCATCCGACCCAGGCGCTGCTGGACATGTACACCATCCGCCATTTCAAGGGTGCATTCGAGAACCTGCGTGTGGCGATCATCGGCGACGTGATGCACTCGCGCGTGGCCAGGTCGCAGATTCATGCGCTGACCACCCTGAAGGTGCCCGAGGTGCGCATCATCGGACCGAAAACATTGATCCCGCGCGACGTCGAAAGTCTGGGGGTGCATGTGCATCACGACATGAACGAAGGTTTGCGCGACGTGGACGTGGTGATCATGCTGCGCCTGCAGAACGAGCGCATGAATGGTGCGTTGTTGCCATCGCGCGAGGAGTATTTCAAGTACTACGGGCTGACCCCCGACAAGCTGGCTGTTGCCCGACCGGATGCCATCGTGATGCACCCCGGCCCGATGAACCGCGGTGTGGAGATTGATTCGGCGGTGGCCGACGGTCCGCAGTCGGTGATCCTCTCGCAGGTCACCTTTGGCATCTTTGTCCGCATGGCAGCCATGGCCATCCTGGCGGAGAACACCTGATGAACATCCTGATTCACGATGGCCGTCTGGTCGACGCCACCCAGGCGCTCGACCGTATCGGTGACCTTTATGTGGCAGACGGCAGGATTGTGTCCCTTGACCTTGCCCCGGCCGGTTTTGTCGCTGACCAGCGCATCGATGCCAGCGGCTGTGTGGTGGCGCCGGGTCTGGTTGACCTGTCGGCCCGCCTGCGCGAGCCCGGCTTCGAATACCTTGCCACGCTGGAAAGCGAGATGCAGGCTGCGGTGGTCGGTGGCGTGACCAGTCTCGCCTGTCCCCCCGACACTGACCCGACCCTTGACGAGCCGGGGTTGGTGGAGATGCTCAAATATCGCGCCCAAAGCCTGAACCAGTGTCGGGTTTACCCGGTCGGTGCGCTCACGGTCGGGCTCAAGGGCGAGCGTCTGACCGAGATGGCCGAGTTGCGTGACGCCGGTTGCGTGGGATTCTCGCAGGCCACTGTTCCGATTGCCGACACCCAGGTGCTGGCGCGTGCGCTGGCCTATGCCGCCACCTTCGGGTTTTGTGTCTGGCTGCAGCCGCAGGATGCCTACCTCGGTCGTGGTGGCTTTGCCCATGACGGTGAGGTGGCCACCCGACTGGGTCTTGCCGCCGTGCCGGTCACTGCCGAGACGATTGCGATTGCCACCATCCTGCTGCTGATGCGGGATACCGGCGCCCGTGTGCACCTGTGTCGCATTTCCAGCGCGGCGGGCCTGGAGATGGTGCGTGCAGCGCGCGTCGAGGGCCTGCCGGTCACCTGTGATGTGGACATCCATCATCTGCACCTGTCCGAAATGGACATTGGCTGGTTCGATTCGAACTGCCACCTCAACCCGCCGTTGCGCTCCCTGCGCGACCGTGACGCGTTGCGCCGTGGTGCCGTTACCGGACTCGTCGACGCCATCTGCTCCGATCACAGCCCCGTCGACGAAGACACCAAGCAGGTACCCTTTGCCGAGTCCGAGGTCGGAGCCACCGGACTCGAATTACTGCTGCCGCTCACGCTGAAGTGGGGGCGCGAGGCGGGTCTTGGTCTGGGCGATACGCTGGCCCGTGTGACCTGCCATCCGGCGCGCATCCTCGGCATCGGGGGTGGTACGCTGAACATCGGCGTTCCGGCGGATATCTGCGTGTTCGATCCGGCGCTGGAGTGGCCAGTCCAGCCCGCTTCGCTGGTCAGCCAGGGCAAGAACACCCCGTTTGTGGGTTACACCCTGCAGGGGCGGGTGTTACACACGCTGGTGGACGGCAAGGTGGTATTTCAGCGCTGACGCGCTGACGCGCCATGTTGCGGTCATTGTGCCAGCAGCCTTGCGCGCAACTCGAACAGTCCGATCATGACCGGCTGGTGCAGCAGGTAGATCAACAGGCTGTGCCGGCCCAGCCTGCGCAGTGCGGCGACAAACCGGATCGCCCATGTGTTGATGGCTGGCATTGTCTGCCCTGTTTCCGTCGGTAAGCGACCTTCCCGCGATACCGCCCCGTTTGACGTGGCGTGGGCCAGTTGCCGGCCCGTCCAGATACCCACCAGCACCGCCGCAAACCAGGGCAGCAGCGGCACGTAGTCCTCGGTGAAAGGCTTGTGGGTCATCAACCCGATCCAGCCCAGCCATGGCGAATCGAAGGTCGGCGACGCAGGACCATTGCCGGCCAAGGCGGCGACCGCCGCCAGGACCAGCAGCGGCCAGCCCACGCTGCGTAAGGGCAATGCCAGCCAGGTGGCGACCCATGCAAAGTGCAGGATGCCAAACCAGATCCAGGACTCAGGAAACATCAGCGCGCTGCCTGCACTGACAGCTGCGGCCGCCATCCCCAACCTGAGTTGCCGCCGCCAGAGCGCGGGCCACCGCAGCGGCAAGCCCGGCGGGTGCGCCAAAACCACGCTGGCACCCAGCGTGCCCATGAACAGGCTGACGATCAGCGCGCGAAAAGCCAGCCAGCGCAGATCCTGATTGAACGACTGATGGATCAGGCCGTAGTGGTCGAGATCAAAACTGAAGTGGTAAGCCACCATCAACAGTACCGCCAGGCCACGGATCAGGTCAGGTAGCGGTTGGCGCGCATGCAAAGCGTGGCGGGATACGTGAGCTTTCATGGGCTCTGAGTATAATTGAGACATGAACCCTATCCTGCACCTTGACGGCTTGCCCCGTTACCAAGAAATCCGGCCCGAGCACATTGGTCCGGCCGTTGACGAACTGATTGTGCGCAATCAGGCAGCACTCGATGCCTTGCGCCAGGATGCGGCGTCACCCACGTGGAGCAACTTTGTCCAGCCGCTCGAAGATGCCATCGAAGCCATGTCGCGCGCCTGGAACCAGGTGGCTCATCTGAATGCGGTGGTGAACACACCGGAGCTGCGCGAGGCTTACAACGCCAACCTGCCCAAGGTCACCATGTTCTGGGCTGGCCTCGGGCAAGACGAACAATTGTTCGCACGATACCGGGCGCTTGCGGCATCCAGCGACTATGCGGCGCTGAGCGCCACGCAGCGCCGGGTGATCGACAACGAGCTGCGCGATTTCCGCCTCGGTGGTGCCGAACTGTCGCCTGCCGACAAGCAGCGCTACCTGGCCGTGCAGGAGGAGTTGTCCAGCCTGTCGGCGCGTTTCGAGGCCAATCTGCTGGATACCACCAGGGCCTGGAGCCATTTGGTCACCGAGGTGGCAGAAATCGAGGGGCTGCCTGCGGATGCGCTGGAGGCGGCGGCTGCCGCGGCTGCGGCGGACGGTCAGTCTGGCTGGAAATTCACCCTGCACGCTCCCTCTTACATGCCCGTGATGCAGTACGTCCGCCATCGTGGCTTGCGCGAGACCCTGTATCGCGGGTTTGCCACCCGGGCTTCCGAGTTTGGCAACCCCGAGTGGGACAACGGTCCGCTGATCACCAGGCTGCTCGCGCTGCGCGCCGAACAGGCGAAGCTGCTTGGGTATGCCAGTTACGCCGAGCTGTCACTGGTGCCGAAGATGGCCGAGTCGCCGGCGCAGGTGCTGCAGTTCCTGCGCGACCTGGGGCACCGGGCCCGTCCCTACGCGCAGCGTGACATGGACGAGCTGCGTGCCTTTGCTGCTGCCGAACTCGGCCTGGACGATCTGCAACCCTGGGATGTGGGCTTCGCTTCAGAATGCCTGCGCCAGCAGCGGTATGCGTACTCCGATCAGGAAGTGCGCCAGTATCTGCCAGAGGATCAGGTGCTGCAGGGCCTGTTTGGCCTGATCCAGCGCTTGTATCACGTGCGCGTGGTCGCTGGCGAAGCGCCGGTATGGCATGCCGATGCGCGCTACTTCGAGCTGCGCGATGCGCAGCACGCGCTGGTCGGCGCGTTTTACATCGACCTGTACGCCCGTGACGGCAAGCGCGGCGGCGCCTGGATGGACGATGCCATCACCCGCCGCCAGCTGGCGCATGGTACGCAGACCCCGGTGGCCTACCTCACCTGCAACTTCACGCCGCCGGCGGTCGGTCGGCATGCCACCTTCACCCACAACGAAGTGCTGACCCTGTTCCATGAATTTGGTCATGGCCTGCACCACCTGCTCAGCCGGGTTGGCCATTACTCGGTCAGTGGGATTCATGGGGTGGAGTGGGATGCGGTGGAACTGCCCAGCCAGTTCATGGAGAACTTCTGCTGGGAGTGGGAGGTGCTGTCCGGCATGACCCGGCATGTGGCGTCTGGCGAGCAGCTGCCGCGTGCCCTGTTCGACCGCATGATTGCGGCGCGCAATTTCCAGAGCGGCATGCAGACGGTACGCCAGATCGAGTTTTCGCTCTTTGACATGCACCTGTATCACGACTACCAGCCGGCCACCGATGGGACCCCGCTCGACCTCCTCGGCCGCATCCGCGAGGAAGTGGCCGTGATCACGCCGCCGGTATGGCACCGCTTCCCCATGAGCTTCTCGCATATTTTTGCGGGCGGATACTCGGCGGGGTATTACAGCTACAAATGGGCCGAGGTGCTTTCGGCAGACGCCTTCAGCCTGTTCGAGGAAGAGGGCGTACTCGATTCCGGCGCTGGCCAGCGTTTTCTCGACGAAATCCTGGCAGTGGGCGGCAGCCGGCCGGCACTTGAGTCGTTCCGTGCCTTTCGCGGTCGTGAGCCAAGCATCGATGCGCTGCTGCGGCATAACGGCATGGCCGAGGCGGCCTGAGCCTTGGCCGGTCTGTATCCCAACCTGCTGGCGCCGCTCGACTTGGGTTTTGTCACCCTGCGTAACCGCGTCCTGATGGGCTCGATGCACACGGGGCTGGAGGACCGGGCGAGTGATTTTCCGCGGTTGGCCGCGTATTTTGCCGAGCGCGCCCGGGGGGGCGTCGGGCTGATCGTCACCGGCGGCTTTGCGCCGAATGTGGCCGGCTGGGTATCGCCCTTTGCGTCAAGGCTGGCGAGCCCCAGGGCCGCCCGGCAGCATCGGCCAATCACCGCGGCCGTTCATGCCGAAGGCGGGCGCATCGCACTGCAGATTCTGCATACCGGTCGATACGGTTATCACCCGTTCGCGGTGTCTGCGTCGCGCATCCGCAGTCCCATTTCACCGTTTACGCCCTTTGCGCTCAGTGCGGCGGGGGTGGAGCGCCAGATTGACGCCTTTGTCCGCTGTGCCGAACTGGCGCGCGAAGCTGGCTACGATGGCGTCGAGGTGATGGGCTCGGAAGGCTACCTGATCAATCAGTTTCTGGTGCAAGGCACCAACCGGCGCAAGGACGCCTGGGGCGGCAGCCTGCAAAACCGCATGCGGCTGCCGGTGGAAATCGTGTCGCGCATCCGCGCCCGCCTGGGCGCCGACTTCATTATCATCTATCGTTTGTCGCTGCTCGATCTGGTGCCCAATGGTCAGACGTGGGATGACGTGATCGCGCTGGCGCACGCCATTGAGGCCGCCGGTGCCACCCTGCTCAACAGCGGCATCGGCTGGCATGAGGCGCGCATTCCCACCATTGCCACCTCCGTGCCCCGTGGCGGTTTCGCATGGCTGACCGCGCAACTGCGCGCTCAAGTGGGCATTCCGGTGATCGCCACCAATCGTATCAACACGCCGGAAGTGGCCGAGGCAATCCTGGCGGACGGCAGTGCCGACATGGTGTCGATGGCCCGCCCCTTGCTGGCAGACCCCGACTTCGTGCGCAAGGCTGCGCGCGGTGAGGCTGCGCAGATCAATACCTGCATCGCCTGCAACCAGGCATGCCTGGACCACGCGTTCCAGCGCAAGGTGGCCTCGTGTCTGGTCAATCCGCGTGCCTGCCATGAAACCGAACTGAACTATCTGCCCACCAGGCAGCCGCGCCGCGTTGCCGTGGTGGGGGCCGGCATGGCTGGTCTGGCATGCGCCACGGTGCTGGCCGAGCGCGGCCATCGGGTGGACCTGTTCGAGGCCGCCGAAACACTGGGCGGACAGTTCACCATGGCAGCCCGGGTGCCCGGCAAGGAAGAGTTTTCCGAGACCCTGCGCTACTTCGGGGAGCGCCTGATCGCTACGGGTACAAGCACCCACTTTGGTGTTCGCGTTTCGGCAGAAATGCTTTTGGCACAAGGGTTTGACGAAATCGTGCTCGCCACCGGTGTGGTGCCACGCATTCCGGCGATCGCCGGGCTGGCCGAGGGATTGGCGCGCGGGCAGGTGCTGAACTATGTCGATGTGCTGCGCCATCAGCGCCCGGTGGGGGCGCGCGTGGCGATTATCGGCGCCGGCGGGATTGGCTTTGACATGGCCGAATATCTGGTCCACCAAGGGGTGTCGCCGGCACTCGATCGTGCCGCCTGGCAGCGAGAGTGGGGCGTTACCAACCCCACCCTGGCACCGGGAGGGCTTGCCCCCGAGGGCGCACAACCCGAGCCACCGGCGCGTCAGGTGTTCCTGCTGCAGCGCTCGCAGGGCAAGCCTGGCGCCGGTCTGGGCAAGACCACCGGCTGGATCCATCGTGCCAGCCTGAAAATGAAGCAGGTACAGACGCTGGCCGGGGTGGAATACGTCGGCATTGAGTCGGCCGGACTGCGTATCCGGGTAGGTGGAGAGCGGGGCGAAGAACGGCTGCTTGAGGTGGACACCATCGTCCTCTGCACCGGCCAGGAGCCGCTGCGCGACCTGGAGGCGCCGCTACGCGCCGCTGGCGCGTCGGTGCATCGCATTGGTGGCGCCGACGTGGCCGCCGAACTTGATGCCAAGCGCGCCATCCAGCAAGGTTCCCAATTGGCTGCCCGGATCTGATTCCGGTGCAGCCAGCCCGCTGGCTGGCTTGCGGCTACGCTGACGCTTCAGTGGCCTGCACGGTTTGGCCCCGTAGCACCCGAACAACCGCTTTAGGATCTCGCCTGAATGAAAATCGCCACCTGGAACGTCAACTCCCTCAAGGTGCGTCTGCCCCAGGTACTCGACTGGCTGGCCACGACCAGCCCGGACGTGCTGGCCCTGCAGGAGACCAAGACCGAGGACGTCAACTTTCCGCAGGCGGCCATCAACGAGGCCGGCTGGCAGGTTGTCTTCATGGGTCAGAAAACCTACAACGGGGTGGCGCTTATCTCGAAACAGGCCGCGCAAAACCTCACCCTGGGCATTCCCGGTTTTGAGGACGAACAAAAGCGCGTGATTGCTGCCACCTATGGCGACGTGCGCGTGATTGGCGCCTATGTGGTGAACGGGGAGAGCCTCACTTCTGATAAATACCAATACAAGCTGCGCTGGCTGGCTGCATTTTCCGGCTATGTGCGCGACAGTCTGGCGCGTTGGCCCAGACTGGTGGTAGTGGGCGACTACAACATTGCCCCGGAAGGGCGCGATACGCATGACCCGGAAGTCTGGAAGGACTGCGTGCTGGTCAGCGAACCGGAGCGCGCCGCGTTCCGTGGCCTGCTCGCGCTCGGTCTGCATGACGGCATGCGTCGTTTCGAGCAGCCCGACAACACCTTCACCTGGTGGGATTACCGCGCTGCCGGCTTTCGCCGTAATCTGGGCCTGCGCATTGATCACATCCTGATCAGCGATGCGTTGGTGGCGCATTGCCATGCCTGCACCGTGGACAAGCAACCACGCAAGCTGGAGCGCCCTTCAGACCATGCGCCGGTATGGGCGAGTTTCAAGCTCGACTGAGCGCACCTGCAAAACCTTGGATTGCCGCTGCCGCTGCCGCTGCCGCTGCCCCGGCACAGCAGGCAGCGGCGCGGCGAGACAGACCCTACCCCAGTAGTGGCTGGACGAAGGCAAACCATCCACCTGTCAGGTAAAGCGCCACGCTGCCCAGATAAAGCCGTATCGAGGCCTTGCGTGTGCGCAGGCACGCGTCCCGCAGGGCCGGATCAATCGGGCAGGGCGCGTTACGGTTTTGCCATTGCAGCAGACCGCTCACAGCCATCATCAGGCCAGCAAAACCAAACACCAGCAGCTTGTTTTCCGACAGCCACACAATCTGCGGAAACACCGACACCAGCGAGGAGAGCGCCGCGCCAGCGCCCAGCGCCACCAGCAGTGCCGGGATCGCGCAACACACCAGTGTGCTGGAGGTAGCGAACAGGCTGGCGAGTGCTGTCCAGAACGGAGCGTGTTGTGCACTCGCCAGTGCGCGCGCGTCCATACCTTCCTTGGACCCACTGCCAACGGTGCGCTGTTTTGCGGTCACTGGCGCGCTCATTTGCCGGCTCCACCCAGACTGCGGCGGATGTCCGCCACCGATTGGGTGACCGTTTCGACGCGAACCACATCGTAACCGGCATCCACGATTTCACTGGTGATCAGCTTGGTGTCCAGCGACTGTCCATCGCGGGCTTCGACTGCCACCGTGCGGTTTTTCAGGTCCACCAATACCGCCTGCGTGGCAGACAGCTTGCCCAGACGTTTTTCGATGCCCTGGGCGCAAAAGGCGCACACCATGCCGTTCACGGTGAGCCGCAGAGTGTTGGCGGCGTAGGCGGAGGATGTGCCAAAACTCAGTAGCACGAGCACGCTCAGCGCGCGCTTGAAGGTCAGGATTTGCATGATGGTGGTCTGCTCAGAAGGTGTACATGAAGTTGGCGCGCAGATGGGCAGATTGACTCATGCCCAGTTCGGCAAAGAAACGGCGGTTGACCAGCCGCAACATGGGCGTGGCTTCAATACGTGCCGATACATCGTGCATGCGCCGCACTTCGAGCACTACCCAGGGCTGGGTGTCTTCATAGGCCGCCTCGAAAAAGGACACGCCAAAACGGCTGCTCACCACATCACGCTGTACGCCGTCAGCCCGGTACAGTCGCGCAAGTGCGGACGCATAGACCCGGGTGGTTTCGTAGTCGGCCTGGATGCCCGGGGTCAGCATGGGGTGCGTGCGGTGCGCATCCTGCCATTGGCCGATGCCGCTGATCAGCCAGAGATTGCTTTGGGAGTCCGGCTGGTTCCAGCGCATCAGGCGGCGCGTGTACTCAGCCTGGATCAGTCGTTCTTCCGGCCGGCCGTCGTCCGACCGCATCCGGGTGATCGAGCCACCGATGGCATCGCGCGTGGTGAATGCGTAATTGGACTGCAGTTCCTGCCAGTTGCCGGACAGGTCGCCCATCAGCATTGCGCTGTCCTTGAAACTCATCGGGGCGGCCTGCACACGGATGGCGCAGGTCAGCAGGGTAAGTGCCAGCGTTGTTCGCCGGTTTGCTATGTGCATCTTGAATGCTCCTGAACGATCAATGATCGGCGCGGTATGCCGGCAAAAGCCGAACGCGCGCCACGACATGCATTCAGGCGCAGATGGGTGGTTCGAGGGCGCCTGCCAGGCAGGCGGTGCGGAAGGACTGGATGAGCGTAAAGCGTGGCGGCCAGGTGGGCACAGCAACTGCCTCGACCAGCATGGGCACCTGCTCAATCAGTGGCATGCATAACTCGCAGCTCTGGCAATGGTCGCGGGACGGTGTGGTGACACCTTCCTGATGACCTGCGTGCTGCTGGAGTTGCAACATGGGACAGTCGCCCGGCATCGCTGCCATTGCACCGCTCAACACTGGCTTGTCGGTCGGCGAGGAGGAATGCAGGCCGGCCTGCAGCGTACCTACGTCCATGCTTACCTGCATGCCAAGGGCCGCCCAGGCCTGGACAGGCAGCAGCAGGATCAGCAGCAGGGTGATTACGGCGCGCATGCGATTACGATAGCGCAAAATCGCCACAGTTCCTGGATTCTTGCTGACGCGTATTCAGTCGCTGTCCGGCCCGTTGTCGATGCCGAGTTCCTGCACCTTGCGGGTCAGCGTGTTGCGCCCCAGCCCCAACAACTGTGCGGCCTCGATACGACGGCCGCCGGTGTGCTGCAGCGCACGCAGGATCAGGGTGCGCTCGAAATCCTGCGTGAGCGCCTCCATGATCCCGCGCTCACCCCGCGCCAGCGCCTGGCTGGCGGTGGTGTCCAGGGCCGTGCGCCAGTCGCTGCTTGGGCCTTCCGCCACCGGTTCGGTGCGCAGTTCGCTCGGCAGGTCGGCCACTTCCACGTTTTGACCTGGTGCCATCACCGTCAGCCAGTGACACACGTTTTCCAGTTGGCGCACATTGCCACGCCAATCCTGCGCGACGATGAACTTGAGCGCCGCTTCCGATAGCCGCTTGGATTCCACGCCGAGGTCACGCGCACTCTTTTGCAGGAAATGCTTGGTCAGCAGCGGGATATCCTCGCGCCGTTCGCGCAGCGCCGGCAGGCGCAGGCGAATCACGTTGAGGCGATGGAACAGGTCTTCACGGAACAGTCCCTGCCGCACCCGCCCCTCCAGATCCTGATGGGTGGCTGCAATCACCCGCACATTGGCAGCGATCGGCTGGTGGCCGCCCACCCGGTAGAACTGACCGTCCGACAGCACGCGCAACAGGCGCGTCTGCAGTTCGGAGGGCATGTCGCCGATTTCGTCCAGAAACAGCGTGCCGCCCTCGGCCTGTTCGAAGCGGCCGCGACGCATGGCGGCAGCCCCGGTGAACGCGCCACGCTCATGGCCAAACAGTTCGGATTCCAGCAGGTCCTTCGGTATCGCGGCAGTATTGATCGCGATGAAGGGTTTGCCGGAGCGCGGACTATGCCGATGCAGGGCGCGTGCCACCAGTTCCTTGCCCGAGCCGGACTCACCGTTGATCAGCACGGTGGCATGGGATTGCGCCAGACGGCCGATGGCGCGGAAGACTTCCTGCATGGCGGGTGCCTGACCAAGGATCTCCGGGACGGTGGTGTCTTCTTCGGGCTCGTCGCTCTGGCGACGGCTTTCCTCGAGCGCACGCCGGATCAGCTCAACGGCGTGATCCACGTCGAAGGGTTTGGGCAGATATTCATACGCGCCACCCTGAAAGGCGGCAACGGCACTTTCCAGGTCCGAATACGCTGTCATGATGATCACCGGAGTACCGGGGCTGCGCTCTTTCAGCGTTTGCAGCAGGGCGAAGCCGTCCATGCCGGGCATGCGGATGTCACTGACCAGCACTTGGGGCGTTTCGCTCTCAAGGGCTTCGACCACCTCATTGGCAGACGAAAAAGCTCTGAACTCGATGCTTTCACGGCTTAATGCCTTCTCGAAAACCCAGCGGATGCTGCGGTCATCGTCGACAATCCAGACAGGCTTCATGATGCGCTTCCAGGCAAGTTGGGGTGGTGGCAAACCATCAGGTGGCCCCCGGGGAATATTCGCTACCCGGTATGGGCAGCAGCAAGCTGAACGATGTCCGGCCCGGGCGGCTTTCGCACTCCACCAGGCCGTGGTGCTGATTGATGAAGTTCTGCGCCAGCATCAGGCCAAGCCCGCTGCCCCCCTCGCGGCCCGATACCAGCGGATGGAACATACGTGCCTGCAGCGGCTCGGGGATGCCCGGGCCATCATCAATGATCTGGACCAGGATGGCGGTGCGGTAGCGCTTGCGCGCCAGCGTCACCTGCCGTGCAGCGCGGCTGCGCAGCCGGATCAGCCCCTGCCCCTCCAGGGCCTGGGCCGCATTGCGGGTGATATTGAGCACCGCCTGGATCAGCTGTTCCCGGTCACCCAGCAGTTCTGGCAGGCTGGTGTCGTAATCGCGTTGAATGATGATTCCGTCCGGAAATTCAGCCAGGATCAGACTGCGCACGCGTTCCAGTACCTCATGAATGTTGACCGGAACGCTCTGCGGGATTCGCGTTGGCGACAGCAGCCGGTCCATCAGCACCTGCAGGCGGTCTGCTTCTTTGCGTATCACCTGGGTGTATTCCTTCAGGGACGGCGACTGCAGTTCGCGTTCAAGCAACTGGGCGGCGCCGCGGATGCCGCCGAGCGGATTGCGGATCTCATGGGCCAGGTTACGGATCAGTTCGCGATTGATGCGCTGATCGTGCAGCAGCCGTTCCTCGCGCGCGATGCGCAGTTGCTGGTCGATCGGGCGCAATTCGAGCAGCACGCCCTCGGCGTCGCCGTGCACGGGGGTACCTACGCAGTGCAGGATCTGCGTACTGCCATCTGCAAGCCGCAGCAGCAGTTCATGCTCGATGAAGCCCAGATCTTCGCGGCTTGCGGCAGTAATGGTGGGAAAGATGCTGCGCAAGCCCGGCAGCAGGGCGGTCAGGGCTTGCCCGACACAGTTGCGGCGGCTGAGATTGAACAGGCTTTCAGCGGCAGCGTTCAGACAGCAGACCAACCCCGCGGGGTCGACCAGAATGACGGGCGTCGCCAGCAGATCGAGGCCCGGCAGTGCGGATTTGGACATGGCAACTCGGTCAGCAGGACAGGCACCGCCGAGCGCGATTTGCGCGCCCGGTCCAGTATCCTGTCAAGAATGTTAGCAACCTGAAGCAAATAGCGCGCCATGTGACTTTGGCGTTCAGTGCAGGTTGCCGATTTCCTTCTGCAGCGCGTCGAGATTGGCCTGGTGGGTATCGACCGCATCCTGCAATTCCTTCACCCGCTCGAGGTACCGGGCGTAGTTGCGTTCGCCGCCCAGTCGCACGTCTTTGCCGTCCGCCAGCGCCTGGCGCGCCTGTTCGAGCGACTTCTGTTCGGCTTGCAGTTCACTGTCCAGAATCTGGCGGCGCTGGTCGTCGCGTTTGCGCTGGGTGTCGCCATCCACCTTGGGGAAACTGGCGGGGCTGCTTGCACGCGCTTTTGCGGGCGCGGTGCCGTTGGCAGATTGTGCGGGCAGCGTGGATGGCAGTGCGCCGGCAGCTGCGGGGTCGCGCTCGATCACCACCCGCTCGGCCTTGACCGGCAGGTGATTGGGAATGTTGGTGTAGTTCACGTTGCCCTGCTCGTCGACATATTTGTAGATGTCGGCATGGGCGGGCAAGGCGATCAACGCAGGTATAAGCAGGCAGAAAATCGTACGCATGGTCAAAGTCTACGCAAGCCCGGGGGTGGGTCACAACAATAAAAAACGGCGCCCCGCAGGGCGCCGTTGACAAGCGGATCGCTGGTCTCGCCCGCAGGCGATTCCGTCAGATCAGATGCTGTAGTACATCTGGAATTCCACCGGGTGGGTGGTCATCCGGAACAGCGTGACTTCTTCCATCTTCAGGTCGATGTAGGCGTCGATCATTTCTTTCGAGAATACGCCGCCCTTGGTCAGGAAGTCGTGGTCAGCCTTCAGCGCATCCAGGGCTTCTTCCAGCGAAGCGGCCGGGTGCGGGATCAGGGCCGACTCTTCCGGCGACAGGTCATACAGGTTCTTGTCGGCGGCTTCGCCCGGGTGGATCTTGTTGGCCACGCCATCCAGGCCAGCCATCAACATGGCGGCAAAGGCCAGATAGGGGTTGGCCGTTGGGTCCGGGAAACGCACTTCCACGCGGCGGGCTTTTTCGCTTTGCACAAACGGGATGCGGATGGCGGCGGAACGGTTACGGGCCGAGTAGGCCAGGTTGATCGGCGCTTCGAAGCCCGGCACCAGGCGCTTGTAGCTGTTGGTGCCCGGATTGGTGATGGCGTTCAACGCCTTGGCGTGCTTGATGATGCCGCCGATGTAGTACAGCGCAAACTCGCTCAGGCCGGCATAGCCGTTACCCGCAAACAGGTTCTTGCCGTCCTTCCAGACCGACTGGTGCACGTGCATGCCCGAACCGTTGTCACCCACCACCGGCTTCGGCATGAAGGTGGCAGTCTTGCCGTACTGGTGTGCCACGTTGTGCACGCAGTACTTCAGGATCTGCGTCCAGTCAGCACGTTCGGTCAGCGACGAGAACCTGGTGCCGATTTCGCACTGACCGGGGGCTGCCACTTCGTGGTGATGCACTTCGACCGGCACGCCCATGGCTTCAATAGCCAGACACATGGCCGAGCGGATGTCCTGCAGCGAGTCCACCGGGGGAACCGGAAAATATCCACCCTTGACGGCCGGGCGGTGACCCATGTTACCGCCTTCGAACGTGGCGCCGGAGCTCCACGGGGCTTCTTCCGAAGAAATCTTCACCGAGCAGCCGCTCATGTCGACGTTCCAGGTCACGCCGTCAAAAATGAAGAATTCGGGTTCCGGGCCAAAGAACGCGGTGTCGCCCACGCCGCTGGCCTTCAGGTAGGCTTCGGCGCGCTTTGCAATGGAGCGCGGGTCACGGTCATAGCCCTTGCCGTCAGCGGGTTCGATCACGTCGCAGGTCAGCAGCAGGGTGGCTTCGTCCATGAACGGATCAATGCGCGCGGTTGCCGGATCCGGCATGAGCAACATGTCAGACGCCTGGATACCTTTCCAGCCAGCGATCGACGAGCCATCGAAGGCGTGACCTTCGGTGAATTTGTCTTCGTTGAAATGGCTGAGGGGAACGGAGACGTGTTGTTCCTTGCCGCGGGTATCGGTGAAGCGGAAGTCCACAAAAAGAACCTCATGTTCCTTCACCATGTTCATGACGTCGGCGACTGTCGTTGCCATTGGGCGATCTCCTGGAAATTTCTGCGTAAAAACTGTTGTGAAATAATAAACGCGCCCGATCAAGCGGGAGCGTGGCGGACCTCGTCGGCTCATGAAAGCAGAAGGCGTGCCAGCGAACCAATGCCCTTCACAAATATTGTGCCACAAAGCCCCTGAGCTTCGGGAATCGCTACCGGATTGCGTCCTGCGCTCCATTAGTGTGCAAGACTTCGTTGGTCCGCACTGTATCGGTGCGTTTTGTGCCGGGTTGTTTGTGACTTGCTCCGTGCTGGTGCCGTGCTGGTACCGTGGCAAAATCCACCGGGGGGATTCGGTCGCCGGTTTAGAATTGGTGCTCCATCCTGCAAACCGTGTCGGAGCCTGCCCTCATGTCTTCCACCGAAACCTTGCTCCAGCTTGCCGCCCGACGTGCCACCGACGCCGGCATGGCCTATGCGGGCGACCTGCTCCCTGCCGAGGCGCTCGAGTTGCTGAACAGCCTGCCAGGGGCCGTGCTCGTCGACGTACGCACAAAGGCTGAGCTGGAATTTGTTGGCTCGATTCCCGGCAGCTTGCACGTGGAGTGGCAGGGATATCCGGGTGGGGTGCGCAACCCGGGCTTCATCGAACAACTGCAGGCCGAGGTGGGCGTGGATGTGCCCGTGCTGTTTCTGTGCCGGTCAGGTGCCCGCTCCCAGGCGGCCTGCACGTTGGCTGCCAGGTCCGGCTTCACCCGGGCCTTCAACGTGCTGCAGGGCTTTGAGGGAGACCGCGACGCCAATGGTCAGCGCAATCGGCTGGGCGGCTGGCGTGCGGCCGGGCTGCCCTGGAAGCAGTCTTGATGGTCGACCGCTACGGCGTGATCGGATTTCCGGTCGGGCATAGCCAGTCGCCGCTGATTCACGCAGCCTTCGCTGCGGAAACCGCCCAGTCGCTCACCTATGTGCGCGTGGAAGGACTGCCGGAGCGGTTTGAAGCTCAGGTGACCGATCTTGCCGCCGAGGGGTGGCGCGGCCTGAACGTCACGCTTCCCTTCAAGGAACGCGCCCTTGCCCTGGCCCAGTCCACTGCCCCGCACGGGGGAGGGGCCTCGCTGGCGGCGGCGCTGGCAGGCGCCGCCAACACCCTGAGCTTTGCCGGGGGCGCCATCCAGGCAGACAACACCGACGGCTGCGGTTTGATGCGTGATCTGGAGGTGCGGCTTGGGTTGACCCTCGCCGGCAAGCGCATCCTTGTTCTGGGGGCGGGCGGGGCGGTGCGGGGCATCTTCGCGCCGCTGCTCGAGCGTGCGCCCGCCTGTCTTCACGTCGCCAACCGGACCCGGGCACGCGCTGAAGACTTGGTGGCCTCGTTCGGTGCCGGCCTGAGCGCGCAGCCGCGCCTCGCCGCGCTGCGGGCAAGTGCGGGTGACGCGCTGCAGGCATTCGAGGCGCGCGTGGTCTCGGCACAAGTGGACGGTCGGCTTGCCGTGTGTACCCTGGAGGCGCTGGCCAGGGCACCCGCGTACGACCTGATCCTGAACGGAACGGCAGGTGGTCTCAGTGGTGACAGCCTCGCCTTGTCGCCCGCCCTGTTTGGCGTCGACACGGTAGCTTACGACCTGGCCTACCGCGCTGATGGCGAAACCGTCTTCATGCAGCAGGCGCGTGCCGCGGGTGCCACTGCCGTGCATGACGGACTGGGCATGCTGATGGAGCAGGCAGCACAAGCCTTTCTGTGCTGGCGCGGCGTGCTGCCGCAGACCGATCCGGTGCTGGCCAATTTGCGTGCCTCGCTGCGTGCAACCTGACCGGCCATGCGGTTGACTGGGCTGCTGCGGCGCCTGTTTCTGCTGGCGCTGGCGGTGGCGCTGCTCTGGCAGGCCAGCCTGCTTGCGCGGGTGTGGTGGTGGACCGGTCACAACCCGGCAGATACGGCATTCATGGACGTGCGCACCGAACAACGCCTTGCCGATGGTCGCGGACCATTGCTGCCCCATCCGTGGGTGCCTTACGCGCACATCTCGCCAAATCTGAAACGCGCTGTGGTGGCTGCCGAGGATGCGCGCTTTATGGTGCATGACGGTTTCGACTGGAGTGGCATTGAGTTCGCCCTGCGGCGAGACATGCATCGCGGCAAGCTGGTGGCGGGCGGGTCCACCATCACCCAACAGCTGGCCAAGAACCTGTTCCTGTCTGAGCGGCGCTCCTTTGTGCGAAAGATCGAAGAAGCAATGATCACGGTCATGATCGAACATCTCTGGACCAAGCGTCGCATCCTTGAGGTGTACCTGAACGTGATTGAATGGGGCGACGGCATATTTGGGTGCGAATCCGCTGCGCGCCATTATTTTCATGGCAGTGCGGCCGCGCTCGGCGCCGAACAGTCGGCCCGTCTCGCTGCGATGATTCCGTCGCCAAGATTCTACGACCGTCATCGCGGTACGCGCAGCCTTTCGGGCAAAACGGCGACAGTGCTGGCGCGTATGTCGGGCGCCGCCATTCCGCCTTAGTCCGGCCCGAGTTTGCAAACGACCACGGCCTTTGCGTGGCCGTGGTCAGTGTCCAGACACACAAAAAAGCCGCCCCGTCAGGGCGGCTTGAATTGACAGCAAAGCCGACGATTACATCATTGGCTTGATCAAGGGCAGCGTGACCCCGACCGGAGCCGCGGTGGCTGTGCTGTTGGTGGCGGGAGCGGCAGCCTGAGCGCTTGGTGCCGCTGCCGGTGCGGGTGTTGCCGGCTTGACTGCAGCAGGCGGGTTCACCGGCAGGGTGGGCGTCGTCGAGCCAAGGATGCCACCTGGCGGCACTGCAGCAGGCGTCACGCTGGTCGGCTTGGCGGCAGGCTTCGGTTTCGCTTTGGCGGCAGGCTTGGCAGCAAGCTTCATGGCCGGAGCTGCAGCCGGCTTGGCGGCAGCAGGTGCTGCAGCTGGCTTCGGCGCCTTCGCGACCGCCAGGGCAGCCGGCTTTGCAGCGGCCTTCGGGGCGGGGGCGGCAACTGGCTTGGCACCAGGTTTTGCTGCGGCCTTGGCGACGGGCTTGGCTGCGACCTTGGCGACGGGCTTGGCGACGGGCTTCGCTGCGGCCTTGGCTACGGGTTTCGCTGCGGCCTTGACGACGGGCTTGGCGGCGGGCTTCGCTGCGGGCTTGGCTGCGACCTTGGCGACGGGCTTGGCGGCGGGCTTCGCTGCGGCCTTGGCAGCGGGCTTGGCGGCTGGCTTCGCAGCGGCCTTGGCGACCGGCTTGGCTATGGCTTTTGCTGCAGCCTTGGCGGCCGGCTTGGCAGCCTTTGGGGCGGGCTTGGCTGCGGCTTTGGCAGCAGTCTTGGTGGCCTTGGCGGCAGACTTGGCCGAGCTGCTCTTCGGTGTAGCCTTGGCGGCCGCCTTCGCCGCCTTCGCCACCTTCTTGGCTTCAGACTTTTTCGGGACGGCTTTCTTGCTGTCGGCCTTCTTCACGTCAGCCTTCTTGCTGCTCACCTTGGCAACCGGCTTGGCAGCCTTCGCGGCAGGCTTGGCTGCAGCCTTGGCGACCGGCTTGGCAGCCTTCGCGGCAGGCTTGGCTGCGGCCTTGGCGACTGGCTTGGCAGCCTTAGCGACCGGCTTGGCAGCGGCCTTGACGACCGGCTTGGCTGACTTTGTGGCGGGCTTTGCTGCGGCCTTTGCGGTGGGTTTGGCAGCTTTCGCTGCCGGCGCGGCGGCGGCTTTGGCGGCCGGTTTGGTGGCCTTCACTGCGGGCTTGGCGGCAGTTTTTGCGACGGGTTTGGCTGCTACCTTGGCTGCCGGCTTGGCGGCTTTCGCTACCGGCTTGGCTGCGACCTTCGCGGTGCTTTTTACGCTTGGTTTCACGGCTTTTGGTGCGGCGGCCTTGGCGGGGGCCGCCTTCTTGACCTGCTTCTCGGCTTTCTTGGCTGTTGCCATTTCTATCGACTCCTGGGACACGTGGGGATGGTGCTGCCTCATCGCGCAACCGTCGCGCTGCCAAGGCGACGCTGTCACTTCGCGGCGCAGGCTCATGATCCAGCACTGCTAATTCCCCGCTTAAAGCGCCTTTGGTGGCCCAGATTCTAGGTCAGAAGATTTGTCAAGAGGTGGGTTTTGTGCGTTTGCTACCATATTTCTTGCACCTGAAATCGCGATATGGTGTCGACTCGCTACCGATCAGCCTGCGGAAGGAATCTGCTCTTCTTTCCACAGGTCCTCCAGTTGCTGGCGACGCCTGATCAGATGCGTACGGGTGCCGTCCACAAGCACCTCGGCCGGACGCGGCCGGGTATTGTAATTGGAGCTCATCGAGCTGCCGTAAGCGCCGGCGCTCAGAAAGGCGATCAACGATCCTTCCTTCAGGGCAAGGTCCCGATCTCGCGCCAGAATGTCTCCGCTTTCGCACACAGGTCCGGCCAGGTCAAAGCGGCGTGGGGTACCCTCGTTATGCACACTGCGCACTTCATGCCACGCCTGGTAGAGCGCTGGCCGCATCAGATCGTTCATGGCAGCGTCGATCAGCGCAAATTCGCGCGCGCCAGCCGTCTTGGTGTATTCGACACGCGCAAGCAGCAGGCCCGCGTTGCCAACAATCCGCCGCCCAGGTTCAAGCAGCAGCTTTTCGCGGCGGCCCTGCAGTCGGCCAATCAGAACGGCGGCATAGTCGTTCATGGCCGGCGGCGTTTCGTCCCGATAGCGGATGCCAATACCACCGCCCAGGTCCAGGTGGTCCACGCTGATGCCGCGCTGGATCAGCGCCTCGGCCAGTTCCAGCAGGCGGTCAAGCGCCTGGGCAAACGGGTCGAGTTCGGTAATCTGTGATCCGATATGGCAGTCGATCCCGCGCACTGCAAGGCCTGGCAGGCGATCTGCAGTTTCGTACAGCGCAATGGCCTGTTCCCACGCTACGCCAAACTTGCTCTCCTTCAGCCCGGTGGCAATGTATGGATGGGTTCTGGCGTCCACGTCGGGATTCACCCGAAAGGATACGGGTGCGCGCATGCCGGCGTTCAAGGCGACGGCGTTCAGGCGATGCAGTTCCGCTGGGGATTCCACGTTGAAGCAATGCACGCCAGCCTGAAGCGCCTGGACCATCTCATGATGTGATTTGCCTACCCCGGAAAACACGGTCTTGGCCGGATCTCCGCCAGCGGCGATCACGCGGGCCAGTTCCCCGCCAGAAACGATATCGAAGCCGGCACCCTCGCCGGCAAGCAGGTTGAGAATGGCCAGATTCGGGTTGGCTTTCACCGCAAAGCACAGCAGGGGCGAGAGGGGAGCGAGGGCGTCGCGGAACTCGTGCCATGCAGCAAGCAGGGCGGCCTTCGAGTACACGTAGCAGGGAGTGCCGTACTCGGTTGCTATCGCGCTCAGGCTCACCTGTTCGATGCCGTGACCGGTTTCGGCCGAGCCGCTGAGCAGTTCAGCAGGGGACTGTACGGGGCTCACTGGCATTCCCCCTGCACGGTACCGTTCGTGCTTCCACCGGCACACAGTGGTGTGTCCGGGGACACCTGCTTGCCAGCCGTCGGCGGCACGCCGGAAGCGTTGCCATCGCGTAAAAGCAGGGGGCCCTTGAGACCGCAAGCGGTCAGCGTCAGGGTGAAGACCAGCAGGAGGAGCGGGCGATGAATGGTCATGTCAGGCGTTGTTTCGCATCGGTAAGCCGGCAATATACCATGCCAGGCTCGCAGACTCCCCGGTCAGCCAGTCCCTCGAGTTGGCCGATAACCCTTTGCCCGCTTGGCTTTTCGCGTGATTGACCGCAGTCTGCGGCAAGGTCGGGAGCGAGTCGGCGGCAGCGGTGCGAGCGAAAGTATCGACTCAATATGATTTTTAATCTTTTGCGTGTAGGATCAAGGCATTCCTTGACCGGGGCGGTTTCGACATGCTGAAGGACCCGTTAACCCTGCTTGGCATCCTGGAACGCCTGACCAACCTGCTGCGCGCCGACCTGCGCCGCATCGGGAATGGCACCGCGTTGCAGGCCGTGCACCTGCAGGCCTTGATCTACCTTGCGCAATGCAACCGCTTCAGCAATACACCACAGGCGCTCGCGGAATATCTGGGACTGACCAAGGGAACGGTATCCCAGAGTCTGCTGCTGCTTGACCGGCGTGGACTGATCGAGCGCTATGTGGATGAACTCGACCGCCGCGTGGTAAGGCTTAGGCTGTCAGAGGCTGGTGAGGTCCTGCTGGAGGCTTCCGGCCTGCACGCGCTCTGGCGCAGCGCCACCCGCGACGTCAGCGCCACGCGCATCCGTACGGCCGTTTCCACGTTGCGTGAAGCACTGTTCCTGTTGCAGGCGGAGGTGGGTGGGGCCAACTTTGGTACTTGCGAAACCTGTCAGCATTTCGAGCGGCGCAGTGCACGGATCTATCACTGCGACTGGTACGCGGAGCGACTCGCGCTCAGCGACTCACGCCTGCTCTGTCGCGCGCATGAGCCGCGCGCGCCTGGGGTGCGGCGCAGTCGCCACGCCTGAGCCGGGAGAGGGGCGATACAGGCTAAACCTGGCGGCGGGTCAGCTTTGCCTGCGCAGTCGCGCAGCCGCAATCGCTTCGCGCACCCGCACTGGTGCCGTGCCACCCAATGAGGTGCGGCTGGCCAACGAGCCCTCCAGGGTGAGTGATGCATGCGCATCACTTTCGATCAGCGGCGAGAACTCCCGCAACTGATCCAGACTCAGCTCGGACAATTCGCAACCTGCCAGTTCGGCTGCGCGCACTGCCCGCGCTACCGCTTCGTGCGCGTCACGGAACGGTAGACCCTTGCGTACCAGATAGTCGGCCAGGTCGGTGGCAGTGGCGAAACCCTGCCGTGCCGCCTCGCGCATGTTGGCAGCGTTCACCGTGACATCGCGCAGCATCTCGGCAAAAATCGCCAGCGTGTCCCCCAGGGTGTCGACCGTGTCGAACAACGGCTCTTTGTCCTCCTGATTATCTTTGTTGTACGCCAGTGGTTGCCCCTTCATCAGCGTGAGCAGGCCCATCAGATGGCCAGTCACGCGGCCGGTTTTGCCGCGCGCCAGTTCTGGCACATCCGGATTACGCTTCTGCGGCATGATCGACGAACCGGTGCAGAAAGCGTCGCCTACCTGCAGGAAGGCATACCGCGGGCTCATCCACAGGATGATTTCTTCCGCCATGCGTGAGATGTGGGTCATTACCAGAGCGGCAGCGGCGCAGAACTCGATCGCAAAATCCCGATCGGATACGGCGTCCAGTGAGTTCAGGCTGACGCCATCAAAGCCCAGTTCGCGTGCCACCCATTCACGGTCGATCGGATAGCCGGTGCCAGCCAGCGCGGCGGCCCCGAGCGGCAGGCGATTGATGCGGCGGCGCGCGTCTCGCATCCGTTCGCGGTCGCGCTCGAACATTTCCACGTAGGCCATCAGGTGGTGCGCGAATGACACGGGCTGTGCCACCTGCAGGTGGGTGAAGCCAGGCATGATGGTCTCGGTATGCTGGCTGGCCAGGTCGAGAAGGCTATCCTGCACGGCACCCAGTTGCCCCAGCAACTGGTCAACGGCGGCGCGCAGGAACAGCCGAATATCGGTGGCTACCTGATCGTTGCGTGAGCGCGCCGTATGCAGACGTTTGCCGGCGTCGCCCACCAGCACGGTGAGGCGGCGCTCTATATTGAGGTGCACGTCCTCGTCGTCCAGCTTCCATTCAAACTTGCCGCTGCGGATCTCGTCGAGGATCTGCGCGAGGCCGCGCCGGATGTCAGCGAGATCGGTGGTGCTGATCAGTCCGGTGTGTGCCAGCATGCCGGCGTGGGCCAGCGAACCCTGGATGTCGAATTCAGCAAGGCGCAGGTCAAAGAAGACCGATGAGGTATAGCGCTTGACCGAGTCGGCGATCGGCACGGAAAAGCGGCCAGACCAGATCTTGTCGGCAGAACCGGTCTGGTTGGGGGCTGGGGTTTGCATCGTGGCGAATTCCTGCTGGCGATTTGAATTAGCCAACAAGTATAAGGCATTGCGTTCTCCCGCCCGGGGCACAGGGCGTAAAAAAAGGGAGCCTCCCCGGAGGGGGCTCCCTGCGCGCCTTGGCACTTGCCGGTACGCACCGCCGCAGCAGTGCGGTGGTCTCAGTGGCCTGAGGCGCCCTCGGCACCCACGCCGGTCTCGGCACGCAACTGCTGTGCTTCGAACCCGGCGCGTTCCCTGCCCGCAGACGCACTGCGATCGAGCAGCGACACCACATAAATGGTGACGAACGCGAGGGTCATGGAAAACAGCGCTGGCGACGTGTACGGGAACATGGCGGATCCTTTTGGGTGACCCAGCACAGCTTCCCAAACTGCCGGCGAGATGATGGTCAGGCCCACCGAACTGATCAGACCAAGGAACCCCCCGGTCACCGCGCCCTTGGTGGTGCAGTCCTTCCACAACACCGACAGCAGCAAGACCGGGAAGTTGGCCGAGGCAGCCACCGCAAAGGCCAGTGACACCAGGAACGCCACGTTCTGCTTCTCGAAGGCGATGCCAAGCAGCACTGCCACCACACCCAGCACCAGCGTGGTGATGCGCGACACACGCAGTTCGCTGGCACTGTCGGCCTTGCCGCCCTTGATCAGGGTGGCGTAAAGGTCGTGCGACACCGCCGAGGCACCCGACAGGGTCAATCCCGCCACCACCGCCAGGATGGTGGCAAACGCCACTGCCGAGATGAAGCCAAAGAACACGTCACCGCCGACGCTCTTGGCGACCAGCACAGCGGCCATGTTGTTGCCGCCCTTGATCGCGCCCTTGGCATCAAGGAATTCGGGGTTGGCCAGCACCATGGTGATGGCCCCAAAACCGATGATGAAGATCAGGATGTAGAAGTAGCCGATCCAGGTGGTGGCCCACAATACCGACTTGCGCGCCTGCTTGGCGTCCGGCACGGTGAAGAAGCGCATCAGGATGTGCGGCAGGCCGGCCGTGCCGAACATCAGTGCCATGCCGAAGGAGATGGCGCTGATCGGGTCCTTCACGAAGCCTCCGGGTTTCATGATCGCAAGTCCGGCCTTGGCGGCGTCCTCCGGGCTCTTGCCGGCAGCGCTGGCCAGATGGGCCTTGGCCTGTACCGCAGCGGTGAACAGCGCTTCCGGGCTGAAGCTGTAATGTGCCAGTACGGCGATCGCCATGAAGGTCACCCCGGACAGCAGCATGCACGCCTTGATGATCTGCACCCAGGTGGTGGCAGTCATGCCGCCGAACAGCACGTAGATCAGCATCAGCGCGCCCACGATCACCACGGCCATCCAGTAATCAAGGCCGAACAGCAGTTTGATCAGCGAACCGGCACCAACCATCTGGGCGATCAGGTAGAAAGCCACCACGATCAGGGTGCCGGAGGCCGCAAACGCGCGGATCGGACCGGGTTGGAAGCGGTAACCGGCCACGTCGGCAAAAGTGAACTTGCCAAGGTTGCGCAGGCGCTCGGCCAGCAGGAACGTGACCACCGGCCATCCGACCAGGAAGCCGATCGAGTAGATCAGGCCGTCAAAGCCACCGGTCATCACCGCGGCGGTGATCCCCAGAAAGGACGCTGCCGACATGTAGTCGCCGGCAATCGCCAAGCCGTTCTGGAAGCCGGTGATGCCGCCGCCCGCGGTATAGAAGTCGGCTGCTGAACGGGTGCGTGCGGCCGCCCATTTGGTGATCCACAGGGTGAGCAGCACGAAGGCGCCAAACATGGCGATCGCCGTCACATTCAGAGGTTGTTTTTCAACGTGACCGAGGTCGGGGCCGGCGGCCAGGGCCAACGGTGCAATCATGGCGAGGCCAGCGCCCAGCAGGCGGGTGATCAGGGCGCTCATTTGCGCGCCTCCCGGATGATTTCCTCGGTGAGCGTATCGAATTCACGATTGGCGCGGTTGACGTAAAAACCAGTGATCAGCACGGTAAACAGGATCACGCCCAGCCCCATCGGAATGCCGATCGTGGTGGTCAGGCCCTCGCCGAGCGGGGTGCCCAGAAAATCCTTGTTGAAGGCAATCAGCGCGATGAAGCCGTAATACACAACCAGCATGGCGACACTGAGAATGGCGCCCAGGCCGGTGCGTTTGCTCTTCAGTTCGTGGTACTTCGGATTGGCCTTGATGCGGGCCAGGATCTGATCAGTCATTGGGTCTCCACCTGTTTATGACGTTCTTGATGCAAGTCCGGATTCTGTCTGTCCCGGTAAGTCTTATATATGTCTTGCTGATTTACTGTACCAGACAGGTTACAGACTGTCATGCACCTCGCCGGCTGGTGAAGCCCCTGTTTCGTAAGATGAATTTGGTTGCGCTGCAACATATATTAAAACTGTGTTTGTCTGTCGTCCTGTAACTGCATGTTATTCCAGTCACTTGAACTGCGGTCAGGCGTTCCTTGCGAAGTGCAGCAAGCTTGCCGGAGCCCAAGGAGCGCAAAAGCTGCGATCCAGTCCCAGGATACATATGACCCGGAGTCATCACTCGCGGTCACGGTCCGTACAAAAGACCGGGGCCCGTCATCCTGAAATGACGGGCCCCGGTCTTTTGCCTCCGGCAAGCCGGAAGCGATGCGCAGGCGATGCCGGGCGAACCCGGCAGGCAGCGGGATTACATGTCCATGCCGCCCATGCCACCCATGCCGCCCATGCCACCACCGGCCGGGCCGTCTTCCTTCGGCAGCTCGGCAACCATCGCGTCGGTGGTCAGCATCAGACCGGCGATCGAGGCAGCGTTCTGCAGCGCGTAGCGAGTCACCTTGGTCGGATCGATCACGCCGATCGCCACCAGGTCGCCGTACTCGCCGGTCGAGGCGTTGTAGCCGTAGTTGCCCGTGCCTTCCAGCACCTTGTTCACGACCACCGACGGCTCGTCGCCGCAGTTGGCCACGATCTGGCGCAGGGGTTCTTCGATGGCACGCGACACGATCTTGATGCCGGCGTCCTGATCGGCGTTGATGCCCTTCAGGTTCTTCAGTGCACCACGGGCACGCAGCAGGGCCACGCCACCGCCAGGCACGATGCCTTCTTCGACAGCAGCACGGGTGGCGTGCAGTGCATCTTCCACGCGGGCCTTCTTTTCCTTCATTTCGACTTCGGTGGCAGCGCCGACCTTGATCACGGCCACGCCGCCAGCCAGCTTGGCCACACGCTCCTGCAGCTTTTCACGATCGTAGTCGCTGGTGGCTTCTTCGATCTGCTTGCGGATCTGGGTGACACGACCCTTGATCGCATCTTCAGCGCCAGCGCCGTCGATGATGGTGGTGTCTTCCTTGGCGACTTCGATGCGCTTGGCGCGGCCCAGTTCGGCCAGCGTGCACTTCTCCAGGCTCAGGCCCACTTCTTCGGCGATCACCGTACCGCCGGTCAGGATGGCGATGTCTTCCAGCATGGCCTTGCGACGGTCACCAAAACCCGGGGCCTTGACGGCACAGGTCTTCAGGATGCCGCGGATGTTATTGACCACCAGGGTGGCCAGTGCTTCGCCATCCACTTCTTCGGCGATGATCAGCAGCGGACGGCCAGCCTTGGCCACCTGCTCCAGCACCGGCAGCAGATCACGGATGTTGGAAATCTTCTTGTCGTGCAGCAGCACGAACGGCTCTTCCAGCAGGGCGATCTGACGGTCCTGGTTGTTGACGAAATACGGGGACAGGTAGCCGCGGTCAAACTGCATGCCTTCAACCACGTCGAGCTCGTTCTGCAGGCCCGAGCTGTCTTCCACGGTGATCACACCTTCCTTGCCCACCTTGTCCATCGCGTCAGCGATGATGGTGCCGATCGACTCGTCGGAGTTGGCCGAAATCGAACCGACCTGGGCGATTTCCTTGTTGGTGGTGCAGGGCTTCGACAAGGCCTTCAGCTCGGCGGTGATGGCTTCGACGGCCTTGTCGATGCCGCGCTTCAGGTCCATCGGGTTCATGCCGGCGGCCACAAACTTCATGCCTTCCTGCACGATGGCCTGAGCCAGCACAGTGGCGGTGGTGGTGCCGTCACCGGCCACATCGGAGGTCTTGGAAGCGACTTCCTTGACCATCTGCGCGCCCATGTTCTCGAACTTGTCCTTCAGCTCGATTTCCTTGGCGACCGACACGCCATCCTTGGTAATGGTGGGGGCACCGAACGAACGCTCCAGCACCACGTTGCGGCCCTTCGGGCCGAGGGTAACCTTGACCGCATCGGCCAGGATGTTGACACCAACCACCATGCGCGCACGGGCGCTGTCGTGGAAACGGACTTCTTTTGCTGCCATGTTGATTCTCCTGTTGCTGGCTGGCCTGTTGGCCAGACCGGAATTGGGGACTTACAGGGAGTGACGGGAGGCTCAGGCCTCGACCACACCCATGATGTCTTCTTCACGCATCACCAACAGTTCGTTGCCATCCACCTTGACGGTCTGGCCCGAATACTTGCCGAACAGCACGCGATCACCCACCTTGACTTCCAGGGCACGGATGGTGCCGTCTTCAAGATGCTTGCCGGTTCCGATGGCGATCACTTCGCCCTGGTCCGGCTTTTCGGTGGCGGCGTCGGGGATGACGATGCCGGAAGCGGTCTTGCGCTCTTCTTCCAGGCGTTTGACAATCACTCGGTCATGCAACGGACGGATCTTCATTCTGACTCTCCTGCGGTTTGGTTTTGGGGATCTTGCCCGAAATGTTGTTAGCACTCGGCTCAAGCGAGTGCTAGGAATATACGGTCTTGATGACAGTAATTCAAGGGGGCGGGTCGGTCTGTGCGCCCTCGGTAAGCTGTCGCCGATCGCCAAGGGTCTCGCCACGCGTGCCCTGGTATGCGCGGTATTGGGGTCGACCGCCCCTGTGTTGGCCGCAGACAGCTCGGTAGCGGCCTCTGCGCAGCAGGCTCTGCCGCTGCCGGACGACGTGCTCGCGGCAATGCAGGCCGCCGGCGTGCCGGCGTCGGCGCTGGCCCTGGCCGTGATCGATCCCGCGGGCCACATGATTTATCAGCACCGTGCAGATCAGCCTATGCTGACAGCCTCACTGATGAAGTTGGTGCTTACTTTGGGCGCGTTGGAGCAGCTCGGTCCGGCCTTCCGTTTTCACACGGACCTGTTCGCCGATCCCCTGCCGCAGCCCCGGCAAGGCTGGCAGGTGACCGTGCGCGGTGGCGGTGACCCCGGACTCCAGCAGGACGCCCTGCGTCTGATGTTGCGGCATGCAGCCGCGCTCGGTGTGCACCGGATCGGCGCGCCAGTGATTCTCGATACCCGCCGCTTTGCTCCCCAAACCACGCTCGGAACAGGAGTTCGCGCTGAACCTGGGCGCGTCTGGACCACCCTGCCTTCTGCCCTGATGGTGGATCTGGCGGCCGTCACGCTGAGTCTGCCGGCTGCACATCAGGGCCAGCTGCTGCTGGACCCGCCCATCGGGATGCTGGCACCGGTCGCGTCAGGCGGTGCAAATCCACAGCGGCCGGCTGCGTCCCCGGCCGCCAACGTGCCAGCGGCCGTGCGGGTGCCTGAAGCGAGCCCATGCCCGCCCGATTGGCTGGACCAACTCGCGCTGGTGGTGGCGCCGGCCCGCCCCCTGCGGCAGCATGCAGCCCATGCTGCGCTTGGCCCGGTCGCCAGTGCTGCCAACGGTACCCTGTCAGCCAGCACGGGAGAATCCTCCGAAGACTGGAGGCAGCCCGGGCGTCTGCAACTGCAAGGGGAGTGGCCGGCCAATTGCCCGGCGGGAGAATTGCGACGCAGTCCGCTACCAGCCAGCGCGCATTTTGGCTGGACTCTGGCGGCCCTGTGGCGGTCACTGGGCCACCATGAATCTGTCAGCCTGCAGGACGGGGCGGCGCCAGGCTACGCCACCGTTACCGTCCGGCAGGCCTCGCGGCCACTTGCCGAACTGGTCCGCGACATCAACAAGTACAGTAATAATCTGATGGCGCGTACCCTCCTGCTCGACCTCGCGGCGGAGCAGGGTGAGTTGCCGGCCACCACTCTGGCAGGTGAACACGTGCTTAAGCGCTGGCTGGAAGGACATCAGATGCACTTCGAAGAGCTGTCGATTGAGAACGGCGCGGGCCTTTCGCATCAGGACAAGCTGACCGCCGACCACCTCGCGCAGTTGTTGAAGTACGCGCTGACTTCCCCGGTGGCTCCCGAGTTTTTGGCGTCGCTGTCCATTCCCGGACAAGACGGTACCCTGCTGAAACGCTTCACCAACCTGCCGGGCGCGGCCGGAATGCGCCTGAAGACTGGCAGCCTGGACGATGTACGCGGCCTGGCCGGCTTTGTGCCCTACCCCGGGGGTGGATATTCGGTGGTGGTGTGCATGATCAACGGCCCTGGCCTGAGTGATGTCGGTGCCATCCATGAGGCGGTGCTGCGGGCAGCGAGCGACTTGCGCTAAGCGCTCGACCGTCGGAAATACGCAACAGATCAGGGTGTTCGTCATACTTTTTCACAAGGCTGACTGGACCCCGGCGCCCCAGTGGTCCTATGCTCGAATCATCAGAAAATGTCGGTTGCCCGAGCGGCCGCATCGTGTTCATCACGCCACTGCCTGTCCCGCCGAGTTTGTTGCCTGTCATGAAAAAAGTTGCCCCCCCGTTCCTGCTGATCGCACTGGCGTTCGCGTCGGCGCCCTCAATGGCGGCCGACGGCTGGTTTGGCGGCCTGAAAGTGGCGCCTTGGGTGAACCGTGCCGATGCCCTGCTCAACTTCGATCGCACCGACCCGCCGCAACGCAAGCGTCCGGCCGGCACTGCCGGCGCCGCCAGCGCAACCCGCCGGGTCGAGGTCGAACTGGGCTACAACGATAGCCCGGCCGACGGCACCGACGTCACTTCAGCCACCACTGCACGCAACGCGACATTCGGACGCAATTTTCGCCTGGCTGGTGTTGGTACCTGGACCATGGGTGACAACGTGGGCGTCACCGGGCGGGTGGGCGCCTATCGGGGCAATCTGCAAATGCAGAATGCCTACCTGCTGACGCCCGATGCCAGCCTGCACCCCACGTATGGGATGGGCGTTCATTACAACTTCAGCTCCAACCTGCTGGTCCAGGGCGGCTGGGACCGCTACCGTCTGGGCGGTTCGCTGCGCCCCGGCGACGATGGCGTCGATCTGCTCACCATCGGTCTGAAGTACCGCTTCTGATCAAAGGCCGAGGGAATCCCACAGCGCGTCCACCCGCGCCTTGGTGCCATCGTCCATCCTGATGGCGGTGCCCCATTCCCGATTGGTCTCGCCCGGCCATTTGTTGGTGGCATCAATCCCCATCTTCGACCCGAGTCCGGACACCGGGCTGGCAAAGTCCAGGTAATCGATCGGGGTGTTTTCCACCAGCAGGGTGTCGCGTGCAGGATCCACCCGGGTGGTCATGGCCCAGATCACTTCCTTCCAGTCGCGGATGTTCACATCGTCGTCGGTCACGATGATGAACTTGGTGTACATGAATTGGCGCAGGAAGCTCCAGACACCGAACATGACCCGCTTGGCGTGGCCGGGATACTGTTTCTTCAGGCTGACCACCGCCAGCCGGTAGCTGCAGCCCTCGGGCGGAAGGTAGAAATCGGCGATTTCCGGAAACTGCTTCTGCAGCAGCGGTACGAACACCTCGTTGAGGGCCACACCAAGGATCGCCGGTTCGTCAGGCGGCTTGCCGGTATAAGTGGAGTGGTAAATCGGATCGCGCCGATGCGTGATGCGATCAATGGTGAAGACCGGAAAATGATCCTGCTCGTTGTAGTAGCCGGTATGGTCGCCAAACGGTCCCTCCAGCGCGGTCTCGCCCGGCGCGATATGGCCCTCCAGTACAAATTCGGCGCTGGCCGGCACCTGCAGGTCGCTACCCAGGCATTTCACCAGTTCGGTCTTGGAGCCGCGCAGCAGACCGGCGAACTGGTATTCGGAAAGCGAATCCGGAACCGGCGTGACTGCGCCAAGGATGGTGGCCGGATCGGCGCCCAATGCCACTGCAATCGGGAACGGCTCGCCAGGGTGGGCGCGTTGGTGGTCGAGATAATCCAGTGCGCCGCCACGGTGGGCCAGCCAGCGCATGATCACCTTGTTCGGGCCGATCACCTGCTGGCGGTATATGCCAAGGTTTTGCCTCTTGCGCGTGGGGCCGCGCGTCACCACCAGACCCCACGTGATCAAGGGCGCCGCGTCGCCAGGCCAGCAGGTCTGGATCGGCAACTTAGCCAAGTCCACATCGCGGCCTTCGATCACCACGTCCTGACATGGCGCAGAACGCAATTCCTTGGGCGCCATGTTGAGCACCTGACGCAGCACCGGGAGCTTGTCCCAGGCGTCTTTCAGACCCTTCGGCGGTTCGGGTTCCTTGAGGAAGGCGAGCAGCTTGCCGACTTCACGCAGGGCTTCGGGGCCGTCTTCGCCCATGCCCAACGCCACCCGACGCACGGTGCCAAACAGATTGGCCAGCACCGGGGTGGCAAAGCCGACGGGGTTCTCGAACAGCAGTGCGGGGCCGCCAGCGCGCAGCACCCGGTCGGCAATCTCGGTCATTTCCAGATTGGGCGACACCGGTACCTTGATGCGCTTGAGTTCTCCCATCGCCTCCAGCTGGATGATGAAGTCCCGTAAATCGTTGTAGCGCATAAAATCCTTTAGTTGAGATGGCCGCTTGCGCAATCCAGCAGCAGCCCCGCGAACACCGCGGCGCCCCACCAGTTGTTGTGCAGGAACGCCTTGAAGCAGCGCTCCCCGTCACGCTGACGGATCAGCGTGAAGTGATAGCCCGATATGACGACCGCCAGCAACAGGCCACAGTTCCAGAATGCGCCGAGGCCTGCCAGCCGCCCCGCCTGCCAAAGCAGCACTATTGACCCAACGTAACAGGCCATCACCGCGGTCACGTCGAGACGGCCAAACAGCAATGCAGAGCTGTGGATGCCCAGATGAAGATCATCCGGCCGGTCGACCATCGCGTATTCGGTATCGTAGGCGATTGCCCACAGCGTGTTCGCTGCAAGCAACACCCATGCGACCATGGGAACAGTGTTCAGCGCCGCGGCAAAAACCATCGGAATGCCGAACCCGAAGGCAATGCCCAACCAGGCCTGCGGAATGGCCAGGAAGCGTTTGGTGAAGGGATAACTGCAGGCCAGCAGCAGCGCCGGCACACTGAGCGCAATGGTGAGGCGGTTGGTGCCCAGCACCAGCAGGAACGCCATTGTGGCGAGCACGGCCGTGGTAAGCAGGGCGTCCTTCGGCCGGAGCGCGCCGGTGGCCAGCGGACGGTTGCGGGTGCGCGTGACCGCCCCGTCAAAATTGCGATCGGCGTAATCGTTGATGGCGCAGCCGGCCGATCGCATCAGCACGGTCCCGAGCACGAAGACCAGCAGCAGGTGCCATGACGGCTTGCCGTCCGTGGCAATCCAGAGACCCCACAGGGTGGGCCACAGCAACAGCAGGATGCCGATCGGTCGGTCCAGCCGGGTCAGGCGCACCAGATGTGGCCAGCGGCCGGGCAGGGAATCAATCCACGAAGTCATGCAGCATTCTAGCGCGGGTGGCCGGAGGGCCGGCAGGCACTCACGCGCGCAGATAATCGGCGCGACTTCCCAGCCAGCGATCCAGATGCAGTTGCGCCTCGACAGGCGACTCGCGCAGCAGCCGGTCGGCCCAGTCGCGCGCCAGTTCGAGCAGTTCAATGTCTTCGTCCAGATCGGCAAAACGGAGCATGGGTGCACCACTCTGGCGGGCGCCCAGAAATTCGCCGGGACCACGCAGGCGCAGGTCTTCGCGTGCAATCACGAAACCGTCGGTACTTTCATAAATCACTTTCAGGCGCTGGCGTGCAGTTTCGGACAAGGGCCGGTTGAACAGCAACACGCAAAAGCCCTGCTTGCCACCGCGCCCGACCCGGCCGCGTAACTGATGCAGCTGGGCCAGTCCCATCCGTTCCGCGTGTTCAATCACCATCATGGTGGCATTCGGCACGTCCACACCTACCTCGATCACCGTGGTGGCCACCAGCAACTGCAGTTCGTTGCGTGTGAAGGCCTGCATCACGGCGGCTTTTTCTGCCGGTGGCAGGCGGCCATGCACCAGGCCGACTTTCAGTTCGGGGCAGGCCGCCTGCAGCTCGGCACAAGCCTCGATGGCGGGCTGCAGTTCGAGCGCCTCGGACTCTTCCACCAGTGGGCAGACCCAATAAGCCTGCTCGCCACTGGCGCACAGCGTGCGCACCCGCTCGATCAATTGGGTCCGGCGCGCAACATCGACCAGCTTGGTGATGATCGGTACTCGGCCCGGTGGCAGTTCATCGATTACCGAGACGTCCAGATCGGCAAAAAAACTCATGCTGAGCGTGCGTGGAATCGGTGTGGCGCTCATCATCAGCTGATGTGGCTGACCGGTGCCCGCACGTTCCGATTTACGTCGTAGCGCCAGACGTTGCTCGACGCCAAAACGATGTTGCTCGTCGATCACCACCACCCCAAGCCGGGCGAACAAGACCGGGTCCTCCAGCAAGGCGTGCGTGCCAATTGCCAGTTGCGCGCTGCCATCCGCCAGTGCCTGCAGCGCTTCGGTACGCGCGCGCCGTTTCTGGCTACCAGTCACCCAGGCAGTGCGGATGCCCAGCGGGGTGAGCAGGGCGGCGATCTTCTGAAAATGTTGCTCGGCCAGGATTTCGGTCGGTGCGATCAGCACCGCCTGATGGCCGTGATCGATGGCCTGTGCGCAGGCCAGTGCCGCCACAATGGTCTTGCCTGAACCCACATCGCCCTGCAGCAGACGTTGCATCGGATGGCGCTGCGCGAGATCTGCACGGATTTCATTCAATACACGCTGTTGTGCGTGGGTGAGCGCAAAGGGCAGTGCCTGCAGCAGGGCGGCAGTCAGTCGGCCTGCGCCATCCAGGGCAGGGGCTACCAGGGCGCGGCGTTCCTGCCGGTGCTGACGCATCGACAGTTGCTGCGCCAGCAATTCCTCAAACTTCAGGCGCTGCCATGCCGGGTGACTGTGGTCTTCCAGGGTGCCAAGTGCCACCCCGGCAGGTGGTTGGTGCAGCAGTCGCAGGCAATCGGCCAGCGGCATCAGATGCAACGCGTCGCGCACGCGCGCAGGCAGGGTTTCGGCAAGTGGTTCGGCTCGCTTCAGTGCCTGCTGTGCCAGCTTGCGCAGCGTGGGCTGCGCCAAACCTGCGGTGGTGGGATAGATCGGGGTCAGCGTGCTGGCCAGTGCGGTACCTGGCTCCACCACCCGATAGCGGGGATGCACCATCTCAAGTCCGGCAAAGCCCATGCGCAGTTCGCCCGATACGCGCAAAAGCTGGCCAGCCTCGAACTGACGCAGTTGGCTGGGATAAAAATTCAGGAAGCGAAGGCTGAGCGGCCGCCGGCCGCAGTGCACCAGCACGCGTAAGGCCTTGCGTGGACGGTATGTGACTTCGTGTGCGTCGACCACCACTTCCAGATGCACCGGCTGATCCGGTTCCAGATGGTCGAGGTCACTCAGCCGGGTCTCATCTTCGTAGCGCAGAGGCAGATGCAGCAGCAGGTCGGACCAGCGGTGAATGCCAAGCGAGCGAAGACGTCCTGCCGTCGCTGCCGGCACGCCGTCCAGGGCCGGGCTGGCCGCAGACTTTCCGCCAGGTTTGCTGCTGGCGACGGCCATGCAGGAAAGCGGGTGGTGGCCGCGCGCTCAGGCGCCGAGCACCACGATACCGTCAATCTCGACCAGCGCGCCGCGTGGCAGCGAGGCCACACCCACAGCAGCGCGAGCCGGGTAGGGCGCGGAAAAATACTCGGCCATGATCTCGTTGACCTTGGCAAAGTGCACCAGGTCGGTGAGGTACACGGTGATGCGCACCAGATCACCCAGGGTCCCGCCGGCTGCGTGTACCACTGCCTGCAGGTTGTCGAGCACCCGCCTGATCTGCGCGTCGATACCATCCACCATGGTCATGGTAGCGGGGTCGAGGCCGATCTGACCGGACAGGTAAACCGTGTCACCAACGCGGACGGCTTGCGAGTAGGTGCCAATGGCGCCCGGGGCCTGGTCAGTGACGATAATCTGTTTGCTCATGAAGGTATGCCGCTCCTGTCAGCCTTCGACGCGCGCGATTCGCACCACTTCCGGCAGTGCCCGCAGCGCGAGCATCACTTCTGCCAGATGGTTGCGGTCGCGCACCGAAATGGTGAAATTGAGACTGGCATAGCTGCCGGTCTCGCGTGAGTCCTGGAACAAGGATTCGATGTTGGCGTGCGATTCCGAGAATGCGGCGGCCACCGTGGCCAGCACGCCACGCTTGTGCACCACCATCAGCTTGAGCGACACATCGAAGGTGCGGCCCGGGGTGCTTTCCCATTCCACATCCACCCAGTCCTCGTGATTGCCATGCGCCTGGCGGATGTGCTTGCATTCGTGCGTATGCACCATCAGGCCCTGCCCCTTGGCGATCAGGCCGATGATCGGGTCGCCCGGAATCGGTCGGCAGCAGGTGGCCAACTGCACGGCCAGTCCTTCGGTGCCACGGATAATCACGCGGGCACGCCCCTGGGCGGTGTCGATCAGCGGCATTTCCTGGCCCTGCAGCAGCTTGCGTGCCACCACCAGATTAAGACGGCGGCCCAGGCCAATATCGGCCAGCACTTCTTCGCGCGTCTTGGCGCGGTCGCCGCGCAACAGTTGGTCCCACTGTTCCCGGGAGATCGCCGCCGGATCCACCTGCAGTGAACGCAAGGCCTGATTGAGCAGGCGCTCGCCCAATTCGGAAGACTCGGTGTATTGGCGGGTTTTCAGGTGATGGCGGATGTGGCTGCGCGCCTTGCCGCTTGCGGTGAAGCTGAGCCAGGCGGAGTGCGGTACGGCATCGGGGGAGGTGATGATCTCGACCCGGTCACCGCTCTTCAGTTGGGTGCGCAAGGGGGCAAGTTCGTCGTTGATCTTGGCGGCCACGCAGTGATTGCCAACCCCGGTGTGCACCGCATAGGCAAAATCGATGCAACTGGCGCCGCGCGGCAGGGCCTTGATCTGCCCTTTCGGCGTGAACACATAAACTTCGCCCGGGAACAGGTCGACCTTGATGTGTTCAAGGAATTCGACCGGGTCGCGATTCTCGGTCTGGATTTCGAGCAGCGACTGCAACCACTGATGGGTTTGCTGCTGTACATCGGACAACGATGTTTCGGATGACTTGTACATCCAGTGCGAAGCCACGCCGGCCTCGGCCAGATGGTGCATGTCTACGGTGCGGATCTGGATCTCGATCGGATACTCAAAGGGCCCGAACAGTGTGCTGTGCAGCGAACGGTAGCCGTTGGCTTTCGGAATGCCGATGTAGTCCTTGAACTTGCCGGGGATCGGCTTGTACAGGGTATGCAGCGCCCCGAGCGCCAGATAGCAGGAAGGGACGTCCTTGACCAGGATGCGGAACCCATAGATGTCGAGCACCTTCGAGAACGGCAGCGTTTTCTCCACCATCTTGGTGTAGATGCTGTAGAGGTTCTTTTCGCGGCCGCTGACGCTGGCCTCGATCTGCTGCGACTCCAGGCGGCTGCGGATGGTGGTCAGGATCTTGCCGACCAGTTCGCGGCGATTGCCACGTGCCGCTTTCACGGCCTTCGAAAGCACCTGATAACGGTGCGGATGAAGGAAGCGGAAGCCGAGCTCCTGCAATTCCTGGAACACCCGGTGCAACCCCAGCCGGTTGGCAATCGGCGCATAGATTTCGAGGGTTTCGCGGGCAATCCGTTTTTGCTTCTCGGTGCTCATGGCATCGAGGGTGCGCATGTTGTGCAGCCGGTCGGCCAGCTTGACCAGGATGACGCGCACGTCGCGCGCCATGGCCAGCAACATCTTGCGAAAATTTTCGGCCTGCGCGTGCTGTTCGGACTGGAATTCGATTTTCTCGAGCTTGCTCAGTCCCTCCACCAGATCAGCCACGGGGCGCCCGAATTGATGGGCAATTTCGACGGTCGTGGTGGTGGTGTCCTCCACCGTGTCGTGCAGCAACGCGGCGCACAGGGCTTGCGCGTCCAGATGCCAGCCGGCGCAGATGGTTGCCACCGCCAGTGGGTGGGTGATGTAGGGTTCGCCACTGCGGCGGCGCTGTCCCTGGTGGGCTACGGAGGCCACGGCAAAGGCCTGCTCGACCAGTTTGACGTCGTCAGGCTTGAGGTAATCACCCACCATTTCACTCAACCCGGTAACCACCGGGATGGGCGGGCTGGCGAAATGCGGAGTGGGCTGGTTCAAGGTTGGAGGTGCTGCCGCCGGGCAGCCGTGCCCATCAGAGAATCAGCGGCGCCGGGGTGCGTGCATTGAGGATTTCGGCGCCGATCTTGCCGGCGGCGATTTCGCGCAGGGCCAGCACGGTCGGTTTGTCCTTGTTCGGTTCGAGCAGAGGCGTGGCGCCATTGGCGATCTGACGCGAGCGGTAGGTGGCCGCAAGGGTGAGTTCAAAGCGGTTCGGGATCTGCTTCAGTGCGTCATCAACGGTGATACGGGCCATGGCAGTGCTCCTCAAAGGTCCAGGTTCGGCAGGATTTCGGGATGCCGCAGGAACTGGCGCGCACGCTGCATGCGCTGCGCCCGGACGATTGCTGCGAGATCTTCAACTGCGTGGGAAAACTCATTGTTGATAATAACATATTCAAATTCGCCGACATGGCTGAGGTCGTCGCGCGCGGCATTCAGCCGGCGCTGGATCACCTCGCTGCTGTCGGTGCCGCGGCCCTGCAGGCGCTCGCGCAGCGCGTCCAGGCTGGGTGGCAGGATGAACACGCTGGTGCAGCCCGGAAAAAGCGCCTTGACCTGGCGTGCGCCCTGCCAGTCGATCTCCAGAAGTACATCCTCACCGGCTTCCAGCTGACTGCGGATCCAGGCCTGCGATGTGCCGTAACAGTTGCCATAAACCTCGGCCGACTCCAGGAATTCACCGGCCGCATGCATGGCCGCGAAAGCGTCGCGCGACACGAAATGGTATTCGCGGCCGTCCTGTTCCCCGGGCCGCGGTGGCCGCGTGGTATGCGAGATCGACAGGCGCAGGTGCGCGTCAACGCGCAGTACCTCTCGCACCAGACTCGACTTGCCTGCGCCCGACGGGGCGGCCAGCACAAACATGGCGCCGCGCGTGACCTGCGGGTGGGGGGTGGCGGTGCTCATTCCAGGTTTTGCACCTGTTCGCGCATCTGCTCGATCGCCACCTTCAGCTCGAGGGCCGTGGCCGAGGTGCTGCTTGCCACTGATTTCGAGCCGAGCGTGTTGGCCTCCCGGTTGAGTTCCTGCATCAGGAAATCCAGCCGCTTGCCCACATTGCCGCCACGCTCCAGCACCCGGCGCACTTCGGTCACATGCGCGCCCAGCCGGGTGAGTTCCTCTTCCACATCGATCTTGGCAGCGTAGAGCAGCACTTCGGCGCGCAGTCGTTCCTGCTCATCGTCTCCCAGGGCTTCGCGCAGACGCTGGGAGAGGCGTTCCTGGTATTGCTGCACCAGTGCCGGAATGCGCGGGGCCACGTCCTGCCGGACGGCGTCGATGAAGTCGGCACGCTCGAGCATGAACGTCCGCAACTTGTCGCCCTCGCGACTGCGGCTGTCGCCGAGTTCCTGCAGTGCCTGCTGAAGCTGCTGCAGGCATTGCGTCGCCAGGTGCTCGCCGGCCACGCTTTCGCGGCGAAACATACCGGGCCACTGCAGTACTTCAGCCACGCTCAGGGCACGCGCCTGCGGGTGCGCCGCCTGCACTATCTGTTGCCAGTCGGCCAGCTGCTGCATGAGTTCTGCGTTCGGTGGGCTGCTGGTGGCGTAATCACGCAAGGCCAGGTTGACCCTGCATTCCACCTTGCCCCGCGACAGGCGCCCGGCAATGGCCTCGCGCATGGCACCTTCCAGCTGGCGCAGGTCTTCCGGTCCGCGCCAGGTCACTTCCAGATACCTGTGGTTGACCGTACGCAGTTCTATGCCGAGGCTGCCCCAGGCATGCTCGGTGGTGACGGCGGCGTAGCCGGTCATGCTGAAAACGGGATTCATGGTGCGGCGGTGCCCTGCTTGCAAATCAGTCACGGAATGCTTTGACTTGCGCCGGGGCTACCGGGAGAATTTGGGATTGGTATGTTACCGCGGAACGCCCATGGCCTTGCAAGCCAACCGGCCCTTGCCGGACAGTTACCGGCTGGGTGACCTCACCGTCGAAAAAGTCCTGTCCTCAGGCGGGTTCAGCATCGTCTATCTGATGCGTGACGACAACTGGGGTCCGCACGTGGTCAAGGAATTTCTGCCTGCCGGTATTTCGCAACGCACCTCCGGCGATCAGGTGGAGGTACTGACCGGCCGCAGTGGGCTGTTCGCGCGCGGGCTGCGTTCGTTCATGGACGAGGCTGCGGCGCTTGCCAAGGTGGATCACCCGAACGTGGTGCGGGTGGAGGATTTCTTTCGCGCCAATGGCACGGCCTACATGGTGATGCGTCATGTACGGGGGCGCAGCCTGCAGTTCCAGATTCACGCCCAGCGCGCGCGGCTGGACGAAGCGTTCCTGCGCACCTTTTTTCTTAGACTGCTCAACGGGTTGCGCGAAGTGCACCTGAGGCGCCTGCTGCATCTCGACATCAAGCCTGCCAATGTACTGGTAGGCGTGGATGGTCAGCCACTGCTGCTTGATTTTGGCGCAGTCCGCAGCGCGCTTGATCAGCCCGAACCGCAGGCCAAGACCGTGCTGACCGAGGGCTTTGCTGCGCCCGAGCAACACGCTGGCGATGCAGCGCTCGGTCCGTGGACCGACATCTACGCCGTGGGCGCCACCATTTACTCCTGCATGGCCGGGCATCCGCCGCCGTCAGCGCGCGAACGGGTCAAGCAGGACCGCCTGGCGCCGGCCAGTGTGCGCTTCGCCAGCAAATTCTCGCCGGTCCTGCTGTCCACCGTGGACTGGTGCCTCGAACTCGATCCGCTGGCGCGCCCGCAAAGCGTGTACGCCCTGCAGCGTGCCCTGCAGGACGGCACCGGTGTTCCGGCGCGCCCGCTTGCGCATCTGCAGCGGCGGCGCTGGAGTCTGCGTGACTGGTTCTGTCAGGTGCGCACGCTGGTATCCTCCGGGGTGCATTCGGTAAATGCGCGCGTCGCGCGCACTCCGCAGCCACCGCCTCCCCCTGTTTCGGACCATGGAACCCATGCGATCAAACCAACGCGCCGACAATGAACTGCGCCCCGTCCGCCTCACCCGTGGCTTTACCCGCTATGCCGAAGGCTCGGTGCTGGTCGAATTCGGGCATACCCGGGTGCTTTGCAATGTCAGCGTGGAAGACAAGGTGCCGGCATTTTTGCGTGGTCAGGGCAAGGGCTGGTTGACCGCCGAATACGGCATGCTGCCGCGCGCCACCCACACACGTGGTGACCGCGAAGCTGCGCGCGGTAAGCAGAGTGGTCGGACCCAGGAAATCCAGCGCCTGATCGGGCGTTCGCTGCGTGCCGTGGTCGACCTCTCGGCCTTGGGCGAACGTACCCTGCAAATCGACTGCGATGTGCTGCAGGCCGATGGTGGCACGCGCACCGCATCGATCACCGGTGCCTTTGTCGCGGTCAGCGACGCGCTGGCCGGCCTGCGTGCCGCTGGCAAGCTGCAGGTCAATCCGGTGCGCGAGGCGGTGGCGGCCATTTCCGTGGGCTTGGTGGACGGCCGCGCCTTGCTCGATCTGGACTACGAAGAAGACTCCGGCTGTGACACCGACATGAACCTGGTGATGACCGCGTCCGGCGCCTTCGTCGAAGTGCAGGGTACGGCGGAGGGCCGGGCCTTCAGCAAGCAGGAACTCGATGCCTTGCTCGCGCTCGGCCACAAGGGCACCAGCGAACTGATCGCGCTGCAGAGACAGGCGCTGGCCGGTAGCCTGCCATGAGCACCGGGGTGCCGGCACGGCTGCTGCTGGCCAGCAACAACGGGGGCAAGCTGCAGGAGTTTGCGGCCATGCTGGCCCCGCTGGGCTGCGCGGTGGTGCCGCAAGGCACCCTGCAGATTCCGGAAGCAGACGAGCCTTTTGACACCTTTCTTGAGAACGCGCTCGCCAAGGCTCGCCATGCCTCGGCGCTGGCCGGACTGCCAGCGTTGGCGGACGACTCCGGCTTGTGTGTGGACGCACTGGCGGGCGCACCCGGAGTGCACAGTGCACGCTATGCCGGTGAACCGAAGTCGGATACCCGCAACAACATGGCGTTGATGCATGCCCTGCGTGATGCCGACGATCGCACTGCGCACTTTGTCTGCACCCTCGTGCTGGTAATGCACCCGGAGGATCCCGATCCGCTGGTGGCCCAGGGGCGCTGGTCCGGGCAGATTGCCACTGCGCCGGCCGGTGACGGTGGCTTCGGTTATGACCCGCTGTTCTTTTTGCCATCGCTGGCCTGCACGGCAGCCGAGTTGGGTGCCGAGCGCAAGAACCGGCTCAGTCATCGAGCACAGGCGCTGCGGCAGCTGGTCGAGGCATTGCAGGCGCGGCACGCCGCTCCGCTGCCGTGAGCGCAGCACCCACGGGTACCCCGATCCCCCTCGCCATGCCGCGCTTTGGCGTGCATTTCGATGCGCCGCCGCCGCTCTCGCTTTATCTTCACTATCCCTGGTGCGCGCGCAAATGTCCCTACTGCGACTTCAATTCGCACGAGGTGCGCGGCGAATCTCAGGAAAGTGCGTGGCTGAAGGCGCTCGAGGCCGACCTGCAGGCGGCATTGCCCACGGTCTGGGGACGTCGCATCGAAACCATCTTCATTGGCGGTGGCACGCCCAGCCTGCTCAGCGGTGCGGGCCTTGATCAGGCCCTCACCCTGATTCGCACCCTGCTACCGGTGCATGCAGAAGCCGAGATCACCATGGAGGCCAATCCTGGCACCGTAGAGGCCGGGCGTTTCGCGGCTTATCGGGCGGCCGGCGTCAACCGGGTGTCGCTGGGCATCCAGAGTTTCAATGGCGACCATCTGACGGCACTCGGACGGATCCATGACGGCGACGAGGCACGCCGGGCGGCAGATCTGGCCCTGCAGCATTTTCCGCGCGTCAACCTCGACCTGATGTACGGCCTTCCGCAGCAGTCGATCGAACAGGCCTTGCAGGATGTGGAAGTGGCCCTGGGCACAGGCGTGCGTCACCTTTCCTGCTACCAGCTCACGCTGGAACCGAATACGGTATTCCATCGCTCACCGCCGCCTCTCCCCGAATCTGATGCCGTGGCCGCCTATGGGGACGCGATCCATGCCCGACTGGCGGCTGCCGGTTTTCGTCATTATGAAACCTCTGCCTTTGCCCAGCCTGGCGAGGAATGCCAGCACAATCTGAATTACTGGACCTTTGGTGATTATCTGGGACTGGGCCCTGGCGCCCACGGCAAGCTAAGTTACCGGCAAACTGTCGTGCGCGAAGCGCGCCTGCGTCATCCGAAAGCCTGGATTGACGCATTGCAGGCTGGCGAAAGCGCCCTCCAACTGCGTGACGAGGTGGCACCGGCTGACCTGCCTTTCGAGTTTGCAATGAATGCCTTTCGGCTGATCGAGGGCTTTCCGCCCGACCTGTTCACCCGTCGCACGGGCCTGCCATTCTCTCGTCTGTCTGCCACGCTGGACCAGTTGGAGCAGCGCGGTCTGGTGCGGTGCGATCCAGGGTGGCTGGCGCCTACGCCCCTGGGGCAGCGCTTTCTGAATGATCTGCTGCAGGCGTTCCTGCCCGGCGCCTGAACAGCAGGTCCCAGACACCGTGGCCCAGCCGTAGGCCGCGATTTTCAAATTTGGTGGGCGGACGCCAGTCCGGGCGCTCGGCATAGCCGGCTGCCGTGTTGGAGAGCATGGGTTCTGCGCCGAGCACTTCCAGCATCTGCGCGGCGTAGTGCTCCCAGTCCGTGGCGCAGTGAAAGTAGCCTTCCGGCGCCAGGCGGCTGCTCAGCAGGTGCACGAAAGGGGGTTGCAGCAGGCGTCGTTTGTGATGGCGCGCCTTGGGCCAGGGGTCGGGAAAGTAGATGTGGACGCCCTGCAGGCTGTCAGGGGCCAGCATGTCGCGTACCACTTCCACGGCATCGTGGCGCATCACGCGCAGGTTGGTGAGTCCGCCGGCTTCAATCAGCTTGAGCAGGTTGCCGACGCCGGGAGGGTGCACGTCGATCGCCAGGAAGTTCAGGTCCGGCCGGGCTGCAGCGATCTCGGCCGTGGTGTTGCCCATGCCGAAGCCAATTTCCAGCACCAGCGGCGCATTGCGCCCGAACACCGCTGCCGCATCAAGGCGCGTCGGTTGGTGATCCACGCCATAGCTGGCCCACAGTTCGTCAATAGCCCGCGCCTGACCCGGGGAGAGGCGGCCTGCGCGCAGCACGAAGCTGCGGATATGCCGGTTGCGCAACTCGTCGCCGTCAGCCGCTGGTGATCTGGCGTCGGCATCCTGCCGCGACCGGGCGTTGTCGCCGTTCATGCAATCAGGCCGCTGGTGGGTGAGCTCGGGCTGGCCTGATATTCGCGACGTGGCATGCGGCCAGCCAGGAAAGCTTCGCGTCCTGCTTCAACCGCCTTGCGCATCGCCGAGGCCATCAGGATGGGCCGCTCGGCCTTCGCGATGGCAGTGTTCATCAATACCCCGGCACAACCCAGCTCCATTGCAATCGCAGCGTCAGAGGCCGTGCCGACGCCTGCATCCACAATCACCGGTACGCGGGCCTGATCCTGAATGATGCGCAGGTTCCAGGGGTTGAGGATGCCCATCCCTGAACCGATCAGCGAAGCCAGCGGCATGATCGCCACACAGCCAATCGCTTCCAGTTCACGTGCCATGATCGGGTCGTCGTTGCAGTACACCATCACCTGAAAACCTTCACCGACCAGCGTACGCGCGGCAGTCAGGGTTTCCGGCATGTTTGGATACAGCGTGTGCGGGTCGCCGAGCACCTCAAGCTTGACCAGACTGTGGCCGTCGAGCAGTTCGCGCGCCAGGCGCAGCGTGCGGACGGCGTCGTCCGCGCTGTAGCAGCCAGCCGTGTTGGGCAGCAGGGTATAGCGGTCCGGTGGCAGGAAATCCAGCAGATTGGCCTGGTCCGGCGTCTGCCCGATGTTGGTGCGCCGGATTGCAATGGTGACAATTTCGGCGCCACTGGCTTCGACTGCGGCACGCGTCTCGTCGAAGTCCTTGTACTTGCCGGTTCCGACGAGAAGCCGGGAACGATAGGCACGTCCTGCAATGTTGAGCTGATCCATGAGGAATTCCGGAAAATGCTGGAGTGTTCTGGGAACGAGGGTCGGTCTTGCAGGCAGCTTCAGCCGCCGCCGACCGCCGTGACAATTTCAATGCGGTCGCCTTCGTGCAGCACATGCCCGGCGTGCTGGCTGCGCGGCACAATCTGGCCGTTGCATTCGACCGCAATGCGCTGTCCGCCCATGCCGAGCTGCGCGATGGCCTCGGCCACGCTGGGTTGGCCGGGCAGGTGGTGTTTCGTACCGTTGATCAGGATGATGGGCATACCGCATTTTATCATGCACATGCGGTGGTGCCCTGACCCCGCGCAACCTGTCCGCATGCTGTATCGAAACGGAACAGCTGCGCGGCAGTTGTGGCGAGACTGCTCCCGTGCGCGCCGTCACCCACGCGCATGTGTGCGTCGCAACATGGATTTGAGGTCTGGATGATTGCCGTTTTTTTGTTTTAAAACAGCGGTTTTTGCGTGCTTTGCGGGGGCTCGCCAAGTATGGCCCGCTTCCTGCTAAAGTTTGCAAGCACCCCGCTGCAAGTGGGTGAAGACCAAAATCACGAGGAGACGTAAACATGAACATGCACGAACCTGTAGTCGACGGCAGCGCCGTCCCGTTCAAGGCCCGTTACGGCAACTACATTGGCGGCGAGTGGGTTGCCCCTGTCAATGGCCAGTACTTCGAGAACGTCACCCCGGTCACCGGCAAGCCGTTCTGTGAAATCCCCCGTTCCACCGCCGAAGATGTCGAGCGCGCCCTGGATGCCGCGCACGCGGCCAAGGCTGCCTGGGGCAAGACCAGCCCGACCGAACGCGCCAACATGCTGAACAAGATCGCTGATCGCATGGAAGCCAACCTGAAGCTGATCGCCACCGCCGAAACCTGGGACAACGGCAAGCCGCTGCGCGAAACCATGGCCGCCGACATTCCGCTGGCCATCGACCACTTCCGCTACTTTGCAGGTTGCATCCGCGCCCAGGAAGGCACCGTGGCCGAGATCGACCACGAAACCTATGCGTATCACTTCCACGAACCCCTCGGTGTGGTCGGACAGATTATTCCCTGGAACTTCCCGATCCTGATGGCTGTGTGGAAGCTGGCGCCGGCCCTGGCTGCCGGCAACTGCGTGGTGCTGAAGCCCGCCGAGCAAACCCCGGTTTCGATCCTGGTGCTGATGGAAATCATTGGCGACCTGATCCCGAAGGGGGTGCTCAACGTGGTCAACGGTTTCGGTCTGGAATGCGGTAAGCCGCTGGCCTCCAGCCCGCGCATCGCCAAGATCGCTTTCACCGGCGAGACCTCCACCGGTCGTCTGATCATGCAGTACGCCAGCCAGAACCTGATCCCGGTCACCCTGGAACTGGGCGGCAAGTCGCCCAACATCTTCTTCGCCGATGTGGCATCGAAGGACGATGCCTTCTTTGACAAGGCGATCGAAGGCTTCGTGATGTTTGCGCTGAACCAGGGCGAAGTCTGTACCTGCCCGTCGCGTGCCCTGATCCAGGAGTCGATTTATGACCAGTTCATGGAACGCGCCCTGGCCCGCGTCGCGGCGATCAAGCAAGGCAACCCGCTCGATCTGACCACCATGATCGGGGCCCAGGCTTCCAACGAACAGCTGGAAAAAATCCTGTCCTACATGGACATCGGTCGTCAGGAAGGCGCCCAGTGCCTGATCGGTGGCGAGCGCAACATGCTGGGTGGTGATCTTGAAGGTGGCTACTACGTGAAGCCCACGGTGTTCAAAGGCCACAACAAGATGCGTATCTTCCAGGAAGAAATCTTCGGGCCGGTGGTGTCGGTCACCACGTTCAAGGACGAAGCCGAAGCCCTGGCGATCGCCAATGACACCCTGTACGGTCTGGGGTCTGGCGTGTGGTCGCGCGACATGAACACCGCCTTCCGCATGGGTCGTGGCATCCAGGCCGGTCGCGTGTGGACCAACTGCTACCACGCCTACCCCGCACACGCGGCCTTCGGTGGCTACAAGCAGTCGGGTATCGGCCGCGAAACGCACAAGATGATGCTGGATCACTACCAGCAGACCAAGAACATGCTGGTCAGCTACAGCGAAAGCAAACTCGGTTTCTTCTAAGCGACCGGGCTTGCTCATAAAAAGCTGAACGGCATTACCCTGCGTCCCTTGCGGTGGTTGCTTCTTCGATGAAGAGGCACACCGCTTTTTTTTTGTCAGGCACGCGCTTGTTCGAGGAACAGGTGTGCTTTGCTTGCTGAGGTGAATCATGTTGGCAGATTTGATTGCTCCGCCCGGACAGGCGATGCCGGAAGCGGAGGGACCCCTGGTGCACGTGCCACTAGTCTGTGCCACTCAGGCCACGCTTGACCTGCTTGATGTGGTGGTGGCCAAACACGGTCCGGTCATGTTTCATCAATCAGGCGGCTGCTGCGACGGCAGCGCGCCAATGTGTTACCCGCTCGGCAGCTTCCTGCTCGCCGACCATGACAAACTGCTTGGCCACATCGACGGCCATCCGTTCTACATGGGCGGTGCGCAGTACGAATACTGGAAACATACGCAACTGACCATTGATGTGGTGCCTGGCCGCGGTGGCATGTTCTCGCTCGAGGGCCCCGAGGGGCGTCGCTTTCTGGTGCGCTCGCGCCTGTTCAGCGAGGCAGAGTGGGCGTGGTTGGAAGCCAATGGTAAGGTCGAGCCCGGACATTGAGGGTGAGGATGGTATGGGCTTTGCCCGGCGGGTGATCGACTGGCAACTGCAGCATGGTCGTCATGGCCTGCCCTGGCAGGGTGGTTGCGATGCTTATCGCATCTGGGTGTCGGAAATCATGCTGCAGCAAACCCAGGTGGCGGCGGTGATCCCCTATTACCAGCGCTTCATGGCGCGCTTTCCCGATGTGCAGACGCTGGCCGCGGCTCCGGTCGATGATGTGCTGGCGCACTGGAGCGGACTGGGCTATTACGCCCGGGCGCGCAATCTGCATGCCGCTGCGCAGGCCGTGGTGGCGCAGCATGGCGGGCGCTTTCCCGTCGACAGCGCTGTGCTCAACACCTTGCCCGGCATCGGGCGCTCCACGGCGGCGGCGATCGCCGCCTTCTCGGCAGGCGAACGTAGCCCGATCCTGGATGGCAATGTGAAGCGGGTATTTGCCCGCCACTTTGCAGTGGACGGCTTTCCGGGCAGTGCACCTGTTGAAGCGCAGCTCTGGGCGCTGGCGGATCAGCTGTTGCCTGCGGAACACCCGGGTATTGCAGCGGACATGCAGGCTTACACCCAGGGACTGATGGATCTTGGGGCCAATGTGTGCAGTCGCGGTCGACCGCGTTGCAGCCTGTGCCCCCTGCAGGCCACCTGTGCGGCGCTCGCTCAGGACCGGGTGGCCGAGTTACCGGCGGCACGACCGCGCAAGGCACGTCCGGAGCGCAGCAGTCTGGTCACGCTGCTCAGGCGCGACGGGCAGGTGCTGCTGGAGCGCCGGCCGGCCCGCGGTATCTGGGGCGGATTGTGGTCGTTTCCGGAGGCGGCTGCCCTGGCGTCCGACCATGCTGCGGCTGGTACAGGTGCGGCATCAGCATCAGCATCAGCAGCAGACGTCGCGTCACCCTCCGTCACGGTTTGGCCCGGCAGCGCGCGCCGCTTCGAGGTGCGTCATGCATTCACCCACTTCACCCTGCATCTGACGGTGCAGGAGCATTGCCTGCCGGACGCCTATCCGATGCCCACGCTGACTGCGCTCGATTTGCGTTGGCATCGTCAGCAGGATGCCCTGCGCCTGGGGCTGCCAGCCCCGGTCCGCCAGGTGCTGGAGCAGGTCGTGCAGACCGACCTGTAGTCATGTGGTCACCCTGTCGACAACCAGACCCGCATCCAAGGCTGGGGCGGCGTTCCATGGCATGCTGACCACGCGCGTCCTCGCGCCGCGTGGCTGCTATGCGGTGCGCCCGCGCTGCTCCATCAGGCAGTCGCGCAGCAGTGCCAAGCGTTCCAGTGGATCCACCATGGCCAGCGCCTGATACTTGCGGCCCAGCGCGATTGGCAGCACCTCGGCCAAACGAAAGCTCACCCACACAGCGTCGTCGAAACGCAGCGGACGTGGAAAATAGCGTTCGTCGGCGTTTTCCACAATGGCGCGCAGCAAGCGTGCCATGCCTTCAAATTCCACTGGCACCGGAAGCGGCAATTCGGGTTCGAAGGTTTCAATGCCGGCAACGATCAGGCCACTGGAACTCACCCGGCGCTCGCGCACATGAAAGCGCTCGGTGCCCTCGGCCGTGATTTGCAGGATGCCCAGTTCTGGCATATCCCATTCCGTGATACGGGCCAGGCAGCCCACAGCGCTGATGCTGGGCGCCGCCCCGATTTCCTTGCCTTCGGTGATCAGGCAGATACCAAATTCGGTGCCATGGCGCAGGCAATCTTTTGCCATGTCCATATAGCGGGTCTCGAACACGCGCAGGGGCAGCAGCCCACGTGGAAAGAGGGTGGCGCTGAGGGCAAAGATCGGTACCTGCTGCATCACCCTGCCGCTCCGCTCACAGGTCGTCCGGCACGCTGGTAGCCGTGCTTGCCTGCACCGCACTCACGGCAACGCTTACGCCAGCCGCGGCAGCAGCAAGGCTGGCTGGTGAAGGTTGCTGGGAGTCCATGCGGCCCGGCGTCGCTGGGCGCTGTTCACCCCAGCGCGGACCGATGGCGTGCGGTATGCGCAACTGGTCCATGATGCGCGCCACCACAAAGTCGACCAGATCAGCAATGGTGGTGGGATGCTGATAGAAGGCTGGATTGGGTGGCAGTATCACCACACCCATGCGCGACAGGCGCAGCATGTTTTCCAGGTGCAAAGTGGAATAAGGTGTTTCGCGTGGCACCAGTACCAGCTTGCGTCCTTCCTTGATCACCACATCTGCAGCGCGCTCGATCAGATTGTCAGAGAGGCCCCCTGCGATCGCCGCCAGCGTGCCCATGGTGCATGGACACACCACCATGGCGTCCGGCGGATTGGAGCCGGATGCCACCGGCGCAAACCATTCTTCGCGACCGAAGCCTGTGATCTGTCCAGGGGCTGCGCCATAACGTTCGGTCATCCAGGCGGCAGCTTCACTGGCGCGTGCGGGCAGGGGCAGGTCCAGTTCCTGACGTGCCACGATCTGTGCAGCTTGCGAGTAGAGCAGGTAGACGCGTGCGCCCGCTGTCACCAGAGCCTGGATCAGGCGCAGGCCATAAGGCATGCCGGATGCCCCGGTCAGCGCTACCGTGATGGTTGGTCCCGGTGGCGCACCAGCCGCGGGAAAGCGGTGCTCTGTGCTCATTCGCTCAAGCCGCGATGGATCACCCGGGTGGGGTGAAGGTGAGCCAGCCGCCGGCCTAGTGACTCGGCGAGGTATACCGAGCGATGCTGGCCGCCAGTGCAGCCAATTGCCACGCTGAGAATGTTGCGGTGGTCTGCAATGAAGGCCGGCAGCCAGCGTTCCACCAGTTGGTGCACATCATTGAGGATTTGTTCGGTCATGGGCTGGGCGGCGAGAAAATCGATCACCGCGGGGTCGCGGCCGGTGAGCGGGCGCAATTCGGGGTCGTAATAGGGGTTGGGCAGAAAGCGCACATCGAACACGAAGTCGGCCTCCACAGGAATGCCATGCTTGAAACCGAAGGAGTATATGAACAGGTTGAGACGGCCAGGATCGGCGCTGGCAAAGGCCTTGATTTCAGCCCGCAGGGCGTTCGGGCGCAGATTGCTGGTGTCGATGCAACGGGCGCTGGCAGCAAAACTGTCCAGCATCTGGCGTTCCAGCGCAATGCTTTCCTGCAGGCTCAGACCCTGGCTGGAAAAGGGGTGCGGGCGTCGCGTCTCGCGAAAACGGCGCACCAGTTCATTGGTGTCGGCGTCCAGGAACAGTTGACGCACGGCGATGCCGTCGCGTCGCAGTATGCTGATCACTTCCGGCAACTCGTCCAGCTTGACGCGGTTGCGGCCGTCGGTGCTCAGCGCAATGCGGGTCACACTGCTCTGGCGCAGGCTGTTGATGACGGGCAGCACGGTGTTCACCGGCAGGTTGTCGATGCAATACCAGCCGGCATCCTCGAGCGCACGCATGGCCACACTCTTGCCGGCCCCCGACAGGCCGCTCACCACGATGGCTTGCACAAGGTCGGTGGAGCGGCTATTCAAAACTGTCATCCTCAAGTCCTTCTCCTGCCTCCTGCGCCATCAGGCGCTCATGGCGTTCGAGAAACTGACGGGTACTGTCGATACCCCGGCTGCGCAGGATGAAATTGCGCGTGGCTGCCTCCACCAGCACTGCAAGGTTGCGCCCCTCGGCCACCGGCAAGACCACTTTCGGATATTCGATTCCCAGGATGGTCTGGGTGGAGCTGTTCATTGGCAGGCGCTCCATGGAGGCCAAGTCACCCTGGCCCGGCTTTTCCAGATGCACGATCAGCTTGAGTGTCTTGCGTGGCCTCACCGCGGTTTCACCGAAGATCGAGCGGATGTTGATCACCCCCAGACCGCGTACCTCCAGAAAGTCGCGCAGCAATGGCGGACAGCGGCCTTGCAGGGTGGTGGGGCCGATGTGATACAGCTCCACCACATCGTCAGCTACCAGACCATGGCCGCGGCTGATCAGTTCCAGCGCCAGTTCGCTTTTGCCAACCGCTGAACTGCCGGTGATCAGCACGCCCACTTCCAGCACGACCAGATACACGCCATGCAGCGTGATCATTTCAGCCAGCTCCAGGCTCAGGAAATGGCGCAGTACGTCGATCAGGTTGGCGCCCGGCCGGGGGCTGGACAGCAAAGGGATACTCATCCGGTCGCAGCGCTCGATGATGCGACCGTGCGGGCTTTGTCCGTCGGCGGTGATGATCGCCACCAGGTGTTCGGAAAACAGCACGTCCAGGGCGGTATCGAGCGCGTCGCTGTCAAGGCCGCGCAGGAAGGCAAGCTCCATTTCGCCGATCACCTGAAAACAGTGCGGATGCGTCAGGTTGAGGTGGCTGATCATGCCAACCCTGGGATTATAAAGGCTACCGAGGGGTACGGTACGCAGGCCGCCGTGCTTTCCGGCGGTCCAGTTCAGGTTGAGTCGTTCGCGATTCTCACTATAGAGACGCTGAACGTTGACGTCGGGCATTGGGCGTCCATTCGGTCAGGAGGGCGTGTGCCTCGGCAGGGTCCTGCACGCTTTCCAACTGTACGCGCAGATCGGGGTCGCTGAACATCTGGGCAACTTCGCTCAGGATGCGCAGATGGTGTTCGGTCGCATGTTCAGGGGCCATCACCATCAGCACCAGCTTGACTGGCAGGCTGTCGGGGGCCTCGAACGGGATTGGCTGGCTGGCACGTGCAAACAGGCAATAGGTTTCGCGGGTACCACGCAACCGGCCGTGCGGCAATGCACAGCCTTTGCCAAGTCCGGTCGACCCCAGCCGTTCGCGCTGAAACAGCGCTTCGAACACGGCGGTGCGGGGCTGTTGGTAGTTCTGTTCGATGTGCATGGCCAGTTGCTCGAACAGCCGCTTTTTGCTGCTCACCTCAAGGTCGAGCAGCACATTCTGGGGTTTGAGGAGCTTGGCGATCAGTTCCATGGGGACAGGGCGCGGCCTTCGCGGCCGCGCCGCTTCCTTTATTCGCCGACGGCGAGGTGCTTGAGAGCGGTCTGGCGGTGTTCCGAGCGCTTTTCCTTGTGGCGTATCACCTGTCGGTCAAGGATGTCGACGAGGCCGTCAATTGCCGCATACATGTCTTCGTGGGTGGTCTCCGCGAACAGGTCCTGCCCCTTTACGTGGACGTTGGCTTCAATGTGTTGTCGCAATTTCTCGACGTTCAGGACAACTGCCACATCAATCACTTCGTCAAAGTGGCGGCTGATACGTTCGAACTTGTCCACCACATACTGACGGATGGCGGGAGTGACTTCCATATGTTGCCCGGTGACCGTGACGTTCATGGATCTTCTCCTTACTGTCCTTATAAGGACTTTCGTTGACTCGCCGGATGAATCTGCATCGCTTCGCGATATTTCGCCACAGTGCGGCGCGCAACCACGATGCCCTGCTGTCCCAGAATATCCGATATCCGGCTATCGGACAGGGGCTTGCGGCAATCCTCCGCCGAGATCAGTTGCTTGATCAGGGCGCGGATTGCCGTAGACGAGGCGGCCCCGCCGGTATCGGTACCGACGTGGCTGCTGAAGAAGTATTTGAGTTCGAAAATGCCACGCGGTGTCAGCATGAACTTCTGCGTGGTGACCCGGGACACGGTGGACTCGTGCAGGCCGACGGTATCGGCAATTTCGCGCAGCACCAGGGGGCGCATGGCCACTTCACCGTGCTCGAAAAAATGGCGTTGACGCTCTACGATGGCCTGCGACACTTTCAGGATGGTCTCGAACCGTTGCTGCACGTTCTTGATCAACCAGCGTGCCTCCTGAAGCTGTGCCGACATCTGCCCCCCATGTTCGCGCGTCCTGTTCAGGATATCGGCATACATGCGGTTAATCCTGAGCTTTGGCATCGCATCGGGGTTGAGTGTGACCACCCAGCGATTGCGCAGCTTGCGCACCACCACGTCGGGAATCACGAAGCGCGCCTCGCTCACGTTGAAGTCGGCGGCCGGGCGCGGGTTGCAGTGTTCAATCAGTTTCTGCGCCAGTCGCAGGGTGGTCTCATCGCATCCGATGCTGCGGCGCAGGCGCAGATAGTCACGATTGGCCAGCAGCGCCAGATGCTTGCGCGCAATTTCGAGCGCACAAGCGCGGCCGGGCACGTCCACTGGCAAGGCCTGCAACTGGATGGCCACGCACTCGCCAAGTGAGCGGGCACCCACACCCATCGGGTCGAGCGACTGGATCAGGGTAAGGGCGACCTGCAGGTCGGCGAGGTCGAGCGCGCTGCCGTCATCATCGTCGTCCTCGTCGTCGCCGCCGATGGTCAGGCTGGCGTCGTGCGGCTGCGTGAGGGTAAGTGGCAGCCCCTCGGTATCAAGCTGGGCCAGTACCTCGTCGAGCGGCGTGCCCAGATAGCCTTCTTCATCAAGGTGCGACAGCAGCAGTGAGCACAGGGCAAGGTCGCGGTCACTCAGGTTGAGCAGGCGCAACTGGGACAACAGGTGGTCAATCAGGCTGGGTGCAGCGGCGGCCTGCAGCGGGAAGTCACTGTCATCGTCGCCGTCCTTCCAGTTGCTTGTGGTGCCATCGCCCGACCAGGCGTCCTCGAAGTCCCAGCTCTCGCCAGCACTGTTCTCGGTGGGTGTCTCGCTGCTGGTGCCTGGCGCGGCATCGGGTCCGGAGTGGGCGACCTCGCTCTCGCGCGGTGCGCTGCCCGAGGGCACTGCCGCCGGCGTATCCTCGTTCCAGCCTTCGGCCCGCTCCAGCAGCGGGTTTTCCATCAGGAACCGTTCCAGTTCCTGATTGAGTTCGAGTGTGGACAATTGCAGCAGCTTGATCGACTGCTGCAGCTGTGGCGTCAATGCCAGGTGTTGCGATAGCTTGAGCTGGAGGCTGTTCTTCATGAGGCGGGGGCCGGCATGGCAAGGGGGACCGCCGCCTAAAGGCGGAAGTGCTCGCCCAGATAAACCTTGCGCACGCTTTCGTTCAGGATGATCTCGGCGGGCACTCCGGTGGCCAGCACACTGCCCTGGTTGATGATGTAGGCGCGGTCGCAGATATCAAGCGTTTCGCGCACGTTATGGTCGGTGATCAGCACGCCGATGCCGCGTTCCTTCAGGAATCGGATGATCTGCTGGATATCGATCACGGCAATCGGGTCGACGCCAGCGAAGGGCTCGTCGAGCAGCACAAAGCGCGGCCGGGTGGCCAGGGCGCGGGCAATCTCCACGCGACGGCGCTCTCCCCCCGACAGGCTGATCGCGGCATGGCTGCGCAGATGGGTGATGCGCAGATCTTCCAGCAGGCTGTCGCAGCGCAGGTTGATCTCGTCCTCGTCCAGTCCCTGCAGTTCGAGCACGGCTCGGATGTTTTCTTCCACGCTCAAACGACGAAAGATCGAGGCTTCCTGCGGCAGGTAAGACAGACCGAGCCGGCTGCGGCTGTGCATGGGCAGGGTAGTCAGGTCGCCATCGTCGAGGGTGATGCGACCTCCGTCGAGTGGCACCAGGCCCACCATCATGTAAAAACAGGTGGTTTTGCCGGCCCCGTTGGGTCCGAGCAGACCCACCACTTCGCCCTTGTTGACGCGCAGCGACACGTCGCGCACCACGGTGCGGGAACGGTAGCGCTTGGACAATCCGCGGGCTTCGAGATGGCTCATGCTGGCAGCGGGTTCAGGGACGTGTGGCAGGCGCAGCGTCGTGGCGGCCCTGCGCAGCGGGGGCAGCGGGTGCATCAGCTGGCGCGGGCTGGATGGTGACATGCACCCGACCACCCCCTGGCGGCGGGCCGCCGGTCGGCCCTGCCGTGCTGTTCACGCGGAAGAATTCGGTACGCGTGTCGTAGGAAATGTACTCCCCGCGGATGTCATCGCCACCGCGGCGCAGGTTGGCGTGACCGAACAGCTCGATGCGGTCGTTACGGCCGTCGTATTCCAGCCGGTCGGCGTTGCCATCCACGTATTCGTCTACGTCATCGCGCTTCTGGCGGAAAGTGGCGGGGTGCCCCACACCGCTGGCGCGACGCGAACCATCCTTTTCCTCATGCAGCACCACGCGCTCCGAAGTGATGCGCAAGGTGCCTTGGGTGATCACCACATTGCCGTCGAACACGCTGGTTTTCTGGGCGTTGTCCAGGGTCAGTCGATCGGATTCTGCCTGGATCGGCTTGCTGCGGTCGGCCTTCTCGGCGTGCGCTGCCGTTGCCAGGACGAGCACCACGAGCAGGGACAGGCTAGCGCGAGAAAGAGAGGAAGCTGGCTTTGGCACGAGTGAAGCGGACCGTTGAGAGTTTATAGTCGAACGACATGGTATCAGCCTCCAGCCGGTCTGCCCCGTGCGTGACAATCAGTGGCTGCGGCGCCAAACCCTGCCTGCGGTCAGGGTACACCTCCAGCAGGCTGGTGGTGAGTACCATTGGCGGGTCGTCTCGGCCTGCACCGTCGCGTTCTGCGCGGACGCCCCCGGTGAAGGTCACCTGGTCTTCGCGGGCAGCGCGTACTGCATGATCAGCGCGGATGTGAAAGTCGGGTTGGCCGGGCTCGAACGCTGCGAGGGTGACGCCCTCGTAGGTGGAAGAGTCGTCATCGGCAAAATGCTGCATGGTTTGCGCCGATAGCGTGTAACGCGTGCGGCCACCCGGATCGAGCTGGTGCACGGAAAACCCTTTCACCATCAGGTCGGGGTCGTGCTGCAGCCGGGAGCGGCCGGGCGTGCCGCTGCTTTCGACCACACTGTCCAGCCAGAACGAGGTGGCGGCCAGGACCAGCAGGATCCCCAGTGGCAGCCAGGCATTCGAGCGACGCTTCACGCGGTCTGGCGCGCTGCAAGGATCAGGTCGCACAGCTCGCGCACGGCACCCAGGCCGCCGCCATACTGGCTGACCAGGCGCGCTTCGGCGCGAACCTCGCTCACAGCATCGGCCGGACAGGCCGGCAGGGCAGCGAGGCGCAGGCAGGGCAGGTCGGGCAGATCATCGCCCATATAGGCGCAGGCTGCCGGCGGGCAATCCAGTCGTGCCTGAACGGCGCGCCATACACTGCCCTTTTCGCCGATGCCCTGATGGACTTCGCTGATGCCCAGCTCGCGCGCCCGGTGCTCCACCGCGAGCGAACGGCGCCCGGTGATGATGGCGACCTGCACGCCGGCATCCTGCAGGCTGCGCAGGCCCTGACCGTCGCGCACATGGAAGGTCTTGCCGCCCTCACCCGAATCGAGGAACAGCAGGCGTCCGTCGGTCATGACGCCGTCCACGTCCAGGCCGATCAGACGGATGTTGCGTGCCTGTGCCAGCAGGTGGACTGGAAAGCGCGTTGGCGCAGAGTTGGGAGCGTGAATGGGGAATCCGGTGGTCATACGATGCCTGCGCGCAGAAGGTCATGCATGTTGAAGGCGCCGCATACGCGGCCGTCGGTATCGGTCACGGCTAGCGCCGAAATGCGCCGCTTCTGCATCAGTTCGGCAGCTTCCACTGCTGGCTGCGCGGCGCCGATCACTACCGGGTTGCGTGTCATGTGGGTGCACACCCGGGCGGCGCGGATGTCGACCGGCGCGCTTTCCAGCGCACGGCGCAGGTCACCGTCGCTGAAGATGCCGAGCAGGCGTTGCTGACCGTCAAGCACGGTGGTGATGCCAAGGCCGGTGCGCGACATTTCGCGCAGCGCATCCGCAAGGCTGGCGTTTTCGTTTACCTGCGGAAGATCGGCGCCGCCATGCATCAGGTCGGACACCCGGGTGAGCAGGCGTCGCCCCAGCGCGCCGCCCGGGTGGGTGCGCGCGAAGTCTTCGGCCGAAAAACCGCGCGCCACCAGCAGGCTGACCGCCAGCGCGTCGCCCAGCGCCAGGGTGGCGGTGGAACTGGCGGTAGGCGCCAGGTTATGTGGGCAGGCTTCACGCTCCACATGGCAGTCGATGTGGGCGTCGGCCAGCCGGGCCATGCCGGATTGCGGGTTGCCGGTGATCGCCACCACCTTGCTGCCGCGGCGCTTGAGCAGCGGCAGGATGGCGAGCAGTTCGCTGCTTTCACCTGAATATGACAACGCAACCAGCACGTCTTCGGGCTGGATCATGCCAAGATCGCCGTGGCTGGCCTCAGCCGGATGCAGGAAAAACGCCGGTGTGCCGGTGCTCGCCAGAGTGCTGGCGATCTTGTTGCCCACATGGCCGGATTTGCCGATACCGCTGACCACTACCCGGCCATGACAATGCAGCAGCAGCTGATGGGCGAGCAGGAAATGATGGTCGAGGCGGCCTGCCAGTGCGGTCAGTGCGTCGGCTTCGGTTTGCAGCACCTGACGCGCAGTGGCCAGGATTGCGTCGGGGTTGGAGTCGGTAGCGGCGGACATGCCTCATTATACGTCGTGCGGCGCATGGCTGGCGGCGCTTGCCCTGCGCTATATTCGAGGCATGACCGACGGACTCGACCTTGTGCTCGCCCTGCTGGCCGCCTCAGTGCTGGCGGTGGCCCTGTTTCGCCGCTTTGGCCTGCCCGCCATGCTGGGGTATCTCAGTGCCGGAGCGCTGCTTGGGCCGCATGCCTTGCGGGTGGTGCCCGAGGATGCTGCCGCCATCACGCTGGGCGACTTTGGCGTGGTGTTCCTGATGTTTTCGGTCGGTCTTGAGTTCAGCCTGGCCGAACTGGTGGCCATGCGACGGACGGTGTTTGGACTGGGGGGGGCGCAGATGGGCGCCACCTTCCTGCTGCTGGTCATGGCCATGCATCTGCTGGGTTTGTCCTGGCCGGCGGCGGTCACCCTGGCGGGTGCGTTTGCGCTGTCGTCCACCGCCATCGTGTCGCGCCTGCTGACCGAGCGGCTGGAACTGCGGTCCACTCACGGCCAGCGCATCATGGGGGTGGCCTTGTTTCAGGATCTGGCAGTGGTTCCCCTCCTGATCGTGCTGCCTGCCCTGGCCGAACGTAACCAGGGTCAGCTCGGCATGGCCCTGCTGTGGGCGGCGCTGAAAGCGGCTGTCCTGCTGGCCCTGTTGCTGCGCCTTGGGCGCCCGGTTCTGACGCGCTGGTTTGCGCTGGCGGCGCGGCAGAAGTCCAGCGAGCTGTTCGTGCTGAATGCGCTGCTGGTGTCACTGCTGCTGTCCTGGGCCACCGCGCGCGCCGGGCTGTCGCTTGCGCTGGGAGCGTTTCTGGCCGGTGCGCTGATTTCGGAAACCGCCTATCGCTATCAGGTGGCCGATTACATCAAGCCCTTCCGTGACGTGTTGCTGGGCCTCTTCTTTATCGGGATTGGCATGCTGCTCGACGTGCGTGTGGTGGTCAGCGAGGCGCCCTGGGTGCTGCTGGTGCTGGTCAGCCTGACGGCGGTCAAGCTGGGCTTGACTTACGGGCTGACCCGCCTGTCCGGCGACAACGACTCTGTTTCGTTACGCACCGCACTGGCGCTGGCGTTCTGTGGCGAATTCGGTTTTGTGCTGCTGTCGCAGGGCGGCGACCTGCAACTGCTTGCCCCGGCACAGCTGCAGATTGCGCTGGCGGCGATGCTGTTGTCGATGCTGTGCTCGCCGTTCGTGATGCAGGCCAGCGACCGCATCGTGCTGCACCTGTGCGCCAGCGAATGGACCATGCGAGCCCTCGCCCTGCATGAACTGTCCACCCGCGCGCTGGCTGCGAATCAGCACGTGATCGTCTGTGGCTTCGGTCGCAGTGGTCAGACCCTGGCGCGCTTTCTGGAAAGCGAATCGATCGCGGTGGTGGCGCTCGACCTTGACGCGCAGCGGGTGCGTTCGGCCGCGGCCGGCGGCGAGTCGGTGGTGTTCGGCGATGCGGGGCGCCGCGAAGTGCTGATTGCCGCCGGATTGCATCGCGCGTCAGCAGTAATTGTTTCTTTCGCCAACACGGCCGTGGCACTGACCATCATCAGCCATGTGCGCGAACTCGAACCTGGCGTGCCAGTGATCGTGCGTACTTACGATGATGTGGACCTGGAGCGCCTGCGTGCCGCCGGTGCAGCTGAAGTGGTGCCGGAAATTCTTGAAGGCGCACTCATGCTGGCTTCTCAGGCCATGCTGGAACTGGGCGTACCACTGGCGGTGGTGCTGCGCGGCATCCGCCACGCGCGTGCGCAGCGCTACCGGCTGATGCGTGGTTTTTTTCCGGGCCGGGACGACGCCCGCAGCGATGCCGGGGACGGCGAGCAGTTACGCCTGCAATCCGTGCTGCTCCCTGCCGGTGCCCGGGCGTGCGGACGAGCGCTGGGTGATCTTGGCTTGATTGAATTGGGGATCGAGGTGCGGGCTGTGCGGCGCAGCGGCGCTCCCGAGTTGCACGCTGACCCTCATGTGCTGCTTGCCGCCAACGATGTGGTGGTGCTGCAGGGCGAACCGGCAGCACTGGCGCGTGCAGAAATGCTGCTCCTGGGCGGTGGCTAGCCGGGCGAGCTGGCCGGCCAGGCCGTGCGACCCTCAGAAAGTGAAAGCAGCGCCGCAATCGCTGGCGGGTGTCTGGCGGTTCCAGATCGAATTGGTGGGTGCAGTACCGGATGGGGTCAACGCGATGCAATTGGCGGGGTTCGGCTGCGTGCCCCCCCCGGTGGAGGCGGAGTTCAGACTGAACTGAAACACACCGGTGTAGGGATTGCCGTCATCCACCTTGGCATCGACCTCGGCCAGGATGTTGGATGGAATCTTGTCGCCGCTTTTCAGGTTGTTGTTCGGATTTGGCAGCGGGCTGGCCGAGGCATAGCCAAAATCGTTGTCGTACCCGATGCTGATCACGCCACCGAAGGCATTGACCGGACTGTTGGCCTGACTGGGTGCGCCGCCCGTGGCACCAGCGCTGACGCACGCGGCGCATGAAATGAACCCGGCGGCGGACAGATGGGTGAAGGCCAGAATGCGCTCGTTGCCCTCAGTGGTGGCGTTGGCTGCAGTCTTGCCCGTGCCGGTGTCATAGCCGATAAAACCGTCACCATCGCCGTTGGCGGTTGTAATGCCGGCCAGGCCAGGAATATTGGAGGAGGCCTGCAGGTAATCGCCTGGCACGGCCTGGTAACGGTCTTGAAAAGCAAAAAAGGCGGCCTTGTAGGCGTTTTGCTGATCAGCAATGTTGCGTACGCGGGCATTCGTCACCAGTTCCTGGCCTTTCAACACCCCCCCAAGGATGAGGCCGATAATCACCAGAACGATGGCAATCTCGACAAGGGTGAAGCCGCTCTGGCGGGGGAAAGTACGCTGGATCATCGTGCAAGTCTCTTGTTGTTAGGGCGCGGCCTGATCTTCTTTCTGTCCGCGGGTTCGTGCTGTCCGCCTGACCTTGCCGCGCTTTGGGCCTGCATAAGGTCAGCATAAACCATGCCATCCCCAAATGGGGGCTTTGGATTGGTTTTTGTGGAATTTTTTCCCGCACCTCAGTAAATTCAAGCGACTCAACACCTCACTGGTGTCGGTTTTTCGTCGCGCCTGTCGAAATAACGACACTTGCTGGCACGGATTCCAGGCCAACCTGCCCCGACGCAGCCGGCTGCAGCGCCTGTAGCCGCTCGATCAGAAAATGACGCTCGTGGGCGTCCTGGATGCTGTCGCTGGCCAGCAAGCCACCCAGCAGCACGCGCGCTGCGGCGGCCTCATTCAGGTCGGCCAGCGCCAGCGCCTCCATCTGGCCGACCCAATGCGGAATGTTTGGATCACGGATGCTGGTGCGCAGCAGGTGCGCATATTGCAGCGCCAGTTGCGGCTGGTGCAGCCGGTGTCGTGCCAGCACCACAGCGTGCGCCAGCCAAGGCCAGCGGTGATCTGGGTCTGCAGCAAAGCTGTCCGCCACCAGGTCGAGCATCTGTCGCGTGCGCACCGGATCGGGTACTTCGGCATACAGTCGGCTGGCGCACAGCAGCGCGTACTGACTGGACGGCTGCAGTTGCAGCACCAGACGCAGCCACGCCGTCAGGTTGCCATAATCCAGTTCGCGCCAAGGGATGCTCGCGCCCGGTTGGGTATCGAAATCCTGTATGCCGAGCATCAGCGCGGAAGCCAGCGCGGCTGCGTCGCCCAGCGCCAGCAATCGCATCGTGTCTGCTGGCGGCGCAGGCCCCAGATCGCGCGCCAGCGCCCGCGGCGCCGGCAGGCGCTGATGCAAACCGATCTGCAGGATCAGCGCCAGACCGAGTGCCAGCCACAGCAAGGGCTGACGGTCAGACGCTGGGTTGGGGCGCCGCGGCTGTCTTGCGCGCGCTGGCATCACCACTCGCGTCGGTTCAGGTCAAGCAGGCTGGCAATTGCCAGCAATCCACCATAGATGGCGGCCTGTCCTGCGAGCCACTGGAGCGCCGGAATGGCGACCTTGCCGTCTGGCAACAGAGGTGCTGTGGCAAACAGGTCCAGCCGCGGCAGCAGCAGCCCCAGCCATTGCAGGCCATGTGGCGCAATCTCCATGAACAGGCTGCCATCGGCGAGCAGCGGCATGCCGGCCACCAGCTGCAGGGCGGCCATACCGCGCGCCAGCACATACCATCCGGCAAACACCAACAGGGCGGCCGGTGTCTGGTCCAGGCTGATCGAGAGAAACATGGCCATGCAGGTGCACAGCATCAACTCGAGTGCAAGGCTGCAAGCCCACAGGAAGCCCGCCAGCGGACCAGCCGGTAGCGCCAGCGTCAGGCCGGCGGTCAATCCGAGCATGACGGCAGCCATCAGGTGGCCGCCCAGACGGCCGCCCAGCCAATGCGACCGGGGCATGGGTAATGCCAGCAGCCAATCACGCGTCCTGTCACTGCCTTCGCGCACTTGACTTACAATGACCGATGTCGCCATCAGCAGCACCATGGCGGGCCGCAGCAGGGCCGCCACCAGAGTGGATTGCACTGCCGCGCTTTCGGTCAGTGCCACGCCGTCGAGCAGGCGCGCCAGCATCAGCCCCAGCACCACCAACAGGCCTGCGCTGGTGGCCATCCGGCCACGCAGATGTTCTAGCAAGGTATAGCGGGCGATTGCCCAGATCCTGGAATGCATGATCCGATGATACGTGTGCTGCAGTCTCCCGACCAAACCAACGCCAACAACGTGTCCGGAGCGCGTACGACTGCCGCGGCGGACATGCATGGGCTGCTGGGGGGGGCGCTCTGGGCAATGGCGGGACTGCCCTTGCTGATCGGCACGCTGTTTTTGGCCACCATCGGCAGGGCCGATGCAGGCTCGCGTGCCCTGCTGTTGGCGCATTTTGGCCTGTTCCTGCTCTGGCAGCCGTTTTTCAGTCGCGGCGCCAGCGTGCGACTGACCACCCTGCTGGCCGTGGCAGGCGGCCTGATCGCTGCCATGGTGCTGGGTGGTCAGTGGTTTGTGGTGCTGTGGATGTGCGTGTTGATTGGCATCCTGGGTGGCCGCATCTCGGGCACCGAGCTGCGTCGTACGCGCACCCATCTGCTTGGGGCGTTGTTCTGCCTGCTGGTCCTGCTGCTGTTTCGCGCCGTTCCAGCCCTGCTCAGCACCCAGACCGTGCCCGAACCTCTGTTGTACGCGGTCAATCTTGGATTGCCGGTGGTACTGGCGGCCATGCTGCTGCTGCGTCCAGCTGCCGAACTGGAGCGCGAGGCGCGCGGGCTCGATTTTTTTTACAGCCTGCTCTCGTTCCAGCTGGCCGTCAGTCTGGTGCTGGGCACCCTGGTCGCCACCAGCGTTTCTGGTGCCGGCTACTTCGAGGCGCTGCTGATCACCGTGTTCACCGTGGCATTGGCCCTGTTGGCGCTTGCCCTGCTATGGAACCCCAGCCATGGGTTTTCCGGTTTGCGTTCCTATCTGTCGCGTTACATTCTCAGTGTCGGGGTGCCGTTTGAGGGGTTTCTGCAGGATCTCGCGGCGCGGGCTGACCGTGTCGGTGATCCGCAGGCCTTCATGGATGCAGCGATCGCCCTGCTCGAGGACTTGCCCTGGGTGCGCGCGGCCGGCTGGCGCACCGAAAATGGCGAGGGACACCGCGGCCCGGCGTTTGTCGACGAACCCCTGATGTTTGCCTTTCATGACCTGCAGATCATGCTGCAAACCATCAACCCGGCCACGCCCGCCGTGGTGCTGCATGTGCGCCTGTTGACCCAGCTGATTGCTGAATTTCATGCTGGCAAATGCCGCGAACTGCAGTTGCGGCAGAACGCTTACATGCAGGCTGTGCATGAGACGGGTGCGCGGCTGACGCACGACATCAAGAATCTGCTGCAATCACTGGTCTCGCTCACGTCAGCCGGTCAACTGATGGAGGACGAGCAGGCCGGCGATTACGCGCGCATGGTGAAGCGTCAGTTGCCTCTGCTCAGCCAGCGTTTGCAGGGCACGCTCGAAAAACTGCGCGCCCCCAGCGCGCAGTCGGCCGAGGTGCAGTCACCGTCGCTGCAGTGGTGGTCGGCTCTCGAAACCCGCTATCTGGAGCGCGGCGTGAAATTCATCGGGCACCCCACAGACGGCGCTGATCGCGTCCTGCCGCGCCAGTTGTTCGACAGCGTGGCAGAAAACCTGCTCGACAATGCCTTGCGCAAGCGTGCGCTGGAACGCGACATTGCCGTCATCCTGCGCTGGGTTCCCAACGAGGCCGGCCCGGGCTTCGAGGTTGAAGACGGCGGCAGCGCCGTGCCGCAGGAAGTGGTGCAGCGTCTGTTCCTGCATCCCGCCAGCACCATGAAGGGGCTCGGCATCGGCCTCATGCAGGCAGCTGCACAGGCTCGCCAGCAAGGCTACCGGCTCAGCCTGCTCGGCAACCGCGGTGGTCAGGTGATATTCCGCCTGCAGCCGGCGCCGGAATCAGCGGCCAGTTACGGGACTGCTGTGCGGGCTTCCTGAGTCGTCCAGCCAGTAAGTATTTCTGCCGCCGCTGCGCAGCACGAATCCGCTCAGCGCGGACTGCTGGTCTGGCGGCAATGCCCTTGGCGCAATAGCGGTCAGCGGACGCCCCACCGCTGACGCATTGGCGGGCAAGCCGCCAGCGTCGATGCGATGGCGCTGCGCCGCGGTGGTGAACAGGCGACCGCTATCGCTGATCGGGCGGGCGGTGCCAATGTCGACCAGACCGGCTTTGCGGTCAGGGCTGTCCGCACGCAGGCCTGGCATGGCGGGCAATCCGGCGGCGTCCATGGTGACCCAGTCCAGGCTGCAGTTGGCGTGCACCAGTGGGGTATCGCCGCCCGAACTGTCAAATTGGCACTGCCGTGCCAGCAGCAGACCGGGCACCCGGGCATCCAGCCCTTGCAGAAAGCCGAGCAGGCGCCCCTCGTGTGCGGCATCGAGTGACACGGCGACCCGACTGGCGTTCAGTCGCACCACCTTGCCCTCGTCCGTGGCGATCTGGGCAAACGGTCGCTGCGCTGCCAGCTGGTAATCCGAACGGCTCAGCCGGAACTCCCGGGCCAGCGCTTCGGTGATGGCCACCCAGGCCAGACGCTGCTCTGGTCCGCGAATGCCGCGCAGTTCCAGTTGACGGAACGCGTCGGCGTCGGCGCGGAAGCTGGCTTCGCGATTGCGAATCTGCAACTTGCGGATACGGGTCGCGCTGACGTCATGCTCAAGTCTGGACTGGGAATCTTCCATGTCGGTCAGAAAGCGGCTCGTCGCATAGTCCAGCAGCGCTGCACAGGCCAGGGTGACAAGCAGCACCAGCAAGGGCAGGTGCAGTGGGGCGATTGACGGCTTCGGGCGGCTCATGGTGCCGGCGGGGCATGACGTTCAATCATGCGCAGGATGAAAGTGGCCGGGCGACGTCCCGGGGCCAGGGCGTCGCCCGCCAGCGCATGCTTCGGGCTGGCGTCAAATGGCGGCACGAGCAACTGCACCTGGCGGGTGGGCGCGCCCAGTTGCCGGACCAGCTGCTCAACCTCTGCCAGCGCTGCCTCGTGATGATCGGCACCACCGCGCACCTCCGCCTCGATGCGTGCATCGACAAAGAAAGTGCGTGGGGTCGCCCCGTTCAGCAAAAGGGTGTCCTGTGCAGCCGATCCCGCAGTACCCGTGCCGTTGTCGCGCAGCGGGCTCACGATGGCCGCAGGTGGCGTCGTGGTCACCAACCAGGACAGCCGGTGCAATTCGATGGCCGGTTGTCGGGCCAGGCTGTCCGCGAGCACAGGCAGCAGGTCCTGCAGGCGCGGCCGATGCAGCACTTCGTTTTGCTGGAAGCGAACCGTGGCGCTCATCAGGTCGGGCGGCGTGGTGCTGGCTGGCAGGCTGGACTGCAGCTGCTCGATCTGCTGCCGGTCCCCGGCCAGCTGGTCCTGCAGCATGTGTTGCTGGTCGCGCACCTGCATTCCCTGGTGCAGGTCGAGAAGGGCGAGGACGATGGCTGCAGCGCCTGCGAGGCCACTCAGGGCAAACAGGGCCGTACGCACGTACCAGAGTCGCCCGTCACGCACCCGTTCGCGCGGTGCGAGCTGGGCAGGCGGACGGCGTTGCATCAGTAACTGCAGCAGGATCGCCGTGGCGCTGGCGCCTGCCCCCGGGGTTGGCAGCCGCAGGCGCAGGGCCAGCTCACCAGGCGTCACGACCTGTGCCGAGGCATCCTCTGCCAACCAGCGCAGCCGGATCCGCTCGGTCAGCACCGTTGGGGCAATCACCAGCGTGGCCGGTGTCTGTCCGCGCTCATACCAGGATTGGGCTGCCACGTACTGAAGTGTCTTGCGAGCTTCTTCGCGGAAGCGGTCGACTTCGTCGACATATCCCTGGCCGCCGGGCTCCGAGATGCGGCTGAATTTCAGGCGGCCTTGCTGGAAAAAGCTGATCCTGACGGCGCCATGGCCCAGCGGTGTAACGGTCAGTACAGGGCCCGCCGGCTGCCCCAGCGCGCGTAGCAACTGTTCGCCGAGCAGCGCGGTCGGATAGATGCCAAGCAGAGGGATGCGACACTCCCCGATTACGTCCAGCCAGCTGGACAGGCCTTCGCTCTGGGTGATTGCCGTGCATAGCATTATGTCGTCGCGCCGGCCCGTGGTTTCACGGCCCTGCAGCATTGCCAGACGGAACGGGGTGTTGCGGTACATCTGACCCAGCCGGCGTTTCACTACTGTGCGCCGGTCCAGCCAGCGCAGGTGCGGCAGGGTTTCGATCCGGAAGTCTTCCTCGATCAGGTCGATGGCCAGATAGGCAGGCACATTGCGCCAGTCGGTCAGATAGGTGCGAAATGCCGCCAGCCCGGCGGCGTCTGCAGCAAAGCGGTGCTCGGCCAGCGGCTGGCCAAATCGCCAGGGGACACACACCATTTCCTGATTGCTGAGATGAAGCAGGTGTCGGGTCAGCATGATCGGCTTCGCAGGTGCATGATCAGAATTTGACCTGGGCCACGGTGTCGTAGATCGGCCCGAACACCGGCACCAATACGCCGGCCAGGATGGTGCCAAAGACCAGCAGGATGATTGGCTGGATCAGTTCCTGCAGGCTGTCCACGGCTTCGCGCACATCCCGGTTGTAGAAATACGCCACGTTCTGCAGGGAGCGGTCCAGTCCGCCGGTGGTCTCGCCGATGCTCAGCATGCGCAATACCAGGGGTGGGAAGACTCCCACCGAACGAAAGGCGGCGGTCAGCCCCTGGCCGTCGCCGATGGCGCGCCCCACCCGTTCCAGCCCTTCCTTGACTGCCGCGTTGCCAACGATCCGTTCTGACGTACGGATGCAGTCCAGGATCGGGATGCCGGCGCCATACATGAGCGCAAAGTAGGTGGAAAAACGCGCCAGGATGATTTTCAGCAGGATCGGGCCAAACAGCGGGATGCCCAGCAACACGCGGTCCCAGCGCAGCCGCAGGTTCTGGCTGCGCTGCACCAGCAGGACTGCCAGCGCGCACAGCACCAGCGGGCCGGCCAGCAGCGCCGGCCACCAGGCCGTGATGAAATCGGAAATCGCAAGCAGCATGCGCGTGCCGGGCGGCAGGTCGCGGGACAGGGTGCGCAGTACTTCGGCCAGGCGCGGCACCAGATAGATGAACAGGAACAGCACCATGCCGACCACGGCCGCACCGCTGGTCAGCGGATAAAGCAGCAGCTTGCGCGTCTGGGCCATCATCTCGTCCTGCCAGCGCAGATTAATGGTGAGTTGGTTAAGCACCTCGGGAAGTTCGCCGGATTCTTCGCCGGCACGCACGAGGTTCACGAACACGGCATCAAAGGCGCCTCCCTGTTGTTCCATGGCATCCGACAGGCGCGCGCCGCCTTCGATGCCTTCAATCAGGTTGGCGGTGAGGTCGCGCAGCCCGCGTTCCCCGCCAGAGTCACGCAGGTCACGTAGCGCATCGACCAGCGGCACGCCGGCACGCAGCAACTGCTCCATGTGGAAGCAGAAATTGATCAGGTCGGCGCGGCCGCGCACCACCTTGCGCAGTCGTCGTTGCGACTGGGCGCGGAAAGTGATCAGGTCGAGCGAGATGCGGCGCAGGCGCATTTCGAGGTCGAGCGGGTTGACCGCCTCCAGCGTGCCGCGCACGATGCTGCCCTGCTGATCCATTGCCCGATACCGGTAAACGGCCATGGGTCAGGCCACCCGGTCGGTCAGGTCGACCACGCGAGACACTTCGGCCAGTGAACTGCGCCCTTCGCGCACCAGTCGCAGGCCCTGTTCAACCAGTGGCTGAAAGCCTTTCGCCATCGCCAGATGACGGATTTCGCGAGCCGTGGCGCGACGGGCAATCAGCTCGTCGATGTCTTCGTCCACCTTGAGCAGTTCCATGATGGCGCGACGGCCGCGATAGCCCTGGCCGGCGCATTCCCGGCATCCCACGGCCCGCCAGGTTTCGGTGGGGGCCGGCAGGTCGGGACGTTCGAGCAGGCTGCGCGTGGCGGCATCCATCGGCACCGCTTCGCGGCAGGCCAGGCAGAGCAGGCGCACCAGGCGCTGGGCAATCACGCCGATGATGTTGCCGGCCATGATGTCTGGCAGCACGCCCAGATCGAGCAGGCGCGGCACTGCGCCAATCGACGAGTTGGTATGCAGGGTGGTGTACACCTGATGTCCGGTCATGGCAGCGCGGAAGGCCATCTCCGCCGTATCCCGGTCACGGATTTCACCTACCAGGATCACATCAGGATCTTGCCGCATCATGGAACGGATACCGTTCGCAAAGTCCATCTTGGCCGCTTCGTTGACCGAGGTCTGGCGGATCAGTGGCATGGGATATTCCACCGGTTCCTCCAGCGTCATGATATTGACGCCTTCGGTATTGAGCCGGTTAAGAATCGAGTACAGGGTGGTGGTCTTGCCGCTGCCTGTGGGCCCGGTGACCAGGATCATGCCTTCCGGTCTGGCAATCATCAGCTTCAGGCGACGCAGTTCGCCCTCCGGAAGGTCCAGGCGCTCGAGCGGCACGATGCCTTTCTGGCGGTCCAGGATACGCAGGACGATGTTTTCGCCATGCGTGGTCAGCTGGGTGGAGACGCGAAAATCGATCGGGTGGCCGGAGACGGTGAGCGAGAAGCGGCCGTCCTGCGGCGCGCGGGTTTCGGCAATGTTCATCCGCGCCATGATCTTCAGGCGGACCACCATGGCGGGCCAGTAGGTCTTGTGCAGGGAGCGGATCTGCCGCAGCACGCCATCGATGCGATAGCGGATGCGCAGGAAACCCTGCTCTGGCTCGAAGTGCACGTCGGAGGCACCCTGCTGCGCGGCATCGTTGAGCAGGGAATCGATCAGCCGGACCACTGGCTGGCTGTACTCGTCGAAGGAGCCCTGCAGGCTCTGGTAATCGATTTCGCCGGTTTCGATTTCGTGCAGGATGCCATCGATCGAGAGTTCGAAGCCGTAGTACTGCTCGATACCCGAGGTGATGTCGGAGTCGCGCGCAAGCACCGTGGTGATGTGCAGGTCTTCACGCAACAGCACGCGGATCTGGTCGAGCGCCACTACGTCGTTGGGGTCGGACACCGCAAGGATCAGCCGGTTTTCCTCGCGCTGCAGCGCCACCGGCAACACATGATGGCGGCGCGCCACTTCGCGGGGCACCAGCGCCAGGGCAGCCGGATCGGCAATTGTGTTGGCCAGGTCAATGCTGAGCTGGCCCAGGCTTTCCGAAAGCATGTCGCGGACGGTGGCCTCGGATACGAAGCCCAGGCTGACCAGCAGCTTGCCCAGCGGCAAGGCGTTGCGACGCTGCTCGATCAGGGCAATGCGCAACTGGTCGGGCGAGATGATGCCGCGTTCGATCAGCGCTTCGCCCAACATCTGGCGGGCGCCGCCTCCTGCACGCCTGTCGGTATCTGCCTTGCCTGGCATCGGATGCTCCGCGGCTGCCGGCTCCAGCCCCGGCTTGCCGTGGCCGGATGGATCTGTGCTACCTGGCAATCTGCTCATGCGCGCGTCACTGCCCGGCAAGTGCGCGCAGGCGCTGTTCAACGGCGCTTCGCTCGAAGCGCGCATGGCGGCGCTCGCCTGCCTGCAGGGCTGCGCGGTAATGTTGTGTGGCCGCGCTCGACTGATGCAGGTGATCGAGGGCGACAGCCAGGTTGTAGAGTGTGTCAGGGTTATCGGGATCGGCTTGCAAGGCGTCGAACCAGGCCTGCTCCGCTTCCGGCCATTGACCGGCGCTGCTCAGGCGCGCCGCCAGGGCCAGCTGGGCTTCGCTGTCATGCGCTGCAGCATGATTGCGCAGTTGGCTGTCCAGCGGCCCCGTGCCACCGGGCGGCGCCAGCAGGGTCAGGCCAGCCTGTGCTGTCTGGTTGAGCGGATCCTGCACCAGCACGCGTTGATAGCGCGCGCGGGCTTCGTCCTGATCGCCATGCTCTGCAGCCAGACTGGCAAGGCCAAGCTGCACATCCGGATTGTCGGGCATGGTTTTTTCCAGCCGCAAATAAGCTTCGCGCGCCTCCGCAGCATGCCCCTCACGCAGCGCAGTCCAGGCCGCCATCAGAGCCGGCTCGGGCTGATTGCGCGCCGGCGTGCGGAACAGACGGATGTCCGCAGGGGCCACGGTGGTCGGGTTGCGCGTTGCCTGCACAGTTTCGCTGGAGGGCTTCGGCGGGTTCGCCTGCAGCAGTGACGCCGCGCCGACCGGCCCGGCGTCAGCACCAGCGCGCGCATTCAGCTGCAGCGTGCGGCTGTTACCGTCGGTCGCCGCTGCCGGTGCCTTGCGGAGCTGCGCGGCTGCTCCCGCTGCCCCCGTGGCCTGGCTGTGTGGTCGGTCGGCAGCAGCATGGGCATCAACGGGCGGGCCGCCTGTCGGTCGGGCGCGATTCACTGCCAGCACGGGCAGTTGCGCGGGCTCAGTCCTGACCGGTACACCCAGCCATAGCCATAGGCCGGCGACCGCCATCAAGGTCAGGATCAGCAACAACAACAGCCAGGTCAGCCACGCTCTGGACCGTCTGGGAGCGCCTTGCAGATCAAACAGTGCCTGCATTGCCGCGGGCGGCAGGGGGTTGCTTTCTGCACCCTGACCGGGCTCGCCCGGACGCGGCTCCAGCCCCAGTTCGCCGACCGGTGCCGGTCGGCGCGACTTGTCGGCGCGATCAAGCGCATCCAGCAGCAGGCTCACGAGCGGCGCTCCAGCAAGGGCGTTGGCTGCAGCGGGGCCGGGTTGGTGGGCGTGCGCTGTTGAAAAAAATCGGCCTCGATCGGTGGTTGGGTACCCGCCGGCAGCGGATTCTGTCGATCCACCACCACGGGGCGCAGGAAGATTACCAGTTCGGTCTTGGTGGTGGTGTCGTTACGGTTGTTGAACAGGTCACCCACGGTGGGCACCTGGCCCAGGCCTGGCACGCCGGTGGTCTTGCGATCGACCGTTTGCTGCATCAGACCGCCCAGTACGGCAATCTGGCCACTTTGTACGCTTAGGATTGACTCCATTTCACGCACCTGGATCTGGGGCACCAGATTGGGCACGGCATTGGCAGTCTGCGACGTGCTCGGGTCGGTCACATAACTGAGCACGCGCGAGATGGTGGGGCGCACGATCAGAGACACCGCACCCGCTTCGCTGATCTGCGGCGTCACCGCCATCACCAGTCCCACCGACACGCTGCGTGGTGTGGCCGTGGTCACGGCGAAGGCGGTGGACGTATTGCTGCCTGGCACGACCTGCGAACTCACATTGAAGTAGACCAGGTTATCGACCACCTTGAGCAGTGCGGTCTGGTTGTTCAGCGCCATCAGCTTGGGGCTGGACAGCACGCGTGTATTGCCGAAGGTGTCGAGCAGGTTGAGTGCTGCCCCCACGCTGCCAGTGGCATAACGCACCGACAATCCGCCATTGCCTTGCGGCACGTTGGGCGCCGCAATCGTGCCAAGGCTGCCTGTCTGGCCGACGGCGCCCACGTTGAATGCAAAATTGCCGCCGGTTGGCAGGCGCGACCAATCGATGCCGGCGTTGTAATTGTCGTTCAGCGTGACTTCGACCACAGTGGCTTCGATCAGCACCTGGCGGCGCGCCGAACCAAGGACCTTGTCGAGGAATTCCTGCACATGTTCGTGCTGGCGACTGGTGGCGCGCACACTGATCACGCCGGTTTCCGGATTGGCAATCACCAGGACGCCGTCGTTGGCGACGCGTTGGGCGGCTTCGGCATTGCCGTTGGCAGTCGCCGCAGCCGCAGCCGCCGCTGCGGTCGCTGCTGCGGCTGCCGGGTTGCTGCCCAGCGCCACATTGCCGGCGCCGCCTGCAGCGGCTGATGCCGGGGCAGCGTTGCTGGTGCCAGGGGCACTGCCGACGCCGGGCGGTGGGGCGGTCGAAGCCTCGATCACGCGTTGCGGCGCTGCATTCGGCAGCGCGGGTGGGGTGGGCTCATGCAACAGGTCCTTCAGGTTCTGCACCAGCGTTTCCCAGAAGTGGTGTTGCATGGTGGTGTTCACCTTTTCGCTCGACCCGCCGCCGCCGCCGCCAGCGCTGGTGCCGGTGCTGGCGGCTGACAACGAGGACACCTGGCTGGAGGCACCAATCTCTGCCTCGCTGTTTCGGTTGGCGTTCAGGTAGTCGACAGTGTACGTACGCAGGTATGGGGTGTCGGGCTCGACCACCAGGTTGGGACCTTCCATCCGGAAGCGGGCATTGGTCTGCCGACTGATCCGCTGCAGGATCTGACGCAGTGTCTGATCCACCGCGTTGAGCGACACCAGACCGCGGACGGCCGGGTGGATATCGATGTTCACCCGGGCGTCCCGGGCTACGGCCTGCAGCAATTCCTGCACAGGTACCTGCCGCACCACCACGGTGTAACGTTCGGCCGTGTCGGTGACCTGCGGTGCGGGCGGGGGGGGCGGCAGCAGCAGCGCCGGAGGAATGCCGGCATCGCTCGCAGTGGCAGCGTCCGTTGCTGTCCGGCTGTCGTTGGCCTGATGCAGGTGTGCTGCGTCGGGAGTGATGGGCGCACTGCCGCAGGCGCCGAGCAGCAGCAGGGGCAACAGGACGCTGGCACAGCCAAGGCCGCGCCGGGCAGAAATTAAAAAGCTTGGGTTCATCCGTGTCCAGCCTTGAGCAGCAGCCAGCTGATGGCCATGCCGAAAATGATGCCACCCAGCAGGATCAGCCAGGTGCGTGGAGTCAGATGCAGCGGCGGGCTGCGTCCGTCGCGGACAGCCAGATCGACATGCCGCGGCAGCACCACCTGGCTGCCATCGGCAAACGCCGCGAGCAGACTGCGGTCGGCCAGGATATTGATCCGGCGTGCCATGCCGCCTGCCTGACGCGCCAGACGGCGCAGGCTGGCCTGACGAAACAGCCCGCCGCCATGATAGCCGGCCGCCCGCAGCCGCACATCCAGGTAGGAAGCCACCTCATCCACGCTCATCGGGCCTAAGGTGAAGCTGTACTTGATGCGGTCGCGCAGCGCGCGCATCTCGCTGGTATCGAGCAGGCGATTGAGTTCCGGCTGGCCGAACAGCACGATCTGCAGCAACGGCGCATTGCGGCTTTCCAGATTCGACAGCAGCCGGATCTGCTCCAATGTTTCGGCTGGCATGGTGTGCGCCTCATCGATCAGCACCGCCACCCGGTAGCCCTCGGTGTGGCGCTCGACCAGTTCGTCCTGCAGGCGGGCCAGCAGGTCGACGGCATTCTCGGGATCCTGGCATTCCAGGCCCAGTTCGCGCGACAACGCCAGCAACACTTCGCGCCGGCTCAGGTTGGGCACGGCCACATACAGCACATCGACGTGATCCGGCAGGGCTTCGAGCAGCATACGGCATAACATGGTTTTGCCGGCGCCCACTTCCCCGGTGATCCGGATGATGCCATCGCCTTCGGTCACCGCGTAGACCAGCGCCTGTAGCGTGGGGCCGCGGTCAGCGCCCGTGAAAAAGCAGGTGGTGTCCGGGGTGAGCCGAAACGGCGCTTCCTGCAGGCCGAAATGTTTGAGATAGAGTGCGCCGCTCATCGATTCCCTGCTCAGACGAGGCCGGGCAGGCGCCCGCTTGGGTCACAACGGGCCAGCACCTCAAGCCGGCCATACAGCGTGGTGCGGTTGACGCTCAGCATGCGCGCGGCCTGGGTTACGTTGCCTTGGCACAGCGACAAGGCCGCCTCGATGTAAAGCCGTTCGCGACTGCGTAGCGCATCTTCCAGGTTGAAATTGGTGCTGCGCGACAGCTCGGCACGCGCTTCGTCGATCGCCTGCAGATGGGTGCCTGCACCGAGTGCGTCGTCCGGATCAAGGTCGAATTCGGCCTGCAGATCATTCAGGCCGATCTTGCGGCCGGCATATTTGGTCACCAGGCGGATCACGATATTGCGCAGTTCGCGCACATTGCCCGGAAAGCCGTAGGTTCGCCACGCCTGCTCGGCAGCCGGGTCGAGCTGGAACGGCGCCACGCCGCCTTGGGTGCAAAAGGTGCGCGAAAAATGCTGCAGCAGCACAAGTCGGTCCTCCCCCATATCGCGCAGTGGGGGGACCTGGATGGTGAACACGCTCAGGCGGTGATACAGGTCGCTGCGGAAGCCGCCGCTGCGGATTTCGCGACGCAGGTCCCGGTTGGTGGCGGCAATGATGCGCGCATTGCTCACCCGGGTCTGGGTTTCGCCGACACGCTGGAATTCGCCGTTTTCCAGTACGCGCAGCAGCTTGGCCTGCAGGTCGATCGGCAATTCGCCGATCTCGTCCAGAAACAGCGTGCCTTGGCCGGCGTCTTCGAAGTAGCCGGCTTTCTGGGCGGTAGCGCCGGTGAACGCGCCCTTGGCATAGCCGAACAGGGTGGGCTCCACCAGCGCGGGTGAAATGGCGGCACAGTTGAGTGCCAGATAGGGCTGGTCGGCCCGCGGGCTCAGGTGATGCAGGCAGGCCGCCACCCGTTCCTTGCCGCTGCCCGACTCCCCCTCGATCAGCGCGGGATGGCCGGACGCGGCGTACATGGCGATCTGGCTGCGCAGCTTGATCAGCGCCGGGCTGTGTCCGACCAGGCCGCCTGCCGGGGATTGATCACCGGCCTGATCGTTGCCCGGTTCGGCTGCGCTGCGCGGGTCGGTCTGCCCAATGCGCAGTGCCTCGCGCAGCATGACTTTCAGATGGGTCGGTTCGCACGGTTTGGCGACCAGATCAATGGCACCGAGCGCGCGTGCGCGACGGGCATTGGCATCATCGCTCTGGCCGGACAAGACCAGGATGCGCAGGCCCGGCAGATGGGCCAGCAGTTCCCCGACGAGCGCGAAGCCCTCGGTGGGCAGGTGTGGCACCGGCGGAAGTCCCAGATCGACCAGTGCCAGTTGCGGCGGGTGGGCGCTGCTGCGGACAAAGGCCACGGCATCAGGCCGGTTGGCGCAGCAGGTCACGTCGAAATCGCGCGAGAGCACGAACTGCAGGGTATCGGTGATCAGCGGGTCGTCATCGACAATCAGCAGGCCCGGTTTGGGGCTGGTGGCCGCCGACGTTGGTGCAGGAGATGACGCGGTCATGGGCTCAGGCCGGAGACGGGGTCCGCAGGGACCCCGGGTGGAGCCGCAAGGCATTCCAGCACCGATTGCTCGAGGCTGCTGGATGAGAAGCGGGCTTTAAGTGCCATGGTGCTGCCGTCGAAGTGCAGTTGGCCATCGTGTAACAGCACCATGCGATCGCAGAGCACGTCAATGTCGGCAGGCTCATGACAGGTAAAAAACAGGGTGCAACCGGCCGCCCGCAAACCATTCAGTTGCCCGATGGCCAGCGCACGCGCCTGCACGTCCAGCCCGGACAGCGGCTCATCGAGTATATAGAGCGCCTTACGGCTCAACAAGCAAGCTGCCAGTCCAAGTTTTTGGCTGCTGCCCTTGCTCAGGCGCGCCACCGGCTTGTCGAGGTCACCTGGCGCCAGCGCCAGCGCCAGGCATTGTGCTTCGGCCTGGTCTGCATGCCAATCCTGCGCGTGCAGGTCGGCAGACAGCCGGAGGAATTCCCGTCCGGTCAGGAACGGTGGTGCCTGGAAGCGCTCCGGCAGGAAGGTCAGGCGGCTGCGCGCCTGCGCCTGGGCTGCCGCCACCCCGTCGATACGCAACTGTCCGCGATCGGCGCGCTGGAAGTCGAGCAGGCAGCGCAGCAGGGTGGTCTTGCCGGCCCCGTTCAGTCCCACCAGCGCGACGCTCTGGCCGGCGGCGATGGCGAGCGTGATGCCGCGCAGCACCTGGCGCGCTCCATAGCGCTTGTGAACATCATCGAGTGCAATGGCTGGGACGGTCACGGCGCGCATTTGGGATTCGGAAGGGCGTAGTTTAAACTCGAACCATACCCTCTTGGAGTGCGCGCCTTTGGCAGCCGATGCCGCAGTTGAAATTTCCGGTCTGAATTTCCGATATGGCGATCGAGATGTATTGCGTGGCATCAACATGCGCATACCGCAGGGTGCGATCGTTGCGATCATGGGGCAGAGCGGCTGCGGCAAGACCACCCTGTTGCGCCTGATCGGTGGGCAATTGCGCGCCAGCGAAGGCATGCTCCGCGTTGACGGTCAGGACATGCGCGCCATCGATGATGATGCGCTTTACCTGTTGCGTCGACGCATGGGCATGCTGTTCCAGTTTGGCGCGCTGTTCACCGACATGTCGGTATTCGACAACGTGGCCTTTCAGATGCGTGAACACACCGATCTGACCGAATCGATGATCCACGATCTCACCCTGCTCAAACTGAATGCCGTGGGGCTGCGTGGCGTGCAGGAGCGCATGCCGGCCGAGCTTTCGGGGGGCATGGCACGCCGTGCGGCGCTGGCCCGCGCCATCGCGCTCGACCCGCGGCTGATGATGTATGACGAGCCGTTCACCGGCCTTGACCCGATCTCGATGGGTGTGATCGCCAAGCTGATCCGCGAGATGAACCGCTCGCTCGGCACCACCTCGATCATCGTCACTCACGACGTGCAGGAGTCGCTGCGGCTGGTCGATTATGTGTACTTCGTTTCGGCGGGAGTCATCGTGGCGGAAGGTACGCCCGACCAGATCCGCGCTTCCACCTTGCCCTATGTCCATCAATTTGTATGGGGCGAGATGGATGGACCGGTGCCTTTCGATTATCCTGCGCCTCCCCTGTCCAGTCTGTTGACAGGCGGCGCAGTCACTCCAGGAACCGCACATGCTTAAGGTCATCCCGTCCGGTTTTCGCCGGGTCGGTCATTTCACGCTGGAAATTGCCGAAGGCATTGGCGCGGTCGTGGTGTTCCTGGCGCTTACCCTGCGCCATTCCGGAACCAGCTTCCGTCGTTTTTCGCTGACCATCCGCGAGATCTTTTTCTCTGGCGTGATGTCACTGATCATCATTCTGGTGTCCGGTCTGTTCGTCGGCATGGTGCTCGGTCTGCAGGGCTATGAAACCCTGCAGACCTACGGCAGCGCCGAAAGCGTTGGCGTGCTGGTCGCCCTGTCACTGACGCGTGAACTCGGCCCGGTGGTCTCCGCGCTGTTGTTTGCCAGTCGCGCCGGTTCGGCGATCACCGCTGAAATCGGCCTGATGAAAGCCACCGAGCAGCTGTCGGCCATGGAAATGATGGCTATCAACCCGATTGCCCGGGTGGTCGGCCCGAGGTTCTGGGGCGGGGTGCTTTCCATGCCACTGCTGACTGCCATGTTCATTGCCATGGGAGTGTTTGGCGGTTATCTGGTGGCGGTGGTCATGATTGGCGTCGACCCCGGGGCTTTCTGGTCGCAAATGGATGGCCGGGTGGACTTTGGCCACGACGTGATCAACGGCATGGTCAAGAGCAGTGTGTTTGGTCTCGCCATCTGTGCCATCGCCACCTACCAGGGCTATGCGGCCGAACCTACCGCCGAAGGTGTTTCCGGCGCCACCACACGCACGGTGGTCAGCTCTTCGCTGGCCATCCTTGCACTCGATCTGGTTTTGACAGCTTTCATGCTGAAGGGGTAATTGATGAATCGTGCCACGCTGAACCTGTGGGTTGGCATCTTTGTGGTGGGTGGTTTTGCCGCCCTGCTGTTCCTTGCCTTGAAGGTCAGCAATGCCGGGGGTTCCACCCTGGCCGACACTTATACGGTCACCGCCCACTTCGACAACATTGGCGGACTGAAGGCGCAGGCACCGGTGAAGGCTTCCGGTGTGCTGGTCGGGCGGGTCGCCAGCGTCCGCTTTGACAGCAAGAAGTATGATGCGCTGGTCACCTTCCGCCTGGACCGCCGCATTCCGTTCTCCACCGACACCACGGCTTCGATCCTGACGTCCGGCATCCTTGGCGAACAGTACGTGGGCGTGGAAACTGGCGGCGAACCCGACCAGCTGAAGGACGGCAGCGAAATCACACACACCCAGGGGGCGCTGGTGCTCGAAAAGCTGATAGGCCAGTTCTTCCTCAGCAAATCGCAGGAATCCGCGCCTGCTGCCACGAAGTGATGGTGGAAGGGGCTGCGCCGCTGGCTGCGCCGGCGCACCTGACGCAGGGAACGGTCCTGGCTGGCTGCGGTCTGGTCAACGAGCGCGTCCATCAAGCCGTTTGAAACTCAGGGCCGGATCATGAGATCCGGTCCGACCAAGGTCTACGGTGGGCGCCGCATGCGCCCGCTTTTGCACACAGGAATACCGATCATGTTGAAATCCATCAAGCCCCTGCTTCTGTCCGCCATCCTGCTGTTGACCGCCCCTGCCTTTGCGGCCGACCCCGGTCCGGATGAGATCCTGCGCTCGGTCACTGACGAAGTCGTCACCATGATCAAAAGGGATCAGGACCTTCAGGCAGGGGATCGCCAAAAGGCCTACAACCTGGTCGAAACCAAGATCGTCCCGCACTTCGACTTCACCCGCATGACCCGCCTTGCCCTCGGCAAGAACTGGAACAAGGCCACGCCGGAACAGCAGAGCCAGGTGGTTGATGCCTTCCGCAACCTGCTTGTGCGCACCTACTCCAGCGCGCTGTCGCGCTTCCGGAACCAGAACATCACCTACAAGCCCTGGGCCGGCAGTGCCACGGATGCCAACACCAATGTGCAAAGTCTGGTGTCCGACGGCAGCCGCACCATTCCGCTCGATTACGCCATGGCGCGCGAAGACAATACCTGGAAGGTTTACGACATCAAGGTGGATGGCATCAGCCTGGTCACCAACTACCGGGCCGATTTTACCGACCGTGTCACGGCAGGCGGCATCGACGGCCTGATCAAGGACCTGCAGGACAAGGCGCGCGCCGCAGAAACCGCCAAGCCGGCAAAGAAGGGCTGAGCATGTCCGTGGGCACCCCGAACGGCAGCAACGCCACCACCATCCAGCGCGAAGGCACTCTGGTGCGCGTGCAGGGGCCGGTCACGCTGGGCAGCGTGGCCGGTCTGCAGACGCTGTGTCGCCCGGCGGTCAGTGCCGCCGGCTTGCAGCTTGACCTGCAGGGCGCCACTACGGTCGACTCCGCTGCACTGGCACTCGTGCTGGCGCTGCGGCGCGATACCGAAGCGCTCGGCGGAAAGTTCGAGGTGCGCAACGTGCCGGCGGCCGTGGTCACCCTGGCCGGGCTTTATGGTGTGGGTTTTCTGGCCGACAACAGCGTGCCGCATGCTTGACCGGCCGTTGGCGGGTATCCCGGCAGATCCTTCTCCCGCCCGGGTTGCGGCCATCCGCATCGAGGGGGCGCAGAAGTCATTCGGCAGTTTTCAGGCCTTGCGCGGTGTGGATCTGGAGGTACAGCAAGGCGAGTTCTTCGCGCTGCTGGGCCCCAATGGCGCTGGCAAGACCACCCTGATCAACCTGCTTGCCGGCCTGACCCGGCCGGATGCCGGTACGCTGGCCATCCTGGGGCATGACGTACGCGCGGACTATCGCGCAGCCCGGCGGGCGGTCGGCATCGTGCCGCAGGAATTGGTGTTTGATCCTTTTTTCACGGTGCGCGAAACGTTGCGCCTGCAGTGCGGTTATTTCGGTATCCGGCCCGACGCCGCCTGGATCGACGAACTGCTCGAAAACCTGCAATTGCAGGACAAGGCCAATGCCAACATGCGTGCGCTCTCGGGCGGCATGAAGCGCCGGGTACTGGTGGCGCAGGCGCTGGTGCACCGTCCTGCCGTGCTGGTGCTCGACGAGCCCACCGCCGGGGTTGACGTGGAATTGCGGCAAACCCTGTGGAAGTTCATCCGCCGCCTCAACGCCGAAGGCCAGACCATCCTGCTCACCACCCATTATCTTGAGGAGGCGCAAAGCCTGTGTGAGCGGGTGGCCATGATGAAGGCGGGGCGTATTGTGGCCCTGGATCACACCAGCAAGCTGCTTACCGATCATTCGCATCCCAGCGTCACCCTGCGTCTGCAGGCAGCGCAAGTCCTGCCTGGCCCCCTGGCCGCGCGCGCCGTGCCGTTGGCCGATGGTCGCCTGCGCATTGCCATCGACAGTTACGCCGAGGTGGAACAGGTGCTGGCGGCTTGCCGTGAGAGCGGCCTGACCATTGCCGACCTGGAGGTGGGCCAGCCCGACCTGGAAGACGTGTTTGTGGCCATCATGCGCGGCGAGGTGGCCTGATGCGCGGTTTCTTTACCCTGTTCCGCAAGGAAATGCTGCGCTTCTGGAAAGTCAGTTTCCAGACCCTGCTGGCACCTTTGGTGTCCACCCTGTTGTATCTGTTGGTCTTCGCGCAGGTGATGAGCGGCCGTTCGGAAATTTATCCGGGCATCAGCTACCGCGAATTCCTGGTGCCCGGCCTTGCCATGATGGCGATGTTGCAGAACGCGTTCTCCAACACCTCCTCCAGCATGGTGCAGAGCAAGATCACCGGCAATATCGTGTTCGTGCTGCTCACCCCGCTGCGGCCGATCGAAATGTTTGGTGCTTACGTGATGGCGGCCATGGTGCGCGGCATGGCCGTAGGTACCTGCGTCTGGCTGGTCAGCCTGCTGTTCTTCCCGCGCCTGCCGGCACACCCGCTTGAGTTGCTGGCGTTCGCACTGCTGGGCAATCTGCTGGCTGCGGTGCTTGGACTGATCGCGGGCATTTGGGCCGAGAAGTTCGACCAGATGGCCGCCTTTCAGAATTTCCTGATCGTTCCGCTTACCTTCCTGGCTGGCGTGTTCTACTCGATTCACGGCCTGCCGCCCTTCTGGCGCGACGTATCGCGCTTCAACCCCTTTCTGTACATGATCGACGGGTTCCGTCATGGCTTCTTCGGGGTGTCCGACGTCGCGCCGCTCGACAGCCTGCTGATTGTAGGGTTGAGTGCTTTTGCCCTATCATGGCTGACTCTTGTACTGATTTCCCGGGGCTGGCGCCTGCGCCACTGAGCCCACCGGGCACCCCCCATCATGGTATTACCCGACGACGTCCGCCGCTATATTGCGCAGGGTCTGGCCTGCGAGCACCTGCAAGTCACCGGCGATGGCCAGCATTTCGAGGCGCTGATCGTCAGCGAAGCCTTTGAAGGCAAGTCACGCGTGGCTCGTCATCAAGTGGTCTATGCAGCGCTTGGCGATCGCATGCGGCAGGAAATCCACGCCCTCTCCATGCAAACCCTGACGCCAGCCCAGTGGGCTGCTGTCGGTCAAGACAAAGCCTGAACCCGTGGATCAGTTGTTGATTGCCGGCGGACGTCCGCTGCGCGGTGAAGTCCGTATTTCCGGTGCCAAGAACGCGGCGCTCCCCATCCTGTGCGCCTCGCTGCTCAGCGCCCAAGCGCTGGTGCTCGACAACCTGCCCGAACTGAAGGACGTCGATACGCTGGTGCGGCTGTTGCAGGGTATGGGCGTGCACGCCGAACGCCAGCCGGGCGGCATCCATCTGGCCTGCCCCGACCTGCACACGCCAGTGGCCGCGTATGAACTGGTCAAGACCATGCGCGCCTCGATTCTGGTGCTCGGTCCTTTGCTGGCGCGCTGCGGCCAAGCCCGCGTGTCGCTGCCCGGTGGGTGTGCCATCGGTGAGCGTCCAGTGGACCTGCATATCAAGGGCCTCGAGGCCATGGGGGCGCGCATCAGCATCGAGCACGGCTACATCGTGGCGCAGGTCGACCGCCTGCGTGGTGCGCGCATCTTCATGGACACCATCACGGTCACGGGTACCGAAAACCTGATGATGGCTGCCACGCTGGCGGACGGCATCACCCTGCTCGAAAACGCCGCGCGCGAACCCGAAGTGATCGATCTGGCCGAATGCCTGATTGCCATGGGGGCGCGTATCAAGGGCCATGGCACCGACCTGATCACCATCGAAGGGGTGCCGGCCCTGCACGCCGCCCGCCATCGCGTCATGCCGGATCGCATCGAAAGCGGCACTTTTCTGGTTGCCGCTGCGGCCACCCAGGGGGACGTCACGTTGCGCAATACCTGCCCGGACGCCCTGCTGGCCGTACTCGACAAGCTTTACGAAGCCAACGCCAGCATCGACCGCAATGGCGACAGCCTGCGCATCCGAATGCGTGGTCCCAATCTCGGCGTCAGCGTCCGCACTGCGCCGCATCCGGCGTTCCCGACCGACATGCAGGCACAGTTCATGGCCATGAACTGTGTTGCCGAAGGTACCACAGTGATCACCGAGACCATTTTCGAAAACCGCTTCATGCATGTGCAGGAACTGCGCCGGCTGGGAGCCAATATCGAGATCGAGGGCAACACCGCCATCATCCGGGGTGTGCCTGGTCTGGAGGGAGCCGATGTGATGGCCACCGATTTGCGTGCCTCGGCCAGCCTGGTGATTGCCGGCCTGATTGCGCAGGGTGAAACGCGCATCGAGCGCATCTATCACCTCGATCGCGGTTACGAACATATTGAAGCCAAACTGATGGGGCTCGGCGCCGACATCCGTCGGGTGGCTGCCCCGGCGATTGGCTGAGCCAGGGGCGAGCGCCATGTCCCAGCCACAGACCATGACTGCACCCTTCACCGGGATCACCATCGCGCTCTCCAAAGGGCGCATCTTTCAGGATACGCGGCCCCTGCTGGCGGCGGCCGGCATCGAGCCTGCGGCCGACCCAGAATGCTCGCGCGAGCTGATCATTGGTACCAATCGCGCCGATGTGCGTCTGGTTATCGTGCGCGCCAGCGACGTGCCGACTTACGTGCAATACGGTGCAGCAGACCTTGGTGTGGCCGGCCTTGACGTCCTGCTCGAACATGGCGGCGATGGTCTGTACCAGCCGCTCGACCTGCAGATTGCAAAGTGCCGCATGATGGTGGCCGTCCCTCAGGGCTTTGACTACCAGGCGGCGATCGGTCGTGGCGCGCGCCTGCGCGTCGCAACCAAGTACATCCGCACGGCTTCGGAACATTTTGCGGCCAAGGGCATGCATGTCGACCTGATCAAGCTATATGGTTCGATGGAACTTGCGCCGCTGACCGGGCTCGGAGATGCCATTGTCGATCTGGTCAGCAGTGGTGGTACCCTGCGCGCCAACAATCTTGAGGCGGTGGAGCATATCCGTGACATCAGCTCGCGGCTGATCGTCAATGTGGCGGCCTGGAAGCTGCAGCGAGCGCGCATTGCGCCGCTGCTCGATATTTTCCAGGGCGCCGTCCAGGCTGCCTGAGGCCGGCGCAAGACGCGTCGGCCACCCATTGTTCCGGAATCAACGCACATGAACATTCGTCGTCTTTCCACTGTGCAGTCCGGCTTTGATGCCGAGTTGCAGCAATTGACCGCTTTCGAGTCGGCGCAGGACCCCCTGGTCGACCAGACCGTGGCACAGATCGTGGCTGACGTGCGCAGCCGCGGCGACGCGGCGTTGCTGGATTACACGCGTCGCTTCGATCGGCTCGACGTGTCGAAAGCGGCACAGCTTGAGCTGTCGCCGGCTGTGCTGCGGGCCGCCCTGGAGGGGCTGCCGGTTGACCAGGCGGCTGCGCTGGCCGATGCGGCCGCCCGCATCCGCGCTTTCCACGAACACCAGAAGGCAGAGAGCTGGTCGTATACCGAGACTGACGGCACCCTGCTGGGTCAGCGCATCACACCGCTGGACCGTGCCGGCCTGTATGTGCCGGGTGGCAAGGCGGCTTATCCTTCGTCGGTGCTGATGAATGCCATTCCGGCCAAGGTGGCCGGGGTGGGCGAGCTGATCATGGTGGTGCCGACGCCAGATGGTGTGCGCAACGAACTGGTACTGGCAGCAGCCAGTCTGGCCGGGGTGGATCGCGTATTCACCATCGGCGGGGCGCAGGCCGTGGCCGCACTCGCTTACGGTACTGCCACGGTGCCTGCCGTTGACAAGATCACTGGTCCCGGCAACGCGTGGGTGGCGGCCGCCAAACGCCGGGTATTCGGTGTGGTCGGCATCGACATGGTGGCCGGCCCTTCTGAAATCCTGGTGATCAGCGACGGCCAAACCCGTCCGGACTGGGTGGCGATGGACCTCTTTTCCCAGGCCGAACACGATGAAATTGCCCAGGCCATCCTGCTCAGTCCCGACCTGGACTTCCTCGATGCGGTGGCCCGCGAGATGGACCGGCTGATTGCTGGCATGCCACGGGCCGAGGTGATCCGTGCCTCGTTGCAGGGGCGCGGGGCGTTGATTCACACGCGCGATCTGGCCGAGGCCTGCGCAATTTCCAATCGCATCGCGCCTGAGCATCTCGAACTGTCTGTGCAGCAGCCGGAGCGCTGGGTCGACGCGCTCACCCATGCCGGTGCCATTTTCATGGGGCCTTACACCTCGGAGTCGCTGGGCGATTATTGCGCCGGGCCCAATCACGTGCTGCCCACCGGGCGTACCGCGCGTTTCGCTTCGCCGCTGGGTGTTTACGATTTCCAGAAACGGACCAGCCTGATCCAGGTGTCGGCCGCTGGCGCGCAGCGCCTTGGCCGGACCGCCTCGGTACTTGCCCATGGCGAGGGCCTGTCGGCCCATGCGCGTGCCGCCGAACTGCGCATGGAGCCCTCCTGATGCACAGTGATGACCTGCTCGGTCTGATCCGCGCCGATGTGCGCGCCCGTCAGGGCTACCATGTGGCCGACGCCGCCGGCCTGCTCAAGCTGGACGCCATGGAAAACCCGTTTCCGCTGCCTGAAGCGCTGCGTGAGGAACTGGGGCGGCGCCTGGCGGACGCGGCCTACAACCGTTACCCCGACGCCAACCCGCGCGCCCTCAAGCAACGCATCGCAGCCTACATGGGCATACCGGCCGGCATCGACCTGCTGCTTGGCAACGGCTCGGATGAGGTGATCCAGATCCTCGCCCAGGCGGTGGCGCAACCTGGGGCTTCCCTGCTCAGCGTGGAGCCGGCCTTCGTGATGTTTCGTCTGCTGGCCGAGGCCTGTGGTCTGGGTTACACCGGCGTGTCGCTGCAGGCCGACTTTTCGCTTGACCTGCCCGCCATGCTGGAAGCGATCGAGCGCACCCGCCCAGCGCTGATCTTTCTGGCCATGCCGAACAACCCGACAGGCAACCTGTTCCCGGCGGCTGCGGTGTCCGCCATCCTCGCGGCATCCCCCGGGCTGGTGGTGGTGGACGAAGCCTATTACCCGTTCACGGACAGCAGTTACCTGTCGTGGCTGCCGCGACATCCCAACCTGCTGGTCATGCGCACCCTGTCCAAGCTTGGCCTGGCAGGCATCCGGCTGGGATTCCTGGCGGGCGCCCCCGCGCTGCTCGCGCAGTTTGAAAAACTCCGCTTGCCCTACAATCTGTCGGTGGCCACCCAGGTGATTGCCGACACGGTGCTGGCGGCCCCCATTACGCTGCAGACGCAGGTCGACCTGCTGCGCACCGAGCGCGCGCGCCTTGCCAATGCGCTGGCCGCCCTGTCCGGAGTGCAGGTGTTTCCGAGTGAAGCCAACTTCGTGCTGGTGCGGGTGGCACAGGCCCAGTCCGTGTTTGACGGTCTAAAGCAGCATGGTATATTGATCAAGAACTTGAACAGCGCGCACGACTTGTTGCGCGGCTGCCTGCGGATCACTGTGGGCGCGCCGCAGGAGAACGATCGTCTGATCGCCGCCCTGGGAGCCGTGCTTGCCACCCTCGCGTGACGACAGCTCACTCCATCCTTATCAGAACCCTTCCAATGCGCACCGCACAGGTCACCCGCAATACCCTCGAAACGCAGATCTCGGTCACCATCGGGCTGGACGGTACTGGCGTCGGCAAGCTCGATACCGGTCTGCCATTCCTTGACCACATGCTCGACCAGATTGTGCGCCATGGCCTGATCGACCTCGATATTCTCGCCAAGGGCGACCTGCATATCGACGCGCACCATACCGTCGAGGATGTGGGTATTACCCTGGGGCAGGCCTTCGCCAAGGCGATCGGCGACAAGAAGGGTGTGCGTCGCTATGGCCATGCCTACGTGCCGCTCGACGAGGCGCTGTCGCGCGTGGTGGTCGACCTGTCGGGCCGGCCGGGTCTGGAATTCCATGTGGAATTCACCCGCGCCATGATCGGCGGTTTTGATGTCGACCTGTTTTACGAATTCTTCCAGGGTTTTGTGAATCACGCTGGCATCACCCTGCACATCGACAACCTGCGTGGTCGCAACGCCCACCATCAGGCAGAAACCGTGTTCAAGGCGTTTGCCCGGGCCCTGCGTGCCGCGGTCGAGCCCGATCCCCGCGCTGCGGGCACCATGCCCTCCACCAAAGGCAGCCTGTGAGACCCGCATGAGCCTGATCGTGGTGGTCGATTATGGGATGGGCAACCTGCGCTCGGTGCAGAAGGCGCTCGAACACGTGGCCGACGGTCACATGGTGGAGGTAAGCAGCGACCCGGCCAGGGTGGCGGATGCCGATCGCGTGGTGTTTCCGGGGCAGGGCGCCATGCGTGATTGCATGCGCGAAATCGACCAGCGTGGCCTGCGTGAGGCGCTGCATCAGGCCGCTCGCGAAAAACCGTTCCTCGGTATCTGTATCGGACTGCAGTTGCTGTTCGACCATTCCGAAGAAGGCGATACCCCCGGGCTTGGCATCCTCCCCGGTGAAGTCACCCGTTTTCCTGTCGAACGCATGACTGACCGTGCCGGCCAGCGGCTGAAGGTGCCGCACATGGGCTGGAACCAGGTGCAACCCGCCATGGACCATCCCTTGTGGCAGGGACTGGCCACTGACACCCGCTTCTATTTTGTGCACAGTTATGTCGTTGCGCCGGCCGATCAGGCTGTGGTCGCCGGTATCTCTGCCTATCCCGATCCGTTTTGCTGCGCGGTTGCGCGCGACCAGCTGTTTGCGGTGCAATTCCACCCGGAAAAAAGTGACCGTGCCGGTCTCGCCCTGCTGTCCAATTTTGTGCAATGGAAGCCCTGAGGCTTTCTTCGTCCTGTTCCTGGTTCCCAACCGTTCCCAACTTCCCAAGCCACTCAAGCCATGATTGTCATTCCAGCCATCGATCTCAAGGACGGCCACTGTGTTCGCCTGAAGCAAGGCGAGATGGAAGGGGCCACCGTTTTCTCCGAAGAACCCGCGGTCATGGCCCGGCAGTGGAAAGACCTGGGGGCCGAGCGCCTGCACCTTGTTGACCTGAACGGAGCCTTCGCCGGAAAGCCGGTCAATGAACCTGCCATACGCGACATCATCCGCGAGCTGGGCGACGAACTCCCGATCCAGTTGGGCGGCGGCATCCGTAGCCTGGAAGTGATCGAGCGGTATCTTGATGACGGTGTCACCTACGTCATCATCGGCACGGCGGCCGTCAAGAATCCAGGCTTTCTGCACGAAGCCTGCGACGCCTTTCCCGGCCATATCATGGTGGGGCTGGACGCCCGGGACGGCAAGGTGGCCGTGGACGGTTGGTCCAAGCTGACCGGCCACGACGTGATTGACCTCGCCCAGCGCTTTGAGGGCTACGGCGTGGAAGCCGTGATCTATACCGATATCGGTCGGGACGGCATGTTGCAGGGTCTCAACGTGGATGCCACGGTAAAACTGGCGCGAGCGCTGCATATACCAGTGATTGCCAGCGGGGGTGTGACCAACCTGACCGACATCCAGGCGCTGTGTGACGTGCAGGATGAGGGCATCATGGGCGCAATCACCGGCCGTGCGGTATACGAAGGCCACCTTGATTTCAAGGCTGCCCTCGAACTTGCCGCGAAATATCCGCGGCTGCCGGTCTGACCGGCGTGGGTCTCGCAAAACGCATCATCCCTTGCCTGGATGTGAATGCGGGGCGGGTGGTGAAGGGCGTCAATTTCACCGGTCTGCGTGATGCCGGTGACCCGGTTGAAGTGGCGCGCCGTTATGACGAGCAGGGTGCCGATGAAGTCACCTTTCTCGACATCACGGCCAGTTCCGACGGCCGTGGCCTGATCCTGCCGGTGATTGAGGCGGTCAGTGCCGAGGTGTTCATTCCCCTTACCGTGGGCGGCGGTGTGCGCGAGGTGGCGGACATCCGTGCCTTGCTCAACGCCGGTGCCGACAAGATCAGCATGAACTCGGCTGCGGTGACCAATCCGCGCCTGGTAGCGGACGCCGCCGACCGTTTTGGGGCGCAGTGCATCGTGGTCGCGGTGGACGCCAAGCGGGACCCGGTGCGCGGTGGCTGGCAGGTCTACACCCATGGCGGGCGGCGTGAGACCGGACTGGATGCAGTGGCCTGGGCGGTGGAGGTCTGCCGGCTGGGCGCGGGAGAAATTCTGCTCACCAGCATGGACCGCGACGGCACGCGCAGTGGCTTTGACCTGGAACTCACCCGTGCCGTGGCCGATGCCGTACCCGTGCCGGTCATCGCCAGTGGCGGTGTTGGCTCGTTACAGGACCTCGCCGATGGCATCCTGATTGGCCGTGCCGACGCAGTGCTGGCCGCCAGCATCTTTCACTACGGCGAGCATACCGTGCAGAGCGCCAAAGCCTATCTGGCCGCACGTGGCGTGGAAGTCCGCCTGTGAGCGCAAGAGATTTTCTGGATGCCCCCGCATGGGATGACCGCGGCCTGATCGCGGCAGTGGCACAGGAAGCTGGCACCGGCCGGGTGCTGATGATTGCCTGGATGAATCGCGAGGCACTGGCCGAAACTGTTCGCACCGGCTACGCCACTTATTGGTCGCGTAGCCGCGGGCGCCTGTGGCGCAAGGGCGAGGAATCCGGTCATCGCCAACAGGTGCAGGGCGTCCAACTTGATTGCGACGGGGATGCGCTGGTGCTGCAAGTGGTGCAGCACGGTGGCATTGCCTGCCATACCGGCCGCCACAGCTGTTTTTTTCGTACCCTGACCGACGGTGTCTGGGTGGAGAGCGAAGCGGTATTGCGCGACCCCGCCGACATGTACGCCAAACCTGGCCATTGAGCCAGTCCTCTTTCTTGCGGCCCCCCCCACATGCTGAATGCCGATACCTTCCTGGCTGAACTCGCTGGTCTGCTGGAGCAGCGCAAAAGTGCTGACCCTGCCACCTCTTATGTCGCACGCCTGCATCATAAGGGCATGGACGCCATCCTGAAGAAGGTGGGCGAGGAGGCGGTCGAAACGATTCTGGCGGCAAAGTCCGGTGATACACTGCATCTGGTCCGGGAAACTGCTGATCTCTGGTTTCATTGCCTGGTGATGCTGTCGCACGCCGGGCTGGGACCCAATGACGTGCTGGCCGAACTCAAGCGGCGTGAAGGCATTTCCGGTATCGATGAAAAGGCCTCGCGGCCGCAGGATTGAAAGGTATGAGCGACTGCATTTTCTGCAAAATCGTGGCAGGCACCATTCCGTGCCGCAAGATCTACGAAGACGATTACGTACTGGCGTTCCACGACATCAATCCGGCCGCGCCGGTGCACTTTCTGGTGGTCCCGAAAATGCACGTTGCGTCGCTGGCCGATTGTGTGGCCGAGCACCATGCCGGCCTGCTGGCGCGGGTAATGCTGGCGGTGGCCAAGGTGGCCCGTGATATTGGCCTGGAGAATGGTTACCGCACCATCATCAATACCGGCGAAGATGGGGGCCAGACCGTATTTCATTTGCACGCCCATGGATTGGGTGGTGGCAAACCGCGGCCGCTGGGCGACGCCCTGCCGGCTGCCAACTGATTCAGGAGAAACTCATGGGTTCATTCAGTATCTGGCACTGGCTGATCGTGCTGGTGATCGTGGTTCTGGTATTCGGTACCAAAAAGTTGTCCGGCGCAGGCCGTGACCTTGGCGAAGCTGTCCGCAGTTTCAAGGAAGGCATGTCCGGTGGTGATACGCCGGCGGCCAAGCCGGGTGAGGGCAAGACCCTGACGGGCGAGCCGCACGATCATCGTCCTGGCTGAAGTGCACAAGTCTTCACGCCGGACGGCTGCAAGGCGGGTGCAGTTCGATGTTTGATTTCAGTTTTTCCGAAGTGGCCCTGATCGGGGTGGTGGCACTGGTGGTGATCGGCCCGGAGCGGCTGCCGCGGGTGGCGCGCACTGCAGGGGTGCTGCTCAATCGTGCCCAGCGATATGCCGCGTCGGTGCGGGCGGACATTGAGCGCGAGGTGGATCTGTCGGAAATGCGCCGGGTGCAGGTCGATCTGCAGGGGGCAGCAAATGCGTTTCAGGCCGACGTGCGCAACTCGCTGGCGGCTGCGGAATCCGAATTCGAACAGCAGCGCAAGAATGTGATGCAGGCCACGCAGCCTGCACTGCTGCCCGAGCCCGATGCGGCATCCAGCCACTCCAGCGCCGACACGACAACGCTGAATCCCGACAGTCACCTTGGCGCGCGCCAGCCGCCCGTGTTCGAGCCTGCTTATCCCGAGGAGGGTGCAGTTGCACCTGCACCTGCACCTGCAATTGTGGTGCCGGACAGCCTGATGGGCTGGCAGCGCATGCTCGGCCCGAGTGCCCCGGCGCGCGGACCGCGCAGCCGCCTGACTGCATGAGCACACCGCACACGCCGCCCGGCGGCGCCGACGAGGGCTTCCTCTCGCATCTGATTGAGCTGCGCACGCGACTGGTGCGCGCCCTGATGGCATTTGGCGTGGCGCTGCTATGTTTGCTGCCCTTTGCCAACCGGCTCTACACCTTGCTGGCGCTGCCCATGCTGCACGCCTTGCCGCAGGGCGCGCACATGATCGCCACCGAGGTCACCACGCCGTTCTTCGTGCCGATGAAAGTCGCGATGATGGCGGCCTTCACGCTGGCCTTGCCCTTCATGCTCTATCAGGCCTGGGCCTTTGTGGCACCAGCGCTTTACAGCCATGAAAAGCGGCTGATATTGCCGCTGGTGGTCTCCAGCACGGTACTGTTTTATTGCGGGATGGGGTTTGCGTACTTCGCCGTGTTTCCGGTGGTGTTCGGCTTCATCAACGGCGCGGCGCCCGAGGGCGTGGCGGTGATGACCGACATCGACAAATATCTGGGCTTCGTGCTGACCATGTTTGTGGCCTTCGGCGTGACCTTCGAGGTGCCGGTGGCCGTGGTGGTGCTGGTGCGGATGGGCGTGGTGTCGGTGGATACGCTGCGCGATATCCGCCGCTATGTGATCGTCGGTGCGTTTGTGGTGGGAGCCATCTTCACCCCGCCCGATATCGTCTCGCAGAGCATGCTGGCCGTGCCGCTATGCCTGCTTTACGAAGTGGGTATCCTGGCAGCCAGCCGCTGGAAACCTGCCGCGGTGCGCACCGACGAAGCGGTGCCGGTGCGCCGTCCGGGAGGCGGTTAAGGCCGTTTCAGCGTATCGCGGATCTCGCGCAGCAGCAGGATGTCTTCCGGTGTAGGCGGCTCGACGGCGGGTGCTGGCTCAGCGGCGGGTTCGGCGCGATGCAATCGGTTGATCTGACGAACCGCCACGAACACTGCCACGGCGATGATCAGGAAGTCCACCACCGACTGCAGGAAGGCGCCGTAGCGGACCACGGCAGCGCCGGACTTCTCGGCCAGTTCCAGGGTGGCATACGTCTGCTTGCCAAGGGTGAAATACAGCCCTTTGAGGTCGAGACCGCCGGTGAGCAGCCCCAACATAGGCATCAACACGTCTTTCACCAGCGAATCGACAATTTTGCCAAAGGCCGCGCCGATGATCACGCCGACGGCCAGGTCAAACACGTTGCCCTTCAGGGCAAATTCTTTGAATTCCTTGATGAAGGCCACAATCGTTTCCTGTTCAGGTGTTGATGAGGGCAGGGCCGGCCTGCCGGCTGTATCCGGTGGCAAAAAGCAACCGGTTGCACGCGAACATACGGTTGCCCGGCGCGCCCGGTCAACTTATCCATGCACTATCTGATGCGGCTGACCGTCCTGAAAGGTACGTGCAAGCCGGGAACATTGTGCTCCAGCCAAAGTCCGAGCAGGGCGGAACACGGTGTGCGCCGCAATATTTCGCGGCAAAGCGGCGGCTTATTTGTTAACATCCCGAGGTTTTGTAATCTTCTTTAGCGCTACAGGATTCCGCCATGAGTGATTCAACTTCGGATCACGGCCGTCGCCGTCTTCTGATCGGAGCTTCCTCGCTCCTCGGTGCCGCCGCTGTTGGGGCTGTTGCCACCCCGTTTGTGATGAGCATGCTGCCCAGCGCGCGCGCCAAGGCTGCAGGTGCTCCCGTGGAAGTCGACGTTTCCAAGGTCGAGGCGGGCATGATGCTGACATCGGAATGGCGCGGCCAGCCAGTGTGGGTGGTCAACCGCACGCCGGAAATGATCGAGCAGCTGGGCAAAAACGCCAGCCGCCTGCGTGACCCACAGTCGGAAAACACCGACCAGCAACCTGAATATTGCAAGAACACCAGCCGTTCGCGCGCCGAACACCCCAACCTGCTCGTGGTGGTCGGTATCTGCACCCACCTTGGTTGTTCGCCGCAGGACCGCATGAAAGCCGGCAATGCGGCCGGCATGGGCGATGACTGGCCGGGCGGCTTCTTCTGCCCTTGCCACGGTTCCAAGTTCGACATGGCTGCACGCGTGTTCCAGGGCGTCCCGGCGCCCTACAACATGCGCATTCCTCCCCACATGTATCTGCCCAGCGGCCGTCTGCTGGTCGGTGCCGATGAGAACACCAAAGGAGCGTGATTGATGAGTACTCTGACCAAGGTCGTCGGCTGGGTCGATGACCGTTTTCCGCTGACTTCAACGTGGAAGGCGCATATCTCCGAATACTACGCGCCGAAAAACTTCAATTTCTGGTACTACTTCGGTTCGCTGGCCATGCTGGTGCTGGTCCTACAGCTGGTCACCGGCATTTTCCTCACCATGAATTACAAGCCGGACGCGCGCTTTGCCTTCGCGTCGGTGGAATACATCATGCGTGACGTCAACTTCGGCTGGCTGATCCGCTACATGCACTCCACCGGTGCCTCGATGTTCTTCGTCGTGGTGTACCTGCACATGTGCCGGGGCCTGATGTACGGTTCCTACCGCAAGCCGCGCGAACTGGTCTGGATCGTTGGCATGGCCATCTACCTGTGCCTGATGGGTGAAGCCTTCATGGGGTACCTGCTGCCTTGGGGACAGATGTCCTATTGGGGCGCCCAGGTGATCATCTCGCTGTTCGATGCCATCAGCCCGCCGCTGGCATTGTGGATCCGCGGTGACTATGTGGTCTCCGATGCCACGCTCAACCGCTTTTTTGCCTTCCACGTGATCGCGCTGCCCCTGGTACTGGTCGGACTGGTGCTGGTCCACATCATCGCGCTGCACGAAGTGGGTTCGAATAATCCGGACGGGATCGACATCAAGAAGAACAAGGATTCCAAGACGGGCATCCCGCTCGACGGCATCCCGTTTCATCCCTATTACACCGTGAAGGATCTGGTGGGGGTTTCGGTATTTCTGGCGATCTTCTCGGCCGTGGTGTTCTTCGCTCCGGAAATGGGCGGTTACTTCCTCGAAGCCAACAACTTCATCCCGGCCGACCCGATGAAGACGCCGCCGCACATCGCGCCGGTGTGGTACTTCACGCCGTTCTACGCCATCCTGCGTGCGATTCCGCAAAAGCAGATGGGCGTGGTGGCCATGGGGGCCGCAGTGGCCATTTTCCTGGCGCTACCCTGGCTGGACCGCGGCATCGTGCGCTCGATCCGTTATCGTGGTGGTCTCTACAAGACCTTCTTCGGCATCTTCATCGTGTCCTTCCTGATCCTGGGCTACATGGGGACGCAAGATCCCAACCTGTGGTATGTCAACCCGGTCTCGCGGGTCTGCGCATTCCTCTATTTCATGTTTTTCCTGGCCATGCCGATCTATACCAAGCTCGACAAGACCCGCCAGGTGCCGGATCGGGTGACCGCATGAGCTTCCGCACTTCTTTATTGATTGCACGCGGCCTGGCCGCACTCGCCCTGGTTTCGGGGCTGCTTGCTGCACCGGCCTTTGCCAACGAAGGTGGTGCCGTAGACCACGCGCCGATCAACATGGGCGACAAGGCATCGCTGCAGCGCGGGGCCCGTACTTTTGCCAACTACTGCCAAAACTGCCATTCGGCCCAGTACCTGCGTTACAGCAAGCTGACCGAGATCGGCCTGTCGGAAGACGAAATCAAGTCCAACCTGATGTTCGCCTCCGAAAAAATCGGCGACACCATGACGGTGGCGCTCGACAAGGCTGAAGCCAAGCAGTGGTTCGGTGTGGTACCGCCCGATCTGTCCGTCGAAGCCCGCGTCCGCGGTGCGGACTGGCTGTATACCTACCTGAGGACCTTCTACAAGGACCCGTCGCGTCCTACCGGCTGGAACAACCTCGCCTACCCGAACGTGGGCATGCCGCACGTGCTGTATGAACTGCAGGGTGTGCAAAAGCTGGAGGAAGTAAAGCCGGCTGCCGAGGCGGGTGAAGGCAAGGGCGAAGGCGAAAAGAAGGAAGCTGGGACCGAGCACCACAAGAAGCTGGTGCTGGCCGTCCCTGGCAAGATGACCGCGCTCGAATACGACCAGTTCACTGCCGATCTGGTCAATTATCTGGTCTGGATGGCTGAACCTGCCCGCGCCACCCGGGTGCAGATCGGCGTTCTGGTGATTTTCTTCCTCACGCTCACATTTTTCCTCATGCTCGCTTTGAAGAAAGAGTTCTGGAAAGATATCCACTGACCAGGGCCGTGCGAGCCTCGCGGTCGTGACCCGTGTCACGGTCGCGAACAGGCGTCCTTCACCCAAGACCGGCGGCTCATGCAGTCCGCCGGTTTTTCACTAGAGAGGTTCACCCTCCATATGATGACGCTTTATTCGGGCACCACTTGCCCCTTCAGCCAGCGCTGCCGCATTGTCCTGTATGAAAAGGGCATGGACTTCCAGATTGTGGATGTTGATCTCTACAACAAGCCGGAAGACATCGCGGTGATGAATCCATACAACCGGGTGCCGATCCTGGTCGAGCGCGATCTGCAGTTGTACGAGTCCAACATCATCAACGAGTACATCGACGAGCGTTTTCCGCATCCGCAACTGATGCCGGCCGACCCGGTGATGCGCGCGCGCGCGCGGCTATTCCTCTACCGCTTCGAAATGGAGCTGTTCAGCCAGATCGACCTGCTCGAGGGCAGCAGCGCCAAGAACGCCGAGAAAGCCCGCAACGTGATTCGGGAAAGCCTGGTGCAGATGGCGCCAGTGTTCGCCAAGCAGAAATTCATGCTCGGCGAAGAGTTTTCCATGCTCGACGTGGCCATCGCTCCGCTGCTCTGGCGTCTGGATCATTACCAGATTGCCCTGCCGCGTCAGGCTGCACCGCTACTGAAGTACGCCGAGCGTCTGTTCTCGCGTCAGGCTTTCATCGATTCGATGACGCCATCCGAAAAGGCCATGCGCAAGTGAGTCAGCCGTCCACCAAGCCCTACCTGATCCGCGCCATTTATGAGTGGTGTGTGGACGGCGGCTTCACGCCCTACCTGAGCGTGCAGGTGGACGGTGCCACGCGTGTGCCACTCGAGTTTGTACGCGACGGTATGATCGTACTCAACATTGGGCCGGCGGCCACGCGCAACCTGACGATGAGCAATGATCGGGTGGAGTTTTTCACCCGCTTCAACGGCGTGTCGCGTGAGGTCTCGGTGCCGGTTGGCGCTGTCACCGGCATCTTTGCCCGTGAAAACGGCGAAGGGCTGGCCTTTCAGGCCGAGGCGCGGGTGGAAGGTGAGGCCGTGGACAGCCAGAGTGTGCCGGATGCGGTACCGGACCAACCAGCGGCGGCGCCAGCGTCGGCGCAGTCCGGACCCGTCGGTCTCACCCTGGCCGAAGTCAGCCCACCCCGGCCGCCGGAGCCCGGCACGCCGCAAGATCCGGCCACACCGCCCACTGGTGCGCCACCGCGGGGTCGCCCCAGCCTGCGGGTGATCAAGTAATATCCCAGCTGCGCCGCCCGGCGCAGTCTTGCAGCATAGCCGGCATAGCTCAGTTGGTAGAGCAGCTGATTTGTAATCAGAAGGTCGCGGGTTCGATTCCTGCTGCCGGCACCCTTTGCAGATAATGTCTTACGCCCACCGTGTGTGTGGTGCGCCTGCCACGTATTTCTTAGCGTGGCCTGACAACTGCTGAAAACTATCTGGCTTTCATTGGACTGTCATCTTCACCGACTACCGTGACAGATCATCATTACAGTCCCGTTGGAGCCCCTCATGTCTCGCATTCATTCCTGTCGCCCGGTGTTGTCCGCCTTGGTGCTCGCCCTGTGCACCACGTTTGCCCACGCCGCCGGCGAGGTCGCCATCACTGGCAAGGTGCAGTCTTCGGTGAGCCACCGTCCGGCTGTGGGTGTGCGCGTGACCGTGCTGGAAACCGGCAAGCAGGTCGTGACAGATGGCAACGGGGTGTACAAACTGGAGGGCTTGGCCGCGGGAACCTACACCGTCACCGTGGAAATCGACGGATTGGAACGCGCGCGCGCCAGCGTGACGGTCGCCGAATCCGGTGTGGCAAAGGATTTTGAGCTGGACGCCAAGGTGGCCACGCTGGAATCGGTGCAGGTGCTGGCGCAGCGTACCTCGTCGGCCGTGGCGCGTGCCGCGCAGCAGGACGCGCCGAACCAGGTCACGATCACCACGGCCGAAGAAATCCGCAAGCTGCCGGACGTTAGCGCTGGTGAAGCCCTGGCCCGTGTGCCGGGCGTGTCACTGACCTACGACACTGCAGAAGGTCGCTTTGTGCTGATTCGCGGTATCAACGCCGACTTCAACAGCGTGACTTTTGGCGGCCTGCGCCTGCCGCCATCGAACAATGCCTCGCCCTCGGCCGGTCGCGCCGTGGCGCTCGATGCCATCCCCACCGGACTGATCGGTGCAATGACGGTGACCAAGACGTTGACGCCCGAGCAGGATGCCGAAGCGATCGGTGGCACCATCGAAATCACCCCGAAGACCGCCCCGCTCAGCGGCAAACCCTTCGTGGAAGGTCACATCGGATCGGGTCGTGAATTCCTGCGCAACAGCGGCATCGCCGACCTGTCGCTGACTGCCGGCACGCGCTTTGGCCTTGCCGACATCATGCTGGAGCCCGGCAACAAGCTCGAGTCGTACTCTGACCGTCCGTTCAGCGTGGTAGCTACCGGCACCTACTACGAAGACAAACGCGGCATTGATGACGTCGAACCCGGCTATCTGGACAACACCACTCCCTTGAACAACTCGCTGGCCGGCATCGAGCAGCGCTTCTATCGTTATCACCGTACCCGTCACGCTTTTGGTCTGGACTTGGGATTCCAGCCCACTGCCGACAGCAAGTACTACTTTCGTGCTTTTACCGCCGGTTATACCGAAACCGTGGAACGCCAGCGTCTGATTTTCAACCCGGACGGCGCACCGGTGGGGCCGGATGCCAGCGGCAGTTTCACCGACACCATTTCTGCAGCAGGCGGTGGTAACTTCACCCGCGCGCTGCGCGACCATGCTGAAAAGGTGGGTAACCGCGTCATGGCGCTGGGCGGCTCCAACCGGATCGGTGAAGACACTCTGGATTACCGTGTCGGCTACACCCGCGGCAGCTTCGACAACCTGTACGACCGCAACACCTCGTTCACCTTCTCACCCGCCACGCCCGCCACCGTTACCTACAACACCACCAATGGCGGTTATCCGGTGGTGTCAGTGACCGGAGCCAACCCCTACACGACGGCCGGCTACAACCTGGCCAAGATCAAAAATACCGCGAATAGCATTGTTGATCAGGAAAAGGCTTATCAGGTCAACTTCAAGATGCCAACGCAATTCACCGACATGGACGGCGAAAACATCAAGGTGGGCCTGAATGCTCGTCTGCGCACCCGCAATGTGCCGGGCACCTACACCTATCAGTATGCGAACACGCCGCTGAATGCGCCGCTGGCCAGTTACGTCACCGACCCGGCCGCCGTGAGTTTTTATAACGGCGTGTACAACAATGGTCCGACCATCAGCACGGCGCTCACCCAGGGTCTGTTCGCCAATCCGGCCGGCGCAACGTTGGACCCGACATCGGTCGAAAGCGAGGCGGAAGACGTTTACGCCGCCTACGGCCAATACGAATTCGGTTATGGCGACTGGTCATTCATTGGCGGGGCGCGTGCCGAAGCCACCCGCGCCAAATATACCCACGATCACCAGGACGTGGTGGCTGGTACAGACACGCCGGAAACCAACAGCAACAGCTACAACAACTTCTTTCCGTCGCTGCAGGCGCGTTATGCCTTCTCACAGGACCTGATCGGACGTCTGGCAGTGTCCACAGCCATTGCCCGCCCCACCTTCGGTCAGGTCAACTCGCCCTACCTGATTGATAGCGGCGCCCTCACCATCTCGCAGGGTAACCCCAACCTGAAGCCACAGACGTCGATCAACCTGGATGCCTCGATCGAGCAGTACCTGCCGCATGCAGGCATCATTTCTGCGGCCATCTTCAACAAGCAGTTCAGCGATTACATCATCACCAACGTGTCGCATCCTGTGATCGCGGGCAACCTGTACACCCAAACCAGCTACAGCAATGCCGGCAGCTCTTACGCCCGCGGTCTGGAACTGAACTACGTCAACAAGTTTAGCAACCTGCCGGGCTACTTCGGTGGTTTGGGTACCAGCGCCAATTACACGTTCGTGGATTCGAGTTTTGATATCCGCCCGGGCGAGAAAAGCCAGCTGCCGCTGACCTCGCGCGGCACGGGCAATATCGCGGTGTTCTACGAAAAGGATGCCATCACCGCGCGCCTTGGCGCCTATTACGTAAGCCGCAACCTGTTCGGTGTTGGAAGTGGTCCGGGGCTGGACGTGTTCCAGGAAGACCGTACCACCGTGGACTTCTCCAGTACCTACGCGCTCGACAAGCAGCTGTCGCTGTACGTCAACTTCAAGAACATCACCAACGAACCGCTCAAGTACACTGAGGGTCAATCCAACCGTCCGATCCAGCGTGAGTTTTACAACGTCACGATGCAGTTTGGTCTGAACTTCAATTACTGAGATTACTGATGATCTTTGCCCGCATTGCGGCCGCTGCGGCGGCCGCTGGACGGGGCGGCCGCAAGGCTGGCCTGACTCTTTCCCCGAACGTTCTGGCACGCACGCTTACCCTGAGCGCCCTGGCCTTGACGCTGCCGCAGCCAGCGGACGCTGCCGCGCCGGCGGAGTACGCGGTCACCCGGCACATCCCTGTGGGCGCTGCCCCCGGCTGGGATTTCGCCGCCTTCGAGGAAAGCACGGGGCGGGTCTTTTTGACACTGGGAGATCACCTTAGTGCGATTGACCCGGCCGGCAAGCTGCCCCCCATGCGCATTGACGGTCTGGTCGGCAGCACCCACGGCGTGGCTTTCGATGTGAAGCGCAACCAAGGCTATGTCAGCAGTGGCAAGACCAACAGCATCGTCACCTTCAACCTGAAGACGCTGGAGGTGATCCGCAAGACGCCGTCCGGCGGTGACAACCCGGATGCCGTGTTGTATCTCGCCAGCACCGACCGCGTTTATAGTTTCAACGGCCGTGGGCGCAATGTCACGGTGATCAATCCCGAGACCGGGGCTGTGGAGCAGACGCTGCCGGTGGACGGCAAGCCCGAAGTGATGGCGGCCGACGGCAACACGCTGTACCTGAACCTGGAAGACAAGGCGCAGGTAGCGGTGATCGACCTGCCCAAGCTGGCGATCCGCAAGCGCATCGACCTGCCGGGCTGCGAAGAGCCCACCGGGCTGGCTCTGGATGCCGCCAACCAGCGCGTGTTCTCGGTATGCGCCAATGGCGTGCTGGTGGTGACCGACCCGGCCTCTGGCAGGCAAGTGGCCAAGGTGGCTGTGGGCAAGGGGCCGGACGGCGTGTTTTACGACGCCAGGCGCGGGTTGCTGTTCTCCACGGGCGGCGAAGTCGGCACGGTGTCCATCGTGCAGCAGGACGATGGCGACCATTACCATCTGGCGCAGACGCTGCCAACGGCGCCCAAGGGTCGCACTAACGCCTACGATGTGGTCACGGGCACCCTTTACATCCCGGTGCCGGGCAAGCCGGAGTTTGAACTGCTGGTCGTGGCGCCCAAGCCCTGAGCGGGAGGCACACCTGATGCGCCGACGTATTCGCGTCCATCGTCCCGGCAGCGAGGCGCAGGCCCTGGCGGGCCTGATTCTGGGGGTTGTGGTCGTGTGGTGGGGCGTCGGCAGCGGCACCGCCTGGGCCGCGCCTGGGGCGGCCAGCCTCGCGGCCGGCGTGGCGCCCAACGATCCGGTCGTGCTCAGCTTCGCCACGGTCGGCGATTCGCGGGAAGACCCGGCGACGGTGGGGCTGTCGGCGCAGGACCGTCAGTGGCTGCAGAACACACCAGCTTGGGCGCGCCTGGTCCGCGAGATCGGGGCCCAGCATCCGCAACTGCTGTTCTTCAACGGTGACATGATCATGGGCTACGGCAAGCTCGACCCGCAGGCGCCAGCCGTGACGCTCGATCCGGTGTCCGGGGCGGTTGTCGCCAGCAACGGCTACACACAGTTTCAGGCGTGGTATGCCTTTTGGCGCGGCCTGGTAGCTAACCTGTTCGAGACTGGCACCTACGTCGTGCCAGTGCCGGGAAATCATGAAGTGCAGGACAAGGGGCTTGGCAAAAAGGCGCAGCCGGCCAATGAAGCGCTGTGGCGCGCCAACATGGGCGACCTGATCCTCGATGCAAAGCGCTTCCCGGCCGTGGTCGGGCAACCGGCGACGCATTTTTCCGGCGACGCGGCCGAGCCGGCGATTGCCGATCCGGCGGTGCTCGATGGCATTGCCACCAGCCAGCGGCAGCTCACCTACAGCTTCGACGTGGGTGACAGCCACTTCGTCGTGCTGGATACCGACCCGGTCGGTCGCGATGGCAGTGTAGCCGTGCAGTGGCTGGCACAGGACCTCGCAGCAGCATTCACGCGCCGGGGACAGAAGCACCTGTTCCTGTTTGGCCACAAACCGGCCTTTGCCTACCAGTATGCCGACGACGTCCCGCCGGACGGCTTCAGCGATGCCACCCCGGGCGGCAATCGCGACCAGTTCTGGGCGCTGGTAAACCGCTACGGCGGCACCTATTTTTGTGGTCACCAGCACATTTATCACATCGAGCAACCCACCTTGACGCAAGGCTTGCCGGCGTGGCAGGTGATCGTGGGATCTGGCGGGTCACCTTTCTCCGCAGGCGGCAGCAAGAAGAAAGCGGTCAATACGCGCCATCCCGACACCGACCTCACCTACGCCTGGGCGCAGGTGTCGGTGCATCGTAGTGGCCGGGTCAGCATGGATACCTTCGGGTTCAACCAGGATTTCAGTGGTACGCGCCTGCTTGACCGTATCGATCTGAGCAGCAACACACACTGAAAACGCGCGGGTGTCGTTGTTAAAACGCAACATCCGCGTGCTTGTTTTCATCATTTTGTGCTGCAAAGCACAACGTTCATATTCCTGCCATCTACCGGGTGAATGATTCGACCACCGCTGCCGCAGGGCAGCCCCGAAATCACCTCACCAAGACAGGAAGCATTCCGGTGTCTGTCAACATAGTTGGCACCCCGTCGATCAATTTATCGTCGCTACTTTCTCCGTCTTCGATGGGGGGTTGAGCCACACATGATCTGGTTCCGACCAGCACCGGGTATGCCGGCTCCAGCGTTGCGGGTGAGTGGC
>CAITLJ010000022.1 GCA_903893215.1 uncultured Ferrovum sp. | reverse complement strand
GCTTCCTGCTGCAGGGTGGAGGTGGTGAAAGGCGCTGCTGACTGCCGCTGTTTGCGCTTGCGCTCCACCTTGACCACCCGGACGGAACCCCCGCGCGCTTCTGGCGGCGGCAGCAGGCTGCCGTCTGCCGCGTACGGCGATCCTTCCGGGGCCGGAGCAGTGCCACCCACAGCGGCAGCCAGCAGGCGGATCACGTCGGAATTGCGGTCGCGGCTGGCAATCGCGAATTGCTCCACCTTTTCACCGTCAAGAAGGGTCAGGCGCGCCTTAAAGCCCTGCCCGTCCTTGCGACCATTGAGGTGCACCGACCAATATTCGCGGCTTTCGAATTTTTCGATCTCGTGCTCGCGCTCGCAGATCATGCGCAGCGCCGGGCTTTGCACGCGGCCGGCCGACAATCCGCGGCGCGCTTTCCACAGCAATGGCGAAATGTTGAAGCCGACCAGGTAATCCAGCGCACGCCGTGCCTGCTGGGCATTCACCAGCGGCTGCAGGATCTCGCGCGGGTTGGCTACCGCTTCCCGCACGGCGCTCTGGGTGATCTCGTAAAACACCACGCGCTGCATGGTCTTGTCTTTCAGCAGACGCTTGGATTTGAGGATTTCGGCCAGATGCCAGGCAATGGCCTCGCCTTCTCGGTCCGGGTCGGTGGCCAGGAAGATGTGGTCGCTGTTCTTGACTGCCTTGGCGATGGCATCCACATGCTTCTGATTGCGTTCAATCAGTTCGTACTGCATCGCAAAATCATGGGTGGGATCGACGGCACCTGTCTTCGGTACCAGATCGCGCACGTGCCCGTAGGACGCCAGGATTTCGAAGCTGTCACCCAGATATTTTTTAAGGGTCTTCGCCTTTGAGGGCGATTCGACGATCAGCAGGTTTTCAGCCATGGTGGCACGGACTCCGTGGGACCGGGCTCAATGGACGAGTGGCTCGCCGTCGCCGGTCAACTCTTCCATCAGCAGGATGTCGAGAGGCTGCCCCTGACGCCAAAACACCGTAAGGGTAATCAGTTTCAGCTTGTCCAGGCTGATCATGCCACCGTCGATGGCCAGCGCACTCGCGATGATCCACTCGCGCTGCACGGGGTCGAGGATGCCACTGCCTTCCAGAAAGCTGAGAAAGCCCCACCCTTCCTGTCCCAGCTTGTCAAATTCGGATTCGCTCAGGCACCGCATGGCGCCCGCGCTGGCCGAAGCGATTGCCTCGCCTGGCAACTGGTCAACCACCTCGAGCCACGCCAATGCCTGCTCGACTTCTTCGGGTTCGAAGCCCGCGGCAAACAGACGATTTTGCAACACCGCGTTGGTCGGATAGACCCCGCTGGAGAAGAAGGTTTCGTACACAAAAATCAGGATGTCGTACATGGTTCCTGGTGTCAGTTCAATATAAGCCGCCGCAAAGCCCGCACCGGACCGCCCTGCTTTACTCCGGTGTTGATGCCACGCGCTGGTAGCGCCCGTCAGGCAGCCGTGCCACGCGTTGTTTCAACTCCTCGCGACCCAGAATGGAGGATACCTGTGCCGCCGTCAAGCCAATCGCCGACGCGATCTGGTCCACGTCGGCCGGGGCCGACTGCAGCATGGACAGCACGGGATCGCTGGAATCAAACACCTCCACGGCCGCTTGTGGCGAAGGCCGGTGAACCTTGAACGCAGCCAGTCCGGCAGCCAGTTGCGACCAGACATGCTCCGCAGATTCAACCAGACAGGCACCCTCGCGGATCAGCTGGTTGCAGCCCTTGCCCAACGCGGCATGGATTGAAGCCGGCAAGGCCATCACCTCCCGTCCCTGCTCCATTGCGGAACGCGCCGTGATCAGCGAGCCGCTGCCCAGAGTGGCTTCGACCACCAGCACGCCCAGCGACAGACCGCTGATCAGGCGATTGCGTTCTGGAAAGTGGTGCCGCAGCGCCGGTGTGCCCAAAGGGTATTCGCTGACCAGCGCGCCCTGCCCGGCAATCCGGTGCGCCAGTTCGCGATGCATGGGGGGAAAGATGCGGTCCAGTCCGTGCGCCAGTACGGCCACCGTGCTCCCGAGCGTATCCAGCGCGCCTTCGTGGGCGGCGCCATCGATCCCCTCGGCCAGACCGCTGACAATGGTCAGCCCGGCCTGCGCCAGATGACGGCTGAAGGCGCGTGCGTCATTCAGGCCCTGTGGCGTTGCCCGTCGACTGCCCACCACCGCCAGCGCCGGATGGGCGAGCAGGTGCGGCAAGCCCATCACCCAGAGCACGGGCGGTGGCTGAGGCAGTGCGCCCAAGCTGACCGGATAATCAGCGTCGGCCGGTGTCAGGCGCACTCGCCCAGGCAGTATTTCCCAGGCTGCAGCGGCGGCCTGCGCGTCGCGGCTGGCGCCCTGGCGGACGCGCTCGGCCAACGCGGGCGGGAGCGCATCCGCCAGACGGCGGCGGGGGGTGGCCGCAATGCGATCAAGGCTGCCGAACTGTTCCAGCAGCGCGCCGAAGGCGTCGCCACGAAAACCTTCGATCAGGCCCAGTTCGAGCAGGCAGGCCCGCACCGATTCGGCGCGGGCTGGGTCTTCAAGGGTTATGGACGTAATCGAGGGCATTCACCGGACGCTGACTCTGCACGATCAGAGCATAGGACACCCGGTCGAAGGTGCGGAACACGAACAGCAAGCCGGAACGTGTTTCCGGCAACTTGACAGGTGCCGCGCCGTGCTCGGGCATCACTTCTTCGGCAGGGTAAACCGCCAGCACGTTGCCCGGCACCAGGCCATCCTGCGCCCCGCGCGAAATCACCACCACGCTGTTGCGGCCAGCCATGCCATTGCTGCCCGGCACGTTGATCACGTGGCCATGAATCTCCACGGACGGCGCATTGGGCACGTAGTTGGCGGGCGGCGGTGGCCCGGGCGGCAGCAGTCGATCCCCCAGCGCCACCTCGATCGATCCTTTCAGCAGGACCAGCCGGGCGGGTTCGGTCTCTTCGGACAGGCGGGCGTCGCCCACATAGTCGGCGGAATAGCCCAGAATGGCCTTGGTATCGGGGTCGACCAAGGCGTTGCCTGGACGGAAAATCTGGAACACGCGCACCCCTTTTTGCAGCTCGCCGCGCACGAATACCTCGTCACCCATGCTGCCATAGCGGCGGTTGCCCTCAAAGCCGATCACGGCTGGCGCGTCCAGCAGTTGGCGATCGGTCACCACCAGGGGCTGGCCGGTAAAGGCGCGGATATCCTGCAAAGGAATGCTGGGAATCACGTTTGCGATGCTGGTGCTGCGCACTTCCGGACTCAGGCGGGTGCGGCCGGCGGCGTCTACGGTGTCGGCGTCCCCTTCGCGCGGCACCGTGCTGTCGCGCCCCTCGACGCTGAGCTTGGGCGGGTTTTGCGTGCGATCAAGCACGATCACGTCACCGGGATAGATCCAGTGCGGGTCCTTCACCTGTTCCTTGTTCAGCCGCCAGATTTCCGGCCAGCGCCAGGGTTGTTTGAGGAAGCGCCGGGAAATGTCCCACAGGGTATCGCCCTTCACCACCACGTAGCGATCGGGGGCATTTTCCTGCACCTGCAGGGTATCCGAGCGGGCCGCTGCCATGCCGGACAGGCCCAGCGAGCAGAGCAGGGCTATAATAAGAAGCGATCGCATTCGGGTGCACTCGAGATTGTGAAAGGGGTGACATTGCCGCATCGCCAGCGTCTCCCGCAAAAATTCTGCATTCAACTTGCCTGTCGGGGCAACCTATTAAATGGCCTTACTCAACATCCTGCATTATCCGGACCCCCGTTTGCACAAGGTGGCCACCCCGGTGGCCAGCGTCGATGACAGCATACGCCGGCTGATCAGCGACATGGCTGAAACCATGTACGCTGCCCCCGGAATCGGGTTGGCCGCCACCCAGGTGGACGTGCACAAACGCGTGATTGTGGTCGATGTGAGCGAAAAAGGGGATGAACTGCAAGCCTTCGTCAATCCCGTGATCCTGGAGCGCAACGGCGAAGCCGAGCGCGAGGAAGGCTGCCTGTCGGTGCCAGGCATCTACGACAAGGTGACACGCGCAGACCAGATCGTGGTCGAGGCGCTCGATCGCCACGGCAATCCCTTCCGTCTGCAGGCCGAGGGCCTGCTCGCCACGTGCATCCAGCACGAGATGGATCACCTGGTCGGCAAGGTGTTTGTCGAATACCTGTCGCCCCTCAAGCAAAACCGTATCAAGACCAAGCTGCGCAAGCGCGCCCGGACCACCCTTTGAGGGTATTGGTCTGATGCGCCTGATCTTTGCCGGCACGCCGGTCTTCGCAGCGCATGCCCTGCAGGCGCTGGTCGATGCTGGCCATCAGGTGCTGGCGGTGCTGTGTCAGCCAGATCGCCCGTCCGGTCGTGGCCATAAGCTGGTTGCCGGCCCGGTCAAGGCCTTGGCGCTGCAGCTCGGTCTGCCTGTCTTGCAACCCCATAGCTTGCGCCAGCCCGACATTCAGACCCGCCTGGCCGCACTGCAGGCTGACGTCTGGGTGGTCGCGGCCTATGGCTTGCTGCTGCCGGCCGAAATCCTGGCCCAGCCGCCGTTCGGCTGCCTGAACATCCACGGTTCGCTCCTGCCGCGCTGGCGTGGCGCAGCGCCTATCCAGCGCGCCATCCTGGCCGGTGATGCCGAAACCGGGGTCGACATCATGCAGATGGAGGTCGGACTGGATACGGGGCCTGTGTTGCTGGAGGGACGGTTGCCGATCAGTCTGAACGATACCGGTACCAGCGTGCATGACCGACTGGCCCGGCTGGGCGCCGAGCTGATCGTGCACGCCCTGTCCGATTTGCCTGCTCATCTGGCGCGGGCGCGCGCTCAGCCTGAGGATGGCGTGCTTTATGCCGCCAAGCTGCGCAAGGAAGAAGCGCAGATCGACTGGACCCTCCCGGCCGACCATCTGCAGCGGCTGATCCGCGCCTTCGATCCGGTGCCGGGTGCGCGCTTCGCCTGGCAGGGCCAGCAGATCCGGGTGGCCATGCCGCGCACCGAGCCGACCATGGCAGTGCCGTCTGGCGAGGCTGCTGGCCAGACGCTCGTCGCCCCCGGCACCGTGATCGCTGTCGATGACAGTCTGGCCATCGCCACCGGCGAAGGCATCCTCCATTTGCACCGACTGCAACGTCCCGGTGGACGCATGCTGCCTGCACGTGAATTCCTGCAGGCTGTTCCGCTGCACCCCGGAGACCGACTTGAGTGATACCCCTTTGTCAGACCAACCCTTGGCCGCCCGGTTGCCGGGCAGTCAGCCCGAGGTCGCCATGCCAGATCATGCGACCGGTGAAACCGGTCAGGTGCAGGCTGCCCAGCTGTATCTGGCCCAAAGCAAGGCGGCGCAGCTGCTGCTCAGTGTGCTCGGTGGCCGCAGCCTTGATGCTGTGCTGGCCGAAGCCGATCCTGACCTGATCGCACTGGGGCGCCATTTGCGTGCGGTCTGCCGCGACCTGTGCTTTGGCGTGCTGCGGCATCATGGCCGCCTGAAAGCCGTGTTGCGCCCGCTGCTACAAAAAGAAACCCAGCCGATCCTCGGTGCACTCCTGGAAGTGGCGGCTTACCAGCTGCTATATACGCGCACCGCCCCGCACGCGGTGGTGGATCACGCGGTGCGTGCAGCCGGGGCGCTGGCCCATCCTGCAGTGGGCGGTTTCGTGAATGCCGTTCTGCGCGGGCTGCAACGTCGGCGCGAAGAGCTGGAGCTGGCCGCCGACGGAACGCCGGAGGGCCGCTTCTCGCATCCCGAATGGTGGATCCGCCGTATCCGGCGCGACCATCCGCAGCACTGGCGTGACATCCTCACGATTGCCCAGCAGCATCCGCCCTTCACACTGCGCGTCAATTCCCGCCTTCAGTCCACCGAGCAGTATCTGGCGAAGCTGGTCGATGCTGGCCTGCCTGCCAGTCGGATTGGTGTGCATGCTGTGCTGCTGGAAACTGCCTGTCCGGTCGAGCAATTGCCCGGCTTTGCCGAAGGATGGGTGTCGGTACAGGACGCCTCTGCGCAACTGGCGGCCGAGCTGCTTGACGCGCAGCCGGGCGAGCGTGTGCTGGATGCGTGTGCTGCGCCGGGTGGCAAGACCGCTCACCTGCTCGAGCGCACGACGGATTTGCATGTGGTGGCGCTGGATCATGACGCCCATCGGCTGGCGCGGGTGGAACAGACCCTCGCACGACTGCAATTGCAGGCCGAACTCCATTGCGCGGACGCCGGCCGCCTGGACGACTGGTGGGACGGTCAGCCCTTTGACCGTATCCTGCTGGATGCTCCCTGCACCGGGTCAGGGGTGACACGCCGCCATCCGGACATCCGCTGGTTGCGCCATTCTGGTGACCCCGCCCGGTTGGCTGATACCCAGCGCCAACTTGCTGGAGCGCTTTGGCGAACCCTCAAACCCGGTGGTACCCTGCTTTACGTGACCTGTTCCCTGTTTGCCGAAGAGGGGCCAGGCTTTGTGCAGTCCTTTCTTGCCAATCATCCCGATGCCATCCATACACCGCCCGCTGGAGCCGTGTTCAGCGATGGCTGGGTGTTACCCGATGCCCGACATGACGGTTTCTTTTACGCCAGCCTCCGGCGCCTGCCGGTCCCTGCCTGATCGGTGCGCAATGTCTGCGCGCTGGGTCTGCACGGCAGCCGCCGCCGGCACGTTGTTCCGGCGGATTACCCTTTTCGCGGGGCTTTGCTGTTGCCTGTGGCTGGTGCTGCCACAGGTCGCAATGGCCGATGGCATCACCTTGCGCACGGTGGAGCTGGAGCCGAGCGAGGACAGCTATGCCCTCGATGCCAGTTTTGACCTTGAACTCACACCCACCCTGCAGGATGCGGTGTCGCACGGCGTGGTGCTCGACTTCGTTCTTGAGTTCGACTTATGGCGCCCGCGCGCCTGGTGGTTTGACGAGGGCCTGACCAGTCTGCGGGAGCATCGGCGGCTGAGCTACGTGCCGATCACCCGGATGTACCGGCTCAACATCGGCAACGGCTACGAAACCTTTCCGGATCTGCGCGAGGCCTTGCGCGCGCTCACGCACGTGCACGTGATGCCGTCGGGCGAGCACATCACCCTGCACAAGGCCCAGCGCTACGAAGCCAGTATCAGCCTGCGTCTCGACACCAGCCAGTTGCCCAAACCACTGCAGATCGAAACCCTGTCGTCGCGCGAGTGGCAATTATTTTCGCCAGTGCACCGCTTTGCGGTGACGCCGGGATGATCTTTGCGTCCTGGCGCGTGCGCGCCCTGCTGGGAGCCTGCCTGCTGCTGGGCGGCGTGCTGCTCTATCTGCTGCAGCAAGCCACTGCCAACACGTCGTTGTTTGCCGAAAATTACACCACCCTGCTGTTGCTCGGCGTGGTGCTGGCAGTCGGGCTGCTGGGGCTGATTGCCTACCAGGTGCACACCCTTTACCGGCGCATCCGCGCGCGTCAGTTCGGTTCGCGGCTGACCCTGCGCCTGCTGATGGTGTTCGGGGTGGCGGCGCTGGTGCCGGGTACGCTGGTCTATGCGGTGTCAGTGCAATTCCTCGCCAACAGCATCGAGACCTGGTTCAACGTTAACGTGGATCAGGCACTGGAGGCTGGGCTGAACCTCGGGCGCACCAGTCTGGACAGCCTGCTGGCCGACCTCGCGCGCAAGGGCGAAGGCATGGCCGTGTCGATGGCCGACAGCACGGCCATTGACGAGGTGCCGTTGCTCAACCACCTGCGTGAGCAGAATGGCGTTGACGAGGCCAGCCTCTATAACAAGAGCGGCAAGATGTTGGCTTTTTCCAGCTCGCGAAGTACCGCCCTGTTTCCAGGTTCCGGGTTGCCACGCACGGCGGCACTGCGTCAGGTGCGTCTGCAGCGCACGTACAAAAGCATCGAGTCAGTGCCCGAAAAGGGGTTTTTTCTGCGCGTGGTGGTACCGGTCAACCTGTTGTCGATCAATGAAGACCTGCGCGCGCTGGAGCTGTTGCAACCCGTGCCGGCGGAATTGTCGGAAAACGCCGAGCGGGTGGATTCGGCGTGGCGCAGTTATCAGGAATTGACACGCGCCAGGGTGGGGCTCAAGCGCGTTTATGGCCTGACCCTCACGCTCACCCTGCTGCTCACGCTGCTCTCTGCGCTGGCTTTGGCTTTCTCCCTGTCCGAATACCTTGGGGTCGCCTTGGGCCAGTTGGCCGACGCTGCGCTGGCGGTCGGGCGTGGCGACTTTACCCGCCTTGCCAATGTGACCACCCGTGACGAGCTTGGCGTGCTGGCGCAAGCTTTCAACACCATGATCCGTCAATTGCAGAGCGCCGCCGCGACGCGAGCGCGCGACCAAGCCAGACTGGAAGACGCCAAAGCTTACCTGGAAGGCATCCTCTCCAGCCTGAGCACCGGCGTGGTGGTGATCGACCCGCAGCAGGTGATCGTGGCGATCAACCCGGCGGCCTACGAGTTGCTGCATACCCGCCAGGGTCTGCCCGGCGAGGCTTTGGCGACGCTGGCGGCCCATGCCAGCCACGAGGGACTGCGCGCATTTGCCGGCCTGCTCCTGCAACGACTGCGCCCCGATGCCGATGGCATCTGGGAAGCCCAGCTCGATTACGCCACGGGAGAGGAGGTGCGCGTATTGCATCTGCGCGGTCGCCGCCTACCCAGCGAAACCCAGCCGGATTGTCTGGTGGTGTTCGACGATATCACTGACCTGTTGCAGGCGCAGCGCGATGCCGCATGGGCAGAGGTAGCCCGTCGCCTCGCGCACGAGATCAAGAATCCGCTTACGCCGATCCAGCTGGCTGCCGAACGCGTGCAGCGCCGCCTCAGTCCGCGTCTGGACGAGGCGGATGCTGCGCTGCTCGACCGTTCCACGGCCACGATCGTCAACCAGGTCGACGCGATGAAGGCGATGGTGGATGATTTCAGCGCCTATGCGCGTGCTTCGGGCGTGGTTGCCCGCAACCTTGACCTGAATGCGCTGGTGCGCGAGGTCCTGCATCTTTACGAGGGCACCGGCGTAGCCATCCACCTGACCCTGCAGGACGATCTGCCGCGTGTGAAGGGCGATCCCAACCTGGTCCGGCAGGTTTTGCACAACCTGATGCAAAATGCAGTGGATGCCTTGCAGGGGCAGCCGCAACCGGCCATCGAAGTGCTGAGCGAGCGCCGCGGCGGCGAGGTGCGGCTGAGGGTGCTGGATAACGGGCAGGGCTTCCCGGAGAATCTGTTGGCGCGGGTGTTCGAGCCGTATGTCACCAGCAAGACCAAGGGCACCGGTCTGGGTCTGGCGATCGTGAAGAAGATCATTGAAGAGCATGGCGGCCGGGTGCAGGCGCGCAATCTCGAACAGGGTGGTGCCCAGGTCAGTTTCACCCTGCCGCTGGCAGACGACGCACCATGAGGAGACGGGCTTGAGTCAGGAAATACTGGTGGTCGACGACGAAGTCGGGATCCGCGAATTGCTCTCGGAAATCCTGAGCGAGGAAGGGTATCGCGTGCGTCTGGCCGCCAATGCCTTCCAGGCGCGTGACGCGCGCCGGACGGCAAGGCCCGACCTGATACTGCTCGACATCTGGATGCCGGAAATGGACGGCATCACCCTGCTCAAGGAATGGGCTACCAGCGGCATGTTGACCATGCCGGTCGTGATGATGTCTGGCCACGGCACCATCGAGACCGCTGTTGAGGCCACCCGGATCGGGGCGGTTGATTTCCTCGAAAAACCGATTGCCCTGCCACGTCTGCTGGCCACCGTGGAGCGGGCGTTGGCGAAAGGGCGTGCCGACTTCCGCCCTGGCCTCAACCTCGTGCACCTTGGCAAATCTGCCCTGATGCAAGACTTGCGCAAGCGGCTAGACCTGGTCGCCAATCAGCCGATGCCGCTGATGCTGGTTGGCGAAGCTGGCTGCGGCGCCGAACTGGCAGCCCGTCATCTGCATCGGCCCAACACGCCCTGGGTGGCACCGCTCGATAATCTGTGGCTGTCCGATAATCCTTATTCGGTGTTGGCCGAAGCGCAGGATGGCTTGCTGTTCCTGCACGACGTCAGCGCGCTGGATCGGACCGCGCAGCGCGGCCTGGGTCAGCTGCTCACCAAGCTGGAACGGCACAATGTGCGACTGGTGTGTGCCTCGCGGGAATCCGTTGCCCAGCTGGGTATTGAAGATCGCTTTGATGCCGACCTGCTGGCCCGGCTGTCGCAGCTCGTGATTCCGGTGCCGGCGCTGCGCGAGCATGCGGAAGACATTCCCGACATCGCCACCGTGATCCTGCAGCAGATGATCGAAGGCAAGGAAGTACCCGTGCGCACCCTGAGTACCGGCGCCTTGAATGCGCTGCGCGGCCTGAACTGGCCGGGCAATCTGCCAGCCTTGTCGAATGCGGTGCGCACCCTGGCGGTCAGTGCCTTCGAAAACGACATCACCGTGGCCGATGTGCAACGGATTGCCGCACAGTTCACCCGGCCGGTCGCCGCCAGTCACGTGGTGATGGAATTCAACCGGCCACTGCGCGAAGCCCGCGACCAGTTCGAACAGGCCTATCTCGAATATCACATCCGCCGTGAGTCCGGAAACATGTCCCGGGTGGCGGAACGGGTGGGGCTGGAACGCACCCATCTTTACCGAAAATTGCGTCAGCTGGGCATCCGGCCAGCCGGGCGCGAAGACTCCAACTGAAAGGTTCACCCATGTCGCGAATCCCTCTGCATTCCCCCCGTTCCAGCGCCTTGCAGGCCTCCGTCCTGCTGACCACCGTGTTGCTCAGCCTTCCGCCATCGGCCAGTGCCGATCCGGCACCGCCTGCGGCCAGTGTGGTGGCCACCGGCAAGTCGCCGTCCGCCGGCACCGCCGCCTCCGGCAAGGGGGTGGCCGTGAGCCCCGAGATCGAGGCACTGATGCAACAGGCCGAGGCGCTGCGTGGCAAGGGCGATTACACGGCTGCCGCGGCGAAGGCCGAAGAGGTGCTCAGAAAGCAGCCAAAGCTGGTGCAGGCGCTGTTGTTTCTTGGCACGCTGGAGGGTGGCCAGGGCAAGCTTGACCTGGCGATCGGCCATCTGAAGCAGGCGGTGGCGGCCAGCCCGGACAATCTGTTTGCGCATAAGGTGCTCGCCAATGCATTGGCCCAGAAAGGCGAGGCCGCGCATGCGCTCGAGGCGCTGGCACCGGTGCTGAAGGCCACGCCGGTGGACGCCCAGGCCTGGTTGCTGGCCACCCAGATCGAAGCCCAGCGCAATGACTTTGCGGCAGCACACCGCAACCTTGACAAGGTATTCAAGGCTGAACCCAACAACGCGCAGGCGCACCAGCTGGCGGTCCGTCTGGCCATGGCCGAGAAGAAGCCTGAGGAGGCGGTGAAGCAGCTCCAGGCGCTGATCAGGACGCAACCTGATGACGTCGAAGCCATGCTGCTTGCCGCCAGCCTGGAATCCGAACTGGGTCATCCCGCCAGCGCAGCCAGCCTGCTGGAGAAGGCGCGCAAGACCAAGCCATCCGCCCCCGAGCCGGTGGTGGCGTCGATCCAGCTGGCGCTCCGCGGCGGTCACCCCGATGAAGCCGCCACCTATCTGCCCAAGCTGGATGCCTTGCTGCCAAATGTACCGAACGCGCTGTCGCTGAAGGCTGAAGTGTTGATGGCCCAAGGCAAGGCCAAGGATGCCATCGCCCCCCTCGAAGCGGCGTTGGCCAAGACGCCCGACACCCCGCTTTTCGTGCAGTTGCATCAGGCTCTGCTGGCCGCCAATCAGACGGCTGAAGCCGACAAGCGCCTCGCCGCCTGGATTGACAGCCACGGCGATGACCTGCGTCTGCGCTTCTATGCCGCCGGTTCAGCGGGCCGCCGCAAGGACTATGCCGGCGCCGCCGCGCAGTATCGCAAGATTCTGGAAAAGGACGCCAATAATCTGGGCGCCCTGAACGACCTCGCGCAGACTCTGGAGCTGATGAAGGACCCCACTTCAGTCGACTACGCGGAAAAGGCTTACAAGCTTGCACCGGACAGCCCGGTCACCGAGAACACCCTCGGTGTGATCCTGATGACAGCAGGCAAGAATGACCGTGGACTGCCGCTGCTGAAGCAGGCGGCCGAGCACGCGCCGACCCATCCGGAAGTGCGCTTTGATTACGCACGTGCTCTGGTAGTGACCGGCGACAAGGTCAGGGCCAAGGCAGAACTGGAGGCCTTGCTCGCCCTGAAGACCCCGTTCGCGGCTGAAGCTGGCGCGCGCGACATGCTGAAAACACTGGGCGGCAGCTGATCCGGCTCAGCGGATCCAGGCACACAGGGCGGGCGGCAACAGCGCTTGTGCCATTGCCGTCCGAAAGGCCGGTCGCCATGGCGTGCCGGCGCGCAAAGCTTCGGGCAGGTTGGCCAGATAGTGCGCCACGGTTTCGTCGAGCATCGGCCAGACTGGCTGCCCGGCCTGTGCGTCGCGCAGCATCCCCGCTGCTGCCGCAGCCAATTGCGGCTGCCAGCGTGCGCTGAATGCTTTCACCAGGTTGGCGCCATGCAGGGCAGGCCGCGCCGGCGCGTCGGCCTGCCAGGGCTGCCAGTGCAGGCAGCGTTGCAGCAGCCCGTCCGGGCGAGGCGGTAGCAGTACCTCCAGCCCCCGGCCTGAGACCATCGCAAACGGTTGTTGGCTGGGCGGAAGTTGCTCAAGGGCACCAAAGCCCTCCAGCAACGGCAACTGAAAATGCGTGCACAGGCGACTGAGCGCCGTACGATCGGCCAGCCCGCCCTGGCCTGACCAGCCTTCCAGCCAGACTACCGCCTCGGGCGGCCGCCCTTGCTGCTGCATGCCCTGCAGCAGAAGGGCCCCGCCCAGCAGATCGTCGGCTAGCAGAACATGTGCCGGGAAGTCCTCAAGCCCATGCAGCACGCTGTTCATGCGTGCCTGACACTCGCCCAGCATCATGCCCCAACCGCGCCGGTCACGCCGCTCCAGCCGCCAGGTACCGTGAAATGCAGGCGCGCTGACACCTGCTGCGCTGACGCGCAGATGGGTGCCGGGTTCGATCCGGGTCCAGTCTTCCCCGTCATCCGCCGGACCGGTGCCCTTACCTGGTTCACCCGCTGCGGACGCGGGCGCAGCCAGCGACCGTCCACCACGCACCATCAGCAGGCCAGCGTGCAGGCGGAATTCAAGCGGACAACGCCCCAGCCGATCCACGGCCAGCAACCACTGCTGACTCTGCTCTTCCCACAGCACCAGCGACCACGCCCCCTCGGCATGCCGCAGCGCCGACAGTCCGCGGGACGCATAGGAGGCCAGCAATGCCCGTCCCGGATCAGCCTCCAGTTCATGGGTCTGCGGATTCCGTTCCGGGCGCGGATAGCCGTCGACCAGGGCGACCATCCCACCCTGCGCGTCCGCACAGACCCAGTCGGCCACCGCAGCGGGAAAACTTGCTGCCATCGTTTGCAGTGCGGCGGACGGCAGGGTCTCCCGGATAGTCGGAGCGGCCTCTATGTCGGTCGTCCAAGCGCGTCCTGCAGTCATTTCGCCGCCGGGTCGGATTGGCAAACCGCCTTCCCAAGGGGGCATCACGCGCCAGATTGGCGGCGCCAACACAGGCGCCGGGGTGGCAGGCGGACGCATCGGCAAGGTGGGATTGTGGTCGTTTTGCAACATAAAGCCGGTCGTCATCGCCATCCACTCCGCAGCTACAAGTCTCATCACGCATCTCTGGCTGCGAGATGATCGCACGCGCCGCCGTCACCGCGCTCGTCCTGGCCAACGCGGCAGCAGGGTGCGCAACACAGTGTCCTGACGATTGTATGGGGCGGCCGGCAAAATCTTAAAGATTCCCGGCAACCTGGTCGTTAATCCCATCACCCCTAAAGCGTTCCGATCGTCAAACCGCGAAATCCATTGACCTGAGCCATGACCGCCACCGCAACACCCCAGCCGGGCCAACCCCAGACTGCTGGCGCGCTGCCTGCCTCGGCGGCCAGCATGGCCGCGCCGATGCATGGTACTGCCGACGACATGTTTGCCTTTGCCGAGAGTCTGGACCCGCACGCGCTGCAGCAACCGCATGCTGACGGCGAGGCTGAGCGCTTTTCCGTGCTGTGTGTGGACGACGAGCTGAATATCCAGAACGCGCTGCGCCGTCTGCTGCGTCGCGCCGGCTATGATGTGCTGAGTGCTTCCGGCGGTGGCGAGGGCCTGGAGCTGCTGGCCCGGCAGTCGGTAGATCTGGTGATCTCCGACATGCGCATGCCGCAAATGGACGGAGTGGAGTTTCTGGGTGAAGTGCGCGCGCGTCACCCCAGCGTGCTGCGGATCCTGCTCACCGGCTACGCCGATATTGGCAGCACCGTGGGTGCGATCAATCACGGCCAGATTCTGCGTTATGTGGCCAAACCCTGGAATGATGACGACCTGCTCGCGATGGTGGCCAGCAGCCTCGAATTAAAGCGGTTGGAGCGCGAGCGCGACCGTCTGGAAAAGCTCACCCAGCGCCAGAATGCCGAACTGAAGGACCTCAACGAGGGGCTGGAGCAGAAGGTGGCCGAACGTACCACCGAAGTCACTGGCGCCAACCAGAAGCTGCGGCAGAATTTCATCACCTCGATCAAGGTGTTCAGCAACCTGATCGACCTGCGCGGCGGTGAGTTGTCCGGTCACTCGCGCCGGGTAGGCGAGGTGGCCGTAAAAATCGCCATGACGCTGGGGCTGCCGCCACAGGACCAACAGGACGTATTGCTGGCCAGCCTGTTGCACGATATTGGCAAGATCGGCTTCAGCGACGAACTGCTCGCCAAGTCGGTGGCAAAGATGAACATCACCGAAGTGAAGCAGCACCGCAACCATGCCGAGGCTGGACAGAAGGCGCTGATGGCGCTCGACAATATGGCGGGCGTGGCGCGCATCATCCGCAGTCATCACGAGCTGTGGGATGGAACCGGATATCCCGACGGCCTGTCTGGGGAGGCAATTCCGGTCAACGCGCGCATCATCAGCGTGGCCAATGACTTCGATGCCCTGCAGATTGGCACACTCGCTGCAGTCAAGCTCAAGCGCGACCAGGCAGTGCAGTTGATCGTGAAGGGGGCTGGCAAGCGCTACTGCCCGAAGGTGGTGATGGCGTTTGAGCGCGTGGTGTTTGGTGCCGAGGCCAATGACAACGAAAAAATGATTGCACCGCAGGAAGCCCGCGCCGGCATGGTGATCGCGCGCGACCTGATCAACAGCGAAGGCCTGCTGATGCTCACCGCCGGGCATGTGCTGACCGAACATTTTGCCGAGCGCCTGAAAACCTATCAGAACCCGGATGAATCCACCCTGAATGTCTGGATCAGAATCGATCCGCCGAAAGAGGCCTCAACATGAGCGTGTCCGTACTCGTTGTCGATGATTCACCGATTGCGCGCAAGATGTTGCGCAAGGCCCTGCCGGCCGACTGGGACATCACCGTGCAGGAAGCCTGCAATGGGCAGGAAGCCATGCTGGCCTACCGTGCCGGCAAGGTCGACGTCATGTTTCTGGACCTTACCATGCCGACCATGGATGGTTTTCAGGTGCTCGAGACCCTGCAAGCCGAAGACCTCAACTGTTTCGTGATCGTGGTGTCGGCGGATGTGCAGCCGCTGGCGCGTGAGCGCGCGCTCGGCATGGGCGCGATAGCCTTCGTGTCGAAGCCGGTGAATGCCGAGGGCATCCGTACCGTTCTGCGCGAATACGGGGTGATGGTATGAATGCCAGCGCCAACGTGCTGAGCGGTGACCAGACCGACGCGCTGCAGGAAATCGCCAATATCGGCATGGGCCAGGCCGGTGACTCGATCGCCCGCATCTGGCAGCAGTTCGTCGAGCTCTCGGTGCCGCGCATTGCCATCGTCGAGGCCGATCGGATCCCGGCGCTGATCCACCACTTTGTTGGTGACGGCCTGGTCAGCGCGGTGCGTCAGGCTTTTCACGGTGGGTTTCGCGGCGAAGTGCTGGTGGTGCTCAACACCGGCAACCGGCATGAGCTGGGTGCCCTGATGGGGTATGACGGCCCGCTCGAGCCACATGAAGAAGAAGAGATGCTGCTCGATGTAGCCAATGTGCTGGCTGGGGCCTGCATTGGCGGCATCGCGCGGCAGCTCGGTGCGGATATGGGATTCAGTGCGCCGTCGCTGATCGGCACGGATCTGGATGCCCATTCCGTGGTTCGCCCGGACGAGTTGTCGGTGGCCACTGCGCTGTGCGTGGAGGTGTGCTTCAACGTGAAAATACACCAGCTCTCTGCGCACCTGATCGCCTTGCTGCCGCGCGAGGAAGTGGCAGCCCTCGGCGAGTTGCTGGACCGATTTCTCTGCACTTTGTGAGCGGCTGAGGCATGGACGAGACCACCCATCTGCGCCTGCTGGGCTTCATCGTCGAGCGCCTGGAAGTGGGCATCCTGGCAGTGGACCGCCAGTGCCGCATTGTGCTGTGGAACCGCTTCATGGAAACCCACAGTGGCCGGCTGCTCGACGCCGTGCAGGGGCAAAACCTGTTCGACTGTTTTCCCGAGCTGCCGGCCTCCTGGCTGAAGCGCAAGATCGACAGCGTGTTCGTGCTCGGCAACTACGCGTTCACCTCCTGGGAGCAGCGCCCCTTCCTGTTCCGCTTCAAGCACAACCGGCCGATCACCGGCGGGGTGGACGAGATGCGGCAGAACTGCACCTTCCTGCCCCTGCGCGACGCCAGCGGCGAAGTGAAGATGGTGGTGCTCACACTGGCCGACTACACCGACACTGCGCTTATTCAGCGTCGTCTGCAGGCCGCCATCCTGGAATCCGAAACCGAGCGTCGCAAGCAGCGTGCACTGCTGCGCCGGTTGCAGGGTGCCAAGGCCCAATTGTTCCAGTCGGAAAAACTTGCCTCGATCGGTCAGCTGGCGGCCGGCGTGGCGCACGAGATCAACAATCCCGTCGGCTTCGTAACCGCCAACCTGGGCAGCATGGAGCGCTATCTGGGTGACCTCACCCAGCTGATCGGCGCCTACGACGCGGCGGCGACTGCCCTGCCTGCTGCACAGGCGGCCGCCGTGCAGCAGATCCGCCAGAAACTGGACTACGAATTCATCCGCGAGGACCTGACCGCCCTGATCAAGGAAAGTCGCGAGGGCCTGGATCATATCCGCCGGATCATCCTCGACCTGAAAGACTTCACCCGCGTGGATCAGGATGGCTGGCAGGCGGCTGATCTTGAGAAGTCCTGCGACAGCACGCTCAACGTGGTGTGGAACGAGCTCAAGTACAAGGCGCAGATCGTCAAGGAATACACGCATCCGCCGCACCCGGAATGTATTCCGGGCCAGATCAATCAGGTGCTGATGAACCTGCTGGTGAATGCCGGCCACGCGATCGGCGATCAGGGCACCATCACACTGCGCACAGGCGCGCAGGCCGGCGAACCCCGGGAAGTTTGGGTGGAGGTGCAGGACAGTGGCCACGGCATTGCGGCCGGTGACCTGAAGCGTATCTTCGATCCGTTTTTCACTACCAAGGCCGTCGGGCAAGGCACGGGTCTTGGCCTGTCGGTGTCATACAGCATCATGCGCCGTCATGGCGGCCGTATCGAGGTCCGCAGCGAGCCGGGTCAGGGCGCATGCTTCCGGCTGGTGCTGCCGGTACAGCGCACGGAGATTTCAGATCAGTCGCCTCCCGACGGCCCCGATCTGGCCGGCGAGGTGAGCGCCGAGGAGCTGCTGGCACTCGAGGAAACCGATGGACGCTGAGCGCGCACCGGACGATGACATCTACCTGATTGGGCGTCATGCCGCGCAGGGGGAGGACGTGATCGAGCCCTTCGGACAGGGCACCCTGCTGATTGTGGACGATGAGGACAACATTCTGAGCGCCCTGCGCCGGGCACTGCGCAAGGAAAGCTATCGCGTGATCACGGCATCGAGCGGCGCAGCCGGTCTGCAGGTGCTGCATCAGGAAGCGGTGGATGTGGTGCTGTCCGATCAGCGCATGCCCGGCATGAGCGGGGTGGATTTCCTGCGCCAGGCCAGGGTGTTGCGGCCGCACACCGTGCGCATGGTGCTGTCCGGTTACAGCGAGCTGGCGGCCGTGACAGCCGCCATCAACGAAGGCGCCATATACAAGTACCTGACCAAGCCGTGGGACGATGAATTTTTGCGGGCCAGCATTCGTGAAGCCTTCGTCCGCAAGGGCTTGTCCGACGAAAACCGCCGGCTGGCCAACGCGCTCAGCATCGCCCACGATCAGCTCGAGAACCACAACGAGTTGCTGCAGGTGGCGCTGGCCGAGCAGCGTCGTCGTCAGGTCCTCAGTGAGCATCTGCTGCGTCTGTCGCGGGATGCGGTCGACCGCTTGCCGGTGCCGGTCCTCGGCGTCGACCTCGACGGCTGCGTGCTGCTGATCAACCAGGCCGCGCTGGCGCTGGCGCCGATGCTCAACTGCACGCTGGGCACGGTCTGGCCACCATTGCTGGCGGCAGCCTGCCGGCCACTGCTCGACGCCGGAGATTGCGGAGTGGTTCCCCTGCGACTGGGGCAACGCACCTGGCAGCTGGATTTGCGACCGCTCGATCCTGCGCAAGCGCGGGGTCATCTGATCACTCTGCTGCCTGCTGCCCTATGAACGAATCCAATATGCAATCCGCGGCTGAACCTCAGGCCAGTCCCGATCTGGATGCCCTGATCAGCCGGGTGATCCAGCTGCCCAGCCTGCCGGTCACGGCGTTGGCCCTGTTGCGGCTGGGTGATGCCAGCGAAGCCAGCCTGGCGGTTCTCACCCGGGTCGTGCATGACGATCCGGCCGTAACGGTGCGCGTGCTGCGCGTCGCCAACTCGGCCTTTTTCGGGGTGCCCGGCGGGGTGCTCACCGTACAGGATGCCCTGGTGGTGCTGGGCAGCAGCACCCTGCGCGCGCTGGCGCTGACCGCTGCCCTTGCCCCTGCCCTGCCGGCACCGCCCCAAGCCGCGTTCCGGCCGGCGCCGTTCTGGCGCAGCGCGCTGGCCTGCGCCGTGCTGACCGCCAGCTTTGCCGACAATGCCAGGGTGGCCTCCGACATTGCCTTCACGGCCGGGCTGCTGCACAACATTGGTGTGCTGGCGTGGTGCAGTGTCGCTCCGGCCTCGTTTGCGCAGCACAGCGCGCAGGCGCTGGAGCAGCAGGTAAGTCTGCATACCCTCTGCCGACAGTCCTTCGGGTGGGATGGGTTCGTGTTGGGCGAGCGTCTGGCCCAGCGCTGGGGTTTGCCGGCCACCCTGTCTGAGGTGATCGGCGGTCTCGGGCAGCCGCAATGCAACGATCACCGCCATCCGCAAGGATCCCTGCTGTCTGTCCTGCGGGTGGCCATGGCCTTTGCCGAGCAGTTGTCTGCCAGCGGTGTCACCGTGCCGGCCAGACTGGCCGAACCGGGTGCCAATGCGCCAGCACCCGCAGCACCCGCAGCACCTGGCGCCGCTGCAGATGCTGAGCCGGCGCGACAGAGCGACCCGGATGCCGTAGCGCTGGACGATCACCTGTTGCACGAGTGGATTGACCGCGCCTGTCCGCAGGGCTCTGCAGCGCAGATGGCGCTGCAATCGCTGGCGCTGTCGCCCAGTCGACTGCTGCGTCACTTGCGCCGGGCTGCCGAGGCCGCCGGTACGGTGGACAATCTGGTCGACTGACGGCGGCCGCGCCGCAGTCCTTGCATCGCGCAGCGCATCTGGGGCAACGTAGCGGTCATGGATCTTGCTGCGCAACCTGCGCCTTTCCTGCTGCTTGCCCTTGCGTGCGCCGCCGCCGCCGCCCTGTCGCTGGGTAGCGTGCTGCGCCTGCGCGCCCAGCGTGCCACCCTGCGCGGCGCCCTGGCGCGTGCGCAGATTGACCTGTCGCATGCCATCGAAGCGCGCCGGCAAACCGACCTCCGGTTGCAGGACGCGCTGCTGGAAGCGCAGGCGGCCAACCGCGCCAAAAGCCGCTATCTGGTCTCGGTCAGCCACGAACTGCGGACTCCCCTCAACAGCCTGCTCGGCTACGCGCATCTGCTTGGCGATGATCCCGGCATTCCGCCCAACCGACGTCGCGCGGTGGAGGTGATCCGGGAGGCTGGTGATCATCTGCTCGGGGTGATCGACCATACCCTGGACATTGCCCGGATCGAAGCCGGCCGTCTGACCTTGGACCTGCAGCCGGTCCCCTTCCCGGAGATGATCGAGGGGCTGGTCCACATGTTCGAGATGCAGGCCATCGACAAGGGTCTGCATTTTGATTATCGCTGTGAAGGCCGCCTGCCACCGGTGGTGCGTGCCGACGGCCGCCGTCTGCGCCAGGTGCTGATCAACATCCTTGGCAATGCGATCAAGTTTACCCAGCAGGGGCGGGTCTCATTGCATCTGCGCTATGCGCGGCAAATGGCCTATTTCGAGATTCGGGACACGGGTCCGGGCATTCCGGAAGCCGATCAGGCGCGTATCTTTGATGCATTCGAGCAGGGCACCGGGCATAAGCCACCGATCAGCGGGACCGGTGTGGGGCTTACCATTGCGCGCATGCTCACCGACCTGATGGGCGGCCGTCTTCAATTGCAGAGCATGCCTGGTGCCGGCTGCTGCTTCCGGCTCAAACTGTTCCTGCCCGAAATGGTAGGTCTGCGACCGCCCGAAGTGGTGCTGCCACGCAAGGTGCTTGGCTATCGCGGCCGCCGCCGTCGCTTGCTGGTGATTGATGACGAACCGCATGATCGCGAATTCCTGGTTGCCCTGCTGCGGCCGCTGGGTTTCCTGCTCACCACGGCTGGCAGCGCCGAGAACGGCATGGCCCTGATCAGCAGCTTCCAGCCCGACCTGGTGCTGATGGACATCGACCTGCCTGGCATGAACGGCTGGGAGGCCATCCGGGCCTTGCGCGAAGCCGGCCATGGCGACGTTCAGGTTGCAGTGCTCACCGCGCACGGTCCCGAGCACCCCGGCCAACGACCGCGGCGTTTCCGTAGCCTGCTTGCCGCCGCGGAGGGTACCGCCGAATGGCCGGAAGCCGATGGCGCGGAGACCGAGGCTGCCGCCCTGCTGGCGCGCGGCGATTATCTGCAGAAACCGCTCCGCGTCGATGCCTTCCTCGCCTGGCTGGGCAGGCGGCTGGACCTGGACTGGGCCTACGTAGCGCCAGATGTCACCGAGATGCCGGTGCGTGTGCCGGACTCGGCGGTACAGGCATTGCGCGCGCTTGTCCAGGAGGGTTATCTGCGCGGCATCCAGCGCGAGCTGGAAATCCTGGCCGCCCTGTACCCGGCCTCGGCGCCCTGGCTGCAGGAACTCGGCGTGCTTGCCGAGCGCTTCCAGTTCGAGCGCCTGCTACATCAACTCGACCAGCGTGCCGCCTCTTGAGCACGCGCGCATACCGGACGCGGCGCTGCCGCAAAGCCTGTCAGGAGTGTACTGCGTGCACCACGTGACTGCTTCCACCCAAATCACCGTGCTGATCGTGGATGACGTGCCGCAAAACCTGTCGGTGCTGCACGATACCCTCGATGAGGCCGGCTATCGTGTGCTGGTGGCCACCAATGGTGAGAGCGCCCTGGCACGCGCCGGCCAGAGCCTGCCCGATATCATCCTGCTGGATGCCGTGATGCCGGGCATGGATGGCTTCGAGGTGTGCCGGCGGTTGCTTGCAGATCCCCGGACCCGGGAAGTACCGGTGATCTTCATGACCGGGCTGACCGAAAGTGAGGACGTGGTGCGCGGCTTTGAAGCAGGTGGCACGGACTACCTTGGCAAGCCGGTGCGGCCTCCCGAGGTACTGGCCAGGATCGCGGCGCACCTCGAGCGTGCGCGCCATCTGCAGGCGGCTCGCCAGGCGATTGACCAGCTGGGGCGTGCAACCATGGCACTTGATCCCGCCACGGGAGCCGTGCTCTGGCAGACCCCGGCAGCGCGCGAACTGCTCGACCTGCATCTGCCCGGTGCCGTGGACGAAGACGGGCAACTGACGGTGCTGCAGGACTGGTTGGCCTTCCTGCGCGAAACCCGCGCCGCGCCTCAGCCGCTTGGCTTGCAGGTGGCGCAGGGTATGTTGCAGTTCACGCCGCGCGGTCAGGCCAGTGGTGGCGAGTGGCTGCTCTCGCTGCGACTGGAAGATGGGGCGCGCAACATTGCCGACCTGGCACAGCATTTTGCCCTCACGCCGCGCGAGGCCGAGGTGCTGCAGTGGGTGGCGCTGGGCAAGACCAATCGGGACATTGGCGACATCTTGCAGATGAGCCCGCGCACCGCCGACAAGCACCTGCAGCATGTGCTGCACAAGCTCGGGGTAGAAACCCGCACGGCAGCCGCCGCGCTGGCGCTGGAACATCTGCGCGGCAGCGGCAACGTGTGACACCGCACCTACGCAATCCTGCGTATTCCGCACTGCAATAAACCGCTCCAATATGCGGACAGACGCTGACTCAAAGCAGGCAGCGAGCCGATTCCCCATCCTGGAGTGTTTCAATGATGCGTTTCACCGCTTGCCATTTCACCCTGTGTGCCCTCGCCGTGGCGGCCACCCTGTCGCCCGCACTGGCACAAGCCGGTGCCACCCTGCCCTTCGGTGATGGCGAGTCGATCAGTCTAGGGCTGGGCATGCGCAGCAGCCTGACCTCGCAGAGCGGCGGCGCGCCGGATGGCAGTTCCCGATCCGCCAACTTCAACCTCGACAATCTGCGCCTTTACATGGGCGCCAGTCTTGGCAATGGCATCACCGCAACGCTGAAT
>CAITLJ010000021.1 GCA_903893215.1 uncultured Ferrovum sp. | reverse complement strand
GATCAGGGTTTCCAGGCTGACTGGCTCGAATTGGGTGCGATCGGCAACGGCTTGCGCTGCGCTGGCTTCCAGGGCAGTGGCGAACTGCCAGCCCTTCGGTACGCGCAGGCTGGCGCTGACGGTCACAGCGTCGGCGCTGTTGCCAGCGGGGTAAAACACGACCTGATTCCACTCCAGTTCGGCCAGGTGCGGGGTGGCTGACGGCGAGCTGCTGAACTGACCATCACCTGCCGGTATGTATTGAAAATCGAGATCGAGCTGGGTGGTGCCTTCGGGCACCGTCACGTGCAGGTCGAACATATCGGCCAGGTCGCGGCGCCATGGCAGCATCTTGCCTCCCGCGCGGATCACCAGGCCGGTGAGGCCGTTGATCGGCCCGGTGGGGCCATGCTCGCCCGGAATCCATTTCGGAAAATGCAGGGTGAGTGCGCCCGGGGCAACGGACAGGGTTTCGTGCGCCACGAAGCGGCGCTGCGGCGCGCTGCTCAGGTCAACGTTCAGGGTGATGGTGGGCGTTGCCGGGGTGGCTGGCGCGGCAGCGCTGGCCAGGCCGGTCCCGCCGAAGCCGCCGATCAGGGTGCCGAGCAGGAGGGTACTCAGGGTGGCGGGCAGCAAACGCAAGGTGGGGCGGTGGGTCATGAAGGTTCCGTGGCGATGTACGCTAAAGTGATTACGTTGGCCTGACCGCTCTGGACCCGGAAAATTCCGCGCTTTTGCGCGCAGCGCTTCAGGCAACGCGCGCAGGGGGGCGGTGGGTCAGGAGGATTCCGGCAGGCAGGGTAGAAATGCAGCAAGGCCCTGCCGGAGCGGGCAGGGCCTTGTCGGGCATTGCAGCCTGATCACCATGCATCAGGCAGGTGGTCTGGCGGGTGCGGTTACGGTAGCCCGTCGATGACGGCTGGCCGCTGGCCGCTGCCCTGTCAAACCACCGGGTGGGTGATCTTGTTGCGTTCGATCAGGGCGTAAGCGGAGTGGTTATGGATCGATTCGAAGTTTTCCGATTCCACCACGTAGCTGTCGATGCGCGGTTCCATGTTCAGCTTGTGCGCCACGTCACGCACCATGTCTTCCACGAATTTGGGATTGTCATAGGCGCGTTCGGTGACGTACTTCTCGTCCGGGCGCTTGAGCAGCGGATACAGTTCGCACGACGCTGATTCTTCGGCGATGCGCACGATTTCTTCCACCCAGATGAAGGCATTCACCTTGGCCGTGATGGTGACGTGGCTGCGCTGGTTGTGCGCGCCGTAGGCCGAGATTTCCTTCGAGCAGGGGCACAGGCTGGTGACGGGAACCATCACCTTGACCGTAAAGGTCTGCTTGCCGTCTTCGATCTCGCCGATGAAAGTCACGTCGTAATCAATCAGCGAGGATACACCCGACACTGGGGCGGCCTTGTTCATGAAGTAAGGAAAGCTCATCTCGACGTGGCCGGCCTTGGCTTCCAGGCGCTTGGCCATTTCGTCGAGCATGCTGCCGAAGCTTTCCACCGAGATCGAACGCTCGTGGTTGTTGAGGATTTCAACAAAGCGCGACATGTGCGTGCCCTTGAAGTCACGCGGCAGATGCACATACATATTGAAATTGGCCACCGTGTGCTGCACGCCGCCGTCGCGGTCGGAGACGCGCACCGGGTGGCGAATGCCCTTGATACCGACGCGGTCGATATCAAGCTGCCGGGTGTCAGGTGTGCTTTGCACATCAGGGATGGGCAGCAGGTTTTCGCGGGTATTCATGGCATCTCCTGGTATCGGGTACTGAGCGCTGCGGCGCTACTAGACTTATTCAGTCCACTATCCCCGAGTTTAGTTCCTTTGTCAGGGCTTACATACTCTTTTGTGTTGATGATCAACGCGACATCAACTGATGCGAGCCTGGTTTGACCGCTGGATTGCGGCCTGTATTCCGACGGCATCCAGGCCCGCTTCGGCCAGCAATTCGGCCGGGTCGCCGTGCTCGATGAAGTGGTCGGGCAGTCCCAGTTGCAGCAGTTGCGGCGTGGCGCCGTGGGCCGCCAGTACCTCCGCGACCGCGCTGCCGGCACCACCCATCACCACGTTTTCTTCTACCGTGACCAACAGGTCATGGGTGGCCGCCAGTTGCAGGATCAGGTCCTGATCGATCGGCTTGACGAAGCGCATGTTAACTACCGTGGCGTTCAGCGCCTCGCCCGCGACCAGGCTGGGCGCCAGCATCGAGCCGAAGGCCAGTAAGGCAATGCGTGTGCCGTGACGGCGGACTTCGCCCTTGCCCACGGGCAGGGCCGCCATGTCTTTCTGCACTGGAACACCCGGGCCGGCGCCCCTTGGGTAGCGCACGGCAGTCGGCTGGTCGAGCTGGAAGGCGGTAAACAGCAGCTGGCGACACTCGTTCTCGTCGGCCGGCGTCATCACCACCATATTGGGCAGGCACCGCAGGAAAGAGAGATCGAAACTGCCAGCATGGGTGGCGCCGTCGGCACCTACCAGCCCGGCACGATCGATGGCGAACACCACGGGCAGGTTCTGCAGCACCACGTCGTGGATCAGTTGGTCGTAGCCGCGCTGCAGGAAAGTGGAGTAGATCGCCACCACCGGCTTCATGCCCTCGCAGGCCAGGCCGGCCGCAAAAGTCAGCGCATGCTGTTCGGCGATGCCCACATCAAAATAGCGCTGCGGATATTCCTTGTGGAAACGCACCATGCCGGACCCTTCACGCATGGCGGGGGTTATCCCCACCAGACGTGCATCCAGTGCTGCCATGTCGCACAACCAGTCACCGAACACCTGGGTGTAAGTGAGCTTGCCGGGTGGTTTGGGCACGATACCAATTTTGGGATCGAATTTGGCCACGCCGTGGTAGAGCACCGGGTCGGTCTCGGCCAGGCCGTAACCCTTGCCCTTGCGGGTGACCACATGCAGAAACTGTGGCCCCTTCAGTTTGCGCACATTGGCCAGCGTGGTGACCAGCACATCCAGGTCGTGACCGTCGATCGGCCCGATGTAATTGAAGCCGAACTCCTCGAACAGGGTGCCGGGCGTGATCATGCCTTTGACGTGCTCTTCGGCACGCCGTGCAAAATCGAGCAAGCCGGGCGTGGCGCCGAGTACCTTCTCACCGCCCTTGCGCACCGCCGAGTAAAAGCCGCCAGACATCAGTTTGGCCAGGTAATTGTTGAGTGCACCTACAGGGGGCGAGATTGACATGTCATTGTCGTTGAGCACTACCAGCAGGTCGGCGCCAGTATCTTTGGCGTTGTTGAGTGCCTCGAAAGCCATGCCACCGGTGAGCGCACCGTCGCCGATCACTGCCACCGCCCGCTGTTCGCTGCCGGTGCGCTGGAACGCCACTGCCATGCCGAGCGCCGCGCTGATCGAGGTGCTGGAATGCGCGGTGCCGAAGGCATCGTGTTCGCTTTCGTCACGACGCGGAAAACCGGAGATACCGCCCTTCATGCGCAGCCCGGCCATGCCGGCGCGCCGCCCCGTCAGGATCTTGTGCGGGTAGGTCTGGTGACCCACGTCCCAGACGATCCGGTCGGCGGGCGTGTTGTACACGTAATGCAGCGCTATGGTGAGTTCCACCGTGCCCAGGTTGGACGACAGATGGCCGCCGGTGTTAGCCACCGACTCCACGATGAAGGTACGCAGTTCATCAGCCAGCGGCCTGAGCTGCCAACGCTCCAGCGTGCGCAGGCGCGCCGGGGTGTCGACCGTGTCGAGCAGGGGCGTGGGGGTAAACGTCAAGGTCAGGACCTGTGGAATCAGTGGCGGCGTTCGACGATGAACGCTGCGAGCTCGCGCAGCCGCCCGGCGGACGGCCCCAGGGGATCAAGCGCGCCCAAGGCGCGCGAATACAGTTCATTGGCCAGGCTGCGTGCATCGCGCAGGCCCAGCAGGCTGACATAGGTGGGCTTGCCATCCGCGGCATCCTTGCCGGCGGTCTTGCCGAGGGTGGCGGTGTCGGCTTCGGCGTCGAGCACATCGTCGATCACCTGAAAGGCCAGCCCGGCGGCCTTGGCGAAGTGGTCAAGCGCCTCCAGCGTGGGATCGTCCACCCCGTCACCGCACCCGGCGCCGAGCAGGATGGCTGCACGGATCAGAGCGCCAGTCTTGCGCTGGTGCATGCTCTCGAGCTCGGGCAGGGTCAGCGCCGACTGCACCGAGGCGAGGTCAAAGGCTTGTCCGCCGGCCATGCCATTGGCACCGCTGGCTTCGGCCAGCAGGGCAATCAGGCGCAGTTGCTGGCGCGCATCAGTGCATACCGGCAGGCGGGCGAGCAACTCGAAGGCAAGGGTTTGCAGGCTGTCGCCCACCAGCAAGGCAGTAGGCTCGTTGAACTGCACATGGCAGGTGGGGCGGCCACGGCGCAACACGTCGTCGTCCATACAGGGCATGTCGTCATGCACCAGCGAATAAGCGTGGATCAGCTCAACCGCACCCGCCACCACATCCACCTGTTCCGGCGCGGCGCCGGCCAGTTCGCCAGCGGCGTATGCCAGCAGCGGACGCATGCGCTTGCCGCCGCCCAGGGCGCTATAGCGCATGGCCTCATGCAGGCGACCTGGCACGCGATCCTGGCCAGGCAGATGGTGCGCCAGCCAGTCTTCGATCCGCGCGCCGTGCTGGCGCACCCAGTCGCCGAAATCAGTCTGGTGCATGATCGTCGTCATTGTCAGCGCCGCCCAGCGGCACCAGCGTGTCGTTTTCGAGGATCTGCACCTGCTGCTCGGCGTCGCCCAGCGCACCCTGACAGAAGCGCAGCAGGGCTGCGCCCCGTTTGTAGGCAGCGAGTGACGCTTCCAGGTCGAGCTTGCCCCCTTCCATGTCGGTGACCAGTTGCTCCAGCTCGGCCATGGCGGCTTCATAGCTGACAGCAACGGGGGCGACGTCCGGAGGTGATTTCGGTTTGGCGGCAGGCATGGGTGGACGGATAATCTTGGGTAACCGCTCACGATAGCGCAGCCATCGCGGAATGGTCAACGCGCCTGCCCGGTTTTTCTTGCGGGATCAAGGGTTTTGCCCTATCCTGCCTGACCCCGTTTTTAACCCTTAGGCTGGAGGGTGCTGCCCAAATGACTGACCTGGGAAACTTGCCGCGACTGGCTCAAGCGTCGCCGCAATTGCCGCTGTCGTGGTACTTCGATCAGCGCGTGCTGGACCTGGAAATGGAACTGCTGTTCGCGCAGGGGCCGAAGTACGTCGGTCATGCGCTGCAGGTGCCGGCGCTGGGTGACTACCAGACCCTGGGTTGGGAAGACCATGGGCGCGTGCTGATGCACAACGCCAACGGCTTCGAGGTGATGTCGAATATCTGCCGCCACCGGCAGGCGATCATGCTGGAAGGCCGCGGCAACACCGGCAGTACCGTGGTATGTCCGCTCCATCGCTGGACGTACAACCTGCAGGGTGAACTGATCGGTGCGCCGCATTTTCCGGAAAATCCTTGCCTGCATCTGCCGCGCGCGCCGCTGCAGAATTTTCAGGGGCTGCTGTTTGAAGGGCAGCGCCCGGTGGCCAGCGACCTGGGCTCGGCGGACGCCTGGCGCGAGATGGATTTCAGCAACTACGTGTTTGATCGTGTGCGGGTGGAAGAACACGACTTCAACTGGAAGACGTTCATCGAGGTCTACCTTGAGGACTACCACGTGGCACCGTTCCATCCTGGCCTGAACGGTTTCGTCAATTGCGAGGACCTGCGCTGGGAGTTTGGTGACTGGCACAGCATCCAGACCGTCGGGGTGCAGCAGGCGTTGCAGCGTCCCGGCACGGCCGCCTACCGCGCCTGGCAGGAGCAGGTGCTCAGGTTCAACAGCGGTGAGGCGCCGCGCCATGGCGCGATCTGGGCGGTGTACTACCCCAACGTGATGGTGGAGTGGTACCCGCACGTGTTGGTGGTGAGCACCGTCTGGCCGCGTGGCCCCGAGAAGTGCGTCAACGTGGTCGAGTTCTATTATCCGGAAGACATCGCCTTGTTCGAGCCCGAGCTGATCGCTGCCGAGCAGGCCGCCTATCACGAGACGGCGATCGAGGACGACGAGATCTGCAAGCGCATGCACCGCGGCCGCCGCGCGCTGTATCAGCGCGGGGTGGAGGAGCAGGGACCGTATCAGACGCCGATGGAAGATGGTCTCCGTCATTACCAGGGCTTTTTGCGCCGGATCATCGAGCCCGCGCTGCTGGAGCGTGGTCCGGGCAACCGTGCCGGCTGAGTCACTGCGCGCCACGGGAAAGCGGCTTTCGGCCAATTGCGCTCCGTTCGCTGGTGGGGCAGCAGCACCCGGTTGCGGGGGCTGATGACCCTGCCCAACCTGCGGGCTGCCTGGATGCTGGTGGCGGCCTTCTTCTTTGCCTTGATGGGCCTGCTGGTCAAGCTGGAAGGGCAGGCCTACAGCAGCACCGAACTGGTGTTCTATCGCTCGCTGACCGGCCTCGTACTGATCGTGGCGATTGCCGCCCCAAGACTGGATGCGCTCGCCACACCCCACTGGCGTCTGCATGTGCAGCGCAGTCTGGCGGGCGTGTTGTCGCTGTGGCTGTATTTCTTTGCACTCACCCGTCTGCCGCTCGCCACCGCGGTCACGCTCAACTACACCTCGCCCCTGTTTCTGGCCCTGTTTGCCGTGCTCTGGCTGGGTGAGCGCGCCAGCCCACGCCTGTTGTTTGCGCTGCTGCTCGGTTTTGCGGGCGTGATCCTGCTGCTCAAGCCACACATGGCCCGTGACCAGCTCGGCGTGGGTCTGGCCGGCCTGGCGTCCGGCGTGTTTGCTGGCCTCGCCTACGTGAACGTGCGCGCCATGGGGGCAGTGAAAGAACCCGAGTGGCGCATCGTGCTGTACTTCACCCTGCTGAGTACCTTGGCGAGCGGGCTTGCCATGTTGCTGTCCTTGCTGCCGGTGGCCGTGTGGCATGTGTTTGACGGAGTTGCCGCTGCCGCAGGCGCAGTGACGACTGGCGCCGTCGCTGCGCCTGCGTGGGTGCCGTCTGCGCCCCATGCCCTGCATTGGTCGTCCTTGCCCCTGCTGCTGGGCATCGGCGTATGCGCGCTGATCGGCCAGTTGTGCCTGACCCGTGCCTACCGCACCGGCGCCTTGTGGCTGGCCAGCAACTTTGCTTACAGCGCGATCGTGTTCGGCAGCCTGTTTGGGCTGGTGTTCCAGGGAGAGTGGCTGGCCCCTTCGGCTTGGGTTGGCATGGCGGTGATCATCGGTGCCGGGGTGCTGGCCACCTTCAGTCGCGAGCCGGCGCCGGCATAGCGTTTGCGGGGATTGGTTCTGCCCGCGCTTTGGCCTATGCTCGACCTTCGATGTTCAGCCCGCAGGAAAAGCCGCCATGATCACCTTACGTCAGCAGGGCAACGCCATCATCGCGGTGGTTTTTGGTGAGTTTCAGCTGGCCGATTACCGCGAACTCGAGCAGGCCATCGACGTCAGCCGCAAGCAGGCCAGCGCCTTGCCGGTCGACCTGATGATCGACCTGAGTGCCATGGCCAGCTACACGCTGGACGTGCTGTGGGAAGACCTGCGCTACACGCGAAAACACAGTCACGACTTCGGCCGCATTGCGGTGGTGGTCGGCAGCGAATTGGCCGGCTGGGCTTCCTGGCTGGCTCAGGCCTTCGTCGATGCCGATTTTCGCGCGTTTGATGCATACCCCGCTGCCCTCGACTGGCTGAACGTCAACCCGATCCACCACACCATCGTGTCGGCCGAGGTGCTGCAGGCTTTCCACGACGAATGGGTGGTATTCGACTGCCGCCACAATCTGGCCGACCGCGACGCTGGCCGGAACGCCTACGAGGCAGGGCATATCCCCGGGGCGCACTTCCTGCAGCTCGACTTTGATCTGGCCGCCGAACCGAATGGCAGCAATGGCCGTCATCCCCTGCCTGATCCCGAAGCACTGGCGCAGCGCCTGGGTGTGCTTGGTGTCGACAAGTCGCGCCAGGTCGTGGTGTATGACGATGCAGGCGGTGCCTTTGCCGGTCGTCTTTGGTGGATGTTGCGTTGGCTTGGTCATGATGCGGTGGCCGTGCTCGACGGCGGTTATCCTGCATGGGTGGCGCAGGGTCGCCCGGTAGATGTTGGGCCGGACCCGCAAGCGCAGGGGCTGATCGCGCCGCCCGAGCTCGGGGGGGCGCCAATGGCAGGACTGCCGATCGTGTTGCAACACGATAGCTGGGTGCCTGTCGAGACCGTGCTGCGTAATCTCGATACCCATGAATACCTGGTGATCGATGCGCGCGCCCATGACCGATTTCGGGGCGAGAACGAGACCATCGATCCGGTTGGTGGGCACATTCCAGGTGCCATCAACCGGTGGTTCAAGGACAACCTGGATGCCTCCGGCCTGTTCAAATCGCCAGACATCCTGCGCGCCGAATTCCTGGCGCTGCTGAACGGCCGATCCCCCTCCCGCGTGATCAGCCAGTGCGGCAGCGGCGTGACGGCGTGCCATAACCTGCTGGCGATGGAAATCGCCGGCCTGAGTGGTGCCAAGCTCTACCCTGGTTCGTGGAGCGAATGGTGTTCCAACCCGGCCCGCCCTGTGGCGCGGTGATCGCTGTCGGCCTGCCTTTGGCGCGCAGTGCCGCCATGGTCTGGTTTGATACGGTGTTCCGCCGCCATAGCGGCGCGCTGGCTGGTCGACCCGCTGGTAGATACGCTCGCCCACAAGCGGCGGGACTTGCGGCCGGCTGCACGGCGCTGCTCCTCAGCGGGTGCTCTTCCCTGCTGATCTACTATCCCTCCGACAAATACGACAACAAGATTGTGCGGGGGGTGGTGACGCATATTGCTACGAAGGAGGAGATGGGGCGGAACTGGGATCTCAAAGCTCGACAGTTGCCCGATGCCCCGTCGCGGGCTGAATATATTTCTGATTACTCTCGAGTGGTCGTTGTAGTTGACCGGTCTATCGGTTCCGCTAGCTTCGTTCATCCATTCGTGCCGACTTCGCTGGTTGTGGGCATTGGCGACGTCGTTGATGTGCCAGTCGACGTTTATTCTGCGACATCCGGCACCTTTTCAGGGCGCCTAACTATTTCACGAATCGTTTGTAAGGCGGCTGATCATTCGTGCCTTGAGTCCGCTGCCGGCCGAGTGCGCGGGCCGGTAAACGACATGATCAGGCCGCCATTAACAATACAATAATTTCAGTGCGTTGCTCACTGCCCCTTCGTTCTCGGCAGCACTCCCCTGTTGGTGGTGGACTGCTTGCATTTGCTCTCACTCGAAATTTCGTCACAGGAACCTTGATACATCTTTGCTACTCCGGTGAGGCCGGCATTAAGTTTGTTTGCTGTTTGAAGTGTCGTCACTTTTGTCTGCAGGTCGTTAACAATAGGATTCGAATTTGCGCTGTTCACGAATCTCCCAGACGAGTATGGCGTCCCGAGATAGCCGTTTTGAATTTGCCCAGGACTTGCTGGATGAAGTGTGTCACTTCCAGCCAGATAGCCTCCAGCGCTCAGAAGGCCATTGATGGTTGCAGTGCCCGTAGAGGCGCTGATCCCAGGAAGCGTGGTGAGGCTGGCATCAGCAACGTCGCCGCCGCCAGCAAGCAAATCCCCTCCCCAAACATAACTTCCCGCCCCCACCAGCAGCGCCGTCACCACTGCGTACCCCAATACCGTGAAGCCGCTGTGGCTGTCTTCGCTGTAGTACAGCAGGTCGCGGTCGGTGGGCAGGTTAAGTCCGGTCCAGGGGGCCAGCGCCACGCCGGCCATCACGGTGTGCTCGGGCAGGCAGGGTTGTTCGCCGGCCACGGCACAGGTGCCGTGCTGATCGGTGGCGCCGGCCTGCGCGCCGATTGGGCTGGCCAGCCACCAGTCGGGTTGGGCGTAGCCGTAGGTTTTGACTTTGACGGTGGAGAACAGCAGGCCGCCGCTGGTCTCCTGCTGTACGTCGATCCATTCACGCGCCACCGCCAGGATGCCGGTGCTGGCGCCGGCCTGTTGCATCGCGAGGCCGACAGCGGTGGCGACGCCGCTGGTGTAGGGGTCGAGCGTGCCGTCGGCGCGGCGGCACTGGAAACAGATATCGTGAAACAGATTGTCGTCCAGATGTAGCCAGGCGGAAAAGGGGTTGATGCCCCGTTGCAGGCTCTGGCGTGCGCTTGCGCTGATGAAGTCCTGGCTGAGAATGAAACGTTCCCCGTGATGCGGGCCGAACTGCGCCGAGGCCACGGTAACCCGCCCGTCAGTGCCGCGCTCGATGCGCAGCAAATCGATGCGCAAGGTGTTGCTGCCGGGTGCGAAGCGCGCAAACAGAATGGGCGCGGAGCCGGCCGGCTGGAAGAACAGGCCGGAGATTGACTGGCCAGGAACACCCAGCGCGGCAGCGCTCAGATGGCGGGTGACCGCACTGGCACGGCCTTGCAGGTATTGCAGTTGCAGGCCGGCATTGCCCTGGCTGCGGGTGGCGCTGGCAATCGGCGTCCAGTGCAGGCGCGGATGCTGCACTATGGTGCCGTCGGGCGCGCGGCGGCTGATGCAGGTGCTGACCTGATCCGGTGGGCAGGTGGCCATCGCAGGCAGCGATGCACCCAGAACGAAGAGGCAGGCAAAAAATGACGGGCGGGCCATGGCTGGATCAGCGGTGGGGCGCTCAACAGCGGATAGCCCAGCCTACTTGGCTGGCGGCCCAAACCCTATGCCCCAAAAGCATCAGCCCATGGTGTTTTTCCGGCCTTTTTGCATAAGCCCCTAGACCTATTGATGTTTCTATGATTCCTCAGGTATAGTTGTGGGCTTTTCTTTCGCCGCCACTCCTTTTCGCTTGCATCCTTGATGCCTGCGGGCGTCGTCAGTCACCTTCGGGCAGACTGAAGGCTTGGGTGCTTGGGCAGCGAAACACGTGTCAACCCAGCGGTTTCGCTTGTGCGAAATCGCCATATGCCTAGGCAGATCAAGATCATGGTCGTTATTCGTCTCTCCCGCGGTGGTGCCCGCAATCGCCCCTTCTTCAACGTGGTGGTGGCCGATTCGCGCAACCGTCGCGATGGCCGTTTCATCGAGCGCGTGGGTTTTTACAACCCCGTGGCGCCCGAAGGTACCGCCGATTCGCTGCGCATCGCGCACGATCGCGTGGCTTTCTGGGTGGGCCAGGGCGCGCAGCCGAGTGATGCCGTTGCCAAGCTGATCAAGCGTTCGGCCAAGGCCGTGGCTGGTGCAGCCGCTGCCTAAGCAGGCGGTGATGGGCCGGATTCTCGGCCCATTCGGTGTGCGTGGCTGGGTCAAGATCCGCACGTTCACCGAGTCGCTGGACAGCTTGACGATGCACCCGGTCTGGCGACTGGGTTCTGGCGAGCAGTGGCGCGATGTCGAGGTCCTGGAGACCGAAGTGCACGCTTCGCAACTGGTGGCCAAGCTGAAAGGGGTGGAAGACCGCGATCATGCGTTTGCGCTGCGCGGTCAGGAAATTGCGGTCAGCCGTGATGCCCTGCCGCCCCTGCCGGAAGGCGAGTTTTACTGGGACGATCTGATCGGCCTGGATGTGGTGAATTTGCAGGACGAGGTGCTCGGCAAGGTCGAGAGCCTGCTGGAAACCGGGGCGAATGATGTCCTGGTGGTTCGGGGTGATGTTGAGCGACTGCTTCCGTATGTGGATGCAATCGTGCACGAGGTCAGTCTGGCCAAAGGCCGGATTCTTGTGGATTGGGGTCTGGATTACTGAAATCCGACCGGAGTCCTGGCATGCAGATCGACGCCATCACGTTGTTCCCGGAAATGTTCGACGCGATCAGCCGGTACGGCATCACGCGGCGGGCAAAAGAGGAGGGCATCTGGTCCCTCCAGACGTGGAATCCGCGGGATTTCACCGAAAATAATTACCGGACAATTGACGATCGCCCGTATGGTGGCGGTCCTGGAATGGTGATGCTGGCGCAACCGCTGGAACGGGCGATTGCGGCAGCGAAGGCAAGGCAGCAGGCTGCAGGTATCGTCGGGTCGTGGGTGGTGCACATGTCCCCCCAAGGCAAGCCGCTGGACCATGCCGGAGTGATGGAACTGGTTGGACGGCCCGGTCTGATTGTGCTGTCAAGCCGGTATGAAGGGGTGGACGAGCGGCTGTTAAGGCGCTGCGTCGACCAGGAAGTGTCGATCGGTGACTTTGTGGTGTCAGGCGGGGAATTGCCGGCCATGATGATGATTGATGCGGTATTGCGGCAACTGCCCGGTGTGCTGGGGGATGCCGACTCGGCGATTCAGGAGTCCTTTGTAGACGGACTGCTGGACTGTCCGCACTACACGCGCCCGGAGGTATATCAGGGCGAAGAGGTGCCGGCGGTGCTGATGTCGGGAAACCATGCAGACATTCTCCGGTGGCGCCGTATGCAGTCACTGGGACGGACCTGGTTGCGCCGACCTGATTTGCTGGACCGGATGTCGCTGACCGCGGCAGACCGGAAATTATTGGATGTGTTCCGGGCGGAACACACTTTGAAGGAGTAGGACCATGGATCTGATTCAACAACTGGAAGCCGAAGAAATTGCACGGCTGAACAAGTCCATCCCGGAGTTTGCGCCCGGTGATACCGTGATCGTGAACGTGAACGTGGTGGAAGGCGAGCGCAAGCGCGTCCAGGCTTACGAAGGCGTGGTGATTGCCAAGCGCAATCGTGGTCTGAATTCGGCCTTCATCGTGCGCAAGATCTCGTCGGGTGAAGGCGTGGAACGTACGTTCCAGCTGTACTCCCCGCTGATCGCCAGCATCGAAGTGAAGCGTCGCGGTGATGTGCGTCGCGCCAAGCTTTACTATCTGCGTGAGCGTTCGGGCAAGTCGGCGCGTATCAAGGAAAAGCTCAAGGCCCGCGTGCCGGCTGCCCTGCGTGCTGCAACTGCTGCCGCCCCGGCCGCTGCTGCTGCTCCGGAAGCCCCGGCAGCCTGACATTCCCCCTCCTGACGTTCGCCTTAGGGCAGACAACGGGAACGTGGTGTCACCCTCCGAGCCGCCCGCCATCGTCCCAGGTTTCCTGGTCGATGCCGGGCGGCTCGAGGCGCTTATGCATCACCTCTTCCCGCTCGGCTCAGTGATTGACCTGCGGGTCACCTCGGAGGCCATGGTGGCCGGTCACGTGTGGCCGGGACTGGCGCACGCACACCTGCACCGGGTGGCGCTGGAAGATGGCAGTCGGCCCGCATTCCGTTGGTGTGAGGTGGTCGGCTGGCATCAGGTGGACTGGTTTGCCGCGCACCCGCCCGCATCGATCTGGGAAATCGATGTGATCCCGGTGATCCGTGCAGATGGGGCCATCAGTCCCACCGAGCTTGGCGGGTGTGCCCGCACGCGTCGTCAGCCGGTTGTACGCTTGTGTGGGCAGTTCGTCTCAGCCGGACCGGGTGGGCCTAAGCCGGGCCCGCTGGCAGAGCGGCAGATGCTGGCCGCGCGGATGGCGCGGGCGCAGGCGGAGGCCCAGGTCGGGGGCGATTAGGGGCCGCGTCGGGTCAAGGCCATGGCCAGGCAAGGGCAAGGGCCAGGGCAAGCGCTAGGGGCAAGGGGCAGGGGCAGGGGCAAGGGTAGTGTGCCATCCGTCTCCGATGTAGCAATTGATCTACACAGATCGCGATGTTTTTACACCGGAATGTAGCAACTGGATCGCTACTTTCCGGTTTAAAAACGTACCTATATTTCCGTGTAGATCGACACAGCAGCCTGAACGCATACCCATACGGAAGAATTGGGATTGCCGGAACAGCGCCTGCTTTCAGTACCAAAGGCGGCCGGAGAAGCCTGCGCTGTGGCTGCCTCAGCCCGGCTTCAGATCCTCAGGCCCTCAGGCACTCAGGCCCTCAGACCCTCAGACCCTCAGACCCTCAGAGCCTTCATGCAAGCCTCATGCGTGGCGGCACGCAGCTTCTGGTGCCCCTCGTAGCGACTGATCACGTTGGGTGGCAGGAACTCGTTGGCTTCCATGCGCGGGATGATGGTGTGGAACACATCCAGAATCTTGGTGCCGCGCTCGCCATGCTTGGCCAGTTCCTGCTCAAGTTCTGGCTTGGCGCTGGCGTAGGTTTCGGTGGCGTTGTTGGCCCAGATGTTCATCAGCATGCGCATGGTTTTTTCGGTGTTCAGACATGCCTCTTCAGGCTTGCCATCCACGTCGAGGTCCACGTCCATGGCATGGCCGAGCGGCGCTGCAGTGCAGGCGAGCAGCAGGCCGACAGCGGCCAGACAATTACGGAACGGGGTGGTGCGGGTCATCTGGAAATCTCCTCTCGTCATGTCTGTAACTGCGCCTTGTGGCGACGCATGGGGGCGCGTGGGCGCGCGGTCCGGGTGTGCCGGGCGGTGCTGTCACACCGTGCAATACACAGGTTTGGCCCCGCCTCTTGCCGGAGTATAGACTCCGTACCCTGACCCCGGACAAGCGGCAGGGTTCCCGCGGTAGCATTACCTGCCGTGGACGCTCCGGGCAGCATCCATCATTGAGGAATAGCAGCATGCGTGAAATCAGTCTGGCCGTGATCCCCGGCGATGGCATCGGTGCCGAGGTGGTGCCGGCCGGTTTGCAGGTGCTTGATACGGTTGCGCGAGTGAATGGCAGTTTTCGCTTCCGTGCCGAGCAGTTTCCCTGGAGCTGCGCGTGGTACCTGCAACACGGCCGCATGATGCCGGCGGACGGGCTGGATCAGCTGCGGCCGTTTGACGCCCTTTATCTGGGGGCGGTGGGCTTTCCCGGGGTGCCCGACCATGTGTCGCTGTGGGAGTTGCTGCTGCCCATCCGTCGCGGGTTTCAGCAGTACGTGTGCCTGCGCCCGATCCGGCTGCTGCCCGGGGTGCGTTCACCGCTGGCCGGGCGCGGTCCCGACGACATCGACTTTTACGTGGTGCGTGAAAACAACGAAGGCGAGTATTCCAACATGGGTGGGCGCATCTATGCGGGCACGCCGAACGACACCGTGATCCAGAACGCCATCTTCACGCGCATGGGCACCGAGCGGATCATCCGTTACGCGTTCGAATTGGCGCGCAGCAAGGGAAAGAAGCGCGTCAGCTCCGCCACCAAGAGCAATGGTATCAACTACAGCATGCCCTTCTGGGACGAGATCTTCACGGAGATTGCCGGCCAATATCCCGACCTGCAGGCCGACCAGTTTCATGTGGACGCGCTGGCTGCTCGCTTTGTCACCCATCCGCAGCAGTTTGGCGTGGTGGTGGGCAGCAACCTGTTTGGCGACATTCTCACCGATCTTGGCGCTGCCATCGCGGGTTCGATCGGCATCGGGGCTTCCGCCAACCTGAACCCGGAGCGACTGTATCCCTCCTGCTTCGAGTCGATCCACGGCTCGGCACCCGACATCGTGGGCAAGGGCGTGGCCAATCCGATGGGCCAGATCTGGAGTGGCGCGCTGATGCTGGAGCATCTGGGCTACGCCACCGAAGCCGGCTGGGTGGAAAAGGCCATGATTGCTACGCTGGCGGCTGGCATGGCCACCCCGGATCTGGGCGGCACGGCCAACACGCAGCAGGTGACCGCCCGCATTTGCCAGGAAGTGGAGCGTGCCGCCATCGCCGAGCGCAAGGCGGGCTGAGCGCGTGCCGCTTGCCCCCAGGCTGGAGGCGCCGCCTGCCGCGGCACCGCTGATCGATCAGTTTGCCGATGCACTCTGGCTGGAAGACGGACTGTCAGGCAACACGCTGGAGAGTTACCGGCGCGACCTCATCCAACTGGCGTGCTGGCTGCACCAGCAGCATCCGCACACGGCGCTGCTGTCGGTCGAGTCGCAGCATCTGCAGGGCTGGATGGCGCACCTGCATTTGCACCGCAAGGTGAGCGCACGCAGCGTGGCGCGCATGTTATCGTCGGTGCGCCGTTTTTATGCGCTCGCCCTGCGCGACGGGCGTTGTTCGCGTAATCCCACCAGCGACCTGGCCTCGCCGAAGCTACCGCGTCTGCCGCCGCGCTCGATCAGCGAGGCCGATGTGGAAGCACTGCTTGGCGCGCCCGATCTGGACAGCGAACTGGGCGTGCGTGACCGCACCATGCTGGAGGTGTTGTATGCCTGTGGGTTGCGCGTGAGCGAGCTGATCACCTTGCCGATCATGCAGGTTGATCTGCAGGCTGGGGTGCTCAAAGTGATGGGTAAGGGGGCGCGCGAGCGGCTGGTACCGATGGGTGAAGAGGCCGTGGACTGGGTGCGTCGCTATCTTGCCGACACGCGGCCTGCGCTGCTGGCGGGCACTGGCAGTGGCAGTGCCCAGCTGTTCGTGACCACACGGGGCGAGGGCATGACCCGCCAGGCATTCTGGTCGCTGATCCGCCGTTACGCCCTCAAGGCCGGTGTGACCGGCACGCTGTCACCGCACACCCTGCGCCACGCGTTTGCCACCCATCTGCTCAATCATGGCGCCGACCTGCGCGTGGTGCAGATGCTGCTTGGCCATGCCGATATCACCACCACGCAGATTTATACCCATGTGGCACGCGAGCGGTTGAAACAACTGCATGCAAAGCATCACCCGCGCGGCTGATTGCGGAACGGGATCATGCTGACGTGGGCGGCCACAATACGCCAGCCTTCCGGCAGGCGCGCCCAGACCTGACTCTGGAAGCCGCGCAGCGGCGTGTCGCTGCGCACGAATTCCACCTGGGCGACGGCCATGTCCTGGCCGAACACCGTGATGCGCGGGTGTTCGAGCACACGCGTGAAATCCGGTGGCGGGGTGGCGGCGCGATACGCCACCAGGTCGTCATACCCCCATTGACGATCGGCAATACCGTAGCGCGTGACGCGCGGATCATTCCAGAAAAAGGCATTCAGCGCAGCAATGTCGTTGGCCATGAAGGCCGCCTCATATGCTGCAAAACAGGCTTGTATTTCGGCCAGGATGGCTGGTGCGTCAAACTGCATTGGATCTCCCGCTTGTCGATCCGGCGGGCAGTGCTGCCAGCACGGCGTTGCTCGCTGCCGCCCAGCCCACGATGCCGCCTTGGGCAACCACCATCGCGATGGTGGCATCCCGGAATTGGGGGAAGTAACTTTCGGTGGCGTCGGTCACCAGCAGGCACTCATAACCGCGATCGTTCGCTTCACGCATCGAGGTCTGCACGCAGACTTCGGTGGTGACGCCTGTGAACAGCAGATGGGTGATGCCAGCTGCCTGCAGGCGCGCTTGCAGGTCGGTCGCATGAAATGCCCCTTTGCCGGGCTTTTCGATCTGCCATTCGCCATCTATGGGGGCAAGCTCTGGCACGATCTGGTTGCCCGGTTCGCCACGCACCAGGATCCGCCCCATCGGTCCGCGGTCGCCTATGCGAAGCGGCGCCTCGCCGCGCAGTCGTTTTGCAGGCGGGCAATCTGCCAGATCCGGTAGATGCGACTCACGGGTATGGATGACGAGGCCGCTGGCCTGACGCCAGGCGGCCAGCAAGATTTGCAGCGTCGGCAGGATGGCACGCACGCCACTGACATCATTGCCCAGACTGGCGCCAAAGCCGCCAGGCTCGAGGAAGTCGCGCTGCATGTCGATGATCACCAGCGCGGTGTGCGCCAGATCGCAGCGGAAAGGATAGGGTTGCGCGCTGATCTGCAGGGAATTCGCACTCATCAAGGCGGGTGTCTCCTCAGGCGGCCAGTTCGGTGGGCTGGTCATGTCCGCCCATATGGCGGCCCAGCAGGTTGCGGTCGGCATTCGCCGCCATCGTTTCGAACACGATCTGTCCTGCGCTGATCACCACGATGCGATCGGCCAAGCTCAGCAGTTCGTCCAGATCCTCACTGACCATCAGCACGGCACAACCGGCATTGCGCGCTTCCATCAGGCGGCGGTGCACGTCGGACACCGCAGCAAAATCGAGTCCGAAGACCGGATTGCTGACCAGCAGCAGCCTCGCACTGACCGATACTTCGCGCGCCAGCACCACCCGCTGCACGTTGCCCCCCGACAGGCTGCTGATCGGTGCCCGTTCGCCTTGAGTCTTGATGCCATGGCGGGCAATCCATTCGCGGGCCCGGGCACGAATCCGTGACCAGTGAATCCAGCCATGCCAGGCCAGCGGCGCCTGCTCGAAATCGCGCAACGCCATGTTGTCGGCCACGCTGAGGGCGCCCACACAAGCGTTCAGCAAAGGCTCTTCGGGCAGGCTGCGCACGCACAGGCGCTGGTTTTCGTGGCGCCAGCCATGAAAGGGCTGCTGATCGACCTGCACCGATCCGCCAACGTGCTGGCGTTGGCCGGTGAGTGCTTGCATCAGTTCGCGCTGGCCGTTGCCCGAGACGCCAGCCACGCCGACGATCTCGCCTGCGTGCACGCTGAGGGTCAGGCCGCGCACGGCCGGTTCGCCCCGATCCCCATTCACCTGCAGCTGGCTGACATGTAGCCGTTCTGGCCCGGGCGGCTGCAACAGGCGTTGCGGTGGTGCCGGCAGGCTGCGGGCGACACCCATCATGGCCTCGGCCAGCGCAGCGGGTGTGCTGTCGGTGGCCCGGCCGCTGAATACCTGGCAACCCCGGCGCAACACGGTGACGTCGTCGGCGAACGCGGTCACCTCGCGAAATTTGTGCGTGATCAGCAGCACCGAGCACATCCCGGCATGCGCACGCTCGCGCAAGGCGCCGAGCACCTCATCGGCTTCCTGCGGCGTCAGCACCGAGGTGGGTTCGTCAAGGATCAGCAGGCGCGGCTGCAGCAACAATTGCTTGAGGATTTCTAGTTTCTGCTTTTCGCCTGCCGAGAGCTCGACCGGCCGGGCGTCGAGATCCAGCCTGAAGGGGGTGGTGGCCATGAAGTTGGTCAGGGCACGCCGCACCCCCGCCCAGTGGATGACCGGAGGCAGTGCTCCCCGGGCCAGCAGCAGGTTTTCGGCCACGGTCATGCCGGGCACCACGGTGAAGTGCTGGTAGACCATGCCTATGCCGAGGGCGCGTGCCTGCGCCGGTGCCGTGATGGTCTGTTCACGGCCATCGATCAGGATGCTGCCGCTGTCAGCCGTGTAGTAACCGGAGAGGCACTTGACCAGGGTGCTTTTGCCGGCACCATTCTCGCCAAGTAGTGCGTGCACCGTACCAGGCCGGATCTGCAGCGTGGCATCGCTGAGCGCCTGAAAACTGCCAAAGCGCTTGCCCAGTGCAAGGGTGTCGAGGGTCATGGCATGCATGCAAGCACTCCTGTCACGCCAGTGGCAGGTCAGCCAGCGCGGACAGCAGGCTTGCCGAGTCGGAGATGGCGCCGAATACACCACCCTGCATCTTGACCATGTGCAGTGCCGCCGCGTGGTTACCTGGATCGGTGGCGCCGGTGCAGTCGCTGAGCAACATGCACTCGAAGCCACGGTCATTGCCTTCGCGCATGGTGGTGTGGACGCAGACGTCAGTGGTGATGCCGGTCAGGATCAGATTGTCGATACCTCGTACCCGCAGGATCAGTTCAAGATCGGTCGCGCAAAAAGAACCTTTGCCCGGCTTGTCGATGATCGGTTCACCGGGCAGTGGTAACAGTTCTGGAATGATTTCCCAGCCCGGTTCACCGCGCACCAGGATGCGTCCGCAGGGTCCGGGGTCGCCGATCCCGGCGCCGATTTGGCGCGAGCGCCACTGTTTGTTGGCCGGCAGGTCGGACAGGTCGGGGCGATGGCCCTCGCGGGTATGGATCACATGCAGCCCCTGCCTGCGCGCCGCTGCCAGCACGGCCTGGATCGGCGCGATCGGTGCACGGGTGAGCGAGAGGTCATATCCCATGCGGTCGACATAGCCGCCGTGACCGCAGAAGTCAGTCTGCATGTCGATGATCACCAGCGCGGTGTTGGCTGCGCGCAGGTCGCCGTTCCAGGGCCAGGCATAGGGGTGGGCTTCAAGGGTGGGCATGGTCTTTGGCTCCGGGCAGGGGACGCAGCATCAGCGTGTCACACCGAGTTCCATGGGGGCACCGCGCGCCGCGCGCTGCGGTGAACAGGTGAGCAGCAGGATCAGCAGCGTCAGGGCATAGGGAAGGGCATTGAACAGCTGATAGGCGGCACCGTAGCCCACCGACTGCAGCGCTGGACCGACGGCACCCGCGGCACCGAACAACAGGGCGGCAGCGAGGCAGCGCAACGGATTCCATCGCGCGAAGATCACCAGTGCCACTGCGATGAGTCCCTGTCCGCTCGATAATCCTTCGTTCCAGCTGCCCGGGTAGTAAAGCGACAGCGAGGCACCGCCGAGCCCGGCGATGAAACCGCCTGCAACTGTCGCCGCTAGGCGTACGCCATTCACCGAGGTGCCCAAGGCACGCGCGGCATCTGCCGAGTCGCCTACCATGCGCACCAGCAAGCCCCAGCGGGTGTGGGTGAAGCCCCAGCGCAACAGCAGGGCCAGCGCCAGGCCCAGCGGGAACAATGCGTTAATGTGCAGCGCAGCCTGGACATTCGCGCTGCTGCTCCAGTCGCCAAGCATCAGCGAGGGAATCTGTGGTGCCTGTGGCTCCATCAGTGGTTTGCCCAGATAGAAAGCCAGGCCGTTACCCAGCAGCATGATGCCGATGCCTACCGCGATATCGTTGACCTGTGGCAGGCTGCAGACCAGTCCGTGCACCAGCGCCAGCAGGCCGCCGGCCAGTCCGGCCGCCAGGACGCCGAGCCAGACTGAACTGGTCAGCCAGGCCGCACCGAAGCCGGCCATGGCAGAGAACACCAGCACGCCCTCCAGGCCAAGATTGATGCGGCCGGATTTCTCGGTCAGGCATTCGCCGAGGCTGACGAACAGGAACGGAGTGCCAACACGGATTGCACCGCCGAGCATGGCCAGCAGCAGGTCTACCCAAGCGTGCGCGCTCATGCTGCAGTCCCTGGCGGGGTGATCGGCGGGGTGGCTGACGGTCGGCGTGCCTCACGCTGATCCAGCCAGCGGTTGAGCGCACCGGCGATGCGCCCCTGCAGGCCATCGCTCGCCAGGATCAGCACGAACGAAAAGCCGAGCAGCACCTGTACCGAGGCGTCCGGCAATCCCATCCGGCGTTGCAGCAGGCTGCCTGCCGCACCGAAACCGCCAAACAGGATGGCGACCGGAATCACCGCAAGGGGACGATGCCGCGCCACGAAGCTCACCAGAATGCCGGTGTAGCCAAATCCGGAAATCAGAGCGGCATTGGCGGCGGTATGCACGGCCATCACCTCGATACCGCCCGCCAGCCCGGCGCAGGCGCCACCGACGGCGCAGGCGGTGATTACCAGCGTCTGGGTGGGCAGACCGATCAGGCGTGCCGTTCGCGCATTGCCTCCTACAATGCGTGTGGCGAAGCCATGGGTGGTGAATGCCAGCCAGACTGCCGACACGAGGCAGGCGCTCAGTCCCCAGGCCAGCCCCCAGTGCACGTCATAGGTGCCGATGCTACCAATCTGGAGGGCATCGCCCAGCGGAAGCGTGGAGGGCTTGTTCAGGCTCGCCGGATCGCGCAACGGCCCTTCGACCAGATGCTTGAACAGCGCGATGGCCAGGTAACTCAGCAGCAGACTGCTGATGGTCTCGTTCACACCTCGCGCCTGGCGCATCCAGCCGGCCAGCGCGATCCATGATCCGCCGCTGACGGCAGCCGCCAGCAGCAGGGCGAGCTTGCCGCTGGCCCCCCCCAGACCGGGTACCATTTGTGGTAGCACGGCGGCAGCAAGTCCGCCTAGCACCAGTGCCCCCTCGCCGCCGATCACCACCAGGCCGGCGCGCGCCGGTAAGGCCACACACAGCCCGGTCAGCATGAGCGGTGCGGCCCGTTGCAGCGTGTTCTGCCAGGAGAACGCATCGCCAAAGGCACCCAGGAACAGCAGCTGCCAGGCCTGGGAGGCGCTATGGTCGCCGATGGTCACGAACAATCCGAACAACAACAGTGCCGTCACCAAAGCAAGCAAGGGCAGTACCAGCGCCTCGATGCGGTGGGGCCAAAGACGGACAACAGTGGAGGGCATGACGGCGCCTGCTTGTGTGTCAGGGTGATCGCGGCGGCATCAGGCCTTGCCGATCACACCGTCCACCAACCAGTTCATCGACTCGAGATTGACGTCGGTCTGCTTGAGGGTGGTGCCCTTCGGAATCACCACCTTGCCGGTGTTGTCCTTCATCTCGCCGGTGAAGATGTCGAACTTGCCGGCCAGCATGCGTGCCTTCACGCCGTCTGCCTGCTTGCGCGCGCCCTCGCTGACCGCCGGGCCGTAGGCCGAGGTCTTCACGAAGTGCTCCTTCAGGCCGCCACGGACAAAGTTTGGGTGGGGCTTGCCGGTGTGCGCTGCGTCGATGATGGTCTTGTAGGCGGTGATCCAGTTCCACTCGGCGCCGGTCAGATAGGCCTGTGGTGCCAGCTTGGCCTGGCTGGCGTGATATCCGCACACCAGCTTGCCGCGCTTGGCGGTGGTCTCGACGATCACCTTGGGGCCATCGACATGCATGGTGATCACGTCGATGCCCTGATCGATCAGGCTGTTGGTGGCTTCGGCTTCCTTCACTGGCATGGACCAGTCGCCAGTGAAGATCACGGTGGTGGTGATCTTCGGATTGACCGAGCGTGCGCCCAGGGTGAAAGCGTTGATGTTGCGAAGTACCTGCGGGATCGGCTTGGCAGCAACGAAGCCCAGCTTGAGACTCTTGGTGGCATGCGCAGCCACCACCCCGTTCAGGTACTGCGCCTCGTCGATATAGCCAAAAAAGCTCCCGGTGTTGGCCGGATGCTTGCCCGCGGTCCACAAGCCACCACAATGGGCGAAGCGTACCGTCGGGTTTTTGGCTGCCACGGCCAGCATGTGTGGATCGAAGTAGCCGAATGACGTGGGAAACAGAAGTGTCGCGCCATCCTGACTGATCATGCCTTGCATGCTCTTCTGCACCGCCTGGGTTTCCGGCACATTCTCTTCTTCGACCACCTTGATGCCGGGCATCTTTTTCACTTCGGCGGCGGCATCGGCATGGGACTGGTTGTAGCCATAATCGTCGCGGGCACCCACATAGATGAAGCCGACGGTGATCGGCGCCTCGGCCGCCTCGGCCAATCTGCGCCATCCTGCGGTGGTGTAGGCCGCACCCAGCCACGCCGCACCCTGCAGCAATGTCCGACGATTCCGCTCCATCTTTGCCATGAGATTCCGCTCCGTATGAGAGATTGGGGGGGCCGGTTGGCCGGGCACCCGGGCAGTTCGTCTTGCGCCCGATCACGGTCAGCAAGCTCCGTGCCATGGCAGGCAGGCGTGTGAATCGTTGTGGATGGAGGGAGCGCTGATCGCCAGTCCGCGGCCCGGCAGGCAGCCGCTGACCCGGTCACGGGCCGGTGCGGGGTGAGGGCGGGCAGATACCGGTGCACGTTGTCAGTGCGCTACCAACCCCAGCAGCACGATTGAGGTGCCCTCAATGCCTGAAGGGGGCTGCGGACACACCCCCCGCAGCAGGGGGGGCCTTACTGCGGCCGTTTGCCGCGCTGGATCACGATGCCGACACGCTTGGTATCCCGCATCAGGCCAAGCTTGGTGACGCGGATCTTGACCCAGGCGCCACGAAACTCCTCCAGCACGATGCGCGAGATTTCTTCTGCCAGCGACTCGATCAGCAGGAAGCTGCTCTCGGCGGCCATCACGCGCAGGCGTTCCACCAGCGCGCCGTAATTGACCGTATCAGCCACGTCATCGCTGGCGGCGGCGCTCGCATCGCGCAGGCCCACTTCGAGGTCGAGCTGGATAGTCTGCGGACGGTGGCGTTCCCAGTCATACACGCCGATCAGGGTGTCGAGTCGCAGCTCTTCGATGAAGATGAAATCCATGACGGTCCGGCAATGCTGGAAACGGCGGATTGTATACTAGCGACCCGCATCAACACCTTGCCAACGAGAACCCTGCCCTGTGGAATTGCTGACACCCTGCCTGCTGATTGCCGTTGCCTACCTGCTCGGTTCGGTCTCGTTTGCCGTGGTCACCAGCCGGATGTTCCGGCTGCCCGATCCGCGTACCTTTGGTTCGGGCAACCCGGGGGCCACCAACATGCTGCGTGGTGGCAACCGCACCGCGGCCTTGCTCACCCTGATTGGCGACACGCTGAAGGGCATGCTGGCACTGTGGCTTGCCCAGGCCTTCCTGCTGCCGGGCGCAGCGCTGGATGCAGCCGGCAGCAGCGTGCAGACCGGCCTGGCGCAGGTCAACACGGTGCTGGCACTGGTGGCGTTGGCCGCCTTTCTGGGGCATCTGTATCCGGTGTTCTTCCGCTTTCAGGGGGGCAAGGGCGTGGCTACGGCGGCCGGATTGCTGCTGGTGCTGCATTGGCCGCTAGGCCTCGGTACCTTGCTGGTGTGGGTGGCGGTGTTCCTGTTCACCCGGGTATCTTCGGTGGCTGCACTGAGTGCCGCCATCATGGCGCCGCTGTTTGCGCTGCTCACCGTGCACAACGCCGTCACCAGGCTGGTGGTGCTGCTGATGTCGGTGCTGTTGATCTGGCGTCACCGCAGCAATATCCGCAAATTGCTGGCTGGCGAGGAGGCCGCCTTTAAGCGGCGCTGAAGGCGCTGGGGCGGGCGCCCCGATGTCGCGCCGGCGTCAGCAGGCGCGCACTGAGCGCACCTGCCCCGCCCTGATCACTCTTCGTTCAGGATGAATGGATTGAAGTTGGTGTCGGTGTCGTAAAAGTCTTCCTGCTCCACGCGCTTCAGCCACAACACGATGCGCTTGGTGACGGGAAAGATGACCAGTTCCCAGCCGCTCTTGAGCAGGTAATTGGTGATCATCACCTGGATCACCAGCGCATCCGGCCAGATACCCCAGAACGCGATCGGGTAAAACAGCAATGAATCGACGGCTTCGCCCACCACGGTGGATCCCACGAAGCGCGACAGCAGGTTGCGTCCCTGGCTCCAGACTTTCATCTTGGCGAGCACCAGCGAGTTCATGAACTCGCCGGCCCAGAAGGCCAGCAGCGAGGCCAGCACGATGCGCGGGGTGGCGCCAAACACGGTTTCGTAAGCCGGCTGGTTATTCCAGCCGCTGGCCGGCGGCAGCGCCACCACCACCCAGCTCATGAAGCTGGCAAAGATCAGCGCGGCAAAACCGGCCCACACCACTTTGCGCGCCCGCGCATAGCCATACACTTCGGTGAGCACATCGCCGAAGATGTAGGAGATCGGGAAGAACAGCACCCCGGCGCCGAACGTGAAGTTGCCAAGTGAACCGAAGGGCAGTGTGACCAGCTTGGCTGCACCGATCACGTTGGAACAGATCAGCAGCGTGACGAACGCCGCCATCACCAGGTCGTAATATTTGTAGCTGGAGGTGGTGTTCATGCTCAGCCCCCCATGCCCGGCATCATGCCCTTCATGCCACGCATCATCTTGGCTAGGCCACCGCCCTTGCTCATCATCTTCATCATTTTCTGCATCTGTTCAAACTGGTTGAGCAGGCGGTTGACCTCTTGCACCTGCACGCCCGAACCCGCCGCGATCCGCCGTTTGCGCGAGGCTTTCAGGAGGGCCGGAAAACGGCGCTCCTGCACGGTCATCGCATTGATGATGCCTTCTACCCGGGCCAGCGATTTTTCGTGGTCCTGTCCGGCTGGCATCGCCCCTGCCAGCTGGCCGGGCAGCTTCTCCATCAGCGAACCGATGCCGCCCATCTTCTTCATCTGCTGCAACTGGCTCTTGAAGTCTTCCAGGTCGAAGTCCTTGCCGGCCTTGATCTTCTTGGCCAGCTTTTCGGCCTCGGCCACATCAACGCCTTTTTGTGCCTGCTCGATCAGCGAGAGCACGTCGCCCATGCCGAGCACGCGCGAGGCCATGCGTTCCGGATGGAAAGGCTCAAGGCCATCGACCTTCTCGCCCACGCCCACAAACTTGATCGGCCGGCCGGTGATCTGGCGCACCGACAGTGCCGCGCCACCGCGCGCATCGCCATCCAGCTTGGTCAGCACCACGCCAGTCAGCGGCAGTGCCTGATTGAAGGCGCGCGCCACATTCACCGCGTCCTGTCCCTGCATGGCATCGACCACAAACAGGGTTTCGATCGGGTTCACGGCGGCATGTACCGCCTGGATTTCGGCCATCATCGCTTCGTCGATGGCCAGCCGGCCGGCGGTATCCACGATCAGCACGTCGTGGAAGTGGGTGAGCGCATAGGCGCGCGCGGCGGTGGCAATCGCTACCGGCTGCTGGTCGGCGCTGGAAGGGAACACGTCCACCCCCAACTGCTCGCCCAGCACACGCAGCTGCTCGATGGCCGCCGGGCGATAGACGTCGGCGCTGACCAGCAGCACTTTCTTTTTGCCTTCCTTGAGCAGGCGCGCCAGCTTGCCGCTGGTGGTGGTCTTGCCGGAGCCCTGCAGGCCCGCCATCAGGATCACCGCCGGTGGCGTGGTGGCCAGATTCAGCCCTACGGCCTGGTCGCCCATCAGCTTGGTGAGTTCCTTGTGCACCAGGCTGATCAGTGCCTGGCCAGGGTTGAGGCTTTGATGCACCTCCATGCCCACGGCCTGTTCGCGCACCGCCTGTATGAAGTCCTTCACCACCGGCAGGGCAACATCGGCCTCCAGCAGGGCGATGCGCACTTCGCGCAGGGCATCGGCAATGTTGGCTTCGGTCAGGCGGGCCTGGCCGCGCAGGGTGCGCACCACGGTGGACAAACGTTGGGTGAGGTTTTCGAGCATGACGACCTTGCAGCGAGAGGTGGAGACCAGCCTTCCGGTCATGGATCGGAGCGTGGGGTTGTATCGGGCGACAACCGCCGCCGACCAGACAGCACGCATCCCTTGGGCTTCGGGTAAACTGGCCGAATTCCGGTCCACGACCTGTGTTGCGCACGCCGCGTGCCGACGGTCCCATCCATGATTGATTGGCTGCTCTATCTTATCACCGCCGTGTTGTACGGCCTGCTTGGCCTGCGCGACCTGCAATTGCAGTTCGGCAGCGGCCGCAGCGATGACGGCCCCGGCAGCGAGTCGCTGGCCGAGCGGCAGGTGCATCAGCTGCTGCCGCTGGCGTGGATCTCCCATGTTCTGTTGCTGCAGCACACCCTGATCCGCGATGGCCGGCTCGACCTGTCGGTCGGTCACGCCATCTCGCTGATCGGCGCATTTACTGTGCTGATCTACTGGTTCAGCAGTCGCCATACCTCGCTTGGTATCCTGCGGCCGGCCATCCTGTGCATCGCGGCACTGGCCTCGCTGGCACCACTGGCGTTTCATTCGGCCAAGGAAGTCAGCTTCAGTCGTGGCCTGGCGTTCGACCTGCATATCCTGGCGTCCCTGATGGCTTACAGCCTGTTCATCATCGCCGCCCTGCATGCCGCGCTGATGGCGATTCAGGAGCGCCGCCTGCATGCGGGTGAAGTTGGTGGACGGCTGGGGCATCTGCCTTCGCTGGTGGCCATGGATACCCTGCTATTTCAGCTGGTGCTGTCCGGTTTCGTGCTGCTCACCACCACGCTGGCCAGTGGCATCCTGTTTTCGGAAGAGCTGTTCGGGCGTCCGTTCACCCTCAGCCACAAGACTCTGCTTGGCGTGGTGTCCTGGGCGATCTTCGGTGGCCTGCTGATCGGTCGCTGGGGTTATGGATGGCGCGGTCGCCGCGCGGCACGCTGGACCATGGTGGGATTCGTGGTGCTGGCGCTGGCCTACGTCGGGCAAAAGATGGTGCTCGAAATCATCCTGCACCGCATCTAGCCGTCGTGGACAGTCTTTCCACCCGCGGCCTGTTCCTGATCCTTGCCGTGCTGCTGGTGTTGTCCGGCTTCTTCTCGATGGCCGAGACCAGCATGATGGCGGTCAACCGGTACCGCCTGCGCCACCTGGTCAGCAAGGGCCATCGTGGTGCCCGACTTGCCGAAGCCTTGCTTAGCCGTACGGACCGCCTGCTCGGCGTGTTGCTGCTTGGTAATGCCTTCATCAACGCGGCTGCTGCCACGCTGGCCTCGGTGATCACCGTGCGTCTGGTGGGCGAGGGCGAGTTTGCACTTACCGTAGCCACCATCCTGGTCACGCTGGCCATTTTGGTGTTCAGCGAGGTGACGCCCAAGGTGATTGGCGCTGCCTATCCGGAGCCGATCGTGCTGGCGGTGAGTTATGTGCTGGCCCCCATGCTGCGCCTGTTTTATCCGGTGGTCTGGTTCGTCAATCTGTTCGTGCAGACCCTGCTCTGGATCAGTCGTCTCAAGCCGACCAATCACGGGGAGGGCCAGCCGCTCAGCATGGAGGAATTGCGCACCCTCGTGCTGGAGGGGGCGCATTACATTCCGGCCAAACACCAGACCATCCTGCTCAACCTGTTCGGACTGGAGGACATCACGGTCGACGATGTGATGACCCCGCGGCACCAGATCGAGGCGATCGACATCGAGGATCCGATCGACGAGATCCGTGCGCGACTTGGTACCTCGCATCACACCATGCAACCGGTGTACTCGCGCCAGCTTGACGAGATTGTCGGGGTGCTGCATGTGCGCAAGGTACTGCACCAGTCGCACGGTACCGAACTCACCGTGGAATTGTTGCGCGAAATCATGCGCCCGCCCTATTTCATTCCGGCTGGCACGCCGCTGCTCTCGCAACTGCAGAACTTTCAGGAAAGCCACCGCCGGGTGGGGCTGGTGGTGGACGAGTATGGCGAGTTGCAGGGACTGGTCACGGTGGACGACATCCTCGAGGAAATCGTGGGGGAGTTTTCTGGCCGGCCGCTGACCAACGCACGCCACATCCACCACGAGAGTTCCGACGTGGTGCTGGTGGAGGGGGGGTGCAGCCTGCGCGAACTCAACCGCAAACTCAACCTGCGCTTCCGGATCGACGGTCCGAAGACCATCAATGGACGCATCCTGGAATACCTCGAGGACATCCCCGAGCCGGGTACCAGCGTGAAAATCGACGGTTATCCGATCGAGATCGTACAGACGCAAGACCGCATGATCCGCATGGTGCGGATCGGCCTCAGTCAGCTCTCCTGATCCGGGGCGGTCGTTCCGGCTTGCGGAAAAGCCTGCGCCAGCGGGTGGAAGGTGCTGATCCAGCGCATAAAAACTTCTCCATGCCGACGTGGGAAATATTTACTGAAGGCGGGCGCGGGTGCATGATGCAGCCTGTACCCCTTCCGTTCAGGCGGGCGGAGTCCGTCCGGCAGGGCCGGCGTGCCCGCCTCCACAAGGATCATCATGGCCGTTGCAGCCCCCGCCCGTAAGGCGCCCGTCAAGCCGACGTCTTCCGACGTCCAGCAGTACAACTTTTACTGGGAAGGCAAAGACCGCAATGGTCGCCTGCTGAAGGGCGAAATGCGTGCCTCCGGCGATGCGGTGGTCACGGCCACCTTGCGTCGCCAGGGGATCCAGGTCAAGCGGGTGCGTCGGCAAAGCCGCCGTGCGCTGGGCAAGGTCAGCGAAAAAGACATCTCCCTGTTTACCCGCCAACTGGCCACCATGCTGCGTGCCGGGGTTCCGCTCCTGCAGAGTTTCGAGATCGTTGCCAAGGGCAGCAGCAACCCGGCGGTCAGCCGCCTGCTTACCGACGTGCGGACCGATGTTGAAACCGGCAGCAGCCTGCAAACCGCCTTCTCGCGTCGTCCCCAGTACTTCGACCAGTTGTACTGCAACCTGGTCGGTGCCGGCGAAGCCGCTGGCATCCTGGATACCCTGCTCGACCGGCTGGCCACCTACAAGGAAAAACTGCTGGCGCTGAAGAGCAAGATCCGCTCGGCCCTGTTTTATCCCACCGCGGTGATCGCGGTGGCCGTGCTGATCACCGCCGTGATCATGATTTTCGTGGTCCCGCAATTCAAGGAGCTGTTCTCCAGCTTTGGCGCCGACCTGCCCTTTCCCACCCTGGTGGTGATCGCGCTGTCCGATTTCTTCGTGCACTACTGGTGGTTGATGCTGGGGGCGCTGACGATTGGCGGTTACGCTTTTATGACTGCCTGGAAACGCTCGGAGGCCATGCAGATGGTGATGGACCGGGGCATGCTGCGCCTGCCCATTTTTGGTCCTCTGCTTCACAAGGCGTCCACGGCGCGTTGGGCGCGCACGCTGAGCACCATGTTTGCGGCCGGTGTGCCCATGGTTGAAGCTCTCGATTCGGTGGCGGGTGCGGCTGGCAACAATGTGTTCTATCAGGCCACCAAACGCATTCAAGCCGACGTCAGCACAGGCAGTTCGCTTACCGTGGCCATGCAGGCTACCGGGGTGTTCCCCAACATGCTGCTGCAGATGGCGTCGATTGGCGAGGAGTCCGGCTCGCTCGATGCCATGCTGACCAAGGTGGCCGATTTTTACGAAGCCGAGGTGGATGATGCCGTGAGCGCCATCTCCAGCCTGATCGAACCGGCCATCATGGTGATCCTGGGCGGTCTGATCGGCGGCCTCGTGGTGGCGATGTACATGCCAATCTTCAAAATGGGGTCGGTGGTCTGAGTGTTGGCCGTCTTGTGGCAGCCGCTCGGGCTGGTGTGGAGCTGCGCAGTGCTCGGGTTGCTGGTGGGCAGCTTCCTGAACGTGGTGATCGGGCGCATGCCGGCCATGATGGCGCGCGACTGGACGATGGACTGCCTGAACTGGTTGCACGAGCAGGCCCCCGCCTTGCTCACGGAGCGCCTGCGCACCCCTGAGCTCGATCTGCAGCTGGTGGCGCAACTGGCACCGGACAGCGCCGCCGCCCGGGTTGGCCTTAACTACAGCCTGTCGCAGCCAGCCTCGCATTGCCCGCAATGCCGGGCGCCGATCCGCGCCTGGCAGAACGTCCCCCTGCTGAGTTATGTGTTGTTGCGGGGGCGCTGTGCGGGTTGTGCTCACCCGATTTCGCCGCGCTATCCCTTCGTGGAACTGCTCAGCGCTGTGTTGGCCGGTGCGGTGGCCGCCACGTATGGCCCCACCCTGCAGACTGCCGCAGGCCTCGGATTGGTCTGGACCCTGGTGGCGCTCACGTTCATCGACCTGGATACCCTGTATCTGCCGGACGACCTGACGCTGCCGCTGGTGTGGGCCGGACTGCTGGTGAATGTGCTGGGTGGTTTCGTCGGACTGCCAGATGCGGTCTGTGGTGCTGTGGCGGGCTATGGCCTGCTCTGGACCGTCACCACGGTCTTCCGTCTGGTCACCGGCAAGGACGGCATGGGAGCCGGTGATTTCAAGCTGCTGGCCGCGCTCGGGGCATGGCTTGGCTGGGCGGCACTACCCAACATCATTCTGCTGGCTTCGCTGCTCGGCGCCCTGTGCGGCGGTATCGCCATGCTCTGTGCCGGCCATGACCGGCGCGCGCCTATCCCCTTCGGTCCTTTCCTGGCTTACGGAGGACTGCTCGGCCTGTTTCATCCCGGGCCCTGGTGGTGACCACTGGCGCGCAGCCGTGGACGGTTGCCCTGATCGGCGGCATTGCTTCCGGCAAGAGTACGGCCGCCGCACTGTTCGAGGCGGCCGGGGCAGCGGTGATCGACACCGACGTGCTGGCCCATCAACTCACCGCGCCGGGCGGCGCGGCGCTACCGGCGTTGACCGGGCGCTTTGGCCCCCACCTGTTGACCGCCGAAGGTGCGCTGGATCGTGCCGCGATGCGTGCCCTTGTGTTTGCCGATCCGGCAGCGCGCATGGCGCTGGAGGGTATCCTTCACCCCATGATCCGGGCCGCCGCCACCGATGCGCTGCAGCGGGTGTCACAGCCTTATGCGGTGCTTGCCGTGCCGCTGTTTGTCGAGTCGGGTGCCTGGGCGCGACGGGTGCAGCGCGTACTGGCGATCGATTGCACGGAGGGGGTGCAGCGCATCCGGGCACTGCGCCGCCCCGGCGTGACCGAGGCCCAGGTCGATGCCATTATGGCGGCGCAAGCTTCGCGTGCCGAACGGCTTGCAGTCGCGGATGATGTGATCGAAAATTCGTCCGAAATGCTTGATTTGCGCGGAGCGGTCCAGGGTCTGCACGAACGCTATCTGGTCTTCGCCGCTCAGTGGGTGCATGATTCGGCCCATCTGTTGCATGCAGACCCCGACGGAGGCTCGCAGGAATGACCATGTTAGGACGCTCGCCTACCGGCGCGGTGCCCGGTGCCCTCGGTGCCGCGGTGTCGGCGCGCGCAGCGGCCCCGGTGAGCCTGTCGCTGGACCTCGGTTTGCCTCCGGGCGGGCCGGTCGTGCCGTCTTCTGCCATCGGGCAGGCCGCGAGCCGTCCTGTCGGGTCGCCAGGCAAGGTGTTTGCAGGCGCAGAGCATGCCAGCGCCGGTCCTGGTGCCGCGCTCATGCCCGGTACCGGCGCAGGCACAGGCACCGTGAATGCTGCGCATCAGCGCGATCCCGCGCCGGCTGCGGCCACACCGCGCATGATCACCTACGAGTATCCGCTCAACGAGCGAGTGCGCACCCTGTTGCGTCTGGAGGACATGTACGAGCGCGTACTGCTGTTCATGCGTCGGGAAACGGCGCGGGACCACGAGGTGGCGTTCTCGCGGCTGTTCGAGATTCTGGACGCCGGCTCGCGTGCCGACATGAAGAGCGATCTGCTGCAGGAACTTGAGCGGCAGCGGGTGTTGCTTGAGTCCCTGCGCGGCAACCCGGGGGTGTCGGGTGATCGTCTGGATGAAGCCGTGGCCGAAGTCAGTGGCGCGGCCAGTGCGCTGCACGCCACCCAGGGCAAGTTTGGCCAGCACCTGCGCGACAACGAGTGGCTGATGGCGATCCGCAGCCGCTTCAACATTCCCGGTGGCGCGTGCGAGTTCGATCTGCCCGGCTACCATCATTGGCTGCACCAGCCGTCCTACGTGCGGCAAGGACAGCTGCAGGCATGGCTAGAGCCCCTGCAGCCGCTGCACCGCGCACTGCGCACCGTGCTGCGCTTCCTGCGCGAAAGCGGTGAGGACACCCAGCAGCTTGCGCGGCGTGGCACCTTCCAGCAGATGCCGATCCTGCGCCCGGCGCAGATGCTGCGGCTGCAGCTGCCTGACGGTCTGGACTGCGTGCCGGAAATCAGCGCCAACAAGTACGCGCTGAACATCCGCTTCATCAGCAACAGCCCAGGATTGCGCCCCTGCCTGCATGCGCAGGATGTGCCCTTCCTGATCGCTTACTGCAATCTCTGACGCCATGACGCGCCGCGCTGCCCGAACCGTCAGTTGCCCGCAGTGCGCCCGGCCGGCCCTGTATGCGCCGGAGAATCAATGGCGGCCGTTTTGTTCCGAACGCTGCCGCCTGATCGACCTGGGACACTGGGCCAACGAGAGTTATCGCGTCCCGGCAGAATCTGGCCCGGTTGACCCCGCAAGCCTTGCGGCGCCTGAAACCGACATGTTATCTTCTGAAGGCTGAGGATATGGAACAGCGTTCGGTTGACCTCGCAGGCAAAGCGTTGGACCAGGACGTCGGCACCATGCCGCGTCAGCCTGAATTCGTGCATGAAGTACTGCGCAACCGCTCGTTGAGTCGTTTGGGTCAGCGTCTGGCCTTGCTGATCGTCGGCGGCACCACGGTAGGTGTGGGGCTGGCCATCACGCTGCTTTACGGAGCGTGGCCGGTGCTGCCGTTTGCTGGTCTGGAGTGGCTGGGCTTGTGGTGGGCATTTCGCTGGCTGTCGGGTCACGATCTCGACTATGAGCGCATCGTGATAGACGGCTCGGAGTTGCAGCATGAACTGCGCATTCGGTCGCGCCTTTGGCAGCGTTCGTGGAACCGCCACTGGTGCACCGTGGTTTGCAGTACCCGGCGGAGCCGGGTGGAATTACGCGTCAGATCGCATGGCCGCGAGGCGGTGATCGGACGGATGATGATGGACGAGGACAAAGCCCGACTGGCAGAAGAACTGCGGGCTTTGTTGCGGGTTGAAAAATAACTTTCAGAGCGACACAGGGCACTTAACCATGAAGAAACTTCGCGTGATCGCAGGGGCGATTGCCGCCAGCCTGCCGGCGCTGGCACTGGCCGGCTACGACGTCAACATTCCTGCGCCGAAGACGCCGATTTCCATGCAGATTTATGGCCTGCACATGGAAATCCTGTGGGTCTGCCTGGCCATCTTCGTGGTGGTGTTCGGCGTGATGTTTTATTCGCTGTTCGCCCACCGCAAGTCGAAAGGCGCTGTGGCCGCCAACTTCCACGAAAACCATCTGGTTGAAGTGATCTGGACGCTGATCCCCTTTGTGATCCTGGCCGTGATCGCTTTCCCGGCCACGCGCACCGTGCTGGCCATGAAAGACGCCAGCAACCCGGATATGACCATCAAGGTCACCGCTTACCAGTGGAAGTGGCAGTACGACTACCTGAATGACGGCGTCAAGCTGTATGCCACCCTGTCGACCCCGCGCGACCAGATCGGCTCGCCGGAAGAGCATGGCAAGATCACCAACGAGCACTATCTGCTCGAGACTGACAACAACGTGGTGGTGCCAGTTGGCAAGAAGATCCGCCTGCTGATCACGGCCAACGACGTGATCCATGGCTGGTATGTGCCGCAACTGGGCGTGAACCAGTACGGCATTCCCGGCTTCATCAAGGACACCTGGTTCCAGGCGAACGAAGCCGGCATCTACCGTGGCCAGTGCAGCCAGATCTGCGGCAAGGAACACGGCTACATGCCCATCGTGGTCGAGGCGAAGAGCCCCGAAGACTACGCCGCCTGGGTCAAGGAGCAGAAAGCCAAGCAAGCGGAAGCTGCCCAGCCGGCTGACAAGGTCAGCATGGCGGACACCACCGCTCGGTGAGTTCCGGCCTGACCGGTATTCCCCTCAGTAGCAGCACCGTATCCAAACCAGTTTCAGCTTGACGGAGATCGCGATGGAAGCCGCACACGCCCACGCACACGATGACCACCACCATGCCCCCGCAGGCATTGGCCGATACTTCACCACCACCAACCACAAGGACATCGGTTCGATGTACATGTGGTTCAGCCTGATCATGTTCTTTGTGGGCGGCTTCATGGCCCTGGTGATCCGTGCCGAGCTGTTCCAGCCCGGTATCCAGATCGTCAATCCGGACGTGTTCAATCAGCTCACCACCATCCATGCGCTGGTGATGATTTTCGGCGCGGTGATGCCGGCCTTCGTGGGCTATGCCAACTGGCAGATCCCGCTGATGGTGGGGGCTTCCGACATGGCCTTCGCCCGGATGAACAACTGGAGCTTCTGGCTGATGCCCCCGGCAGCAGCGCTGCTGGTCGGTTCCTTCCTGGTCCCGGGCGGTGCGGCCGGTTCGGGCTGGACGCTCTATCCGCCCCTGTCGATCCAGGGCGGCATTTCGGTCGACATGACCATCCTGGCGGTGCACATCATGGGTGCCTCCTCGATCATGGGTTCGATCAACATCATCACCACCATCCTGAATATGCGTGCGCCTGGCATGACCCTGATGCGTATGCCGATGTTTGTGTGGACCTGGCTGATCACCGCCTACCTGCTGATCGCCGTGATGCCCGTGCTGGCTGGTGCCGTCACCATGCTGCTTACCGATCGCCACTTCGGTACCCACTTCTTCAACGCCGCCGGTGGTGGTGACCCGACGATGTTCATGCACATCTTCTGGTTCTTCGGCCACCCGGAGGTGTACATCATGATCCTGCCGGCTTTCGGCATCATCTCGCACATCATCCCCACCTTCGCCCGCAAGCCGTTGTTCGGTTACGCCTCGATGGTATACGCCACGGCTTCGATCGCCCTGCTGTCGTTTATCGTGTGGGGCCATCACATGTTCACGGTGGGCATGCCGGCTGCCGGCAACCTGTTCTTCATGTACGCCACCATGCTGATCGCCGTGCCCACTGGCGTGAAAGTGTTCAACTGGATTGCCACGCTGTGGAAGGGGTCGATCACCTTCGAAACCCCGATGCTGTTCGCCATCGGCTTCGTTTCGCTGTTCACCATCGGCGGCTTCAGCGGTCTGGTGCTGGCCGTGACGCCGGTCGACATCACCCTGCACAACACGTACTACGTGGTGGCGCACTTTCACTATGTGCTGTTCTCTGGCGCCATCTTCTCGATCATGGGCGGTGCTTACTATTGGCTGCCCAAGTGGACCGGCCACATGTACGACGAAACGCTGGGCAAGGTGCACTTCTGGCTTACCGCCATCTCGTTCAACATCACCTTTTTCCCGCAGCATTTTCTGGGACTGGCCGGCATGCCGCGCCGTATTCCGGACTATGCACCGCAGTTCACCGAGTTCAACCAGATTTCGTCGATCGGTGCGTTCCTGTTGGGTTTCAGCCAGTTGCTGTTCCTGTACGTGGTGATCAAGTGCATCCGCGGTGGCGTGAAGGCCGAAGCCAAGGCATGGGAAGGCGCCGAAGGTCTGGAGTGGACCGTGCCGTCGCCGGCCCCGTACCACACCTTCGAAACCCCGCCGGCTTTCCACTGATCTCCTGAGGCTAAAGAGGGCGGCACGCGTCGGACAGACGCTGGCCGCCCTCGTCATCGCACATGTCCCAACCCGATCCCGTCGCGCGCCGCAGCCATCATGGCAACAAGTATTTGACCGCCATCCTGTGCGCAGCGCTGGCCGCGGCATTCTTTTTTGGCACCGTCACCCACCTGTTTTTCTGAGACCGCCTTGAACGCAAGCCTCGCTGACCGCAACGCACTGCTAGCCCGCAAGCTGATCATCATTGCTTGCGTGATGGGGTGTTTTGGCCTGGCGCTGGTGCCGTTTTACCGGCAGATCTGCGAGGCCACCGGCATCAGTCAAAGCCGGGTGGTGGCCCAGACTGCCAGTGGCTCCATCGATCCCACCCGTGATGTCACGGTGGAGTTTGTGGCGTCCAACAGTAATGGGCTGGGCTGGACCTTTGAGGCCCTCAATCCCATCGTGCAGGTGCACCCAGGGGTGGTTACCACCGTGCGCTACCGGGTGGTCAACAATACCGGCCGCAAGGTGATCGCACAGGCAGTTCCAAGCTACGCGCCAAGCCTTGCGGCGCCGTACTTCAAAAAGTTGAAGTGTTTTTGTTTTGATCAGCAAACCTTTGCGCCAGGGGAAGCGCGTGACATGCAGGTGGTGTTCGTGGTCGAGCCGGATCTGCCCACGGACATCAGCCGCATTTCACTGTCGTACACGTTTTTTGATATCACCGCCGAAGCAGGAGGCAAGGGCTGATGGCTCTGGCTCAGCTCTGGCGGGCTTTTGTTGCGGTGTTCTGGGCATTTCTTGGCGTGCGTAGCGAATCCGGTTACAAATCGGACATCACCAAGCTGAGCTTTGCCCAAGTGGCCGTGGTGGGCATCATCTGCACCCTGCTGTTCATCGGCACGCTGGTGGGGTTGGTGATGTATGTCACCCACAAGGCATGATCAGGTCGCAAGCACTTAGGACCGCGACTAACCGCATACTGCATAAACATTTTTAAAACAGGGAGAAAACAATGAGCTCCAGCTCCACGCATGACGTGTATTACGTCCCGGCGCCGTCCAAGTGGCCGGTGGTAGGTTCGACCGCGCTGTTCCTGCTGGCCATCGGCTTTGTCAGCCTGCTGCACTTTGGCAAGACTCAGGCTTACGTGCTGCTGGCGGCCGGTTTCGCCACGCTGACGTACATGCTGTTTGGCTGGTTCGGCAATGTGATCAGCGAAAGCGAGTCGGGCAAGTACAACGCCCAGGTGGATGCCTCGTTCCGTTGGTCGATGGGCTGGTTCATTTTTTCGGAAGTGATGTTCTTTGCCGCGTTCTTCGGTGCCCTGTTCTATGCGCGTCAGATGTCGGTCCCGCTGCTGGGCGACGTTGACAATCAGCTGCTCTGGCCGGGTTTCAAGCCCGACTGGCCCAGCATGGGGCCGTATAACGCCACCGAATTCCACCCCATGTCGGCCTGGGGCCTGCCGGCCATCAACACCATGCTGCTGCTCACATCGGGCGTCACCGTCACCTGGGCGCACTGGGCCATCAAGAAGAACGACCGTACCCAGCTGGTTCTGGGACTGGCCGCCACCGTGGCGCTGGGGCTGATTTTTCTGTTCTGCCAGATGACCGAATACGGCGAAGCCGCGTTCAGCCTGGCCACCGGCGTGTACGGTGCCACCTTCTTCATGCTGACCGGCTTTCATGGTTTCCATGTCTCGCTGGGCACCCTGATGCTGATCGTGATCCTGGCGCGCAGCCTGAAGGGGCATTTCACTCCGGAACACCACTTTGCCTTTGAAGCCGTGTCCTGGTACTGGCACTTTGTGGACGTGGTCTGGCTGGGCTTGTTCGTGTTTGTTTACTGGCTCTGAGCCAGAAGGACGGATCCGGCCGTCTGGTCGGATCTGTCGAACGTGGCTGCGCCGGAACAAGGGGCGCAGCGCAGTGCCAGCAGCCCGGGCAACACCGCAAGGTGCGCCCGGGTTTGCCACTTTCAGAGGTGACGGTCGGGCAGCAGTCCGAAGTACTGGCCCGCCATCAACAACAGGAACAGCGTGACCGAAATTGCCACGCGCACGGTGAGCGCGCGAACGGCGCGATCCGTCTTGCCCTTGTCGGTGATCATGAAATAAAACCCGCTGGCCAGGCTACCGACGATGATCAGCAAGGCAAGCAACACCAGCACACGCATGACAAATTTCCAACCAGTGACAGAAGGTAGAGCATGACTGCTGACGTCAGGTCCGTCCAGCGCCGGGTGGGGCTGATTCCCACCCTGGCTGCGCTGTTGGTGGTGGTGGTCACCTTGCTGCTTGGACGCTGGCAAGTGCACCGGGCGCAAGAAAAAACCTTGCTGCAGGCGGCGCTGGAACAACGCCGGCTGGCACCCGCTGTAACGCTTGCCGACCAGCCAATGCTGGCGTCGGCAGCGGACACGCTGCGTTTCAGGGCCGCCCAGGCCAGTGGCACCTATCTGCCGTCCGGGCAGATCTACATCGACAATCGCGACCACGATGGCGTACCCGGCTATCACGTGCTGACACCGCTGCAACTCGGGCACCGAGTCGTGCTGGTGAATCGCGGTTTTCTGGCCCGCAGTTCCACCTATCCCAGGGCGCCCGAAGTCCCTGTGCCCGACGGTCCGCAGGCAGTCACTGGTCACCTTGCCCCGGCGCAGACCCGCTACATGGAGTTGTCGTCAAACGTGGTCAGCGGTCCGGTTTGGCAAAACTTGCAACTGACGCGCTATGCCGAGGTCCATCATCTGGAGGTGCTGCCGCTGGTGCTGTTGGCGGAGCCGGCCAGTCCGGGCCTGCTGGCCGTGGTTGAAACGCCAGATGCCGGCATCGACATGCACCGCGGCTATGCGTTTCAGTGGTTCAGCCTGGCCGCCACCACCGTGGCCCTTTATCTGTATTTCAATTTTTTTCGCAAGGCAGGACGCCCATCTTGAGCACTTCATCCCCGACCAGCGCAACGTCGGCGCAACCCGATCCGCGCAAGCAGCGCGCCGCGCGCCTGCAGATCCTGTTGATGCTGCTGGTATTTGCCTCTCCCGTGGTGCTGTCCTATATCTGGTATTTTCTGGTCCACCCGGCCAACGGCCACATCTATGGCACCCTGCTTGAGGTGGCGCCGCTGCCAGCCGCCAATTTGCAGGATGAAGAGGGCAAGCCATTCACCCTGGACAGCCTGAAGGGCAAATGGGTGCTGGTGGCGCAGGACGTGTCATCCTGCGAGCAGGGTTGTCAGGCCAAGCTGTACGGCATGCGTCAGGTGCGGGCTGCACTGGGACATGACGATACCCGCGTCGAGCGCGTGCTGTTGCTGGAAGACTCGGCGCATGTGGCCGTGGGCACCACCCGCGACTACGCCGGCACGCATTTCCTGCACCTGCAGGGCGGGCCCCTTGCCACCGCTTTTACGCCCGAACAGGGCGATGCGCATGCACACCTGTGGGTGGTCGACCCGCTCGGCAATCTGGTGCTGCGCTATCCGCTCAATGCAGACCTGAAAAAAGTGCTGAAGGACATGGAGCGCCTGCTGAAGGCCTCCCAGATCGGTTAATTCCGGCCCGGATGACACCGGTTCGGCGAATCAAAGGAAGTTTGCGATGTTCAAGACCCTCTCGATACTTGCCGCAGCACTCGCCCTTGGCATCGTGCTGCTGGGTGCCTATGTACGCCTGAATGACGCCGGTCTGGGTTGCCCGGACTGGCCAGGCTGCTACGGACACGTGGGCGTGCCAGAAGCCGCCGCCGACAAGGCCAGCGCCGAAGTTGCCTTTCCTGGCAAGCCGGTGGAGCCGCGCAAGGCCTGGCTGGAGATGGTGCACCGCTATTTTGCTACCAGCCTGGGCTTCCTGATCCTGCTGCTGAGCGCATTGGCCTGGCGTCAGCGTGCACCGGGCCGCATCCCGGGACTGCCTAGCGCCCTTGTGGCGGTGGTGATCTTTCAGGGCATGCTTGGCATGTGGACGGTGACCTTGCTGCTCAAGCCGGTGATCGTGAGCCTGCACCTGCTGGGTGGCCTGACCACCTTTGCCTTGCTCAGCGTGATGGCCTTGCGCCAGACCGACATCGTACACGGCCCCGCCGTGTCGCCCGGGGTGCGCCGCTTTGCCCTGCTTGGCCTGGTGTTGCTGGCGATGCAGGTGGCCCTGGGTGCCTGGACCAGCACCAATTACGCTGCGCTGGCCTGTCCGGATTTTCCGCTTTGCCACGGCACGCTGACGCCCGACACCGATTACGGCAACGCCTTCCATCTCCTGCGTGAACTGGGGCATACGGCAGACGGTGGCCTGCTCAGCAACGCGGCGTTGACCGCCATCCATTTCACCCACCGGATCGGTGCGGCGTTGGTTGGCACCACCCTGCTGCTGCTCGGCCTGACCTTGCTGCGGGCGCCTGGCCTGCGCATCTTTGGCGTGCTGCTGCTACTGGCGCTGACGGCACAACTGGCGATCGGCATCTCGATCGTGGTGTGGCAACTGCCGCTACCTCTGGCGGTAATGCATAATGGCGGCGCCGCACTGCTGTTGCTGGCGCTGGTGGCCACCAACACCGCCACTCTGTGCCGACCCGTGGCGCCCGCCGGCGCCCGCCCCCTCTCCCGTACTGTCTATCAAGCCTCTGCCTGACCATGGAATCTACTGCTCTGCCCGTTGAAGAGGGCGTCCTGCTGCAATTTTTGCATCTGTGCAAGCCACGCGTGGTGGCGCTGATCGTTTTCACGGCAGTGATTGGCATGTTTCTGGCGGTGCCAGGCATGGTGGCGCCGCGTGTGCTGGTTGGCGGCACCATCGGCATCTTTCTGGTCGCCGCAGCGGCCGCTGCGATCAATTGTCTGGTCGAACAGCAGATTGATGCCCTGATGGCGCGGACGCGCGCACGCGGAACCGCTCGTGGCACGATCAGTTCATTCCAGGTCCTGGCGCTGGCCTCGCTGACGGGTGGCACGGGCATGGCATTGCTTTACACGCAGGTGAACGCACTGACCATGTGGCTGACCCTGGCCACCTTTGTCGGCTACGCCATTATCTATACCGTCCTGCTCAAGCCCGCCACCCCGCAGAACATCGTGATTGGCGGCGCCTCAGGTGCCATGCCCCCGGTGCTTGGCTGGGCTGCCGTGACCGGCGAAGTCACCGCCGATGCCCTGCTGCTGTTCCTGATCATCTTTGTCTGGACCCCGCCACATTTCTGGGCGCTGGCGCTTTACCGCAAGAAAGAATACGCGCGCGCCGGCATCCCGATGTTGCCGGTCACCCATGGCGACGAATACACCCGTCTGCACGTGTTCCTGTACACACTGATCCTGGTGGCGGCCAGCCTGTTGCCGGTAGCATCCGGCCTGTCGGGTGGTCTGTATGCGATCGGCGCCTTGATCCTGGGGGGCATTTTTGTGTGGTACGCATGGCAGGTCTGGAAGCATTACACCGACGCGATTTCCCGGCGCACCTTCACCTGGTCGATCTGGTACCTGGCCCTTCTGTTTGCCGTGATGTTGGTGGATCACTACTTTCCGCAGGTGATCTGATGTGGGCTGCGCTGGCGCGCGCCTTGCCGAGGGGTCCACTGTTGGCCGTGACGGCTGCGCTGCTGTTGAGTGCGTGTCAGCCTGAATCCACGCCGTACTTCGGCGTGGATATCAAGGGGGCCGGGTACGGACAGCAATGGGCGCTGATCGACCAGAATGGCCAGCCGCGTACTCCGGCCGATTTTCGCGGCAAGTTGCAGCTGTTTTATTTTGGTTTCACGCAGTGTCCGGATATCTGTCCGGAGACTCTCGGACACCTGAAAAGCGCGCTCACCCTGCTGGGACCACAGCGCGATCAGGTGCGCGCTTTGTTCGTCACGGTGGATGCAGATACCGATACCCCTGCGGTGCTCAAGTCTTACCTGGCGGGGTTCGGGCCGGACTTCATCGGGCTGACCGGTACGCAGACGGCACTGGCCGCGGCTGCCAAAGACTTCCGGGTGTATTCCAAGCGCAAGGAAGGCAGTGCAGCCAGTTTTGAGCATGCCGGCTTCGTGTATTTGCTGGACCGCACCGGCGCGCCGCGACTGCTTTATGGGCCTGAGGCCACACCAGCCGGAATGGCATCCGACCTTAAACGGTTGCTGGTCGAATAAGCCGATCAAGCTCCGAACATAACCCCCCTGCACCCGCCCGTGCAGTCAGGAGGTTCAGGCGGTGGCATGCTCGGCCAACACCTTGCGCAAGGTGCTCATGGCCTTCTGTTCGATCTGCCGGATCCGTTCGGCAGACACCTTGAATTCATCTGCCAGGGACTGCAGCGTGGCGCTGTCGCCTTCGCGCAACCAACGCGCTTCGACGATCCGTCGTGAGCGGGCATCGAGCTGCGCCAAAGCATCACGCAGTCCTTCGCTTTCCAGCCGACTGCCCTGCTCGGCCGCCAGAATTGCCGAGGGCTCGGCACCTTCGTCTTCAAGGTAGGCCAGCGGACTGACCGCCGACTCGTCTTCATCCTGACCACCTTCAAGCGACACGTCGCCCCCGGTCAGCCGCACTTCCATCTCGCGGACTTCCTCGGGCTTGACGCCCAGCGCCTTGGCGACTTCGCGCGTCTCGCCCTCGTTGAGGCTGCCAAAACCGGGCTTCATGCTGCGCAGGTTGAAGAACAGCTTGCGCTGCGCCTTGGTGGTGGCAATCTTCACCATCCGCCAGTTGCGCACCACGTATTCATTGATCTCGGCGCGGATCCAGTGCACCGCAAACGACACCAGCCGCACGCCACGGTGCGGATCGAAGCGCCGCACGGCCTTCATCAGGCCAATATTGCCTTCCTGGATCAGGTCAGCCTGCGGCAGTCCGTAACCCATGTACTGACGCGAAATCGAGACGACCAGGCGCAAATGCGAGAGCACCATGCGGCGGGCGGCCTCCACGTCGTTGTGCTCGCGCAGGCGCTCTCCCAAAGCAGTCTCTTCTTCCTGACTGAGCATGGGCAGGCGATTGACGGCCTGAATATAGCTTTCAAGGCTGCTGGCTCCGGCAAGCGCCGGAACAGGTAAAAACACGTCGGACATTGCGACCTCCTGCTGGATCCGTGGCGAGTGACCGCGACGATCCGCAAAATATTAGCACTCGAAGAATGAGAGTGCCAGTATTGCGACCGGTTCCCTTGTTCGACCCGAAACGGTGATCAATACCGCACCCACCGGGAACCGCGCGCCTCGTAAGACAAACCCTCAGGTGGAACGTAACTGACGCAGGAATGCGGCCACCGTGGCTGCAGAAGCCAGCCAACCCATCATCACCGCCCACCCCAGCAGGCTGGCCCATTCAAGTGCATCGGGTGCCTGCAGTTGAAGGTGTACACCCAAAGGCGCCAGCCAGTCGGTGCTGGCCTGATTGATCGACCAACGCGCCAGTTCGGCCAAGCCCATGGCGAGCAGGCTGCCAAGTAACACTTGCAGCACCCCAAAATAGACAAACGGGCGCCGAACAAAGGCATTGCTCGCCCCCATCAGCTTGCAGACTTCGATCTCTTCGCGTGCGGCCAGGATCTGCAGACGCAGCGTGTTGACCACCACGCTGAGCAAGCCCGCCACCAGCACACCCCCCAGCATCAGCACCCCGCGCTCGCTCAATTGGCCCAGGGCGTAAAGCCGACGTGCCCATTCGGCGTCGAATTGCACCAGGTCAACGCCGGGCAGGGCGCGCAGGGCCTTCTGCAGCGTCACCAAGCCTTCCGGTTCCCCCTGGCGCGGTCGCACAACAAATGCGCCGGGCAACGGGTTGCCGTCCAGTCCGGCCAGCACGTCCTCCATGCGCGTGCTGCGCCGGATGTCCTGCAAAGCGGCGTCCGGCGAGACATAACGGACCGCCTCAAGGTCGGGCCGTGCCTGGAGCGCCGTCCGTGTGCTGGTGATCAAGGCCTCGCTGGCGTCCATGCGCAGGAACACGGTGAGCTGGGGCGGACCCGCCTGCGCCCTTGCCAGCGCACCGAGGTCGCTCACCAATCGGTACAGCACGAGCGGGACCGCCAACGACAGGCTGATCACCAGCACGGTGAACAGATGGGCGACCGGCGCTCGCGCCAGTCGAACCAGTGCCTGACGCAGGGCATAGCCTTGCTGCTGGAGGCTGCCCATCATCGCGCCACCCTGCCGTCACTCAGGATGCGGCCCTGGTCCATGTGCACCAGTCGCCCCTCCAGTTGCTGCACAAGGCGTTCGTCATGGGTGGCGATGATCAGCGTCACGCCTGCCAGATTGAAGGAGCGGAACAGCGCGAGGATCGCCTGACTGTATTCCTGATCCAGACTGCCGGTCGGCTCGTCAGCCACAATCAGCGCCGGGCGTCCAACCAGCGCGCGCGCTATGCACAGCCGCTGCCGCTCGCCACCCGACAGCGCAAGGGGCGAGTCGGCAGCGCGTGCTGCCAGCCCGACCCGTTCCAGCGCAGCGCCTACCCGACGTTCCACATCGGCGGCCGACAATCCCTGGATACGCAACGGCAGCGCCGCGTTCTCGCGCACCGAGCGGTCGTTGAGCAGCCGATGGTCCTGAAACACCAGACCGATATTGCGGCGCAGGGCTTCGCGCGCAGACGCACCGAGGCGGGTGAGTTCCTGACCGTTCAGGCTGACCCGACCCCGGGTGGGACGGTCGATCCCGGCGATCACGCGCAGCAGGGTGCTCTTGCCGGCGCCGGACGGGCCACCCAGAAACAGCATCTCGCCAGCTTCCACGTGCAGGTCAATGCCGCGGAGGGCTTCGCGGCCGTCGGGATAGCGGCGGGTCACCCCCGCGATTTCGATCATGCCAGCAGTGCCTCGGCGTATTCCTGCGCCACGAAGGGGCGCAGGTCGGCCAGACTTTCGCCCACGCCGATGAACACGACCGGGATTGGGCGTTCGGCCGCAATCGCTGCCAGGATGCCACCCTTGGCCGTGCCGTCCAGTTTGGTCACGATCAGGCCGGTCAGGCCAAGCGCATCATCAAAGGCGCGCACCTGCGCCAGCGCGTTCTGTCCCGTGTTGGCATCCAGCACCAGCAGCACTTCATGCGGGGCGCCGCCCAGCGCCTTGCCTGCCACCCGTTGCACCTTGCGCAACTCTTCCATCAGGTGGAGCTGGGTAGGCAGGCGACCGGCCGTGTCGGCCAGCAGCACGCTGGTGCCACGGGCACGCGCCGAATTGATCGCATCAAAGATCACGGCAGCAGAGTCACCCTGCGCCTGGCTGATCACCGGCACCTGGTTACGCTCGCCCCAGGCGCGCAATTGTTCGACAGCGGCGGCGCGGAAGGTGTCGCCGGCAGCCAGCATCACTTGCTGGCCGTCGTTGAGCAGATGTTGGGCCAGCTTGCCAATGCTGGTGGTCTTGCCAGCGCCATTGACCCCGACGAACAGCACCACGGTGGGTGGCGCGTCCTGCAGGACGATGGTGCGCTCCAGTGGACGGAGCAGGTCGGCCAGTTGGCTGGAAAGCAAGGAACGCAGGGCCGCACCATCGTTGATCTGCTCACGGCGCGCCGTCTCGCGCAGGCCCTGCAGCAGGCGACGCGTGGCGGTGACACCGACATCGGCCATGAGCAGCGCCTCTTCCAGTTGTTCGAACCATGCCTCGTCCACCTTGGCGCCGAGATGGAACAGGCTGCCCAGATTTGCGCCGAGCCGCTCGCGGGTGCGTGCAAGACCGCTGCGCAGGCGCTGCAGCCAGCCGCCACCGTCGCTGGCCGGTGCTGCGCGGTCGATGGCCGGTGCAGCGGCACCTGCGGGCTGCGTGGTGGCCGAGGAAGGCGCAACATCTGCTGGCGGTGCGGAGGACTTGCGCGACCGGAAGAAACTAAACATGGCGGGAGAACGTCAACTTGCAGGAGAAAAAGCTGGCCGCTGTGCGATCACGGTCAGAATCCGTATTCTACCGTAGCCTTCACCAGAGTCCGCGTTTTGACACCAATGACCCGAACCTCCGTTTTCCCGTCTTCGGCTGTGCTGCCGGCCTGGGCCCGCGCGTTGCCTGCCGTGCTGTGCATGGTGGCTGGCAGTCTGCTCTTCGGCGTCGCCCATGGCGCTGACGGCACACCGCCAAAGGACCCGGCGGCAGCCGGTGTCCGCGCTGGTTCCGCCGCCACTTCCGCCCCGGCCGATCCGGATGCCGAACTCACCCTGGCCAATGGCCTGCGCGTGGTGGTGCACCCCGACCATCGCGCTCCCACTGCCGTGGTGCAGGTCTGGTACCGGGTAGGCAGCATCGACGAAAGCGATGGCACCTCCGGTCTGGCGCACGTGCTCGAGCACATGATGTTCAAGGGCACCCCGCGGGTGCCGGCGGGCCAGTTTTCCAAAATCATCGCGCGCGTCGGTGGGCGCGACAATGCCTTTACCGGGCAGGACCACACTGCCTACTTTGAACAGATTCACCGTGACCAGCTTGATCTTGCCCTGCGCATGGAAGCGGATCGCATGGTCAACCTGAGTTTTCGCGACAGCGACTTTGCCTCCGAGATCAAGGTGGTGATGGAAGAGCGCCACCTGCGCACCGATGATGAACCGAAAGCGCTGGTGTACGAACAGCTGATGGCCAATGCCCTGCTCAGCAATCCGTACCGCCGTCCGATCATCGGCTGGCCGGATGACCTGGAACACATGACCGCCAATGATGCCCGGCGCTGGTACCGCACCTGGTACGCCCCGAACAATGCCATCCTGGTCGTGGCGGGCGACGTCCAGCCTGCCGCCGTGTTTGCACTGGCCCGGCGCTGGTTTGGTCCCCTCAAGGCGCATGCCCTGCCGGAGCGCCGGCCGCAGGTAGAGCAGGCGCAACTGGGCGCCCGCCGGATCGTGGTGCGCGCTCCGGCCGGCCAGCCCTACCTGCTGATGGCGTGGCCTGCACCTGCCTTGCGTCACATCGAGGAAGATTGGGAGCCCTATGCGCTGGAATTGTTGGCTGGCGTGCTGGCGGGGGGCGACACCAGCCGCTTCAGCCAGGCACTGGTCCGCACCAGCCAGGTGGCGGTGGCGGCAGATGCCGGCTACGAGGATTTGCGGCGTGGCCCGGGCATGTTCAGCGTGGAGGGCACACCGTCGGAGGGGCATACCGTGGAACAGCTTGAGCAGGCCCTTCTGGCCGAGATCCAGCGCGTGCAGAAGGATGGGGTGAGCGCCGACGAATTGCGGCGGGTCCAGGCGCAGGTGATTTCCGAGCAAATTTATGGCCACGACTCCACTTTTTTGCAGGCGATGCAGATCGGCACCTTCGACACGCTTGGCCTGCCATGGCGGGCCGTGAACCGGGTACCCGAGCGCCTGCAACAGATCACCGCCGCGCAGGTGCAGGCGGTGGCGCAACGCTATCTGGTGCCAGAACACCTCAACCTGGCCGTGCTTGATCCGCAACCCCTGCCGGTTGCAGGTGCAGGTGCAGGTGCGGATGCCACTCCGGGTGCGCCCGCAGGAGAACAGCATGCGCAATGAATCGCCGGCTTTGCCACTGCCAATGACACGCGCCAGCAAGCCCGTTGACCCCCTGACCCGACTGATGCGCCTGCTGCTGCTGGGCGCACTCATGCACGGCGCATCGGCCTGGGCGGCGCTTCCGATCCAGCAATGGACCACCACGCAGGGTATGCATGTGCTGTTTGTGGCAGAGCACACCCTGCCCATGCTCGATGTGCAGCTGGACGTGCATGCGGGCACGGCGAGCGATCCGGCGGGACGCGAAGGTCTGGCTGCACTGGTTGCAGAGAACCTGAATGACGGCACGCCCTTGCATGACGAGGACGCACTGGCGCGTCTGTTTGCTGATCTGGGAGCCGTGTATGGGGTGCACAGCGATATCGATCGCAGTGGTGTCAACCTGCGCACCCTGAGTGCGCCGGCCACGCGCGCCGCCGCGCTTGACGGTCTGGTCGAGATCCTGCAAACGCCGCTGTTTCCCGCAGCCGCTTTCGAGCGTGAGCGCAAGCGCGCCCTGTCGGCCCTGCAGGAGAGTCTGGCGCAACCTGCTGGTCTTGCCGAGCGGGCGTTCTATCCGCGCCTGTTTCCGGCGCATGGTTACGGTGCTGTGGTGAGCGCAGCGAGCCTGGAGCGGATCACGCGGGATGATCTGGCCGCGTTCTATGCGCAACACTGGCACGCTGCGCGCAGCGTGCTGACGCTGGTAGGTGACCTGTCGCGTGCCGACGCGGAAGCCTTGGCCGAGCGGCTTGGCGCCGCCTTGCCGGCGGGGCCGGCTGTGGCCGACCCATCGGCGCCAACCATGCCGCCAGTGAGCGGCGAGCTGCACATCGCCCATCCCGCAGCGCAGGCACACATCCTGCTCGGGCAGCCAGCCTTTGCCTACGGCGATCCGGATTATGTGCCCTTGATGGTGGCCAACTATGTGTTGGGGGGCGGTGGTTTCAGTTCGCGGCTGACCGCTGAGGTGCGCGAAAAGCGGGGGCTGACCTATGGCGTCACCTCGCAATTCACGCCGCTGCAAAGCGCAGGCACCTTCACCATCGGTCTGGAAACGCGGCGTGACCAGGCCGGGCAGGCGCTTGCCCTGGTCCGCAAGGTGCTGGACGACTTTGTCCTGCAGGGGCCGACCGCCGCCGAATTGCGCGACGCAAAGCAATACCTGGTGGGCTCCTTCCCGCTGCGTCTGGACAGCAATCACAAGCAGCTCGATTTTGTCGCCAACATCGGCTTTCATCAGCTGCCGCTCGACTGGGCCTCTGCGTATCCCCGTGCCATCCAGCAGGTCACGCTGGCGCAGGTACGCGATGCCGTTCGCCGGCGCCTGCATCCGGAGCAGATGGTGACGGTGGTGGTGGGTGGCGAAGCCCGGTGAATTGCGCATCATCGGTGGCGCGCTGCGCCGCCGCTTGGTGCGTGTGGCCCAGGTGGAAGGGGTGCGACCCAGTCCGGACCGGGTGCGCGAGACCCTGTTTAACTGGCTGGGTCAGGATCTGACCGGCTGGACCGTGCTTGACCTGTTCGCTGGCAGCGGCGCCCTGGGTTTTGAAGCCTGCTCGCGCGGCGCGGCGCGGGTATTGATGGTGGAGCGTCACCCGCAGGTGCTCAAGGTGCTGCGCGAGAACGCAGAGGCGCTTGGCGCCACCGGTGTGGAACTGCTCAATGCGGATGCTTATCGCCTGCCGGCGCAGACTCGCGAACGTTTCGATCTGGTGATGGCCGATCCACCGTTTGGCAATCCCCGAACTGAGGACTTGCTAAGCGCCGTGTCGACCTGCATCAAGCCATCCGGTATGGTGTATCTTGAGACCCCCACGGCTGTCGTGGCGGGAGATGGCTGGACTGTCCACCGCAGCGCTCGTGCCGGACAGGTTCACTATCAATTGCTGGTGCCCCGGATCCAACAGGCTGCAGACCTCGCCGGAGCACCCTAAATCAGGGAGTTGTAGCACCGTGTCGACCCTTGCTGTTTACCCTGGCACTTTTGACCCCATGACACTTGGCCATCTGGATGTGGTGCGCCGTGCCTCGCGCCTGTTTGACCAGGTGGTGGTTGGGGTGGCCGACAGCCGCGCCAAACGGCCCTTTTTTGGCATCGACGAGCGGGTGGAAATGGCCCGTGAAATCGTCACTCCGTTCAGCAACGTGCGGGTAATGGGGTTTTCCGGCCTGCTGGCCGACTTCCTCACCTCGATCGAGGCCGACGTGATCCTGCGAGGCTTGCGCGCCGTGTCCGACTTCGAATTCGAATTCCAGATGGCCGGCATGAACCGCAAACTCCATCCCACGGTCGAAACCCTGTTTGTCACGCCTTCGGACCAGTTCATGTTCATCTCGTCCACCATCGTGCGCGAGATTGCCAGCTTTGGCGGCGACGTGGCCCCCTTCGTGCCGCCGGTGGTGGCCGAACGCATCCGCGCGCGGGTGGCCGAAATGGCGCGCGGCTGACCCCGGAGACCCAGCATGGCCCTGATGATTACCGACGAATGCATCAACTGCGACGTCTGCGAACCCGAATGTCCCAATCAGGCCATCTCGTTGGGATTGGAGTATTACCAGATCGATCCAGCCAAATGCACCGAATGCGTGGGGCACTACGACACGCCGCAGTGTGTGGAGGTATGCCCCGTAGACTGCATTCCCCTCAACCCGGAGCATGTCGAAACGCGTGAACAGTTGCAGTCCAAATACACGCAGCTGATGGCGGCACTCGACGCCGTGCCGCCGGCAGCCTGACCGATCTGGTTGCAGGTGGGTGCGCTCAGCGCTGACACTTCGGACACCAGAAGGTGGACCGCTGCGCCTGGCGCAACTGACGCACCGGGGTGCCGCAGGTCAGACAGGGCTGATCAGTGCGCCCATAGACGCGAAGTTCGAGCTGAAACCAGCCGGCAGAGCCGCTGCCGTCAACGTAGTCACGCAGGGTGCTGCCGCCCGAGTCGAGGGCTTCCTGCAAGGTGATGCGCACGCTGTCACACAGCCGCTGGCAGGCGGCGCGCGACAGGCTGCCGGCCGCACGCAGCGGTGACACTCCGGCACGAAACAGCGCTTCCGAGGCGTAGATGTTGCCCACGCCTACCACCTGCGAGGGATCCATCAGGAACACCTTGATCGGCGTCTTCCGTTCGCGTGTGGCCTTGTAAAGCCAGGTGCCGGTGAAGGCGTCTTCCAGCGGTTCCAGGCCCAGGTGCGCCAGCAGGGCATGCTGCTCAGGCCGCGGGCCACCCCATACGATCAGGCCGAAACGGCGCGGATCGTGATAGCGCAGCAGCCGTTCGCCAGCGCCAAAAATCAGGTCGACGTGGTCATGGGTGCGCAGCGGGGTGTCCTGTGCCACGCTACGCAGGCTGCCGCTCATGCCCAGATGCACGATCAGGCTGCCCGTGTCGAAATCCAGCAGCAGATATTTGGCGCGCCGGCGCAGGGCGCGCAGCACCTGTCCCTCCAGTTGCCCGGCCAGATCGTCGGGCACGCGCTGGCGCAGGCTCGGTTGACGGACGATCACCGCATGCACGCGGCGGCCGACCTGATCGAGCAGGCTGCGGCGCGTGGTCTCTACTTCTGGAAGTTCGGGCATGAACGAGGGATCTTTATATAATGATTGTGTGCTACAGAGAACTACGTTGGCAGTACTTGGTCTAGAAAAAGAGTGGCGCCCGGCCGGGTGTCAATAACCATAAAAAATCATAGCAGGCACACATTCATGCGCTCCCGTCGAATCTCCCTGTGGTCCTCGCTGGCACTGTTTCTGCCGGCGCTGGCGTTTGGTGCAACCCGGCTGGCGCAAGACCTTGACACAGGTGTCGAGGCCGGCGACGCCGACACGCACATGGTCGCCAACGATCGTCTGCCGCCACAGGAACTGAGTGCCAAGGTGCTCTACCAGTTCCTGTTGGCCGAAATTGCCGGTCAGCGCGAGCGGCCCACCCTGGCGGTGAGCACCTACCTGGAACTGGCACGCACCACGCACGACCCGCGTATTTCGCAGCGCGCCACCGAAGTTGCGCTGTTTGCGCGCAATCCCAAGGCGGCACTCGAGGCCGCCCGGTTGTGGACCGCGCAGGACCCCGATTCGGACCGTGCGCGGCAGACCCTGAGCGGCCTGCTGGTGAGCGAGGGCAAGCTGTCCGAGGCGCAGCCTTATCTGGAGCAGATGCTGGCCAAGGCCGGTACGCAGACGGGACCGCTGTTCATGACGATGCACAGCCTGCTGTCGCGGCATGATGACAAAGTGGCGGTGATGAACCTGGTGGATGCGCTGGCCAAGCCGTATGCGCGGCTGCCCGAAGCCAGTTACGCCCGCGCCCTGGCGGCGCTCGATGCTGGCAAGGCCGACCTGGCGCTGGTCTCGATCAAGCAGGCGGAAAGCCTGCACCCCGGCTGGGAAGCCGCAGCACTGCTGCACGGCCAGGTGATTGCCGGAGCCAGCAAAGACGAGCATGCCGCCCGGGATTATTTTCGCAGCTTTCTCGATACCTATCCCCAGGCGCAGGACGTGCGCCTGTTTTACGCGCGCATGCTGGTCGACGAGCACGACTTTCCCGGTGCGCGCGCCCAGTTCCAGGCCATCCTGAAGGCCTCGCCGGACAATGCGGATTACATGCTGGCAGTGGCCCTGCTGTCGATCCAGTTGCAGGATTTTGACGCTGCCGAACAGTACCTGCAAAAGGTACTCAAGCTTGGCGCACGCGACCCCGATGCCGTTCGCTATTACCTGGGGCAGGTGGCCGAGGAGCGCAAGGACTGGAGCGCCGCCGCACAGTGGTACGGCGCCGTGGAGAGTGGTGACCAGTTTGTGCCGGCGCGCATGCGGATTGCGGTGATGTTGAGCCACCAGAACCGTCTGCAGGAAGGGCGCGACCTGCTGCATAGCCTGCCTGCCGAAACCATGGAACAGAAAACCCTGCTGGTGCAGGCCGACGCCCAGTTGCTGGCCGAAGCGAAGGACTACAAGGGCGCCTGGGACGTGCTGGCCGAGGGGCTCAAGAAGATGCCGGAACAGGCCGACCTGCTCTACGATCGCGCCATGATGGCCGAAAAGCTCAACAAGCTGGACCTGCTCGAAGCCGACCTGCGCAAGGTGATCACGCTCAAGCCGGAGCACGCCCATGCCTACAACGCACTTGGCTTCACCCTGGCCGACCGCACCACCCGCTATGACGAGGCATTGGTGCTGATCCGCAAGGCCGTGGAACTGGCGCCGGGCGATCCCTTCATCATCGACAGTCTGGGCTGGGTGCAGTTTCGCCTGGGGCATCTGGCCGATGCTGAGTCCAGCCTGAAAGATGCTTACCAACGTCAGCCCGACCCGGAAATTGCCGCCCACCTGGGGCAGGTACTCTGGGCCGAAGGCCGCACCGAAGAAGCGCGCACCATGTGGAACGTCAACCTGAAAGCCCACCCGGACAGCGAAGCCCTGCAGGCGGTGGTGGCCAGCCACCCGCATTGATTTTGCTTCGCGCGGCAGTAACGGCACTTGCCTTTTGGGTGGCTGGCTGCGCGCCCCTGGCGGTGGTTGGTCCCGATCTGTCGGCCGGCGTTGGCGCCGTCCAGGCGTTCACCCTTGGGGGGCGTCTGTCGATTCGCCAGGGCGATCACAACGACGTGGTCCGCATTGCCTGGCAGCATGCGCCGTCGCGCGAGCAGATCGCGCTCAGCACGCCGCTGGGCGGGCAGGTGCTGGCGCTCGACGTGCTGCCGGGGCTGGCACGCCTGCAGCTGCCCGACCGCGCGCCGATCGAAGCGGCCGATGACCAGGCCTTGATGCAGTCCGTGCTGGGTTACGCCCTGCCGGTGCGCGGTCTGGCCGGATGGGTGAGCGGGCAGGTGGACGCCCAGTACGTCACCCACGCGGACGGTGATGGCGAGGCGCGTACCGTGCAATTCAGCAGCGCAGGATGGCAAGGCACCCTGCAACGTTGGCGCCGGGTGGGCCAGAGCGACCTGCCGGGGTTGGTGGCAGTACAGCGCGGCGACCTCAGCCTGCGCCTGGTGGTGGACCAGTGGACGGTGCAGCGTGTCGATCCCTGAGTTCGCTGATCTGCCAGGGATGCAGTGGTTTCCTGCACCGGCCAAGCTCAACCTGTTCCTGCATGTGGTGGGGCGGCGGCCCGACGGCTATCACCTGCTCGAGACCCTGTTCACTTTTCTGGATCACGGCGACGAGGTTGGCTTGCGGCTGCGCCAGGACGGCCAGGTGCGCCGGTTGAACGATCTGCCAGGCGTGCCCGAAGCGCAGGATCTGGTGGTGCGCGCTGCCCGCTTGCTGGCAGGGCATGCGGCTGCGGGTGCGCAAGGCCGGCGGGTGCCTGGTGTGGATATCGCCGTGCACAAGGTGCTGCCGATGGGGGGGGGGCTGGGAGGTGGCAGCAGCGATGCCGCCACGGTGCTGTTGGCCCTGAACCGGCTTTGGCAGCTGGATTATCCGCGCGACCGGCTGGCCGAACTGGGTCTGACCCTGGGGGCGGACGTTCCTGTGTTTGTGCACGGTGAATCGGCGTTTGCCACTGGCGTGGGCGACCAATTGACCCCGGTGGCGGTGCCGCCGGACTGGTACTTGGTGCTGATCCCGCCGGTGGCGGTGCCTACCGCCGGTATTTTTGGCGCACCGCAATTGACACGGGATACGCCTCGCGTCAAAATAGCCGACTTTCCTAGGGGCTTCGGGCACAATGATTTGCAGCCTGTGGTCCTAGGGCGGCATCCGCAGGTGCAAGACTGTCTGGACTGGTTACAAGCCAGAACAGAAGCCCGGATGACTGGCTCGGGATGCTGTATATTTGCGGCGTTCGGCACGAAGGCACAGGCGCTGGAAGTTCAGTCGCAGGTTCCCGGGGTTTGGTCCTCGTTCGTGGCACAAGGCAGACAGCAGCATCCGCTGAGAACTCTGTAGTAAACCCTGCGCTAGGGGAGTCGCCAAGTGGTAAGGCACCGGATTTTGATTCCGGCATTCGTAGGTTCGATCCCTACCTCCCCTGCCACCCCATACGAAGATACACATGCGCGCGCCGGATTCCATGGCATCTGCTGATTTGATGGTGTTTTCCGGCACGGCGAACCCTCGCCTGGCGGAAGAGGTTGTTCAACATCTGAACATTCATCTCGGACGGGCCACGGTTGGCCGGTTCAGCGACGGTGAGGTCAGTGTTGAGCTGCTGGAAAACGTGCGCGGGCGCGATTGCTTCATTGTGCAATCCACACATGCACCCACCAATGACAACCTGATGGAAGTGATGGTGATGGCCGACGCGCTCAAGCGCGCTTCCGCCGGTCGCATCACCGCAGCCATCCCCTATTTTGGCTATGCCAGGCAAGACCGCCGACCGCGCTCGGCGCGCGTGCCGATCACCGCCAAGGTGGTGGCCAACATGCTGCAGGCCGTCGGTATCGATCGCCTGCTCACCATGGACCTGCATTCCGACCAGATTCAGGGCTTCTTCGATATCCCGGTGGATAACGTGTATGCCGCCCCGGTACTGATTGGTGACATCTGGCGCCATGACTACAAGAACCTGGCCATCGTATCGCCAGACGTGGGTGGTGTGGTGCGTGCACGCGCTTTTGCCAAACGCCTGGAAGCCGACCTGGTGATCATCGACAAGCGTCGTCCAAAGCCCAACGTGGCGCAGGTGATGAACGTGATCGGTGAAGTGGAAGGTCGCACCTGCATCGTGGTGGACGACATTGTCGACACCGCCAATACCCTCTGCGAGGGTGCTGCAGCGCTGAAGCGGCATGGTGCCGCGAAAGTATGTGCTTACATTGTCCACCCTGTGCTGTCGGGCCCGGCGGTAGAACGCATTACCAATTCCGAGCTGGACGAACTGGTGGTGACCGATACCATCCGTCTGTCGCCAGCCGCGCAGCAGTGCCCGAAGATTCGCCAGCTTGGCATCGCCGGCCTGCTCGCCGAAACCCTGCGCCGCATCAGCGACGAGGACTCGGTCAGTTCGCTGTTCATGGAGTAAGTTTTTCTCCTGCCTGCCTTCGGGCAGGCAGGGTTTTTCGGCGGGGGTCTGGTCGCGGACGCCGCCTTTTCAACCTTGGAGTTTGTTATGGCAATCGAAATCAACGTTACCAAGCGTGACGTGCAGGGCACCGGAGCGAGCCGCCGCCTGCGTCATGCTGGTCGGGTTCCTGGCGTGATCTACGGCGGCGCAAGCGCCGCTCAGGCCATCGAGCTGGACCACAATGAAATCTTCCACAAGCTACGTCAGGAAGCGTTTCACGCTACCGTGCTCACCCTGGTGATCGATGGGGCGCCCGAACAGGCCCTGCTGCGCGACGTGCAGATGCACGCCTGGAAGCCGGAAGTGCTGCATGTGGATTTCCAGCGCGTGCTGGCCGATCAGAAGATCCACATGAAGGTGCCGTTGCACTTTATCAACGCCGACCTCGCCCCTGGCGTGAAGCTGTCGGGTGGTAATGTGTCGCACATCCTGAACGAAGTCGACATCCTGTGCCTGCCGGCCCAGTTGCCCGAGTTCATCGAAGTGGACCTGGCCCACCTGCAGGCGGGTCACTCGATCCACATCAGCGACCTGACGGTTGCCGAGGGCATCGAGTTCGCTGCAGCCCACAAGGGCGGCAACCCGCCGGTGGCCACCATCGTGCTGCCGCGCGCTGCCAAGGCTGCGGCTGGTGAAGAAGCCGCCGAAGGTGCAGCAGCCGCAGCAAAGCCGGCCGCCGGCAAGAAGAAGTAAGCGCAGCCCTACCGCGCCTGCGGCCGGTGCCGTGGCTTCCCTCGGGAAGCCGCCGCACCGGCCGTTTTTATTTCAGGGGCACCTGTGCTTGCGGACCCCTGTTGATCGCAAACCTGAACGGGTGACCAGTCCAAGACCGGGCACCGCAGTGGAGCACATCCATGGCAGGTATCCGCCTGGTGGTGGGGCTGGGCAACCCCGGCGCCGAATACGAAGACACCCGACACAATGCCGGCTTCTGGCTGGTCGACCGGCTGGCGGCCGACGCCGGCACGACCCTTCGGCTCGAAAACAAGTTTCATGGCTTTCTCGGGCGCATCCGGCAGGGCGAGCACGAGTGCTGGCTGCTCAAACCGACCACCTACATGAACCTCAGTGGACGCTCGGTGCTGGCGGTGGCGAACTTCTACCGTATCCTGCCCGACGAGATCCTTGCGGTGCACGATGAACTCGATCTGGAAGCCGGCGTGATCAAGCTCAAGCGCGCCGGCGGACATGCAGGCCATAACGGCCTGCGCGACATGATCGCGCATCTGGGGGTGCCGGATTTCTGGCGTTTGCGAGTGGGCATCGGCCATCCGGGCGACCGCGCCAAGGTAAAGGACTATGTGCTGCACCGGCCTGCGCGCGACGAGCAGGTTGCGATTGATGGCAGCTTTGATCGTGCGTTGAAGGTTTGGCCGATGCTGCTGGCGGGGCGCGCCGAGGCCGCCATGCTGGCCCTGCACACACCCGAGGGCAAGGGGCCGGCGGCGAAGGCGGCCCGCACCGCCCCGGTTGACAAGCCGGACTGAGCTTCGGCCCGGCTTGGCCGCTCAGCGTGCCGGCGTGATATCCGTTTTCGTCGATACGCCGCGCGTAAAGGGTTTACTTTGCCGCGGACGCGGCAGTGCGCTCCGCGCCGTAGGTTTTCACCAGATAATCGACGATCGCTGCCATGTCCTCATCGCGAATCGGCGCGCCGAAAGGCTTTTTCATCTTGTGCACGGTGGCGTCCCAATAGGTGCGTGGCGAGGTGTGCGGCTGCACCAGTACATAGTGCGCCGAGTGACAGGTCAGGCAGTTGGCCTGCGCCAGGGCATAGCCGGGGAGGTCGCTCGGCACATACCGTGCGGTTTCTTCCGGCAGTTCAATCTGCAGTGCCGACGCAGGCTGGGTAATCAGTAACGCCGCAGACAGGGCAAAGCATAGCGACAGGAGCTTGTTCATGTTCATGTCCGTATGCCTCAGATTACGTTGACGCGGGTGGTTTCGACCACATTGCGCATATAGCCGGCGGCATTCCAAAGGGCCTCGAGCGGCTGGGTCTGGCCAATCCGGTTGGTGGCACGCACCTTGATCTGCAGCGGCCCCTTGGTGGTCGGCCGGATCGCCGTCTTCCATTCGCGGAAAGCGTATCGACCGAGCGAGTCGCTCAGCCGCGTCGCCTGCCAGGACTGCCCACCATCCAGCGAGATCGCCACTTCGGTGATGCCGTGGCCGCTGTCAAACGCAATCCCACGCAACAGGGTGTCCTGCCCTGCGCGCAGCGTGTCGCCATCCACTGTGCTGGTCAGGAATGAGCGCACATTGAAGCGGTTGATCGGGACGGTTTTCTTAGGCACCGTGCCGGGCTCCACGCATGCGCAGGCCGTGTCCGGGATGCGATAGCCGGACTTCACCCAGAAACCCTCGAACGGCGAGTCGAGCACGGCGATTTCGGACAGGTGCTTGACCCAGTAGGTGCCGTAATGCCCCGGCACCACCAGGCGCAACGGAAAGCCGTTCAACATGGGCAAGTCTTCGCCATTCATCCCCCAAGCCACCAGCACTTCGCCATCACGTGCCTGATCCATGTCGAGCGCCTTCAGGAAGTCGGGGCCATCGCCCAGCGGCGGGGTGTCGAGCCCGTTGAAGCTGACCTGCAGCGCGCCGGCCTGGACGCCTGCCTTGTCGAGCAGCGCCTTCAGCGGGATTCCCGTCCAGCGCGCATTGCCCATGGCCCCGTTGGCCAGTTGGCCGCCATTGACGCGTGGGGTGAAAAAGCCGCGACTGTTGCCCGAGCACTGGTTTACGGCAACCACCTCCACCGGCGTGGCCAAGGATTTGATGTCGGCCAGTGTCAGGTCGAGCGGGGTGTTCACCTTGCCAGTGATGCGCAATCGATAGGTAGCGGGATCAATTGCCGTGGGAATTGCGCTCCAGTGGTAGCGTACGAAAAAAGCATCGTTGGGGGTGATCAATCCGTCGTTGAATACGGCGAATGGCGTTTCCAGTTGCGGGGGGCGGCTGGTCAGCACAATCAGCGGGCGTTTTTGCGGGAAAACGGCCAGTTCGCGTTCGCCATTCTCGAAAGGCAGCAGGATGCGCTGTCCCTCGGCTGGACTGGCTGCCGCATTGCCTGCGGCGAGCGCTGCCGTGCCAAGCGCAGTGCTGCCGGCGCCGGCGACTGCCAGCGCGCCCAACAGCGTGCGCCGCGCGTGGCGAGCCGAAGGGGTAAGTTGTGTTGCTCTCATGGGTGCGTTCCTGTGCGGCGAATGCTCCGCCGGATGGGCATGGCCATCCGGCGGGCCATGCTGGTTTTTTTCACAGCCAAGCATACCTGCAGGGTAACGAAGCGGGAAGCGCCGGGTCCCGCCGCACGGTACAATGCGCGGTTTGCGGCGCTCCGCCGCCCGGCTTTCAAGGAAACCCCATGGCTCTCAAATGCGGCATCGTCGGACTGCCCAACGTTGGCAAGTCCACCCTGTTCAATGCCCTGACCAAGGCCGGCATTGCCGCAGAAAACTATCCGTTCTGCACCATCGAGCCGAATGTCGGCATCGTTGAAGTGCCCGATCCGCGCCTTGATGCCTTGGCGGGCATCGTCAAGCCGCAAAAAATCCAGCCGGCCATCGTGGAGTTTGTCGACATTGCCGGCCTGGTGGCCGGTGCCAGCAAGGGCGAGGGCCTCGGCAACCAGTTTTTGGCCAACATCCGTGAGACCGATGCCATCGTCAACGTGGTGCGCTGCTTTGACGATCCAAACGTGATCCACGTGGCTGGCAAGGTGGACCCGCTGGCCGACATCGAGGTGATCCTGACCGAGCTGGCGCTGGCCGACATGAGCGCAGTGGAAAAAGCCATGCATCGCGAAGGCAAAAAGGCGCGCTCCGGCGACAAGGACGCCGCCAAGCTGATCACGGTGTGCGAGAAGCTGATGCCGCATCTGAACGAGGGCAAGCCGGCGCGTACGCTGGGATTGAGCGACGATGAGACGTTCCTGATCAAGCCCCTGTGCCTGATGACTATCAAGCCCGCCATGTATGTCGCCAATGTGCTGGAAGACGGCTTCATCGACAATCCGCATCTGGCCCGCCTGCAAGCCCATGCCGCGGCCGAGGGTGCGCCGGTGGTGGCGGTCTGCGCCAAGATCGAGGCCGAACTGGCCGATCTGGACGATGCCGACAAGCGCGAGTTCCTGGCTGACCTGGGGCTGGAGGAGCCCGGCCTGAACCGCCTGATCCGCGAAGGCTACAAGCTGCTTGGCCTGCAGACCTACTTCACCGCCGGGGTAAAGGAAGTGCGCGCCTGGACTATCCATATTGGCGACACCGCACCTCAGGCGGCGGGGGTGATCCATACTGACTTCGAGAAGGGATTCATCCGTGCGCAGACCATCGCCTTCGACGACTTCATCGCTTTCAAGGGCGAGTCGGGTGCCAAGGAAGCCGGCAAGATGCGCGCCGAAGGCAAGGAGTACGTGGTACACGACGGCGACGTGCTGAACTTCCTGTTTAACGTCTGACGCACCTGCAGCAGGCGCCATGAAAAAAAGGCGGCCCCACAAGGCCGCCTTTTTCATGTGTCACGCAGGCGCGCTGCGCATGGGGTTTATTGCCCGGGCAATGCCGGAATGATTCCGGTGAACCAGAACTGTTGGGCGGCCACCAGGATGCCCAGCAGCACGGTCAGCACAATGCTGTGCCAGAAGGTGCGTGCAAACACGGCGCCTTCCTGCCCGGCCATGCCGGTGACCGATACGCCGGTGGCAATGTTCTGCGGCGAAATCATCTTGCCCATCACACCACCGGAGGAGTTGGTGGCTGCAAACAGCACCGGGCTCAGGTTGAGCTGACGCGCAGCCACCACCTGGAGGTTGCCGAACAGCGCGTTACCCGACGTGTCGCTGCCCGACAGCATCACCGCCACCCAACCCAGGAACGGTGACAGAAGCACAAACAGCTTGCCGGTGGAAGCCACCCCCAGACCCAGGGTATAAGCCATGCCGGAGTAATTCATCAGATAGGCCAGCGAGACGATCAGCATCACCGTGATCACCGCCAGCCAGCATTGGCGCACGGTATCGCGGATACAGCCGATGAAATTGGACGGCGACAGACGCACCAGCATGGCGGTGATCAGGCACGCCAGCAGGATGGCCGTGCCCGTAGCCAGCGGCTGGAAGGTCCAGATCGCGTCGTACGGCTTGCCGTTGTAAAGGGTGATCGAAATCGCTTTGTGCAGGCCCGGCCACTGGATCTTTTGCTGGGCGATCAGCGGGATCTTGAACGAGCTCCACACGATCACGGTGGCCGACACCACCAGCCACGGCAGCCAGCCCTGCCAGTGGGGGACATTGGCGTGCTTGGTGCTGCGATCGGCCGGGACTGAGGGAATGGCGAATTCGGCATCTTCAGCAGGCTGCCAAACCCGCAGGAACAACAGGGTGACCACCAGCGAACCCAGCGCCGAAAGCACGTCGGTGAGGGTGTAATCGATGTAATTTGAAGCGAGGAACTGCGATACGGCAAAACTGCCACCGGAGACCAGCAGTACCGGCCAGAGTGCGCGGATCGAGCGCAAGCCGCCATACAGCGCCATCACATAGAACGGCAGGATCACGGCAATCACCGGCAACTGGCGGCCAATCATGGCGGCAAGCACCGGGGCTGGCAGGTTGGTGACGGCGCCGAGTACCGTCACTGGCGCGCCAAGTGCACCGAACGCCACTGGCGCGGTATTGAAGATCAGCACGTACACCAGCGCTTCCAGCGGGGGATAGCCCACCAGGATCAGCAGCGAGCTGGTGATCGCTACCGGCGTGCCGAAACCGGACACGCCTTCCAGCAGCGCGCCGAAACAGAAACCGATCACCACCAACACTACGCGCCGGTCGTTTGGCAGGTGGCGCACCACCCAGTTGCGGAATGCTTCGAAGCGGCCGGAGCGCACCGCCACGTTGTAAAGCAGCAGGGCGTTGACCACGATCCACATCACCGGCCACAGCGCGAAGACCCCGCCATTCAGCACCGAGGCCACCGCCAGGTTGGCGGGTTGTTCCCAGACGCCAATGGCCAGGCCAAGCGCCACCAGCAGGCCAGCCAAGGCAGCCTGCCAGGCCGGACGACGCAGAATACCCAGCATCACCAGCACGAGAGCGATCGGCACCATGGCCGTACAGAATGACAGGGCCAGACTACCGCCCACGGGACTGAGAATTTGCGCAAACATGATCAGGATGGCTCTGTATTTATTTGGAATGTTCTTTCTGAAGACAGAAAGATAGCCCGTCACGGTATGTAACTGACGTGTAATTGTCCAGCGGAGATTGGCGCGCGAGGAGGGTGGCCGTGCTCAGCCAGTGAGCAGCGAGTCGGTGTCCTGACGATAGAAAATGTGACGCGAGCGACCTTGATGCTTGGCCGAAAACAACGCCTCGTCGGCCCGGGCCACCAGCTCTTCGGGGCGCACATGCTCGGTATGGAACAGGGCGATGCCCACGGATGCGCTGAGCCGGCAGAAATCGCCGCCAGGAAGGCGGATTGGCCGTTCCAGCAATTCGATGATGCCCTGTGCAACTGCGCCGGCGTCATCCACTTCGCGCAACTCTTCCAGCAGCACCACAAATTCGTCACCGCCAAAGCGCGCGGCCATGTCCGAAGCGCGCAGGCGGCGGCTGATCCTGCGCGCCACTTCGCGCAGTACCTCGTCGCCACCCGCGTGGCCAAAGTTGTCGTTGATCTGCTTGAAGTAATCGAGGTCGACGAACAACACGGCACCGGTGTGCTGGTTGCGCCGGCTGCGCGCCAGCGCCCCATCCAGACGGGACAGCAGAAGCATGCGGTTGGGCAAGCCGGTCAGTGCATCGTGGTGTGCCATGTGTTCGAGATGGGACTGCCGCTCGCTGCGTCGCGCCATGTCGGAGAGGATCACCAGAAAATGGGTGACCACGCCGACATCGTTGCGGATGGCGCTGAAAGTGCACCACGCCGGAAAACTTTGTCCCTGGCGCCGGCGCGACCAGAGCTCACCGCGCCAGGCGCCCTGACCCAGCGCCACCCTCAGCATTTCGCTGTAAAAACGCGTTTCGTGATGTGGCGAGCGCAAATGACGCAGGGGCAGTCCGGTCAGTTCATCCGGACTGTATCCGGTGATGCTCGACAAGGCCGGGTTGATGGCGCAGATCCGGCCCAGGCTATCGCATACTGCAATGCCCTCGTCGGCCAGCGCGAATAGGCTGCCGGCCAGCCGCACCAGCGCGGCAGGGTCGCTGCCCGGCGCGCTGCCGGGGTTGGGCGGTACCGCCGTGCGGATGGGCACGATGGTCAACATGCTGGCGTCAGACTCAAGTCCAGGGTTCAAACGTGCTCCTGCTGGCAGATGCAATGAAGGTAATAAAAGCGGCTTGCGTGGCAGCAAATGCCTTCACGCAGCGGCGTCACGCTCTTCGGTTTCGGTATCACTCCCCATCCGTTCGGCCGGTTCTTCCTTGCTCGGGCCCTGAAAAAAATAAGTCCCGAAATTGATACGGCGGTCGCTGTTTCGACCGGCTTGCTGGTCTTCGCGTTCCAGTTCGAGTGCACGTCGATTGAGCGCCTGCATGGCCTGCATGGCAAGCTCGCCGGCCATGGCGCGCAGCTCCTGCACCGATTCGGCGCTCAGCTGGTCGTAAAAAATGCTGCGTTCAAGCATGGGGGGCTGTCCCCCGGTCAGGTTATGCACTGCTGCGGCAAGGTGGTCGTGCACATTGGCTTCGAGAAAATGCAGTTTCTCGCCAAAGTCACGAGTGGGTGTCAGTGCTTCCAGGTTGAGCACCACCCGGTCGGCATGATCCAGAAACACCATGTTGAGGTGCAGCCATTCGTCCAGGATCACCCGCGAGCGGATGTCTTTGCTGACCGATTCCACCAGGTGCTCGAACGAGGCCACTCCGCCATCGCTGGCCAGTCGGGCCAGTGGCCGTGGTTGGCCTTGCTCGTCAAGAAACTCTGCGGCACCCAGCCAGCGCGCCAGCAGGGCAGCACCCAGGCTGACGCCGGCGTGCGCGGGGTCGCCGCGGGTTTCTTCTTCGATCAGGCGCTTGACGTCCTTGCGATGGACCCCGGTGAGCAGGCTGATCCGGCTGTCGGTCTGGCGCTTGCCATTCAGGCGGAACTCGCGGCGTGCCACGTCAACATAAGTGGCCTTGATGATGTCGGTGATCAGCGGGTAAGTCACCCCGTGCGTGAGGAGCAGACGCACCAATGGCCGCAGGATGCGGCTGAGGGTAGACAGTACAGGAGCGGCGAGCTTTCCCGGAAAAGCAGGCACCGGATCCATGGCAAGCTCCAATGCAACAGGTGGGAAATATTACCATTAAATTTTTTGCAAGAAGCGATATTTCTTCTTAAAAGATCACCCCAAGCAATTGATCGGTTTGCGAATCAAATCATTCGGGGTTTGGCGGGGCGGTTGCAAGGGGGGGCAAACCAGGTGCGCGGGACCGGGGATTACTGACGAATCTGTCCGAAACGTCCGCTGTTCACGTCCTCGATCGCCTGCAGGATTTCGCTGCGGGTATTCGTCACGAAGGGACCGTGCCCCACGATGGGCTCGTCCAGCGGATACTGTGCGTCAGACCCCGGCCTGATGGGCCTGCTGGTCGGCGTGGTAGCTGCTGCGCACCATGGGGCCACATGCGGCGTGGCGGAAGCCCATGGCCACTGCCTGCTGCTCGAACCATTCGAAGCGTGCGGGCTCCATGTAGCGCAGCACCGGCAGGTGGTGGCCGCTGGGTTGCAGGTACTGGCCCAGCGTGAGCATGTCGATGTCGTGCGCGCGCATATCGGTCATCACCGCAAGGATTTCATCGTCGGTTTCCCCAAGGCCGATCATCAAGCCGGACTTGGTCGGTACTTGCGGGTGACGGCGCTTGAACTCCTGCAGCAGCTTGAGTGAGTGGTGGTAATCCGAACCCGGGCGCGCCTGCTTGTAAAGGCGCGGCACGGTTTCCAGATTGTGGTTCATCACGTCGGGCGGTGCGCTGCCCAGGATGTCGAGTGCCACCTCCAGCCGGCCACGGAAATCGGGTACCAGCACCTCGATCTGCGTGTTCGGCGACGCGGTGCGGATCTGCGCGATACAGTCCCGGAAGTGAGCTGCGCCGCCGTCACGCAGGTCATCGCGGTCGACGCTGGTGATCACCACATAGTTCAGGCGCAGCAGGGCAATGCTCTCGGCCAGCTGGCGCGGCTCGTCGGCATCGGGCGGCAGCGGTCGGCCATGCCCTACGTCGCAGAACGGACAGCGGCGGGTGCACAAGTCGCCCAGGATCATGAAGGTGGCGGTGCCCTTGCTGAAGCACTCACCGATGTTGGGGCAGGACGCTTCTTCGCACACCGAGTGCAGCTTGCGCTCACGCAGCAGGGTTTTCACTTCCTGAAACCGTGGGCTGCTGCTCACCTTCACGCGAATCCAGTCGGGTTTGCGCAGGGGCTCGGCGTGCACCACCTTGATCGGAATACGCGCAGTCTTGGCCTGGCCGGTCTGCTTGATGCCGGTGATGTCGCTCGCGCTGGTGCTTGGCGCGACGGTGGCAGGTGCTTGGCTGGGTGCGGCTTTTTCCATGACGGCTACGAAATCCTGTGAGGAGAAGGGCGGCCCGGGTGGGGCCAGTGGCATGCCGTCAGACCCGGGACGGGCCTGCGGCAGTCCAGCGCTTGATGATGCGTTGGGCGAAGGCTTGGCGCAGGTCGGGCAGCGTTGCAGTGATGCCGAGATGGCGCAGGTCGGTGACGGCCAGACCGCGGTAACCGCAAGGGTTGATGCGCGTGAAGGGCTCGAGTTCCATTGCAGCGTTCAGGGCAATGCCATGATAGGTGCGACCTCGACGCACCCGCAATCCGATGCTTGCCACCTTGGCGGCGTCGACGTACACGCCCGGGGCGTCGATACGGCCCTCGCCAGCGATGCCATGGCTGGCCAGCAGATCGATCACGCTGTACTCAAGCAGACGCACCAGGTCGCGCACGCCATGCCGCGCGCGCGCCAGATCGAACAGTACATACGCCATGATCTGGCCCGGACCGTGATAGGTGACCTGGCCGCCGCGATCGCTGGCCACCAGAGGGATGTCGCCGGCACCGAGCACATGCGCCGGGTCGCCCGCCTGGCCGAGGGTGAACACCGGAGCGTGTTCGGTCAGCCAGAGTTCGTCGGCACTCTCCGGCGTCCGTCCGTCGGTGTGCTGGCGCATGGCCTGCCACGTGGCGCGGTATTCGGTCAGGCCAAGATCGCGGCAATGAACGATACGCTCCAGTGCGGGTTCGGCAGGCGCGGGCGCCTGCAAGTCAGACGCGGTCACGATTACGGTCATGATGCAGAGGGCGTCATGCTCAGAGCGCCATCACCACCATCGGATGGGCACTGAGTTCGCCATAGATGGCATCGAGCTGGGCGCGCGAGTGCGCCCGGATGGTGCAGGTCAGGCTGAGGAAACGGCCACCGGAACTGGCGCGCATTTCCATGGTGGCAATGTCGAAGCCGGGGTCATGGCGCAGGATCAGTTCGCCAACGGTCTGGGCAAAGCCGTCTTCCGTGCGCCCCATGATCTTGATCGGAAAGTCGCATGGAAACTCGAACAGCGCGTCCAGTGCGGCTTGCTCCTCGCTGGAGAGCGGCGGTTTGCTGTCGCTGGTATCACTCATGATTTATTGCAGCCACAGCCGCATGGCTCCCCAGGTTCGTTGCAGGAAGTTGCCGCTCGGGACCTCGCCAAGCGACTGCACGTCGAGCGTCGCCACCACCTTGCTGTCGACCAGGATGTCCAGCTGGCCAATGGTGGCACCGGCCGCAATCGGCGCCACCAGCGGCGCACGCGGACGGAAGTTGGACTTGTAACGTGCGAAGTCGCCCTTCGGCAGTGTGAGCCACACGGCTTCGCGGAAGCCGGCGTCAATCAGGTCGGAATGTGCCTTGAAGACGGGCAGGCGCCGAATCAGGGTGCCGGCTTCGTACAGACGCTGGGTGTCGGTAGCCTGAAACGCGTAGTTGAGCAGCTTCAGCGACTCGGTGGAACGCGCGGCTTCCGATTCGGCCCCCACCAGCACGCTGATCAGGCGGCGGTCGTTGCGCTTGGCTGACGCCACCAGGCAGAAGCCGGCGCTGTCGGTATGGCCGGTCTTCATGCCGTCCACCGACGGGTCGGTGAACAACAGGCGGTTGCGGTTGGGCTGGTTGATGCCGTTGTAGCGATACTGCTTTTCGCCATAGAGCGGGTAGAACTCCGGAAACTCATGCTGGATCGCATAGGCAATGCGCGACAGGTCGTGCGCAGTGCTGTAATGCTGGGCATCGGGCAGGCCGGTGGCGTTCACGTAGTGCGTGCCGGTCATACCCAGTGCAGCCGCTTCGCGGTTCATCATCTGCGCGAACTGGTCCTCGCTGCCGCCGATACGCTCGGCCAGCGCGATGCTGGCGTCGTTGCCGGACTGGATGATCATGCCGTGCATCAGCTCGTCCACGGTGACCGGCCGGTCGGGCTCGATGAACATCCGGGAGCCTTCGGCCTTCCAGGCGTGCGTCGACACGGGCACCACGTCGGTCAGCGCAAGGCGTTTTTCGCGGACGGCCTTGAAGCTGATGTAGGCGGTCATCAATTTGGTCAGCGAGGCCGGCTCGACGCGCGCCTCAGGATTGCCGGAGGCAATGATCTGATGACTGGCCACATCGATCACCAGCCAGGATTTGGCTGCCAGGGCGGGGGCAGGCTGCGCTGCACTGGGCGCGCCGGGCCTTGGCTCGCCGTGCAAAGACAGTGGCGGTACCACCGTCGTGGCCGCGGCCCGCGCAGGCGCGCTGCTGGCAGGGTCGGCAAGCGCTGCGGCGCTGGTCAGAAGGAGCAGGACGCAGGCCAGTGCGGTGGTGGTTCGTTGCATCATGAAGGTAGGGCGGACGGGCAAGGTGGTGTTCTTCGCGGTAAGACAATCGATGATTATACGCCGGCACATCAGCGCCGGTTGCGCGGTGGCTGGCAGCCCGGCCGGGGTTGGGGCCGGCGTCCTCAGGGGGCGACCAGTCGCGGCTTGAGCCCGAGCCGCTCGCTGACCAGACCGGCCACGGCGATTTGCGTGACAGGGTCGGGCAAGGGCCCCAGGCGCACCCGGTGAAATCCGTCGGCCACGACCACCTGCAGTGCCGCTGCGTGTTCCGGCAGCGCGTGGCGCGCCCGTTCGAGCAGGCGCTGCGCGTTGAGCGCGTCGCGGAACGCACCCAGTTGCAGTGCCAGTCCGGACGTTGCCGCCTGGGCTGGTGCGCGTGCCACGCTGGCTGCGGTGTTGCTGGCTTCGCCGGATGGGGTGCTGCCGGCCGGGTCCTGAATGATGGTGGCAGTCGGCAGTGCCACGGTGCCGGGGTCGGCTGGCCCCAATACCGGCGCGGTGCCCGGCGGAAATGCGCGCTCCACCAGCACCTCGGCACTGCCTTTGCCGAGCAGGCCGAGCTTGGCAGCTGCAGAGTAGCTGAGGTCGATCACCCGCCCCGCCACAAACGGACCGCGGTCATTGATGCGCACCACGATCGACTTGCCGGTCTGCACATGGGTGATGCGCGCATAACTGGGGATCGGTAGCGTCTTGTGCGCGGCAGTCATCGCGTACATGTCGTAGCGCTCCCCCGATGCGGTGCGGTGACCATGGAATTTTTTGCCGTACCAAGTGGCGATGCCTTGCTCGGTGAACGGCAGGTTGGAGGTGTCGGGGAAATACACCTCGCCCAGCGCTTCATAAGGACGGTTGGCGCCGCTTGCCAGTGGCAGCAGTTCGGGGACGGCGTCCGGTATCTCGGCAAAATTGATTTGCGGCGGATTGGCATCCGGACCGTCGTCCAGATAGTACCCGCCCGGCTTGCGGCTGCCTGTCGAGGTGACCGGTGGTGGCGCGACGTGCTCTGCGGGCATCTGGTTTTGTTCGGCCGGGCTGGCGCTGCTCACCGTTTGGGGTGGCGCAACTGGTGGCGTGTTGCGCAATGGGGAGCTGCTGCACGCGCTCAACGCCAAGGCTAGCACCGCAGGGGCGCAATGCCACAGCGCGCGCTTCATCGCTTCACCAGCGTGCGATGGTGGCGGATGCTCATCAGGATGCCCTGGCCCAGCATCAGGGTGATCAGCGAGGTGCCGCCGTAGCTTACGAAGGGCAGCGGGACGCCCACCACTGGCAGTATTCCCGCCACCATGCCCATGTTGACGAAAGTGTAGGTGAACAGCGTCAGGCTGATGGCACCGGCTGCCAGCCGGTTGAAGATTGACGAGGCCTGGCTGGCAATGTCCATGCCGCGCAGGATCAGGCTGACCAGAAGCACCAGCAGGACCAGTTCACCGAACAGGCCGAACTCCTCACCAAATACCGCAAAGATGAAGTCGGTGGTGCGCTCGGGCAGAAAATCGAGGTGGGTCTGGGTACCGCCCAGCCAACCCTTACCCATCACGCCCCCCGAACCCACGGCAATGGTGGACTGGATGATGTGATAACCGGCGCCGAGCGGGTCCTGGCTGGGATCGATCAGCGTCAGCACCCGCTGGCGCTGATAGTCATGCAGGAACGTCCACACCAGAGGCAGGCTGGCACCAAATCCCACAATGGCAATCCCCAGTACGCGCCACGAGAGGCCGGCCAGGAACAGCACGTAGCAGCCGGAGCTGGCGATCAGCAAGGCGGTGCCAAGATCAGGTTGGCGTGCAATCAGCCCCACCGGCACGATGAACAGCATAAGCCCGACCGCAAAGTCGCGCAGGCCGAGCCCCTGTTCGCGGTGCTGGAACCAGGCGGCCAACGCCAGCGGCAAGGCCAGCTTCATCAGTTCGGAGGGCTGGATGCGCAGCGGTCCCAGGTGCAGCCAGCGGCGTGCGCCATGACTGACCTCACCACCCAGCGCCACCCCCACCAGCAGCACCAGGCCAAGCACGTAGACCGGCCCTGCCCAGCGCATCAACTGGTGTGGCGGCAGGTGCGCCATCACGCACATGCACACCAGGGCGAGCACCATACTGCGTGACTGGCCAGCCAGCGTCATCAGATCGCGTCCGGAGGCGCTGTAGAGCACCACCAGTCCCAGCAGCATCAGCGCCAGGATCAGCCCCGTCAGGGTGGGGTCGAGTGGCGCGATCACCCGCAGCAGCCAGCGCTTAATCACTGCCTTCTTCCTCGTCCGTCGCGGCTGCGCCCGCGGCTGCACCTGCCGCCGGTCCGGTGGTGGTGGCGGTGGCGGCGGCCTCGGGTGGCGGCGCGGCCGGTTTCTTGCCGAGCAACCAGTAGTCAGTCACCTGGCGCGCAATCGGCGCAGCGGCCGATCCACCATGGCCGCCGTTTTCCACCAGCACTGCAATCGCAATGCGCGGTGCCTCGACCGGTGCGAAGCCGATGAACCAGGCGTGGTCGCGATTGCGTTCGCGGACCCGGCTTTCGACGTACTTCTCATTTTGCTTGATGGTGACCACCTGGGCCGTGCCGGTCTTACCCGCCATTGCATAAGGCGCTCCAGCATAGGCCTGTGCGCCGGTACCACCCGGGCGCATCACGTCGGCCATCGCGGCGCGCACCACGTCCAGGTCTTCCGGGCGCAGATTGGCGTTGCCCAGGATTTCCGGCTTGATCTCGCGGGTCTGGCCGTTGCGGCTTTCACGTACCGCGCGCACCAGATGGGGCCGGAACAGGGTGCCGCCATTGGCCAGCGTGGCAGCCGCAGCAGCCAGTTGCGCGGGAGTCATCAGGTTGTAGCCCTGGCCGATGCCGGAGATCACCGTCTCGCCGGAAAACCAGTCCTGATGAAAACGCGCCTTCTTCCAGGCGCGCGAGGGCAGTACGCCCGGCAGTTCGCCTTCCAGGTCGATGCCAGTGCGCTCACCGAAGCCGAAGCGGCCGAGAAAATCGTGCATGGCATCGATGCCCAGGTCATTGGCCAGGCTGTAGTAGTACGTGTCGCAGGACTGTACGATGGAGCGGTGCATGTCGACGCTGCCATGCCCTTTCGGCTGCCAGTCGCGGTAGTGATGCGACGAGCCCGGAAACGCAAAGAAACCGGGGTCGGAGATGGTCGTCTCCGGCGTGCGTTTGTGGTAGGCCAGGCCTGCCAGGGCCATGAATGGCTTGATGGTGGAGCCGGGGGGGTAGAGGCCGCGCAGTGCGCGATTGGTGAGCGGTTTGTCGGGCGACTGGTTGAGCGCGTCCCAGTTGACCTGATCGATACCGTCCACGAACAGGTTGGGGTCATAACCGGGCTGGCTGACAAAGGCCAGTATCTCGCCGGTGGCAGGATCCAGCGCGACCAGCGCGCCGCGGCGAGTGCCGAAGGCCTTTTCGGCGATCTGCTGCAGGTTGAGGTCGATGCTGAGCACGAGATCGTTGCCGGACACCGGTTCGGTGCGGGCCAATGAATGCACGGCCCGGCCGCCGGCATCGGTCTCGACCTGTTCGGAGCCGGTCAGGCCATGCAACTCGCGCTCGTAACTCTGTTCCACTCCCACCTTGCCCAGATGGTCACTACCGCGATAGTTAGCGGTCAGGCCGGCATCTTCGAGCCGGTCCAGGTCATTGTCGTTGATGCGACCGATGTAACCGATCACATGCGAGGCGGTGCTGCCTTGCGGATAGTTGCGGAACAGGCGGGCACGGATTTCAACGCCCGGGAACCGGTAGCGGTTCACGGCAAAGCGCGCCACCTCGGCTTCGCTCAGGCGGTTGCGCAACGGCAGGCTCTCGAAATTGTGGCTCTCCTCGAGCAGCTTGCGAAAGCGTTTGCGGTCGCGCGGGGCGATGTCGATGATGTGCGACAGGGCCTCGATGGTACTGTCCAGGTCATCCACCCGGCCGGGTGTGATTTCCAGCGTGTAGGCGGAGTAATTGTTGGCCAGCGGCATGCCACTGCGGTCCAGGATCAGGCCGCGGGTGGGTACCACCGGTGCAATCGAGATGCGATTGGCTTCGGCCAGCGTGTGGTAGTGCTCGTACTGGAATACCTGCAGCCACAGAAAACGGGTCAGCAGCAACAGGCAGGCCACCAGGATTGCGAGGATGGCAATGTTGAGGCGGCTGCGATAGCCGTGCAGGCTGAGCGCGTGGTCGTAGGCCGAGGCGCGTGAGTTCATGGCTGCCGGCTCATGAACGCGGATTGCTGCGCGTCAAGTCGAAGTGATGCAGCAGCAGGGTGATCGGAATCCAGGCCAGCACATCGGTCAGGCCGCCCAGAAAGTAGGTCCAGCTCGGGATGCCACCGCCAGACATCAGGGCGGCGCCGGTTGCAAGCAGGCGGGCCAGCAGCAGCAGCGGCAGGATCTGCAGGACCTGCCCGAGTGGCGAGAAGCTGAGCAGCCGGACCCGCAGACGTAGCGTCGCCCAAGCCACGACGGAATAGGCCAGCGCATGCACGCCGAGCACACCGGTCTGCGCCAGGTCCATCAGCAGACCGCCCGCAAATGCGGCGCCCTGCCCCACGCGCCACGGCTCGCGCAGCCACCAATGCAGCAGCACCAGCAACAGCCAGTCGGGTTGCAGGTTGAGCAGCAGGCCGCCCCACGGCAGCAGCGCCATCAGGTAGGCAAGCAGCAGGCTGCCCAGGATCAGGCGCAGGTGCGCCGGATCGCGCAGCACGTGATCACGGGTGTTGATCATCGGTGGGCGGGCTCCGCCGCTGCCGGTGACGGTGGTGGTGCCGTTGGTGGTGACGCCGACAGCGACGCTGTCGCGGTTGGTGCGGCGGCAGGTGCCGCCGATGCTGACGCCGGACTCACCGTTGCGGAGCGCGTCAGCACCAGCAGGTAGCGGTCACGCGCCACGCCAGCCACCGGCGTGCAGGTGATGCGCGCAAACACCCGGCTGGCGCTGCTTTCGATGCGTGTGACGGTGGCGACCGGAATGCCCTCGGGATAGAGACCGTCGATGCCGGACGTGACCAGCAGGTCGCCGGTCTGAATGTCTGCGCCACCAGGCAGGAAGGGCAGCGAGATGGTGCCGCTGGCGCCATCACCGCCGGTGAGCGTGCGCAGTCCGTTGCGCAGAACGCGCACCGGCACCTGCTGGTTCTGCTCGGTGACCAGGGTGACCTCGGCGGCAAAGGGGCTGGCGCTGGTGACCTGGCCCACCACCCCCTGCGCGTCGACCACCGGTTGGCCTGGATGGAGCCCGGCGTTTTCGCCACGGTCGAGCACCAGTTTTGCCACATACGGGTTGCGGCCACCATGCAGCACCTCGGTCAGCACGCCGTCGGATGCCGGTCGCGGCGGCATGTGTGCCAGTTCGCGCAATTCTGCCAATTCCTGTTCCAGGCTGGCGACGCGACGCGAGCGTGCGGACAACTCGGTGAGCGAGCGGCGCAATTCGTCATTGTCGGTCTGCAGGCGGCGCTGGGTGCTAAAAAACACCCCGGCCCCATCAATGACCCGCACCGGCAGCAGAGCGGCCTGCTGCATCGGATAAATCAGTGTGCTGAGTGCACTGCGCACCAGACGTGCCCCTTGGTAGCGCACGTCGATCAGCATCACGGCAATTGCCAGTGCACCAAAAAATACCAGCCGCACGAACGGCGACGGCCCGCGCTGGAAGAACTCCGGTGTACTCATCCGCGCGGGAGCGCCATGTCAACGGTTCATCAGTCGCTGGAAAACACCGTACCCAGGCGGTCCATTTCTTCGAGGGCACGACCGGATCCGCGCACCACACAGGTGAGCGGGTCTTCGGCCACGATCACGGGCAGGCCGGTTTCTTCCATCAGCAGGCGATCCAGGTCGCGCAGCAGGGCGCCGCCCCCGGTCAGCACCATGCCCTTTTCGGCAATGTCGGCCCCCAGTTCGGGCGGGGTCTGCTCAAGGGCGGCCTTCACTGCACCAACGATGCTGTTGAGCGGGTCGGTGAGCGCTTCAAGGATTTCGTTGCTGGAGATGGTGAACGTGCGCGGAATGCCCTCGGCCAGGTTGCGCCCCTTGACTTCCATCTCGCGTACTTCCGAGCCGGGGAAGGCCGAGCCGATCTGCTTTTTGATCTGTTCCGCCGTGGCTTCGCCAATCAGCATGCCGTAATTGCGGCGGATGTAATTGATCACCGCCTCGTCAAACTTGTCGCCACCCACGCGCACCGACGAGGCATACACGATACCGCCCAGCGAGATCACACCGACCTCGGTGGTGCCACCACCCACGTCCACCACCATCGAACCGGACGGCTCGGCGACCGGCAGTTCGGCACCGATGGCGGCGGCCATCGGCTCCTCGATCAGGAATACCTGACGGGCGCCGGCACCAAGCGCCGATTCCTTGATGGCACGACGCTCCACCTGGGTGGACCCACAGGGCACGCAGATGATGATGCGCGGGCTGGGCGACAGCATGCGCGAGTCGTGGATCTTCTTGATGAAGTACTTCAGCATCTGCTCGGTGATGGTGAAGTCGGCGATCACGCCGTCTTTCATCGGGCGGATGGCAGAAATGTTGCCGGGGGTGCGTCCCAGCATCTGCTTGGCCGCCAGGCCCACGGCCTGGATGCTCTTCTTGCCGCTGGGACCTCCGTCCTGGCGGATGGCGACTACCGAGGGCTCGTCGAGCACGATGCCCTTGCCGCGCACGTAAATCAGCGTATTGGCAGTGCCGAGGTCGATGGCCAGGTCGTTGGAAAAATAGCCGCGCAGGAAACCGAACATGTATGGGGTGACGTCCGCTCAGAAGAGCGTCGTTGAATTATGAGGATAACTCGGGATAATAACGCTTTTACGCTTTTCCATGAAGGGGATGCACCTTTCTCATGAGTCTTTCAGAGAATGAAGTCCGGCGTGTTGCACGCCTGTCACGCCTGGCAGTGACCGCGGCCGAGTTGCCGCAGCTGCAGCAGGATCTGTCCCGCATCCTCGATCTGGCTGCCCAGTTGCAAGCCATTGACACTACCGGAGTGACTCCGCTGGCCCATCCTAGCGGTGCCGGCGCGCCATTAAGAAATGATCATGTGACCGAAGTGGATCGCCGTCAAGCGTTCCAAGCGGTTGCTCCGCAAACCGAACGAGGCCTGTATCTGGTACCCAAGGTGATCGAATGAGCCTTCAGCCCTTGCTTGATGGCGGCCTGCGTCCGCTGGTGCAGGCCCTGGCCCGACGCAGCGTTTCGGCCACCGAAGTGGCACAGGCTTACCTTGACCGGATTGCCGTGGCGAATCCGTTGCTCAACGCACTGATTACCGTGGATCCGGCCGCCACCTTGCGCGAAGCCGCCTTAGCCGACACCCGTCTGGCAAGCGCCAGCACCACGCCCGGGTCCGGGTCCGCAGCGGCCGCACTGGCGGGCGTGCCGATCGTGCACAAAGATATCTTCTGTGCCGAGGGATGGCGCACCACCTGCGGTTCGCGCATGCTCGACAACTTCATCGCGCCTTACGACGCGGGGGTGATCGAACGCTTCAAGGCAGCCGGCGCGACCACCCTGGCACGCGCCAACATGGACGAGTTCGCGATGGGCTCGTCAAATGAACACTCCTGGTATGGTCCGGTGCGCAACCCCTGGGACCTGCAGCGTGTGCCGGGTGGCAGTTCGGGGGGGTCGGCGGCCTGCGTGGCGGCCGGTCTGGCACCAGCAGCCACCGGTACCGACACGGGCGGCTCGATCCGCCAACCGGCCGCGTGGTGCGGCGTGAGCGGTATCAAGCCCACCTATGGCCGGGTGTCGCGCTACGGCATGATTGCGTACGCGTCCAGCCTGGACCAGGGCGGCGCTTTCGCGCGCTCTGCCGACGACCTGGCCCTGCTGCTGGATGTGATGTCAGGCCACGATGTGCGTGACTCCACCTCTGTAGCGCGCGAGGATGCGCCCTTCAGCGCCTCTGTCGGCCGCGATGTACGTGGTCTGCGTGTCGGTATTCCCCGTGAATGGTTCGGCACGGGGCTGTCGGCCGGTGTCGGCGCCGCGGTCAAGGCAGCGCTGGCCCAACTGCAGGCGCTTGGCTGCGAACTGGTCGACGTGTCGCTGCCTGCCTCCAGTCATGCCATCCCGGCGTATTACGTGATCGCGCCTGCGGAGGCATCGAGCAACCTGTCGCGGTTTGATGGCGTGCGGTTCGGGCACCGCACTGCTGACTATCACGACCTCAACGAGCTGTACGAACGGTCACGCGCCGAGGGCTTCGGGGCCGAGGTCAAGCGCCGCATCCTGATCGGCAGCTACGTGCTCTCGCACGGCTACTACGATGCCTACTACCTTCAGGCACAGAAAGTGCGCCGGCTGATTGCCAACGACTTCGCCCTTGCCTTCGAAAGCTGTGACCTGATCGCCGGTCCGGTCACGCCAGAAAGCGCCTTCATGCTTGGCAGCAATAGTAGCGATCCGACATCAATGTATCTGGCGGACATTTACACCATTCCGGTCAACCTGGCCGGTCTGCCAGCGCTGAGTGTGCCGGCAGGCTTTGACGCGGGCTTGCCGGTTGGCCTGCAACTGGTCGGGCCATGGTGGCAGGAAGGGCGCCTGTTGCAGGTGGCTGACGCCTATCAGCGCAGTACGGACTGGCATCTGCAGCGACCTGCGGCACTGAAGGGAGAAGGCGCATGACACAGTGGGAAGTGGTAATTGGTCTGGAGACACACGCGCAGCTCTCCACCGAGTCAAAGATATTCTCCGGCGCGTCCACCGCGTTTGGCGCGGAACCGAACACACAGGCTTGCGCTGTCGACCTTGGCCTGCCCGGGGTGTTGCCGGTGATCAACCGTGGCGCCGTCGAGCGGGCCATCCGATTTGGTCTGGCAGTCGGCGCCGAGGTGGCGCCGCGCTCGGTGTTCGCGCGCAAGAATTACTTTTATCCCGACCTGCCCAAGGGCTACCAGATCAGTCAGTTCGAACTGCCAGTGGTGGTAGGGGGCGGGCTGACCATCCAGACCAGTCAGGGCGAGAAACATGTGCGCCTGACCCGCGCGCACCTGGAAGAAGATGCCGGCAAGTCCTTGCACGAGGATTTTCATGGCCTGTCCGGGGTGGACCTGAACCGGGCAGGTACGCCGCTGCTCGAGATTGTCACCGAACCCGACATGCGCTCTGCCGAGGAAGCGGTGGCCTATGCGCGCGCGCTGCACGGCCTGGTGCGCTGGATCGAGATCTGCGACGGCAACATGCAGGAGGGCTCGTTCCGTTGCGATGTGAATGTGTCGGTGCGGCCCATGGGGCAACCGGAATTCGGCACGCGTTGCGAAATCAAGAATCTCAACTCCTTCCGTTTCATCGAGCGGGCGATCGAGTGTGAGGTGAAACGCCAGATCGAGCTGATCGAGGACGGAGGTACGGTGGTGCAGCAAACCCGTCTGTACGATCCGGATCGCGATGAAACGCGGTCGATGCGTTCCAAAGAAGATGCGATGGACTATCGCTATTTTCCGGATCCTGATTTGCCCCCCCTGCTGGTCGGGGCGGATTGGGTGGCACGGGTGGCAGCCGGGCTGCCCGAATTGCCTGTGGCGCGCCGCACGCGCTTTGCGGATGCGCTCGGTTTGTCGGCCTATGACGCCGCACTGCTTACGGCGTCACGTGAGGCGGCCGATTATTTCGAGGCAGTGCTGGCTGCCGCGCCCGGTGTGGATGCCAAACTGGTGGCCAATTGGGTCAATGGGGACCTGGCGGCGGCGCTCAAACGCGGGGACCTTGATATCGCCCACAGCCAGGTATCCAACGCGCAGCTTGCCGGCCTGCTGGTGCGCCTCGCAGATGGCACGGTGTCCGGCAAGATGGCCAAGGAGATCTTTGAGATCCTGTGGTCGGAAGGCGGCGATGCGGACGCCATCATCGATGCGCGCGGCATGCGGCAGATCTCCGACAGTGGCGAACTGCAAGCCGTGCTGCAGCAACTGATCGATGAAAATCCGGCGCAGGTCGCGGAGTATCGCGGTGGCAAGGAGAAGGTGTTCGGTTTCTTTGTAGGCAAGGCCATGAAGGCGACTGCCGGCAAAGCCAATCCGGCGCAGCTCAATGAACTGTTGAGGGCTCTGCTGGCGGGCTGAGTGTGGCACCGGGCCCGGTTGAACCTGCAGGCGCCGGCAGGTCGGGCAGCAGGCCAGATAACAGGCCAGATAACAGGGCCAACGGCACCGGTCCCTGGTCAAGCGCCTGGTCGTGAAAGCGTTGCGCGTCAAAGCGGCTGCCGTCCCGGGTTTCCATTTGCCGGCGTAATGCCTGCCAACCGGTCAGCCCTACATAGTACGTCGTCAGCTGAACCGCACTCAGCTTGGCGCGGCGCAGTTTGCCCTGTGCCTCGGCCTGGGTCTGAAAGGCCTGCTCGGTCAGCAGTTTCAGCGCTTCGGCATCGGACATCTGATGGGTATGCAGGCGCACATCGAGGATGGTGTTGGTCAGCACGCGCAGCCGGATCTTGCGCATCGCCAGCCTGAAGCGCCAATCGTCGGCCTGATACCCGGCATCCATCATCTGCTGGGCAATATATTCAGCCCAACCTTCCACATAGGCGCCGTTGCCGAGCAGCGCGCGCAGCAGGCGGCGGTCCACCGGTTCCAGGCGGTTGGCATGCTCGAACTGCACGTAGTGGCCGGGCAGCGCTTCATGGATGCTCAGCCACTTCAGGGTGGGGTTGTTGTACTCGCGCAGGCGCGATTCGGCCGCGGCCGTCGAAACGTCGGCGCCGATCGGAGTGACCCAATATTCTGCGTCTGCTTGCGGATCCAGTGCCGGTGGGGCATGGAACCCGGCCACGGAATAGCTGGCGCGCAGGAACGCCGGCGTGTCGATCACTTTCAGGTTGGCGGTGCTGCCAAGGGTGAGCAGTCGATGGCTGCGAATGAAGCTGATGATGCCGCCCAGATCGCTTTCGACGTGGGAGCGCAAGTCGGCAGGGGCCACATGATCCGTGGCGATCTGACCAAGGACCTCTCCGATCACCAGATTCTGCTGGGCCATTTGTGGCAGTTCGGCATGATCACCGTGGCCCGGGTGCATTCGCCGATGCTGGGCCAGCGCCAGCTCGAACATGTCGGCACGGACCGACTGCAGTTCCTGTTCCGCCTGCGCCAACAACTGGTCCGGCGTGATGGCGGCGTGCATGGTGTAGACGAACTGCTGCGTATAGAACGCGCCTCCGAGGCGCCAGCTGCGCGGCGCGGCCCGGTGCGCCAGCACCTGTGTTACCCAGCTGCGAAAGTCCCTGAGGGCGCGCTCTGCCGCTGGCGCGAGGTTGGCGTACTGACGCGCGGTGGCTGGACTGGCGGCGGCCCGTTCACGCACCAGGTGGTCGACCAGATCGAGGGTGCCGTCGATTTCCTGGGTTGCAGCCTCCACGTACACCGGGTCGGCATCCATCAGGGTTTGCCGGGCCTGGGCCAGAAAACGGGGAAATTGGGCCAACCGGTCGAGTGCAGCGGGCACGCCATCGCGCGTGCCTGTGGGGTCCTGGCTGAGCGGGATCAACAGCGCGTCGCCAAGCGTTTCTGCCATCTGGTCCGGTCGATGGCGATAACCTTCCACGGCATGGCATTCCAGCAGGCCCTGATGCAGGTTGTCCTGCAGCATGGCGAGGTCAACGCGCTGCTGATCGTCGAGCGTGTGCGCATCCAGTTGCTCGAAACCGGTGAGCCAGGAACGCTCATAGGTGCACAGCGCCTTGTATCCGGCCAGGCTGGCATCATCGAGTACGTGATCGAGCTGACGGGTCTCGCCGTCGGGCAGCGTATGGATATGGTAACCGGCCTGGGTGGCCGTCACCGGCGTGAAGGCCAGCAGGCCGTGCAGGAACCGGGTTGCCGCAGCATCGAACTGGCCGGGTGCGATCCGTTCGACATCCAGAGGCAGTTCCGGCTGGGTAATTTCCTGGCTGCCGTGTGCTGGTTTTGAACGGCGCCTGGTGTTGTGACTGCCGCCCCTGGCATGACTTGCGGTCCCGCCCCGTGTGGTGTGCCCTGCACCATGATGTGTTGAGCGCGCTGCGGAGTGGTGGGCGGGATGCGCTGCGGCGTGCGCGGGACTACCCAGCAACAGCATTGCCAGGGCAGCTGCGGCTGCGACCAAGGGGGATTTGGGCATCTTGATGCTCGTTGGCAAGGCTGGCCGCCGCGGCGGGCTGCTGTCGCGGTTCAGGCAGTCACGCCGTAGGTGGCGCGGTAGGCTTCGATCGGCGCCACGTGCTGGCGCAAGGCCGGTGTGTCTTCCAGGTAGGCAATCAGGTCGGTGAGGGTGGCAATACTGAACACCTGCATGCCGTAATCACGCCGCACCTCCTGAACTGCCGAGAGTTCGCCCGCACCGCGCTCCATGCGGTCCAGCGCGGTGACCACCGCATGCGGCGTGGCGCCGGCGGCGCGCATCAGTGCGACCGATTCGCGCACCGAGGTGCCGGCAGAAATCACGTCATCGATCACCAGCACCCGGCCGGCGAGTGGGGCGCCGACCAGGGTGCCGCCTTCGCCGTGGTCCTTGGCTTCTTTGCGGTTGTAGCAAAACGGGGCGTTCTGGCCGCGTGCGGCCAGCGTCATGGCGAGGCCTGCAGCCAGCACGATACCCTTGTACGCTGGCCCGAAAATCACATCGAACCCGGCCCCGGAAGCCTGCACTGCGTCAGCATAAAATCCGCACAGGGCATTGAGTGAGGCGCCGTCGGCAAACAGGCCGGCGTTGAAAAAATAGGGGGAAGGGCGGCCGGCCTTGGTGGTGAACTGCCCGAAACGGATTACCTGACGCTCGATGGCGAAGGCGAGAAAGCGTGCGCGAAATGTGTCCATGGCAAAAGTGTATCCTGTCGGGCTGATTTTTGGAGATCCCATGCGCATCATTTCCGCCAACCTGAACGGCATCCGCTCTGCCGCCACCAAGGGCTTTTTTGACTGGATGCTGCGACAGCACGCCGACTTCGTGTGCGTGCAGGAAGTGAAGGCGCACCTGGCCGACCTGGTGCCGGCCATGATCAACCCGGGCGATTACACCGGCTACTTTCACTTCGCCGACAAGAAGGGCTACAGCGGCACCGGCGTGTATGCGCGACGCGCGCCGGACCGGGTAGTCACCGGCTTCGGCACGCATGAGTTTGACCTCGAAGGGCGCTATACCGAGCTGGTCTATCCGGGGTTGTCCGTGATCTCGGTGTACTTTCCCTCCGGTTCGAGCTCGGAAGAGCGCCAGATGGCCAAGTTCCGCTTTCTGGCAGCGTTCCTGCCGCATCTGGATATGCTGGCGGCCAGCGGGCGGCAGGTGGTGCTGTGTGGCGACATCAATATCGCGCATACCGAACGCGACCTGAAAAACTGGAAGGGCAATCTGAAGAATTCAGGCTTCCTGCCGGAAGAGCGCGCCTGGCTGACCAACCTGTTCGGGCCGCGCGGCTGGGTGGATGTTTATCGCAGGCTCTACCCTGATCAGGAAGGTGCGGCTTACACCTGGTGGTCCAATCGCGGTCAGGCCTGGGCCAGGAACGTGGGTTGGCGGATTGATTATCAGATTGCGTCGGCAGGGCTGGCCGCCACTGCAAAGGATGGCAGCGTTTACAAGGACCAGCGCTTTTCGGACCATGCGCCGCTGACCGTCGATTACGGGTTTGCGATCTGAGTCGGTCGGTCGATCGGTCGATCTGGTGTTCGAAAATCCTGCCGGGTGTTTCAGCGGTACTGGGACCCGGCCCCGCTCCCGGTTTGAACCCAATAGCGATCTAACGATCGGTGTATGCATGAAAGTACATCTCGACGTAGGTATTCGATAGGTATTCCACCGAAGAGGAAGGTACCTACATCCGTGGTTAAAAGATCATTGCAAATAAAACCGCATGGGTCCGGCCAGCAGTCCGCGCAGGGCCCGCGCGGTGCGCAGACTGGTTGAGAAATCGGCAGGACCAACGCTGCGCGGCCGCCGCGCTGCACAAATCCGCCCGGGTGCAATACAGTACGTCATCGATGGAATTTCCATCACCAGCCTGCCGGGCCCGCCTTGATATCCTGCTCCGAACTGATTGTGAAACTGCGCCTTGCCCTGTCTGCAAGCGTGCTCCTGACGTGCATGGCCGCGCCACTGGCCGATGCCGCTCCGGAAGTGCCGGGAAATGAGGTTCCGGCAGCCACCTTGGCGGCGATTCGCGATGCCGCCATGCAGAGCGATTGGGCGATGGCACGGCTGTCCGAACTCACCGATCGGGTGGGGTCCCGGCTATCCGGTTCATCAGGCCTTGAGGCAGCCGTGCAGCAGGTGGCACAGACGATGCGTCAACTGGGTGCCAGGGTCAGTCTGCAACCGGCCAAGGTGCCGCATTGGGTGCGTGGCGCAGAACAGGCCGCGCTGGTGGCCTGGCCGGGACAACCCGCAGGTCTGGAGCAGCCTTTGCATCTGACCGCACTGGGTACTTCGTCGGCCACGCCTGCGCAGGGATTGACCGCCCCGGTTCTGGTGGTCAAGGATTTTGCCGAGCTGGAGCGGCGTACCGCCGAGGTGCCGGGTCACATCGTGGTGTTTGCAGCACGCTTTGACCAGAACCTGGCGGATAACGGACAGGCCGGCGAGGCCTACGAGCAGGACGGTGTGTATCGGTTCACCGGTCCGGCGCGCGCCGCTGCGTTGGGCGCGGTTGCTGCCTTGGTGCGTTCGGTGGGCGGAGCCGACTATCGCCTGCCGCACACGGGGCAGACTACCTTCAAGCCGGGGCAAGCGCCCATTCCTGCAGCGGCGCTCGCGGCAGAGGACACCGATCTGATCGTGCGGCTTGCCGCGCAGGGCGAAGTACATCTGCATCTGTTATTGACGCCGCAAACCCTGCCGGATGCCGACAGCTTCAATGTGATTGCCGACTGGCCAGGACGTGAGCATCCCGAGCAGGTGGTGGTGGTGTCCGGCCATCTCGACAGCTGGGACCTTGCCACTGGAGCCACCGACGATGGCGTGGGCGTGATGGGGGCTGCGGCGGTGCTGCAGGTGCTCAAGCAGCTCGACCTGCATCCGCGTCGTACGGTGCGATTCATTGCGTGGACCAATGAGGAAAACGGGGGGCGCGGTGCGCGCGCGTATTTCGACTCGGTGTCCGGTCAGCTTTCCATGCAGGTGGCTGCGATCGAGAGCGACATGGGCGCGGGCCGCGCTCTGGGCGTACAGGCGGCAGTGGCGCCGTCTGCAGTGCCGCAGCTGCGCGCCGTGACGCGCGCACTCTTGCCCATCGGCGCCAGTGTGCTGCAGGTGCGCGACCATGCGCCGGGTGCCGATATTTCAGCCCTGCAGGCCGCCGGCGTGGCGGCTTTTGCTCCGCTGGTGGATACGCGTCACTACTTCGATATTCATCACACGGCTGCCGACACGCTCGACAAGGTCGATCCGCTAAACCTGCGTAGCCAGGCAGCCACCATGGCGGTGCTGGCGTATTTTCTGGCCGAAGTGATCGAGCCGGTGGCGGGGATTGCGCCGGTGGCAGCCGCCACTGTCGCCCACTGACGGCAGCACCATGGTCTTGCTGAATCCGCGCCTGCTGGCGGCCCTGTTGCTTGGCTTTGCGTCGGGGCTGCCGCTGGCCTTGAGTGGCGCCACCCTGCAGGCCTGGTTGACCACCGAGGGGGCCAGCCTGAAGTCAATCGCGTGGTTCTCGCTGGCCGGACTGCCCTACACCTGGAAATTTGTCTGGTCGCCGTTGCTCGACCGTTACACCCCACCGGGCGCCGGGCGCCGGCGCGGCTGGATGATGCTGTTGCAACTGGCCTTGGCAGGCGTGCTGGCCTTGATGGCGTTGACCAGTGTGCCGCAGGACCTGCCCCGCCTGGCAGTGCTGGCGATCAGTCTGGCGTTTCTGTCGGCGAGTCAGGACATCGTGATCGACGCGTGGCGTACCGAGGTGCTTCGCGCCAACGAGCGCGGTCTGGGGGCCGCCATGGCCGTGCTTGGCTATCGCCTGGGTATGCTGGTGGCCGGCGCCTTGGCACTGGTGCTGGCCCAATCATGGGGCTGGCGCACGGTGTTCCTCGCCCTGGCCGCCGTGACGGCCTTGCTTCCGGTGATCAGTTTGCTTGCACCCGAGCCGGAGGGGGCAGTGAATGCCGCCCCCACCAGCCTGCAGGAGGCGGTGGTGGGGCCGCTGCGCGACTTTCTGGCACGGGAGGGTGCCCTGGCCATGTTGGTGCTGGTGGTGGCCTACAAACTGTCGGACGCCTTCGCGATGGCGCTGTCGACCACCTTCCTGCTGCGGGGCGCTGGCTTCAGTCTGGCCGAGGTGGGGCTGGTGAACAAAGGGGTGGCGTTGGTCGCCACCCTGATCGGCGCAGTGCTTGGAGGGGTGGGGCTGGCGCGGCTGGGGCTGGTGCGCGCGCTGCTTGTGTTCGGTGCCGCACAGGCACTCTCGGCATTCGGGTTTCTGATGGTGGCGCTGCAGGGACATGTGCTGGCACTCATGGTGGTGGCGGTGACCCTGGAAAACCTGTGTTCCGGCATGGGTACGGCTGCCTTTGCCGCCCTGCTGATGAGTCTGTGCAGCACGCGTTACAGTGCCACCCAGTTTGCCCTGCTGTCGGCGCTGGCTGCGTTTGGCAGGGTATATGTCGGGCCTTTATCCGGCGTGCTGGCCGAAGCTTGGGGTTGGCCCGTATTCTTTGCGTTTGCCATGCTGAGCGGTGCTCCCGGGCTGCTGCTGGTGTGGACCAACCGCGCGAGGATTGCTGCAGCCGAGCGTTCGCATTGAATCCTTGCATCGATCAACCAGAAGGAAGCCGCATGATGAAATACCTGCATACGATGGTGCGCGTCACCGACCTGAAGGCCTCGCTGGCGTTCTACTGTGACGCACTTGGCCTGCGCGAACTGCGTCGTTTCGACAGCGAAGCGGGGCGTTTTACCCTGGTGTATCTGGCCGCGCCGAACGACGACAGCGCGCAGGTGGAACTCACCTACAACTGGGACCCCGAGGTTTACACCGGTGGCCGCAATTTCGGGCATCTGGCTTACGCTGTGGATGACATCTACGCCACTTGCGCGCATCTGCAGCAGCACGGTGTAACCATCCTGCGGCCGCCGCGCGATGGGCGGATGGCGTTCGTGCGTTCGCCGGACCAGATCTCGGTGGAGCTGCTGCAGTCCGGCGCTGCGCTGCCGCCGCAGGAGCCTTGGGCGAGCATGGCGAACACCGCCAGTTGGTGATTGATGGCCGCGCAGTGTTGGCGGCATGCGGGGCGCGCCTAGATGCCCGCCGTGACCCGATAAAGTGCCACGCTGCCCAGCAGGTTCGGCAGCACGTTGATCTGGCTGCCCGCGGTCATCACCCGTCGCTCGAGCACCTGTGCCCCTTGTTCGGCGCACAGGGCTTCGAAGTCATGCAAGGTGCACAGGTGTACATTGGGCGTGTTGTGCCAGGAATGCGGCAGGTCGCGTGACACTGGCATGCGGCCGACCAGCACTTGCGCACGATTGCGCCAGTAGCCGAAGTTGGGGAAGCTGACGATGCCTTCGCGGCCTACCCGCAGCATTTCGGCCAGCACGCCAGCGGTGTTGTTCACCGCCTGCAGGGTTTGCGACAGAATCACGTGATCGAACGAGCGGCTGTCGAACCCGGCCAGTCCAGCCTCAAGGTCGTACTGGATCACGTTCACACCACGTGCCACGCACGCGATTACCTTGTCAGGCTGGTTCTCCACACCATAGCCGCGCACGCCCCGGCGTTCCTGCAGGTAGGACAGCAGCGAACCGTCGCCGCAGCCCAGGTCGAGCACGCTGGCGCCCGGGCGGATCCAGTCGGCAATGGCCGCCTGATCGGCACGGATGGCGGTGCTCATGCGCCACCCATGGTGGAGCTGGCGCTGGCGTTGGTGGCCTTGTCCAGGGTCGGGCCAAGACCTGTGTCCGTCGTGGCCACGGCAGCGCCGGCAAGCGGGAGGGCTGCCTGGCATTCGGCCGCTACGCGTTGCAGGTAGGTGGCCACCAGGCTCTGGTAGTCCGGGTTGTCCATCAGGAAAGCGTCATGTCCTTGCGGGGCGTCAATCTCGGCGTAGGCCACGGGCAGGCGATTATCGAGTACGGCCTTGACGATTTCGCGCGAGCGCGCGGGCGAGAAGCGCCAGTCGGAGTTGAAGCTCGCCACCAGAAAGGAGGCGCGCGCGCGCGACAGGGCGCGACTCAGGTCGCCCTCGCCGAAGCTTGCGGCCGGGTCAAAATAGTCGAGCGCCTTGGTCATGATCAGATAGCTGTTCGCATCGAAGCGGCTGCTGAATTTGTCGCCCTGGTAGCGCAGGTAGGATTCGATGGCAAAGTCCACCTCCAGCGAAAAGCGTTGCTGGCCGCCGACCAGTTCGCGACCGAATTTCTCATGCATGGCATCGTCGGAAAGATAGGTGATATGCCCCAGCATGCGCGCTAGGCGCAGGCCGCGCCGCGGAACCACCCCAGCCTCGATGAAGTTGCCACCGTTGAAGTCGGGGTCGGTGACGATCGCCTGGCGCGCCACTTCATTGAAACCGATGTTCTGGGTGGACAGCTTGGGTGCGGCCGCGATCACCAGCGCATGGCTGAGGCGGTCGGGATACGCCAGGCTCCATTGCAGCGCCTGCATGCCGCCCAGGCTGCCCCCCATCACCGCAGCAAAGCGCTGGATGCCGAGGCGGTCGGCCAGCCGTGCCTGCGCATGCACCCAGTCTTCGACGGTGACGAACGGAAAGCTGGAACCCCAGGGGTGGCCGGTGGCCGGGTTGGTCGACGCGGGACCGGTCGAGCCGTGGCAGCCGCCCAGGTTGTTCACCCCGACCACGAAGAAGCGGTTGGTGTCGACCGGCTTGCCGGGCCCCACCATATTGTCCCACCAGCCTATATTGTCCGGCTGTCCGTCGTAGGTGCCAGCCACATGATGCGTGCCCGACAGGGCATGACAGATCAGAATGGCATTGCTGTGCGCAGCATTCAGCGTGCCATAGGTCTCATAGGCCAGCTGGTAGGAAGGCAGGGTCTGACCGCAGGACAGCGCGAGTGGCTGATCAAACTCGGCCAAACGGGCTTGCACCACCCCGACGGAGCCGGGGGAAGTCATCAGATTTCCACGAGCTCGAAGTCGATCTTCATCGCGCCACAGTCCGGGCAGACCCAGCTTTCGGGAACATCAGCCCAGCGCGTCCCGGGGGCGATGCCATCTTCCGGCACGCCGGCCGCTTCGTCATAAATCCAGCCGCACAGGATGCAGCGCCAGCTCTTGAATGCTTGGTCTTCGCTCGACATGAGGGTTCCGCGCGGCTTGGCCGCCTAAGGTGACAAGGGAGGTGATTGTAACGACAGACAGGCCGTTGCGGGGAGTCAGCCCAGATCACTCACGTAATGGTGATCGCCGGTGTGTGCACGGCTACGCCGCCACTCCACAGGAACATCGTAATAAGTAAGGCTGATCCGCTCGATTTCAAGCATCGGTACGCCGCGCGAAATGCCCAGCATGCGTGCCTCACGGGCACCAGCCCGACAGGCGCGGATATGTTCCTCGCCGCGCAGTACATTTACCCCGAAGCGGCTCTGGTAAAGGTGATAAATCGTGCCTGGCCGGTTGCGAAACAGTTCCAGCGTCAGGCCTTCAAAGCGGGCTGCGGGCAGGAACACCTCGTCAAGCACCACGGGAGTGCCCTTGATGCCCAACTGATTGATGATGCGGATCACCCGTGATCCGGGCGCCAGGTGCAGGCGCGCAGCGGTCTCGGCATCGGCCACCTGCCGGCGCAGGTTGAGCGTGCTGACCTCCGGAAAGCGCAAGACGCCGTCGCTGTGGCGCAACCGGAAAAAGTCCTGCAGCGTGCGGTCAAAATTGTGCGGGGCAACAAAAGTGCCCCGCCCCTGCTGCCGCAGAAGCACTTTCTCTAGCACCAGTTCGTCTACAGCCTTGCGCAGCGTTCCCACGCTGACGCCATATTTCGATGCCAGCGCTGCCTCGCTGGGCAATGCCGTACCCTGCGGCCAGGCACCATCGGTGATGCTGGTCAGCAACTTGGCGCGGACTTCTTTATACAACGGCTCGGTCATGGGTTCATCCTGCAGTGACCGTCAGTGTAAGGAATGTCAGCGGACACATGCAAAGAAGATGCCACTATTACCGGATGACTGCAGTGCAATATGGAAACGTATGCATTAAATGACGGCGAGTCATTTATATGAGTTATTTGACTTCAGAAAATCGGCTGCGTAGTATCCGATCCCATCAAGCCACGCGTATTTGACCCACGGCACGGCGCGATTGGCCACAGGAGGAGGAGCCTCCCAGACACTGGAAAACGGTGCGGGTTGTAACCGTGGGGTATGTCTGATGACGCTGTTTCATCGGACATTCGATCAGTCCTGCCATTAGTTTGGGCAATGGACGCAATGCACTTGCTGACCGGATAAAAAAAATCTACCGGGCACATCAGCAAGCGACAGCGCGGCCTACTGTGCCAGGCCGCCGGATGGGCGCGATTGGTTTTCCAGTCGCGCCCCGTCAGGCTGAAAGCCTCATTACGCTTGCATCGATATTATCGCTCGGGTCCGATCGGTTCGTCGACCTTGCTTCATGCATTCAATTTATTCAGCAGCGACTGGATCTTTTCCGAATCATAAGCACCCAAAATGCGCCTGCTCAGCGGTTCGGCATCGGTCAGGGTAGTCTTCAACACCACCTGCTTCACCATGGGCAGGTGATTGGCGTGCATCGAAAAGGACCGCAGGCCCAAGCCCAGCAGAAGTCGGGTCAGTTCGGGCGCCCCGGCCATTTCGCCGCAGACGGCCACCGGCACGTCATGTTTGTTGGCAGTACGGATTACGTGCGCCACAAGGAACAACACAGCCGGATGCAATGGATCGTAAAGGTGCGACACGCTGTCGTCCGTGCGGTCGATCGCTAACGTGTACTGGATCAGGTCGTTGGTGCCGATCGACAAAAAATCCAGCCGGTCGAGCAGGGATTCGAGCGCCAGCGCGGCTGCCGGGATCTCGATCATGCCGCCGATCGGCACGTTTTCGGCGAAGGCGATGCCCTCCTCGCGCAGTTGTTCACGGGCAGCCTCGACCATGGTGAGCGCCTGTTCGAGTTCGGCGCGGCAGCTCAACATGGGAATCAGCAAGTGGATGTTGCCGAACGCCGAGGCGCGCAGGATGGCGCGTAACTGCGTGTTGAACAGGCGCGGCTCGGAGAGGCAGTAGCGCACCGCCCGTAGCCCCAGGGCAGGGTTGCTGGTGACCCGGGGGCCCTGCTCGATCAGCTTGTCGTTGCCGACGTCGAGGGTACGGATGGTGACCGGCGCGCCTTTCATGGCTTCGGCCACACTGCGGTAAGCGGCGAACTGTTCTTCTTCGTCCGGCAAGTCGGGCCGGTTCATGAACAGAAACTCGCTGCGGAACAGCCCGATACCGGTGGCACCCACCCGGCGCACCAGCTCGACGTCGTTGGGAAACTCGATATTGGCGTGCAGCTCCACGTCGACACCATCGAGGGTGGTGGCGCGGGTGGAACGCAGGCGTTTCAGCTTCTGCCGTTCAAGGTCCCACTGCTCCTGGCGCAGCCGATACTCGGTGAGCACCTGACGGTCCGGGTTGACCAGCACCACACCCTGGGTGCCATCGACAATTACGATCTCGTTTTCGCGGATCAGGGGCCAGGCATGATGCAGGGCCACCACCGAGGGCAGGTTAAGGCTGCGTGCCAGGATGGCAGTGTGCGAGGTGGCACCGCCCACATCCGTGATGAAGGCGGCAAACTGCTGTTCCTTGAACAGCATCATGTCGGCGGGGCTCAGGTCGTGCGCCACCAGGATGCCCGGACTGTCGCGGCTGCTGCCCGTGCTGACGAGGCTGGGCGAGCCGAGCAGGGCCTTGAGCACGCGTTCTACTACCTGCACCACATCGACCTGCCGTTCGCGCAGGTAAGTGTCCTCGATCGCTTCAAACTGGCGGATCAGCAGGTCCATCTGCTGCTTGAGTGCCCATTCGGCATTGCATCCCTGCTGCAGTACCAACGCGCGCGGCGCCTCGCACAGGGTGGAATCATTGAGGATCATCAGATGCAGGTTGAGGAAGGCGTCGACCTCGGCCGGCGCGCCTTGCGGTACCGAGGCACGCAGTTCTTCCAGTTCGGCGCGCACGGCTCCCACGGCAGCGTCGAAGCGCTCGACTTCGCGGGCCAGCCGGTCGGGCTGCACGGCGTAGTGCGACACTTCCAGTGAAGTGTGCGAGAGCAGGCGTGCCGGTCCGATGGCAATGCCACCAGAGACGCCGATGCCGAACATGGTGAAGCTCATCGCCGGTTTCCTTATTCGCCTTCGCCGAAGCGATCGGCAATCAAAGCGCACAATGCTTCAAGGGCATCGTCGGCCTGATCGCCCTGGGTGTCGATGGTGATCTGCATGCCGCGCGAAGCTGCCAGCGTCATCACGCCCATGATGCTCTTTGCGTTGACCCGGCGCGTGCCGCGACCAATCGTCACATCGCAGGGAAAACGCCCGGCGAGCTGGGTCAGTTTGGCGGACGCACGGGCATGCAGCCCGAGCTTGTTGATGATCTGGACTTCCCGGGACGGCATGAAATCAAACTCCTGCGGATGATCAAGACGGGGTTGCTGCAAACACCGGCACAAGCTTGCACCAAAAGGGCACCAGCCGGCGCACCGGCAACGTTCAGGCGCACTGGCCAGTGGGTGAAATGTGCATGACGCCATTGGCACCGCCGGCCATTGCCTTGGCCACCACACTGGTGAGCGCTTCTTCACGGTAGGTCAGCGCACGCACCAGCATGGGCAGGCTGACGCCAGCAATCAGTTCGACCCGGCCCGGCTCGATCAGCCTGCTGGCAATATTGCACGGCGTGGCACCACAGATATCGGAGAGAACCAGCACTCCGTCACCGTGATCAAGATCGCGAATCAGGTCGCGTGCATGGGGTAACAGCGCTTCGGGGTCGTCGTGCACGGTGACGCCGAGTTGTCGCACCCGCAGCGGGCGTCGCCCCATCACGTGGCTGGCACAATGGATCAGGCATTCGCCCAGGGCGCCATGGGCTACGATCAGGATTCCAATCATCGGACAAGGGACAAGGACGTAAACGAGACCCCTAGTTTAGCCGGTCAGCCGTCCCTTCATCGAGTTTCAGACGTTCTGGCGGCAGATGGGCCGAAAACACACTGCCCCGCCCCAGCTCGCTGGCGATCTCCAGGCGGCCCTGATGCCGACCCAGCACATGCTGCACGATGGCGAGACCCAGACCGGTACCCCCGGTCTCACGCGAGCGCCCCTTGTCGACCCGGTAGAAGCGCTCGGTCAGTCGCGGCAGGTGTTCCGGGCTGATGCCGATGCCGCTGTCACGCACACTGAAGGTGCCGCCGCGGCTGTCGATGGTCCAGCACAGTTCGATCTCGCCGCCAGGCGGCGTGTAACGCACCGCGTTGCTCGCCAGGTTGCCGAAGGCGCTGTGCAGTTCGCTGCGACTGCCCACCAGCAAGGCGTCCTGTCCGATCGCCGAGAGGATGATGTGACGGCCCTGACTGAGCTGTTCGACTTCGCGCAACAGCATGTCGAGCAATGCGTGGGCCGAAATTTCCTCGGCGGGCGGTTCACCATGGTCGCTTTCCAGACGCGACAGGGTGAGCAGTTCTTCTACCAGATGTTGCATCCGCTCGGCCTGGCTGCGCATCAGCTCGATTGCCCTGCGCACACTGTCGCGTTCCATATCCTCGTTGTCCTGCAGGGTTTCGAGGAACCCGGAAATGACCGTGATCGGGGTGCGCAACTCGTGCGACACATTGGCCACGAAATCCCGTCGCACGCGCTCGGCGTTGTCGATCAAGGTGATGTCCCGACTGACCACCAGCTTTTCGCGCGGGCCATACCGCACCAGCCGGAATAGCAGGGTGTTGCGTTCGCCCCGCGCATTGCGCAGCACCAGCGGCGTATCGTACGGCGTGGTCTCCAGCCACTCGAGGAACTGGGGCTGGCGCATCAGGTAGGTCAGTTGCTGGCCGCGGTCGCGCTCCAGCGAAATGCCCATGTGCTCCTCGGCCAGCGGGTTGCACCACTCGATGCGGTCGTCGGTGTCCATGATCACCACGCCGTCCGGCAGCGCGGCGCCCGCATCCTGGAAGCGCACCAGCGCTTCGCGCAGCAGTTCGCTACCCAGTTCAGCCTTGCGCTGCAGGCGGAACAGCCCGAGAAAAGCCCGCCCCCAGGGGCCGGTGGCCTCGGGCACCTGATCCGGGCTGGGGCTGCTTAGCCAGTTGATCAGGAGGGTCAACTGACGGAGGTTGTGCGCCAGTTGCCAGGACAACAGCGCGATCATGACCAGCAGGCCGCCACTGATGCCGAGCAGTGGCATCAGTAGCAGCCCCGGAATCGACGCCAGGGCGAGCCGGCGCAACAGGTAGGGCCAGAAACTCGAACGCATGGGCTAGCCTAGCACTGCTCCGTGCCGGGCAGGCAAGTGGCGGTCACGCCACCCGGGTGAAGCGGTAGCCCGATCCGCGCACAGTCTGCAGCAGACGGTCGTGTGTGGTGGCGTGCAGTGCGGCACGCAGCCGGCGGATGTGCACGTCTACCGTACGCTCCTCGATGAACACGTGATCTCCCCAGACCTGGTCGAGAATCTGGGTGCGCGAGTACACGCGTTCCGGATGGGTCATAAAGAAGTGAAGCAGCTTGAATTCGGTCGGGCCCACAGTGATTTCTGTGCCGTTGCTGCTGATCCGGTGGGTGGCTGGGTCGAGCACCAGGTCGCCGAACTCGACCCGGTCTTCGGTGATCTGCGGAGCGCGCCGACGCAGCACCGCCTTGATCCGGGCGTTGAGTTCGCGGGTGGAAAACGGCTTGGTGATGTAGTCGTCCGCACCGTGTTCCAGGCCCAGCAACTTGTCCTGCTCGTCGGCACGTGCGGTGAGCATGATCACCGGAATGCTTTGCGTCCGGCCATTGGTGCGCAGGCGGCGCAGGAAGTCCATTCCGCTCATGCCCGGCAGCATCCAGTCGAGCAGGATCAGGTCGGGCAGTGACTGCTGCACGCGCGCGAGACCTTCTTCAGCATCCCCGGCGAGGGTGGGGCGATGACCGGCCTGTCGCACGTTCAGGGCAATCAGTTCCTGGATTGCTGCTTCGTCTTCGATCACCAAAATCTGTGCAGCCACGGCTATCACTCCTGATGGGGGCGCCCAAAGGCAAATGTTTCACTTCTGGTGAATGTATATCTCAATAATATGGAAATTTTGTGACAACGCGACTGGGGGCGGACTGGATTATCATGGGGGCCGCACTGTTTTTCACACGGGATGACTATGGCCGCTGCCCCCTGGCCCACCGAACTTGAACTGGACCAACCGGCGCGCATGTTGCGCGTGGCATTTGATGACGGACTGCGTTTCGATCTCAGCTTTGAATTCCTGCGCGTGCACTCGCCATCGGCCGAGGTGCGCGGGCATGGGCCTGGTCAGGAAACCCTGCAACTCGACAAGCAGGACGTGACCATCCTCGAGTTGCGCCCGGTGGGCAATTATGGCGTGCTGATCGCCTTTTCGGATGGGCACGACACCGGCATCTATTCCTGGTCCTGGCTGCGCGAGATCGGCGAAAACCAGCCTTTCCTGTGGGGGCGTTATCAGGAGCAGGTGGCGGCATTGCGGAACGGTGACGCATGAGCAAGACGCACTTCGGTTTTGAGCAGGTCGATGAGTCGGAAAAACAGGGGCGCGTAGGTCAGGTGTTCGATTCGGTGGCAACGCGCTACGACATCATGAACGACCTGATGTCGGCCGGCCTGCATCGGGCCTGGAAGCGGTTTACGGTGGATCTTGCGCGCGTGCGTGGCACCGATCGCGTGCTCGACCTGGCGTCGGGGAGCGGCGACCTTGCGCTTGCTTTCGCCAGACGTAGCCCCCATGTACTGATGAGCGATATCAATGCCGCGATGCTGGGTGTTGGACGCGACCGTATGGTGAATGCCGGCCATCCGGTACCCGCCCTGCAGTGCAACGCCGAAAGCCTGCCGTTTCCCGATCGCAGTTTTGATGTGGTCAGCGTGGCCTTCGGATTGCGCAACATGACCCACAAGGACCGCGCCCTGGCCGAAATGCATCGTGTGCTGAAGCCCGGTGGCCGCGCTCTGGTGCTGGAGTTCTCGCAGATCTGGGCGCCGCTCAAACCTGCCTATGACGCCTATTCGCTGCACTTGCTGCCGCGCCTTGGGTCACTGGTGGCAGGCGACGCCGACAGCTATCGCTATCTGGCTGAGTCGATCCGCATGCATCCGGACCAGGAAACGCTGAAGGGGATGATGGAGACTGCCGGCTTTGCTGCAGTCCGTTACCACAACCTGAGTGCCGGCATTGTGGCGCTCCATTTGGGATATCGTTACTGACATGAAAAATCGCGGCTTGGCCCTGCTGGTGCTGCTGATCTGCCTGTGCGTTGCCGTATCGGACGCGTGGGCGGCACGGCGCTTGGGCGGAGGCAGCAGCATTGGCCGGCAGCGCGACAGCGCCACGTTGCAGCGCGCCCCGGCGCCACTGCCTCCGGCCGCAGCGCCCGCCGGTCCGGGTTACGCGCCCGGCATGGCGCCTCGTCCCGCTCCGGGGGCCGGGTTTGCGCCGCCGCCTGCGCGTAACCGCTGGTTGGGGCCTTTGGCCGGGTTTGCCGGCGGCGCCCTGTTGGGCAGCCTGCTGTTTGGTCATGGTGGCGGTTTCGGTCTGGGTAGCCTGATCCTCCCGCTGCTGCTGATCGGCGGATTCATATTCCTGCTGCGTCGTTTCATGTCAGCGGCCACACCCCCGACGGCCGCAGCGCCTGCTGGCGCCTGGCGTCCGGTCGCGGCACAAGCGCCGACGCCGGACTGGAATCCCGCGCCTGGTCGCACCATGAACGGCACGTTGGCTGAAGGTGGCGCGCTGGCGGGTGCCGTGGTCACTGCCGGCACCGTCGGCTCGGTGGGCGCCTTGCCGCCTCCGGCGCGTCCCGACATGATCCTGCCGGCCGAATTTGACCTGCCCGGTTTCCTCCGTCAGGCCAAGCTGGCCTTTGTGCGCATGCAGGCAGCCAATGACGCCGCAGACCTTGCCGACCTGCGCGAATTCACTACGCCGCAGATGTACGCCGAACTGGCCCTGCAGATCGGCGAGCGCGGCGCTGCGGCACAGCGGGTTGACGTGCTCGCGCTCGAAGCCGGGTTGCTCGATCTGACTACGCAGGCCGAGGAGTCGGTGGCCAGCGTGCAATTCCAGGGCACCCTGCGCGAGAACGGTGGCGCGCCGGAAGCCTTCAGCGAGATCTGGCACGTGCGCCGGCGACTTGATCAGGCCAACAGCCCATGGCTGCTGGCCGGCATCCAGCAGCTGGTGTGAGTGTGCGGCTGACCCTTCCGGTATTACGGCGCCTGATGCAGGATGCCCCTTGGGCGCGGGAACGGCTGCGACCGTTTGCCGGGCATGAGGTCCGTTGGTCAATCGCCGGTCTGACCGGCGAATTGTGCATTGATGAGCATGGGCTGCCAGTGCCTGTTCCGGCGGCGGACCCTGCTGCGGATGGCCATCACTCAGCTGCTGGCCCCCAGGCAGGCGGCGCAGCCGTTCCCAAACGTCCTGGCGTGCGACTGATGCTCGACAGCGCGGATGTCAGCGCAATTGCTCAGGGCTTCGATGGTCTGATGCGCAAGGTGTCACTGGAAGGCAACGCCGCACTGGCCGCCGAGCTGGCGTTCATTGCCCGCAATCTGCGGCCCGATCCGGAAGAGTGGCTCGCCCCCTATCTGGGCGACGCCCTGGCCGAACGCGCCGGGCAAGGGCTGCGTGCCAGTTTGGCCTGGAGCGCACAGACAGGCCAACGCCTTGCCAGTGCTGGCGGCGAATACCTGGTGCATGAGGCACGGCTGCTGCCTGCGCCCGAGGCGGTGGACTCCCATTGTGCGGCAGTGGATGCCATGCGCGAGGGCGCTGATCGTCTGACCCAGCGGGTAGCCCGGCTGGAGCGCTTGCTCGCACAGCAGGGACAGCGTTCATCGTGATGGGATTGCTCAGATTGTTGCGCATCGTCTCGGTGTGCACCCGGTACCGTCTGGATGAACTGATCGGGCAGCCCTGGTTGCTGGCCCCGTTGCGCTGGATTCCCTGGCCAGGGCAGGCTGCGCTGGCGCGCCTGCCGCGCGGCGAACGTTTGCGGCTGGCGCTGGAAAGCCTGGGGCCGATTTTCGTCAAGCTGGGACAGGCCTTGTCCACCCGGCGCGACCTGCTGCCCCTTGATCTTGCCGACGAACTGGCCGGCCTGCAGGACCGGGTGCCGCCGTTTTCATGGCAGGCCGCGCGGCCGGTGCTGGAGGCGGTTTACGGTGCCGACCTCAGCCGGACCTTCCAGAGCTTTGATGAGGTTCCGGTGGCCAGCGCATCGGTGGCACAGGTGCACTTTGCGCGGCTCAACGATGGCCGTGACGTGGCTGTGAAGATACTGCGCCCCGGAATCGGTCGGGTGATCGCACGGGACCTCGATTTGATGCGCACTGCCGCACGCTTGCTGGAATGGGTGCCCGAAGGATACCGGCTGCGACCGCGTGAGGTGGTCGAAGAGTTTGCCCGCCATCTGCGAGACGAACTTGACCTGCTCACCGAGGCCAGTAATGCAAGCCAGTTACGGCGTAATTTTGCCGGGGGAAACCTGTTGCGCATCCCGGAAATTTACTGGGACTGGTGCGACCATCAGGTGATGGTGATGGAGCGCATGCACGGTACACCCGTGTCGCGCGTGGAGGTACTGCGCAGCAAGGGCATCGACATTCCCAAGCTGGCCCGCGATGGCGTGGAAATCTTCTTTACACAGGTCTTCCGCGACGGTTTTTTTCATGCAGACATGCATCCCGGCAATATCTTTGTGGCCGACGATGGCACCTGGATTGGCCTCGACTTCGGCATCGTGGGCGCGCTGGAACAGCGCGACAAGGACTATCTGGCGCAGAACCTGATCGGTTTCTTCCGTCGCGATTACCGCCGGGTGGCCGAAGCGCATCTTGAGGCGGGCTGGGTGCCAGCCGATACGCGGGTGGAGGAATTCGAGGCCGCCATCCGGGCGGTATGCGAACCTGTGTTCGATCGTCCGCTGAAAGAGATTTCGTTTGGCCGCGTATTGCTGCGCCTGTTTCAGGTGTCGCGCCGTTTCCGGATGGAAGTGCAACCCCAGTTGGTGTTGTTGCAGAAAACCCTGCTCAACGTAGAAGGACTCGGCCGCGACCTCGATCCGGAACTGGATCTGTGGAAGACGGCAAAACCATTTCTCGAACGCTGGATGAACGAGCAGGTGGGTTGGCGCCGTGCGCTGAAAGAACTCGAGCGCGAAGGTCCGCACTACGCCCATCTGATCCCGTCGCTGCCCCGTTTGGCAGCGCGTGCCCTGGAGCAGATGGGGCGTAGCGGCGAAGACCGGATGCTGCTCGAACGCGTGTTGCAGGAACAGCGCCGCCAGGGCCGCTCGCTCAACCTGCTGTTAGGGGTGCTGCTCGGTCTGGTCCTTGCGCAGGGCCTGTTCTGGCTGGTACGGCTGGGCTGATCTGTCTTGATTTGGCTTGATCTGTTTATAAGGAACGCCTGATGAACCCTGTGTTGAAAGTGCGTCCCCTGCTGGTGGCCTTGACCATTGCCAGCCTGGGTCTTGTTGCGCTGTCCGCTGCCTATGCCGAGGGCGCCCCATCGGCTTCTGGTCCTGCCAGTGCCGGTGACAAGGACCTGCAGGCCGCGATGAAGGCGCCACACCGCTCGCCGAAGTTCGTGCAGCGCGACACAGTGCGTCATCCGGCCGAGGAACTCGCCTTCCTGGGGTTGCGGCCCGGCATGACCGTGGTGGAAGTCAGCCCCGGTGGCGGCTACTGGACCGAAATCCTGGCACCTTACCTGCATGCCGAAGGCACATACTACGTGGCCGTGCCGCCGCAGGGCGACGCCGAGGCACCAGCGCCGGGTAAGGACCGCTTCCGCGCCAAGCTGGCTGCCGACCGCGCGGTGTACGATCAGATCAGGCTGACCGAGTTGGGCAAGGATCATTTCGAGGTGGCACCGGCGGGTACTGCCGACCTGATTGTCACGTTCCGCAACCTGCATAACTGGATGGGCGCGGGGTATGCCGACCAGGCGCTGGCCGGGTTCTTCCGCGCGCTCAAGCCCGGCGGCATCCTGGGTATCGAGGATCACCGTGGCCGCGCTGATGTGGCGCAGGACCCGCTGGCCGATAACGGATACGTGCGGCAGGATGCCGCCATCGCACTGGCGCAGAAGGCCGGGTTTGAACTGGTGGCCAGCTCGGAATTACTGGCCAATCCGCGCGATACGAAGGACTGGCCGAAGGGGGTCTGGACCTTGCCACCCACGCTGACACTGGGCGAGACAGATCGGGCGAAGTATCTGGCGATCGGTGAAGCCGACAACTTCCTGCTCAAGTTTCGCAAGCCGCTGCACTAAGGGCATCCTCGTTGCACTAGGGGCATCCTCGTTGCACTAAGGGCATCCTCGTTGCACCAGGGGCATCGTCGCTGCACCAGATCAGTGGTGGCCGTTACGCAGGCTTAATGACCGCCGCCCAGATAGGCTGCCCGTACCTTCGGGTCGTCCTGCAACTGCACGGCGGGCCCTTCGACGGCAATGCGGCCGTTTTCCATCACGTAGCCATAATCCGCCACGCCCAATGCGGCCGCAGCGAACTGCTCCACCAGCAGCATGGTCATGCCCTCTTCCTTCAGGCGACGGATGATGTGGAAGACTTCTTCCACCAGGATCGGCGCCAGGCCCATCGAAGGTTCGTCGAGCAGCAGCACTTCGGGCTTGAGCATCAGCGCGCGTGCCATGGCCAGCATCTGCTGTTCGCCACCGGACAGGGTGCCGGCCAACTGGTCCTTGCGTTCACGCAATCGGGGAAACAGGTCCAGCGCCCGTTCCAGATCGCCTTCCACGTCACCACGGGCGCGTCCGAAGGTGAGACGGCTGAAGGCACCCAGCAGCAGGTTGTCGCGCACGGTCTGGGTGGGGAACACGCGACGACCCTCCGGGCTGTGTGCCACGCCCAGCCGGCTGATCCGGTGGGCAGGCAGGCCGGTGATGTCCTGTTGGCCGAGACGGATGGTGCCCGAAGCGGGGACCAGCATGCCGCTGATTGCGCGCATGGTGGTGGTCTTGCCGGCGCCGTTCGAGCCGATCAGGGTGACCACCTGCCCCTTCCGCACCGTCAGGCTGACGCCATGCAGCACGCTGACCTTGCCATAGGCGGCCGTGAGATTTTCTACTTTCAGCATGATGATTTCCTGTGTCAGGCCGGCTGGCCGCCCAAGTAGGCTTCGATAACGCGCGGGTCGCTCTGCACTTGCGCAGGCAGACCTTCAGAGATCTTCTGGCCGAAGTCGAGCACCGACACGCGGTCGCAGATGCCCATCACCACGTCCATGTGATGCTCGATCAGGATCACGGTGATGCCGTGTTCCTTGATGCGTCGGATGATCTTGATCAGGTCAGGAATTTCGGCGGGGGTGAGACCGGCTGCCGGTTCATCGAGCAGCAGAAGTTGCGGGTCCAGCGCCAGTGCGCGACCAATTTCGAGCAGCCGCTGGCGCCCGTAGGCCAGGTTGCGCGCCTCTTCGTTAGCCACATCGCCCAGGCCCACAAATTCGAGAATGGCCATCGCACGCAGGCGCGCCGATTGCTCTTCGCCACGCTGACTGCCGGTCGCCAGCATGACGCTGGCCAGATTGCTGTGAAAAGTGTGGTGCAGGCCGACCAACACGTTTTCGAGGGCGGTCATCTCGCCAAACAGCTGGATGTTCTGGAACGTACGCGCAATGCCCGACAGCGCGATCTGGGAGGGCGTGCGGCCTGGCGTATCCTGACCAAGGAACTGCACCTTGCCGCTGGTCGGCCGGTAAATGCCGGTGAGCACGTTCATCATGGTGGACTTGCCGGAGCCGTTCGGGCCGATCAGTCCGTGCACGGTGCCGCGTTCAATCTGCAGGTCGACATTGTTGAGCGCTTTCAGTCCGCCAAACTGCATCACGACACCCTGCGCTTGCAGGATGGTACCGAGGCTGTCTGATTGCGTGCCGCTCATGGTGCTCCATGCATTTCCGTGGGCTGTGCTGTCCGGCAGGGCATGGCGACGTGACCATGCCGGGTTGATGCGTCCCGCCACTTCACGCGCCCAGCCCACGATGCCTTCCTGCAGGTAATAGACCACGAACAGGATCAGCAGGCCGAAGATGGTGATGCGCCAGTCGGTCATGCTTTCCAGCCTGAGGCTGGCTGCAAGCAGCGCAACCGAACCGATGCCTGGAATCGCCAGTTGCTTCAGACCGCCGAAGCCTTCGCCGCGCACTACGAACACCGCCCGGATGGCCACCAGGGCCACGGCAAAGCCGGCCAGGTCGCGGAACAGGTTGATGTCGTCGAGCAGGTTTGGCAGCAGCACCACGATGGCGGCGCCGAGTACCGGGCCACTGCGTGTCTTGCGGCCGCCCATGATGATCGCCAGCAGGAACAGGATGGTCAGTTCGAAGTTGAAGGTGTTGGGTGCGATGTACAGTTCGTTGTAGGTGAACAGGCCGCCGGCCAGGCCGGCCAGACCGGCGCTGATCACGAAGGCGATCACCTTGTACCGGTAAACGCTCACACCCATGCAGTCGGAAGCCACCGGGCTGCCGCGCAGGGCCTCGAAGGCGCGGCCCAGATGCGAGCGCAGGATGCGGTGCACACTGACCAGTGCCAGCAGGAACACGAACAGCGCCACGTAGTAGTACTCGGCTTCCTGCAGTACATGACCGAGCAGTACCGGCTTGTGGATGGTGATCCCCATCGCGCCGTTGGTCAGGAAAGTCATCTCGTTGATCAGGATGCCGGCAATCGTGCCGAAGGCCAGCGTGACCATGGCCAGATAGGGCCCGGTCACCTGCAGCGCCGGCAGCGCAAGGACGGCGCCAAACGCAGCGGTGACCAGGATGCTGCAGGGCAGGGTGGCATAGAACGGCAGGCCGAACTTCCAGCTGAGTACGCCGGCGGTGTAGGCACCGATGCCAAACAGGCCGGAGTGGGCCAGTGACACCTCGCCGGTATATCCCACCACGATGTCGAGGCCGAACAGCAGCACGCCGTAGATCAGGATCAGCACCAGCTGATGCACGTAGTACTCGTTGGTGATGAACTGCGGCAGGGCCAGCAGCACGGCGAGGCCAGCCAGGCTTGCGAGGAGTTGCAGGGGCTTCATGCTCAGACCTTCTTGATGGTGGTTTTGCCGAACAGGCCGGACGGTTTGACCGACAGCACCAGCAGCAACAGGATCAGGCCCGGTACGTCCTTGTAGCCGGTCGAGACGTAAAAACCGGTTGTGGTTTCTGCCACGCCCAGCAGGATGCCGCCCACCACCACGCCAAGGCCCGAGTTGAGGCCGCCAATGATGGCCACGGCGAACGCTTTCAGACCCAGCACCGCGCCCATGCTGGCGCCAGTGAGTGTGACTGGCGCGATCAGCACGCCAGCAAAGGCCGCCGTCATCGAGGAAAGCGCATACGAGAACGTGATCACCATGCTGGTATTGATTCCCATCAGCCCGGCCGCATCGCGGTCGGTGGAAGTGGCCACCACCGCCTTGCCATAAATGGTGCGGCGGTTGAAAAATTCGACCCCCAGCATCATCACGAGGGCACCGACCACCACCAGCAATTCCATCGGCAGCACGCTGGCGCCGAAGATGTGGATCGGGTCGGTGGGCAGGGGCGACGGGAAGGGCAGGTCATCCCGCCCCCAGATGTTCTCTGCCACATTGCGGAAGATGATGCCCAGCGCAATGGTGGACATGATCCAGCCGAATTCACTTTTGGTCTTGATGGCCGGACGCACCGCAATCCGTTCGACCACCACGCCCTGCAGTGCGCCGAACAGCAGCACCGGCGGCAGCATCAGCCAGTAATTCAGATAAGGCCCGCCGCTGACCGTGCCGGCCAGGCTGAGGCCGACCAGGGCACCCAGCATCAGCGCCTCGCCCTGACCGAAGTTGAGCGTGCCGGAAGTGGCGAAGGTGCTCTGGTAGCCAAAGGCAATCACGGCGTAAATCATGCCGAGTGCGATGCCGCTCATGAGCAGCTGCAACAGGATGGCCATGGGGTGTGTCTCCCTGTACCCCGGGGCTTTGCCGGGATGGTTCAAATGTGCGAAAGCCGGGCAGCGTATGCTGCCCGGCCGTTACCCTGGAATGAAAGGGCTTAGTGCTTTTCGAGCCGCAGCGGGTTCTTGCGCTCTTCTTCGTAGGCGTATTGCACGTGGCCACCCTTCACTTCGCCGATCACCGGAATGTTCGACGTGATGGCTTCGTGATTGTCGTGGGTGAACGGGTGGTCATACACCGTCACCACACCATCCACCTTCTCGCTCAGGTTCTCGAGGGCAGCGCGGATCTTCGGACCCTCGGTGTTGCCGGCCTGCTTGATGGCCGCAGCAAGGATATACACCGAGTCATAGCCCTGTGCGGCCGACACCGGCGAGGGGATGCGGCCATTCGCCGGGTTGTAGGCGTGCAGGTAGGCTTCGATGAAGGCCTTGCGCTTGGGGGTGTTGGGTTCCTGAATGAAGGTCTGCGGCATCCGCGCACCCTCGCTCTCGGCGCCGGCGTTGTCGATGAAGTTGCCCATCGACAGCGTCCAGCTGCCGATCATCGGCACCTTCCAGCCCAGCTTCTTCATACCGTTGGCGATCTGCGCCAGTTCGGGCCCGATGGCATAGGTGAGGATGGCCTGTGCACCGGCTTCCTTGGCCTTCAGCAGCTGGGCCGTCATGTCGACGTCCTTGATGTTGAATTTTTCTACCGCTACGGCCTTGACGTTCTTGGCGGCGAGCGCCTTTTCGAGGTCGGCCTTGCCCAGTTCGCCGTAGTTGGTCGAATCGGCCAAAATCGCCACCTTGGCAAACTTGCGCCGGGTGACGGCCTCTTCCACGATCATCTGCGCCTGGATGCCGTCAAACGCGGCATTGCGGAAAACATAGTTGTCGGCGAATTCAGGCGGCAGGAACTGGCGGGTCACTGCCGAGCCGGTGGCGATGTTGTCGATCACCGGAATCTTGGCTTCCTGGTAGAAGCGGGTGGAGGCCAGTGCAACGCCCGTGTTGGCATAGCCGAGGGTGGCGACCACATGTTCCTTGTTGATCAGCTCCTGGGTGATCTGTACGCCGCGCTCGTTTTTGGCTTCGTCGTCGCGCTCCACCATCTGGAGCTGGCGTCCCAGCACACCGCCGGCCTTGTTGATTTCAGCCACGGCCAGCTTGGCGCCGTCGCGCATCGACAACCCCATCGGAGATGAACCACCGGTGTAAGGCCCGGAAATACCGATCTTGATCGGGTCGGCGGCGGTGGCGGTGGCGGCCAGGGATGCCAGCGCAATGCCGGTCACCAGCGCGCGCAGGGTGAAATTGTTCATTGGATGCTGCTCCTCATCAAAGATATTTTTATGATTGCGGGGCGCGACGATCGGTCATGCGCCCCGGTTGTGGTTGGCGCTGGCGCGTGAACCACGCAGCACAGAACACCATCGGTCTTTTTTCATCTACCGTTATCGACAAGTATAGGCGCGTCAGGTTTCCGTCAGCACGCCTATCAATCATCGAAACCGGGCGGTTCTTGGCATTTTGTCAGCATGTTCCATGCCGCACCCGCAGCAAAACGATATAATCCAACGCTTTGCCAGAACAACACTGACGCCATGGCCCTGTTGGAAATTCGCAACGTCGTGCGGCGGTTTGCCGACTTCACCGCAGTTGATGGCGTCAGCCTGCAGGTGGAGGCCGGCGAGTTCTTCACCCTGCTCGGACCGTCGGGCTGTGGCAAGACCACCCTGCTGCGCATGATTGCCGGTTTCGATGCTCCCGATGAGGGCGAACTTCTGCTCGACGGACAATCCCTGCGCGGCATCCCGCCGGAGCACCGCCCCATCCATACGGTGTTCCAGAGCTATGCCTTGTTTCCGCACCTGACGGTGGCCGAGAACGTGGCCTTTCCGCTGCGCATGGCCAAGGTGGCGCCGGACGACATCCGTCGTCGCGTGCAGGACGCACTCGAGGCGGTGCATCTGTCCGAAAAACAGCGTCATCTGCCGCATGAACTGTCGGGCGGGCAGAAACAGCGTGTGGCACTGGCGCGCGGACTGGTCAACCGGCCGCGCCTGCTGCTGCTGGACGAGCCGCTTGGCGCGCTGGATGCCAAGCTGCGCGAGGAAATGCAGATGGAGCTGATCAACCTGCAAAAAAATGTGGGCATCACCTTCGTTTTTGTCACCCACTCGCAGGCCGAGGCGCTGGCGCTGTCGCACCGCATCGCAGTGATGAACAGGGGGCATGTGGAGCAACTCGACGAACCCTCGCGACTGTACAGTTTTCCGCGCAACCGCTTTGTGGCCGACTTCATCGGCAAGATCAACATGCTGGAGGCCGCCGTGCTGCGCAGCACGGCCGAGGCGCTGGTGCTGGATGTGGCCGGGGTGGGCGAAGTCTGGGCCCCTGCACTGCCAGCGGTGGCGGCCGGACAGCGTGGCATGTTTGCCGTGCGCCCCGAGCAGGTGCGCATCCAGTCAGGGGAGGTGGCTCCGGCGGGGGTTGGTCACAACCAGGTGCACGGCCGGGTGCTCGACTTTTTGTACATTGGTGACGTGACCACCTATCTGGTGGAACTGGCCAATGGCACCCGGCTCGAGGCCTTGCTGCCCAATACCGCCCCTGGGCGGGCCAAGTTTTTTGAGGCCGATGATCCGGTCACGCTGACGTGGTCGAGCCAGGTGGGAGTTTTCCTGGATGCGTGATTTCCAGACTTCCGGGGGCCTGCTGCGCGCATTGCACCCGGCCACGCTGACGCGCTGGCTGGTGTCGGGGCCGCCCACCGCTTTCATGCTGCTGTTTTTTCTTGCCCCCAGCCTGATCATGGTGCTGGCATCGTTCCGTTTTCCGGGCGCCTTTGGCGGTCTGGCCCCGCTGATTGGCGCGGGTCGGGCCGGCGAGGACACTGGCCTCACGCTGGAGAATTACCAGTTCTTCTTCAGCGACTGGCTGTATGCCGAAATCTTCGTCAAGTCACTCGTCGTGGCGCTGGTCAGCACCCTGACCTGCCTGGTGATGGCCTACCCGCTTGCCCTGCTGATTGCGCGCAGCCCCAAGCGCCATCGCGACCTGATGGTGCTGCTGGTGATCCTGCCTTTTGCCAGCAACTTCCTGATCCGTGTGTATGCCCTGATGATCCTGCTCGGTCCGCAGCAGGCACTGGCCAGTGCAGTCAACGGACTGCTTGCGCTGTTCGGCGTGGCACCAGTCAACCTGCTGTTTTCCACCTTTGCCGTGATCGTTGGCATGGTGTATGTGCACCTGCCCTTCATGGTGCTGCCGCTCTACACCAATCTGGAAAAACATGATCCCAGTCTGCTGGATGCAGCGCAGGACCTGGGCGCCAACGGCTGGCAACGGTTCTGGCGCGTCACCTTTCCGCTGTCGTTGCCGGGCATTTTTTCCGGCTCTGCGCTGGTGTTCATCCCGGTGCTCGGCATGTTTGCCATTCCCGACCTGCTTGGTGGCACGCGTGACATCCTGATCGGTAACCTGATCAAGGACCAGTTTCTTGGCACGCGCGACTGGCCGTTCGGCAGCATGCTGTCGATCATGCTCACCCTGGTGGTGCTCGGCCTGGCCGGGTTCGCGGCCCGATTGGGGCGTCGCGACCGCAACGAGGAAACCTGAGCATGCGTCGCAGTCCCCTGCTTTGGGCGGTAGCGCTCGCCGTCTATGCCTTCCTGTACATACCGCTGGTGGTGGTGGTGCTCTATTCGTTCAACGATTCGCGGCTGAACGCGGAATGGGTCGGCTTCACCCTGCACTGGTATCGCGTGTTGCTCAACGATGGCGAGATGCTTGAGGCGGGCGCAAATTCCCTGCTGATTGCCTTTGTGTCGGCCACCTTCGCCACCCTGCTGGGTACCATGTCCGGCATCGCCATGCATCGCTTCAAGTTGCGGGCGTTACCACTGCTGGTGATCACGCCGGTAGCAATGCCGGAAATCCTGCTCGGCGTATCGCTGCTGATCTTTTTTGTCCAGGTGCTCAACTTCACGCTGGGCCTGTTCTCGGTGCTGATTGCGCACATCACCTTTTGCGTGGGATTTGTTGCCATCGTGGTGCGCGCCCGACTGGCCGGCATGGACGAGAGCATTTTTGAAGCTTCGCGCGACCTGGGGGCCTCTCCCTGGCAAACCTTTCGCCTGATCACGTTCCCGCTGATCCTGCCCGGAGTGATTGCCGGGGCGCTAATGGCATTCACGCTGTCGATCGACGATTTCGTGATCACTTTTTTCACCGCCGGCGTGGGGGTGCATACCTTGCCGCTGCAGATCTATTCGATGATCAAGATTGCGGTTACGCCAGAAGTGAACGCGGTGTCCACGCTGCTGATGACGCTGACACTGGGCATGATCATCGTCGCGTCCCGCTTTGCACCCGACGCACTGAAGGGGGCGGCATGAGCGCCGGGGCGGTCCTGCCTGTCGGCGTGCTGCCGGGCAGCACGCGGCGGGTACAGAGCCGCAACAGTGGCCTTGGTGCCCTGCAGGGCCTGGCACTGGCGCTGGTGCTGTCCATGCTGCCCTTGCTGCAGGCGCAGGCCGCCGACGTGCTGCGACTGTTCAACTGGAACAACTATATCTCGCAGGACACCCTGGATCGTTTTGAGGGCGTGTGCCATTGCAGGGTGCTGCAGGACTATTACTCCGACAACGAGGAAATGCTGGCCAAACTGGCCGCGGGTGCCACCGGGTACGACATCATCGTGCCCACCGGCAATGCCGTGGAAACGCTGATCCGGCAGGAGGCATTGCGTCCGCTGGACCGCAAGCAGTTGCCGCATTTCGGCAACCTCAACCCCGATTTTCTCAAAGCGTTTTTTGATCCGGGTAATCGTTATTCCGTGCCCTACGCGTACACCATCACCCTGCTGGGCTACAACCAGACCCGGCTTGATGCGCTCGGCCTGCCGCACGATACCTGGGCCCTGCTATTTGAGCCCCGTTATCTGGAGAAGCTGAAAGGTCGCGTGACTGTGCTCGACAGCCCGCGAGAGCTGATGGCGGCCGCGCTGCGCTATCTTGGGTACAGTGCCAACGACCGGGACGAGACGCACTGGGCGCGGGCGCGCGACCTGATCATCCGCGCCAAGCCGTACTGGGCCTCATTCAGCAATTCGAGCTACATCAAGGAATTGACCTTGGGCAACATCTGGCTGGCGCACGGCTATTCGAACGACATGTTCGTGGCGGCGCAGGATGCGCAGAAAGCCGGCAGGGCTTTCAAGGTGGGGTTTTCGACCCCCAAGGAAGGGGCGGTGCTCGCGCTGGACAGCATGGTCTTGCACAAGTCCGGACCGCGCCCCGACCTGGCCCTGCGCTTTATCGACTTCATGCTGGACGGCCACAATTCGGCGGAACTGACCAATCTGATTGGTTCCGGCAATCCGAATGCGGCTGCCATGCAGTACATCACACCAGATATCGCCAACAACCGGGCCATTTTTCCGGACAGCGACGGCGTGCGGCGACTGGAAATGTTGCGTGACCTGGATCGCCTTCAGCGGCGGGTGCTCAACCGCATGTGGGTGGAGATCAAGCTCCGCTGAGCGCGGTCAGTTCTTCCATTTCGGCGTCTTCGGTGAGCGCCTGGGTGAGGGCACGCAACTGCTTGCGAAGTGCCTCCCCTTCGGCGCTGCCCAGACGGGTGCGGCAAGAGATCTGCTTCATCACTTCGAATGCGTTCTGGCGCAGCGCGGCACCTTCCGCCGACAGGCTGATGCGAACCACGCGCTCGTCACGCGCATCGCGGTGGCGGGTGACCAGGCCAAGCGCCTCGAGGCGCTTGACCAGCGGCGTGAGTGCGGCGGCGTCGAGTTCCAGGCGGCGGGCAATCTCGCCCACCGGCACCGTGTCGCGTTCCCACAGCACGACCATGACCAGATATTGCGGGTAGGTGATGCCCAGATCATTCAGCAATGGCCGGTAGGCGCGCGTGATGGCATGGGTGGCGGCATAAAGCGCAAAACACAGCTGGTTGTCGAGGTTCATGCTTGCGAGTGGATCGCAATTGTTCTGGTCCGTCATTTCGGCCTCTCTGGGTAATGCGCTGCACTGCAAACGGGACTTCGCAGGGACGCGCAGCTGGCAGTGGGTTAAAGCATTAACCGCGTACGCCAGCTCTTTCAATTGTGTTGAATTTCTCCCCCTATTCCAAGCACTAATCGCACAGAATTACGATTCGTTTCGTTCCGCTGCATCGCCGCAAAGTGGTGCGGACGGTGCTACCATCATGACAGACCATCTGTGCACATCACTAAAGCGATTAAACCGATGATTTATGACCTCGAAAACTGGCGGCCAACGTTTGCAGGCGACTATTTTATCGCTGATTCCGCTGCGGTGATCGGTCGGGTAACGGCCGGTCCCGACGTGAGTGTCTGGTTCAATGCCGTGGTGCGCGGTGACAACGAGATGATTCATCTGGGCGCGCGCGTCAACATCCAGGATGGTGCCGTCCTGCATAACGACCCGGGCTATCCGCTCAATCTGGATGATGGCGTGAGTGTCGGACACCTCGCGGTACTGCATGGCTGCACGATTGGTTCCAATACCCTGGTTGGCATGAAGGCTGTGGTGATGAACGGTGCGGTGATCGGGCGGGACTGCCTGATCGGTGCCGGCAGCATGGTGACTGGCAACAAGGTGATCCCTGACGGCATGCTGGTGATGGGCACCCCGGCGCGCGTAGTCCGTCCGCTGAGCGAAGCGGAAGTGACCGAGGTGCGCCGGGTGGCCGACGCGTATGTACAGCGCGCCCGTCGCTATCGTGCCCACCTGACGGCGTCGGCGCTGCCGGCCTACCGATGAGCGGCGCAGGCTGGCCGCCTGCCCGTCCCGCCTGGTACCTGCGGACCCTGTGGGGGGCATACAGCGTGCTGGTGATCTATGCGAGCCTTGCGCCATTCGGTCCCTGGGAGCCGTGGCAGGCGCTCTCCTGGCGGTTTTTGCTGGCGCCACTGCCGCGGCATGTCACCACCTTTGACGTGCTGATCAATGTGCTGGCCTATCTGCCGCTGGGTTGGCTCGGCACGGTGGCATGGCGGCAGCGCTGGCCGCGTCACGCCATCCTGCTGGCTGTCCTTGGCGCAGGGCTGCTCAGCTTCACCATGGAGTCCCTGCAGGGTTTGCTGGCACCGCGCATTCCCTCCAACGTGGATCTGCTGACCAACACGCTGGGCGCGGCCTGCGGCGCGGCACCCTGGCTGATGCCGCGTGCCTGTGAGCGGATGCTGGCGCCGCTGGAGCGGTGGCGTGAGCGCACACTTCTCCCGGGGCCCGGCGCAGAAATGGGTTGTCTGCTGTTGATGCTCTGGTGCGCATGCCATCTGGACCCGGCGATTCCGTTTCTGGGTGCAGGCGTGTTGCGCAATCCGTATGCCCTGCAATGGTTCGAGCAGGCCGCAGATCCTGCCGATTGGGGGCTGCAGACCGCCGCCGCGGCCCTGAGCACTGCAGGGCTGGGTCTGTTCATGGCATGTCTGGTCAAACAGCGCCGCGTTGCGCACACCCTGACCTTGCTGATGCTGCTACTCGTGATGGCAGCCAAGGCCACAATGGCCGACTTTCTGCTCAAGCCGGCGCTGGCCACCGAATGGTTCGGCAGCGCCACCCTGGCCGGTCTGGCGCTGGGAGCCTTCCTGCTGCTTGGCTGTCTTGGTCTGGTCGGGGCGCGGCGGGCGCTGGTCGCCGGGGTGTGTCTGCTGGCTGGCGGTACCCTGGCCAAGCTGGGCAGCCACTATGTGCCGCTGGCGGCCATGCGAGCGTTGTTTGGCTGGAACTTCGGCCAGTTGCGCAGTTTCACCGGACTCACCGTGTGGCTGAATGAAATCTGGCCCTTGCTCACGGTGTTGTTTCTGGTGGTGTGGTCGCCCCGTGCGCCTCAGGTATCATCCAGTCCATGAGCCATTTCAGTCATCACGTATTTTTTTGCAGCAATCAGCGGCCCAATGGTGAGTCCTGCTGTCAGGATCATGGGGCGGCAGAACTGCGCGCCTACGCCAAAGAGCGCGTCAAGGCGCTCGGTCTGGCCGGCACCGGCAAGGTGCGCATCAATCAGGCCGGCTGCCTGGACCGCTGCGATCAAGGGCCGGTGATGGTGGTTTATCCCGAGGCCATCTGGTACACCTACGTCGACCGCGAAGACATCGACGAGATCGTGCAGGAGCATCTGGCGGGTGGTCGCCCGGTCGAACGCCTCAAGGTCTGATGCAGTGACCCGACACACCGATTATTTTGCTGGCGCTGCCGGACGTCTGCAGGTGGTGGTCGACGCGCCCGGGCAGTCGCCGCTTGGCGTGGCCCTGGTGGCTCACCCGCACCCGCTGATGGGCGGCACACTGGACAACAAGGTGGCACAAACCCTGGCGCGTGCCTTCAACGATGCCGGCTGCGTGGCTTGGCGTGCCAATTTTCGCGGGGTTGGCGAAAGTGCGGGCGTGCACGACGCAGGCAATGGCGAAACCGACGACCTGCTGCTGCTGGTGCAGGCGCTGCGCGCGCGCCATCCCGGTCTGCCGCTGTTTCTGGCCGGCTTTTCGTTTGGTGCGTTCGTGCAGGCCCGGGTCGCTGCACGCCTGCTGGCCAATGGCCTCGAACCGCCGGCGCGCATGATGCTGGTGGGTACGGCGGTGGCTCGGTTTGATGTGCCCGGCGTGCCTGCCGGAACGCTGCTGATCCATGGCGAGCAGGATGATGTGATCACCTTGCAGGCACTTCTTGACTGGGCCGGGCCACAGGAATTGCCGGTGCTGGTGATTCCGGGGGCTGACCATTTCTTCCACCGCCGGCTGCACCTGATCCGCTCTGCGGTGGTGTCGGCCGTGCATGACACACGGCGCTGAACCCATGCTCTGGATCAAGGCTTTTCATATCGTGATGGTGGCCAGCTGGTTTGCCGGGCTGTTCTACCTGCCGCGTCTGTTTGTCAATCTGGCCATGGTGCCCGTCGGCAGCGATGCTGAACTGGCCCGCCTGCTGCTGATGGCGCGCAAGCTGTATCGCTTCATGAGCATCCTGATGGTGCCGGCACTGGCACTGGGTCTGTGGCTGTGGCTGGTGGTGGGGATCGGGCGCGGCCCCGGCCCAGGCAATGGGTGGATGCACGCCAAGCTCATGCTGGTGCTGGTGCTGCTGGGATATCACCATTACTGTGGTCGGGTGCTGCGCAATTTCGAGGCCGGTCGCAATGCGCACGGTCATGTCTGGTATCGCTGGTTCAATGAACTGCCGGTACTGATCCTGGTGACCGTGGTCATCCTGGTGGTGGTGAAGCCCTTCTGATGCCTGATTTTTACGCTCCCTGTCCCAAGGGCCTCGAAGGCCCGCTCGCCGATGAACTGCTCGATCTCGGTGTGCTGGATGCCCGTGCACAGGACGCTGGGGTGTCCTTTCGCGGTACCCTGCGTACTGCCATGCTGGTCAACCTCGAGTCGCGGATCGCCAGCCGGGTGCTGATGCGCGTGGCCTATGGCAGCTATCGCACCGAAGAGGATGTCTATGCGGCTGCACTGGCGGTGCGCTGGGAGGAGTGGTTCGGCCCGGAGCTGACACTCAAGGTGGAAACATCAGCAATCAAGTGCCCGCTAAAGAGCATCGACTTTCTCACCCTGAAAGTGAAGGACGCCATCTGCGACCGTCTGCGCGAACGCCGTGGTGCGCGCCCGTCAATCGATACGCGTGAGCCGGATGTGCAGGTGCATCTGCATCTGGACCGTCTGCAATTGACCCTGTACCTGGATACCACGGGTGCCGGCCTGTTCCGCCGCGGCGATGCGCGCGACACGGGTGTGGCGCCGCTGAAAAAAAATCTGGCGGCGGGCATCCTGCGCATTGCCGGATGGCGCCCCGGCATCCCGCTCTACGACCCGATGTGTGGCAGCGGCACCCTGCTGACCGAGGCTGCCGAGATCTCACTGCGGCGCGCGCCGGGTCTTGGCCGGCCCTTCGCCTTCCACAATCTGGCCGGTTTTCTGGCCAGCGACTGGAACCCGATGTATGACGCCGCAGAGGAACGTGCCTTGCCGGCCACCGGCTTGCCGATCTGGGGAAGCGACATTGCCGGCAGCGCGGTCGAAATGACCCGCGAGAACCTGCAGGCGCTGGGATTGGCCGAGTCGGTGCATCTGAAACAGGTGAATGTGCTGGAAACGTCGGCACCGGTCGCCGAGGGCATGCTGGTGACCAATCCGCCCTATGGCGTGCGGGTTGGCGAAGACGAGGAAATGGCCGCGTTCTACCCGGAGTTTGGTCATCTGCTCAAGCGGCGCTTCAGCGGTTGGACGGCCTACGTGCTGAGCGGCGACCTGCGCATCGCCAAGCTGATCCGTCTGGCGGCCAGCAGGCGCACGCCGCTGTTCAACGGGCAGATCGAATGTCGCCTGTTCGAATACCGCCTGGTGGCGGGTTCCAATCGCCGCGACGAGGAACGGCCGGGTCAGGAAGCCTATCGCGACAGCGAAGACTGACCGCAGTTGCCGGGCCTTGCCGGGCCTTGCCGGCAGCGCCGCGCTGTCCAGGCCGGGCAGGGTCGCACAGGGAAGGTGCGTGCTGCCGCGACGGTCGGACGTATCCTCAGGGCATGATCTGCAGGTTGGGGGCGATATTCTTGCGGTCTTTTTGTGCGGCGGCCTTGCCTTCCAGCTTGATGCGCAGACGCACATCATTCACCGAATCGGCATGGCGCAGGGCGTCCTCGTAGCTGATCAGGTCGGCTTCATGCAGATCGAACAGCGACTGGTCGAAGGTCTGCATGCCGATCTCGCGTGAGCGCGCCATCACGGCCTTCAGTTCATGAATTTCGCCCTTGAAGATCAGGTCGGACACCAGCGGTGAATTCAGCATCACCTCGATCGCGGCGACCCGGCCCGGGCCGTTTCGGTTGGCCACCAGCCGCTGCGAGATGAAGGCACGCATGTTGAGCGACAAGTCCATCAGGGTTTGCTGCCGACGTTCTTCCGGGAAGAAATGCAGGATGCGGTCAAGCGCCTGGTTGGCGTTATTGGCGTGCAGCGTGCTGAGGCATAGGTGGCCGGTTTCAGCAAAGGCCAGCGCGTATTCCATGGTTTCGCGGTCACGGATTTCGCCGATCAGGATCACATCGGGGGCCTGGCGCAGGGTGTTCTTCAGCGCGGCTTTCCAGTTGTCGGTGTCGACTCCCACTTCACGCTGACTGACCACGCAGCGTCCATGCTGGTGCACGAACTCGATCGGGTCTTCGATGGTGATGATGTGGTCCTGGGCGCGCTGGTTGCGATGGCCGACCATCGCGGCCAGCGAGGTGGACTTGCCGGAACCGGTGCCGCCGACAAAGATCACCAGGCCACGTCGGGCCATGGCGACGTCCTTCAGGATCGACGGCAGGCGCAGTTCATCAAGCGCCGGAATGCGCGTGGCGATGGTACGCAGCACCAGTGCCACCTGCCCCTGCTGGATGTAGGCGTTGACGCGGAAGCGGCCAATCCCGTCCGGGGCAACAGCAAAATTGCATTCGTGGGTGCGATGGAATTCCTCACCCTGACGCGCGTTCATCAAGGCGTCAGCCAGTGCGGCGGTCTGCTCACCGCCCAGCGGGGCGGTGCCGACCGGCGTGACCCGCCCGTCGACTTTCAGCGCTGGGGGGAAGCCCGCTGTGACAAACAGGTCGGAGGCCTTGCGCGCCACCATCAGGCGCAGCAGGTTGAGGATGAAGGTATACGCTTCTTCGTTGATCATCTGGGGCGGGACTCGCAATTCGGCGTCGGTGCGCGGCTCAGGCGGCAAACAGGTCTTTGCTGGTGGCACTTGCCCGCGCTTCCGGATTGCTGACCAGACCGCGCCGCACCAGGTCCTGCAGGCACTGGTCCAGCGTCTGCATGCCGACCGACTGGCCGGTCTGGATGCTGGAGTACATCTGCGCCACCTTGCCTTCGCGGATCAGGTTACGTATGGCCGGCGTGCCCACCATCACTTCATAGGCGGCTACCCGGCCCTGGCCGTCGCGGGTTTTCAGCAAGGTCTGCGAAATCACGGCGCGCAGGCTTTCCGACAACATTGAGCGCACCATTTCCTTTTCGCCTGCCGGGAACACGTCAATGATCCGGTCGATGGTTTTTGGCGCGGAACTGGTGTGAAGGGTGCCAAACACCAGGTGGCCCGTTTCGGCGGCGGTGAGCGCCAGGCGGATGGTTTCGAGGTCGCGCATTTCGCCGACCAGGATGTAATCGGGGTCCTCACGCAGGGCCGAGCGCAGCGCGTCGGCAAACCCCAGCGTGTGGGCACCCAGTTCGCGCTGGTTGACCAGGCAGCGCTTGCTTTCGTGCACGAATTCGATCGGATCTTCCACGGTCAGGATGTGGCCGTAGAAGTTCTCGTTGAGGTGATTCATCATCGCGGCAAGCGTGGTCGACTTGCCGGAGCCGGTGGGGCCAGTCACCAGCACCAGGCCGCGCGGCTGGGTGGCCAGTTCTGACAGGATGCGAGGTGCATTCAGGTCTTCCAGCGTGAGCACGCGCGAGGGAATCGTGCGCATGGTGGCGGCGGCCCCACGCTGCTGGTTGAATGCGTTGACGCGGAAGCGCGCCAGGTTGGGAATCTCGAAGGAAAAATCGCATTCGAGACGCTCTTCGTACTGCTTGCGCTGGGAATCGCTCATGATGTCGTACATCATGCCGTGCACCGTGGAATGGTCGAGCGGTGGCACATTGATGCGTCGCACGTCACCATGGACGCGGATCATGGGGGGCAATCCGGCAGACAGATGCAGGTCAGATGCCTTGTTCTTGACCGAAAAAGCGAGCAGTTCCGAGATATCCATTATTCTTGCTGCTCCACAGAGCGGATAGATTCCAGCGTTCAGTATGTCGATAAGCCAACACGCCGTGCAAGCAATAAACGCTGAGGTGCGAGCACTCGCACCGGATCGCCCTGTCACCGTGGTGGCCGTCAGCAAGACCCAGCCGGCGGTCCGCCTGCGCGAAGCCTTCGCGCTGGGACTGTCGGTGTTCGGCGAAAACTACGTGCAGGAGGCGCTCGACAAGCAGGCGCAGCTGCTTGACCTGCCGATCGAGTGGCACTTCATCGGCCCCCTGCAGAGCAACAAGACACGTCCGGTGGCCGAGCAGTTTGCATGGGTACATTCGGTAGATCGCCTCAAGCTGGCCGAGCGCCTGTCTGCGCAGCGTCCGCCGCATCTGGCACCCCTGCAAGTGTGCCTGCAGGTGAACGTGAGCGGCGAGGAGAGCAAGTCGGGGGTGGCCCCGGCCGACGTGCTGGCCCTTGCACAGGCGGTGCAGGTGCTGCCTGGCTTGCGGCTGCGTGGGCTGATGGCGATTCCCGAGCCAAGCACCGATCAGGCGCTGCTGCGTGCGCGCTTCGCCCTGTTGCGCACCCTGCTGCACCAGCTGGCTGCACAGGGTTTGCCGGTCGACACCCTGTCGATGGGCATGTCGGCAGACTATCCACTGGCGCTGCAGGAAGGCGCCACCCACATTCGTATCGGGTCGGCACTGTTTGGTGCACGCCCACCCCGTTCACCTGCCCAGGACTGAGTACCCATGTCGTTTGCTGCCCAACCGTCTGCCACTTCCATTGCTTCCGCGACTGCGGCCCCTCCTGCGCATGCCCGGCTCGCCTTTGTTGGCGGCGGCAACATGGCAGCGGCACTGATCGGCGGCTTGCGCGATGCCGGCACACCGGCGGAGGCGATCCGGGTGCTGGAAATCCAGCCGGCGGCGCGTGAGGTGCTGCACCAGCGGTTCGGGGTGATGGCCAGTGATGCCGCCGACGTGGTCCTCGACGGCGCTGATGTGGTGGTGCTGGCGGTCAAGCCACAGCAACTGGCGGCGGTATGTCGCAGCATGGCGCAGGCGCTGGAGGGAAAACTGGTGATCAGCATTGCGGCTGGGGTGCGCACGGCTGACCTGTCCCGATGGCTGGGCGGTCATGCGCTGCTGGTTCGCGCCATGCCAAACACGCCTGCGCTGATCCGCGCCGGAGTGACCGGACTGTTTGCGCTTGAGGCGGTGGATGCCGGGCGGCGAGCACTGGCGGCGCAACTGCTGGGCGCCGTCGGCACTGTGGTCTGGGTGCCTGCCGAGGCCGGCCTTGATGCCGTCACCGCCATCTCGGGCAGCGGGCCGGCCTATGTGTTCCATTTTCTGGAGGGGCTGATCGCCGCTGGTCAGGCGCTCGGGCTCGATCCGGCCACCGCGCAGCAACTGGCACTGGAGACGGTGGCAGGCAGCGCCAGGCTGGCGCTGGAGAGCGAAGAGACGCCGGCCACCCTGCGGGTGCGTGTCACCTCGCCGAATGGCACCACGCAGGCCGCACTGGAGCGCTTTGCCCAAGGGGATCTGCCTGGGCTGATCGCTGCGGCCACCCGCGCCGCGGCAGATCGCGCAGTTGAACTGGGCGACCAGCTCGGTCAGGGCTGAGGCTCAGCTCAGCACTACGTCAAAATTTTCCTGGGTGTATTCGTCCTGCACCTGCAGGCGCACTTCCTTGCCGATGAAGTCGCCCAGCTGCGCCAGGCTGTGACTTTCCTCATCGAGGAACATGTCGATCACCTTCTGCGATGCCAGGATGCGGATCTGCCGCGAATCCGGAAACTGACGCGCAGTCCGCACGATTTCGCGCAGGATGTCGTAGCACACGGTTTGCGCAGTGCGCAGTTCACCGCGCCCGCCACACGTGGGGCAGGATTCGCACAGCACGTGCGCCAGTGACTCGCGGGTGCGCTTGCGGGTCATCTCGACCAGACCCAAGGCACTGAAGCCGTTCAGCGTGATGCGGGTGCGGTCGCGCACCAGCGCCTTGCGGAATTCGCTCAGCACGGCGTCGCGGTGCTCGGCGCTCTCCATGTCGATGAAGTCGGCAATGATGATGCCGCCCAGGTTGCGCAGACGCAGTTGACGCGCGATGGCCTGAGCGGCCTCCAGATTGGTGCGAAAAATGGTGTCGTCAAAGTTGCGGCCGCCCACATAGCCGCCGGTGTTCACATCGACCGTGGTGAGTGCCTCGGTCTGGTCGATCACCAGGTAACCACCGGACTTTAGGTCAACCCGGCGCGACAGGGCGCGGACGATTTCCTCCTCTACCCCGAACAGGTCGAACAGCGGCCGTTCACCGGAATAATGCTCGAGCAGCGGTTCGGCGGCGGGGCAGTACTGTGCGCAGAATTCGCGCAGTCGTACCAGGGTCTCGCGGGAGTCCACCACCACCCGCTCGGTTTCTTCGGTGATGAAGTCGCGCATCACGCGCAGGGCCAGGTTGAGGTCCTGATGGAGCAGGCTGGGCGGGGTGGCCTTCAGGCTGGCCTCGCGCAGGTTGGACCACAGCCGCATCAGGTAATGGCTGTCGTCGAGCAGTTCCTTGTCGCTCGCCGACTCGGCCACGGTGCGCAGGATGAAGCCACCTTCGTGTTCCGGCAGCAGCCGGCTCAGGCGTTCGCGCAATTGGTGGCGCTCGCCTTCATCCTCGATGCGCTGGGACACGCCGATGTGTTTTTCCTGTGGCAGGTGCACCAGCAGGCGTCCGGCGATGCCGATGTGGGTGGTCAGGCGCGCGCCCTTGGTGCCGATCGGGTCCTTGGCCACCTGCACGACGACAGGCTGGCCTTCCGACAGCAGGCGCTCGATCGCACGCAACTCGTCCTGCGCGTCGCGTGCGCCAAAGATGTCGGCAACGTGCAGGAAGGCGGCACGATCGAGGCCGATGTCGACAAAGGCCGATTGCATGCCCGGCAGCACGCGAGCCACCCGTCCCAGGTAAATGTTGCCGACCAGGCCGCGCGCGCTGGCGCGCTCGACATGGATTTCCTGCGGTACGCCCTGTTCCATCACGGCCACCCGGGTTTCCTCCGGGGTGATGTTGAGCAGGATCTGATTGTTCATTGCGTCACTTGGGGTGCCTTTGCGTGGCGTAAGCCCGCAGCACCTCTCCGAGTTCGTTGAGTGGAAGTCCCATCACGCCACTGTAGCTGCCTGCGAGGTGTTGCACCATCAACGCGGCACGTCCCTGGATGCCATAGGCGCCAGCCTTGCCAAAGGGTTCACCGCTATCGACATAGGCCTTGATCTCTCCTGCATCGAGTGTCCGGAAGTGTACCTGCGAGATGCTGGTGGCGGGCCACCAGGATTGTCCGTCGGTCAGGCAGATGGCTGTGTAAACCAGGTGCTGGCGACCGGACAGTGCGCGCAGCATGCTGGTGGCGTCGCTGGCGTCGCTGGGCTTGCCCAGGATGCTGCCGTCGATACTGACCGTGGTGTCGGCGCCCAGCACCGGCCAGGCCGGCAGGCCCAGGCGTTGCGCTTCGTGCCAGCCGGCCCGGGACTTGTCCCGCGCCAGTCGCTCGACATAGGCCTGCACGGGCTCCTGCGGCAGCGGGTCTTCATTCACGCCACCGTTTGCGCCCGGGACCACCACCTCGAAGGTCAGTCCCGCCTGGGCAAGCAGCTCGCGTCGGCGCGGGCTGGTCGAGGCAAGGATGAGCGGGATATCGATCACGGGAGGCTCACTCGACGGAGGCGCGCCGACCGGGGTCAGTCACGATGGTAAGGGTGATTGTTGAGCACGCTCACCGCGCGATACACCTGTTCGCACAGGATCACGCGTGCCAGGGCGTGCGGCAGGGTGAGACGCGACAGACCGAACTGCAGCCGGCCGGGGGCCTTGAATTCGGGATGCAGGCCATCGGCGCCACCGATCAGGAACACCAGTTCGCGCGCATCGAGTCGTGTCGCGTCGATCTGGGCAGCCAGTTCCCGGGTGGTCCACAGGCTGCCACGTTCGTCCAGGGTGATCACCTGCGCGCCAGGCGGAATGCGCTCGAGCAGCCGCAGTCGTTCTTCTTCGAGCAGGCGCTCCACTGGCCGGCTGTCGGTGCGGGTGGCCGGTTTCACTTCCACCACCTGCAGTGGCAGGTCGCGTGGCATGCGCTTCAGGTAGTCATCGCAGGCCGTACGGACCCAGTCCGGCATGCGGTGGCCCACCGCTGCGATGGTGATGCGCATTTCAGGCCTGCATCAGAGGCTGGCGCTGTTGCCTGGCGCGAGGTTGTGGCGCATCGGAAAGACCCGGCCGAGCGAAGGATTGCGCATGGGCAGGCCGCGACCGCCCCACAGTTCGGACAGGTTGTAGAACTCGCGAACAGTGGGTTGCATCACGTGGACCACCACCGAACCCAGGTCGACCAGGATCCATTCGCCGCTGCCTTCGCCTTCCACCCGGTTGGCGGTGGCGCCCTGTTCCTTGGCTTTGTCGCGGACGTGAAACGCCAGTGCCCGGGTTTGCCGCGAGGAATCCGCACTGGCGATCACCACCCAGTCAAACAGGGAAGTCAGGTCGCGCACGTCGAGGATTTCGATGTCACGGGCTTTGATATCTTCCAGCGCGGCGATGGCCGCATCTCGGATCAGCTCAGGGTCCATGCCCCTCCTGCAGGTAAATACCTTCGATTTCAATATAGTCGAGAACCGGATCGGGAAGCAAATAGCGCGGACTGCGGCCGGCCGCCACCAGCGCGCGAATGGCCGTGGCCGAAATGTCGAGTTGTGGCAGGTCCAGGATGACCAGTCGGCCGGTGCCGTGCTGGGCGTCTGACGAGGCCTGCTGATGTTGCCACCAGCGCGCTAGCGCGGGAGCGCTGTGCGGCTTGAGCACGCTGCCAGGGCGGGGCACCACCGCGATATGACACAGGTCAGCCAAGCGTTCCCATTGATGCCAGCTGGCCAGGCGCAGGAAGGCATCGGCCCCCAGCACCAGCCACACCGGGATCTGGCTGCCGAGGCGCGCGCGCAGCAGATCGAGCGTCTCGACGGTGTAGCTGGCCCCAGCCCGCTGCACTTCGCAACCGTCAGCCAACAGGTGTGGATTGCCGTGGCAGGCCAGTTGCACCATGGCCAGACGCTGTTCGGGGGAGGCCATGGTGCCGCGCTGCCAGGGGCGGGCCGGAATCAGCAGCAGGCGCTTCAGCTGCAGTTGTTCACGCACTTCCTCTGCCAGGCGCAGGTGCCCATGATGAATCGGGTCGAAGCTGCCGCCGAGCACACCGATACCCGACAGACGGTCGGCGGCAGATCCGGCAGGTCCGGCAGTGCCCGGGACGTGCGGCGTGGTTTGTCCGCCGGTGTCCGCCGCGGGTGCCCGGCGATCAGGAGCGGACGTGGCCGTCTCCAAACACCAGGTATTTCTGGCTGGTCAGGCCTTCCAGACCCACCGGGCCGCGGGCATGAATCTTGTCGGTGCTGATACCGATTTCGGCGCCCAGCCCGTATTCGAAGCCGTCGGCGAAGCGCGTCGACGCATTGATCATCACCGAACTCGAATCCACTTCGCGCACGAAGCGCATTGCGCGGCCATGGTGTTCGGTGACGATGGCATCGGTGTGCTGCGAGCCGTAGCGGGCAATGTGTGTGATGGCCTCGTCGAGGTCGGCCACCACCTTGATAGACAGGATTGGCGCGAGGTACTCGGTGCCCCAGTCTTCTTCGGTCGCGACGAGCGCATCGCTCACAATGGCGCGCGTGGCCGGGCAGCCGCGCAACTCCACCCCTTTGCTGCGATAAATGGCTGCCAGGGGAGGCAATACCGTGGTGGCCATCGACTGATGGACCAGCAGGGTTTCCATGGTGTTGCAGGTACCGTACCGCTGAGTCTTGGCATTATCGGCAATCGCGATCGCCTTCGCCGGGTCAGCGGTCTCGTCAATGAATACATGACAGATGCCGTCGAGATGCTTGATCACCGGAATACGTGCATCGTTGGCAATCCGTTCGATCAGGCCCTTGCCACCGCGCGGCACGATCACATCCACGTAATCACGCATGGTGATCAGTTCGCCGACGGCTGCCCGATCGGTGATCTGCAGCACCTGCACCACTTCGCCCGGCAGTCCGGCTGCCTGCAGTCCTTCGTGCATGCAGGCGGCAATTGCCTGATTGGAGCGCACCGCTTCTGACCCGCCGCGCAGGATGCAGGCATTGCCACTTTTCAGGCATAGCGCAGCCGCGTCGGCGGTGACGTTGGGGCGTGCTTCATAAATGATCGCCACCACGCCCAGCGGGACACGCATGCGTCCCACCTCGATACCGGTGGGCCGGAAGGCCATGTCGGTAATCGCACCGATCGGGTCGGGCAGTGTGGCCACCTGGCGCAGGCCAGCCGCCATCGAGGCTACGCCCTTTGTGCCCAGGGTCAGGCGGTCGATGAAGGCGGCATCGAGACCGCGCGCGCGGGCATCGGCCAGATCCAGTTCGTTGGCGGCGATCAGCGCTTCGCGGTCGCGCTCGAGGGCATCCGCCGCCCGCAGCAGGGCGAGGTTCTTGGTGGCCGTACTGGCGCGGGCAACCACGGTGGCGGCGGCACGCGCTGCGCGACCGATGGCGTCCATCTGCTGCTTCAGGATGAGGTCTTGCATGCTGCGGCTCCAGAAAAATTCAGCGCGGCGCGGAGGTCGCGTCAGGAACGGATCATAACGCGGCTGGCCGGGCTGTCCTGCATCAGGCGCAGGCCCAGTTCAAGCAGCGTGTCCCAGGGGTCGGTATCACCTGCCATCCCCTTCGCTGCACGGTCAAGCAGCGCTACCTGCTGCAAGGCATGCTGGGCCACTGCCAGCGGAATGCGTTTCACATTGCGCTCGACCAGTCCTTGCCGGTCACCCCACACCTTGGCCTCGCGCAGCGCCTGCGGCATGGGGCGGCCTTGCGCGAGTGCGGCGCCTGCGCGCACTACGCCGCGCAGGCTTTCGGCCAGCGACCAGACGATCAGCGGCAAGGCTTCCGCACTTTCCTGCAGGCCGCGCAGGGTGCGCTCGAAGCGCACTGGCTCGCGCGCCAGCAATGCTTCGGCCAGATCATCGATGTCAAAGCGCGCCACGTCCATCACCGCCTCGCGCACAGCCTGATCGGGCACGGCGCCCACCGGGTGCAGCAACGCCAGCTTTTGCACTTCCTGGAAAGCCGCCAGCAGGTTTCCCTCGGTGCGCTCCGCCAGCAGCAGCAGGCTCTCCTGCGACACCTGCTGGCCCTGGGCGGACAACCGTTCCTGGATCCACGCAGGCAGTCGCTCGCGGGTCACCGGTTCGGCCACCACCACGGTGCCGGCTTGAGTCAGGCTGGCAAACCATTTGGTTTTGGTGGTGGCGTTTTCCAGCGCCGGCAGACTGATCAGCACGAGGGTGGAGTCGCCCAGATGTTGGGACAGGGCTTCGAGCGCGCGCGCGCCCTCCACGCCGGGCTTGCCACCGGGAATGCGCAGTTCCAGTACGCGACGGTCACCAAACAGGGAATCGGTACTGGCGGCCAAGGCCAGACGCGACCAGTCAAAGCCCTGTTCCACAGTGAGTACCTCGCGCTCCAGATAGCCAGCTGCGCGCGCCGCCGCAAGGATGCGATCGCAGGCTTCAAAACCAAGCAGTGGTTCGGCGCCAACCACCGTATACAGCGGCGAAAGCCCGCCAGACAGGGCGCGCGGCAGGCGCTGGCTGTCGACCACTCGCGGACCCTGGATCGCCATCAGACCTTGCTTTCCGGAGTTTAGCGCGGACCGGCCGGCGCGGTTTCGACGCCGGGTGCGTCGACCGGGACAACGGTGACATCGGTGGGTATGACGCCCGCCGCCTGCGGCAGTCGCAGGGCCTGCAGACGCAGGGTGAGCAGGCGGATCGCGTCGTCCTGCAGTTGTTGGTATATCTGTTTCTCTTCGCTTTCCTTGGCCAGCGTGTCGGTGTCGTTGGTCGACAGCACCCGCTCGGAGATCAGGGTGTCCGGCTTGGCCAGCAGATCGCCCTGCGCATTGACCATCTGGTATTTGACGCGTTGGCGCAAGGTAACTTCACGCACCCGGCCGGCTGTGGTCAGCGACAGGATCACCCGTTCGCGTTGTTCACTGCTGATCTGCAACCGGACATCGGCATCGTCCGCCTTGTCGGTCAGGGTCAGGCCAGGATAATGCTCAAGCTTGCGCTTCAGCGCTGCGGTCATCGGCGCGTTCAGGTTGCCTTCGATGCGCAGGCGGCTGAAGTGCAGGGGTTCGCCCGGACCGCGCAAATGGAACCCGCAGCCCGGAATGCCCAGCACGGCGGGGCCTGTCAGCATCAGTGCCGCCAGCAGTCGCCAGAGGGAACCGCGCAGACCGAGGCTGCTGCGAATACTGTCGTGCCCGGCCATGGCCGCTTCTCCTTGTGCTGTCGCTTGTGTCAATTGGCGACCAGATTGACCAGTCGACCCGGCACCACCACCACCTTGCGCACAACAAGTCCCTCCAGATGCTTCAGCACATTGGGATGGGTGCGCGCAGCCGCTTCGATGTCTTCCTTGCTGGCGCTGGCCGCCACGGCGAGACTGCCGCGCAGTTTGCCGTTCACCTGCAGGGCCAGTTCGATCTGGTCGCGTTGCAATGCCGCTTCGTCGGCGACTGGCCAAGCGGCATCGTACACCGGGCCGCCCAGTTCGAGTTGCGCCCACAGCGCCTCGGTCAGGTGCGGTGTGATCGGGGCGAGCAGGCGCAGCAGGATGCTGAAGCCCTCGCGGGTGATCGCCCCTGCGCCGAGCCCGTGCAGTTTTTCCAGCGTGTTGAGGATCTTCATGGACGCCGAAGCCACCGTGTTGAACTGCTGGCGCTCCATGTCATAGTTGGCCTGCTTGAGGCTGGCATGCACTTCGCGGCGCAGGTCGCGCAGCTGTTCTTCTGGTGCGTCGCAATTGCTCGTGGACGTGCCGGCCGCCGCCAGTTGCTGGCCGAGGGTCCATACCCGCTTGAGAAAGCGGAAGGCGCCCTGCACGCCGCTGTCCGACCACTCCAGCGATTGTTCCGGCGGGCTGGTAAAGATGATGAAGAAGCGCGCCGTGTCGGCACCGAATTCTTCGATCAGTGGCTGCGGGTCGACGGTGTTGCCCTTCGACTTCGACATCTTGGCGCCGTCCTTCAGCACCATGCCTTGGGTGAGCAAGCGGCTGAAGGGCTCATCGTGCGTGATCAGGCCGACATCACGCATCAGCTTGTTAAAAAAACGTGCGTAGAGCAGGTGCAGGATGGCGTGCTCGATGCCCCCCACATACTGGTCCACCGGCAACCAGTAGTTGGCGCGACCATCCAGCATGGACTGGTCCTGGTCCGGGCAGGCATAGCGCGCGTAATACCAGGATGACTCCACGAAGGTGTCCATGGTGTCGGTTTCGCGCGTGGCCGGGCCTGCGCACTTCGGGCAGGTGGTGGTGTAGAAAGCCGGATCTTTCTTGATCGGTGAACCCACGCCATCCATCACCACCTGTTCGGGCAGCACCACCGGCAGGTCCTCTTCGGGCACCGTCACTTCGCCGCAGGCAGCGCAGTGGATGATCGGGATCGGACACCCCCAGTATCGTTGGCGCGAGATGCCCCAGTCGCGCAGGCGATACTGGATGCGCGGTGCGCCCGACGAGAGCGCCATCAGCACGGCCCCCATCTTGGTGCGCGCCTCGGGCGAGTGACGGCCACTGAAATCTTCCGAGTTGACCAGAACGCCGTCGGCGGTGAAGGCTTCGGTGAGCGGCTCGGCGAGCGGGCCGTCGGCCGGTTGCACCACCACCTGCATCGGCAGCCCGTATTGGGTGGCGAAGTCGAAGTCGCGCTGGTCATGCGCCGGGACGGCCATCACCGCGCCTTCGCCATAAGACATCAGCACGTAGTTGGCCACCCAGACCGGCAGTCTGGCACCGGTGAGCGGGTGCACCACGAAGCTGCCGGTGTCCATGCCCTTCTTCTGTTGCGTGGCAATTTCGGCTTCGGCCACGCCCCCCCGTTTGCACTCCTCGATGAAGGCGGCCAGTGCGGGGTTGTGCTGTGCAGCGGCGGTGGCGAGCGGATGCTCGGCTGCCACCGCCACATAGGTGGCGCCGTACAGCGTGTCCGCGCGCGTGGTGAACACCTTCAGGGAGCCTTCGCCTTCGGCGTAGGCAAAATGGATTTCCGCACCTTCCGAGCGACCGATCCAGTTCCGTTGCATGGCCTTCACCTGCTCCGGCCAGCCATCCAGTTGGTCAAGATCCTCGAGCAGTTCGTCGGCGTAGGCCGTGATGCGCATGTAATACATCGGGATTTCGCGCTTTTCCACCAGTGCGCCCGAGCGCCAGCCACGTCCGTCAATCACCTGCTCGTTGGCCAGCACGGTCTGGTCCACCGGGTCCCAGTTGACGGTACCGGTCTTGCGATACACCAGCCCCTTGTCGAGCAGGCGGGTCATCAGCCACTGCTCCCAGCGATAGTAGTCGGGCCGGCAGGTGGCAATCTCGCGTGACCAATCGATGGCAAAGCCCAGCGTGCGCAACTGGCCACGCATGTAATCGATGTTCTCGTAGGTCCAGGCAGCGGGTGCAGTGCTGTTCTTCACCGCAGCATTCTCGGCCGGCAGGCCAAACGCGTCCCAGCCCATCGGCTGCAGCACGTTGAAGCCCTTCATGCGGTGGAAGCGCGCCAGCACGTCGCCGATGGTGTAGTTGCGCACATGCCCCATGTGCAGCTTGCCCGACGGATATGGAAACATCGACAGGCAGTAATACTTGGGCCGGGTGCTGTCTTCAGTGGCACGCCAGGGGTTCTGGCGCTCCCAGCCTTGCTGGATGGCCTGTTCCAGCAGACGGGGTTGGTAGCTGTGTTCCATGGGGCGTCGCGTCGCGGTGCTCAAAAGGGAAGGGCTCCGGCCGGTGGGGCCGGCGTGGTTTCAAACCGTGTGGTCAGTCCTCGTCGCGCGGCAGGCCGGGAAAGCGCTCGTGCAGCGGGCGGTCGGCAGCCACCCGCGGTGCGCCGCCATTCGGGTTGCCGCCGCGGCCGCGGCCCTTGTTGTTGCCGTTGCCGCGCTTCTGCCCGCCGTTGCCATTGCCACCGTTGCCATTACCGCCGTTGCCGGCTGCGCGCTGGATCAGGCCGAGCTCGCGACGGTCTTCTTCGGGAATGCCATCAATCATGCTCGGGCGCTTGCCCTGCAGCACAGCCACGATTTCTGATGGCGCGGGCGGGCGACTCGGGTCGAAAGTCACTGGTGCTGCACCACGGCCACGACCACCAAAGCCACCGCCACGATTGGGGCGGTCGCGACCACCGGCCAACACGGCGGGTGAACGGTTGGCATTGTCGAGTGGCTGGCCGCCGTTCTCGTAGCGGCTGCGGTGGGGTGTCTCGTCGCGCAGCACATTGCCGTTGGCATTGCCACGACCACGCTGGGCGCGCTGACCCTGACCCTGGCCTTGGCCTTGGCCTTGGCCTTGGTTCTGGCCAGCGCCGCGCTGGCCGGCGCCACGCGGCTGGCCTTGGCCCGGCGCCCCATTGCCGCGTGCGCGTGGCGGACGGGCTGCCTGTCCCTGTCCCTGACCCTGCGGTCGGGCTGGGCGTGGTGCCTGAACCACCGGCGTACCATCGGCATTGACTGCTGCAGCGCCTTCCGGCGCTCCGCGTCCCCGCTGACCGCGGCGGCGGCGGTTGTTGCGCCCGCCGCGCTCACCTTCCGCCGCTTCGCCGTTGACTGCAGGCTGGCCATCCACCGGCAGGCTGGCCTGTTCGCCATTGCCTGCCTCGGCCGCCTGAGCCGGGCGGGGTGCGCGGCGTGCCGGTTTGGGGCTGCGCGCGGGGGCACCTTCGCGACCACTATTGCCACGCACGCCCTTGATCGGTTCGGCCTTGGCGTTGGGGTCGGGCTCGAAGCCTTCCAGCACTTCCACCTTGATGGTGTTGCCGGTGAAGCGCTCGATGTCGCGCAGCAGGCCGACGTCATCCACGCAGATCAGCGACACGGCGGCACCGTCCGAACCGGCGCGACCGGTGCGGCCAATGCGGTGGACATAGTCTTCGGGCACGTTCGGCAGGTCAAAATTGACTACGTGTGGCAATTCCTTGATGTCGATGCCGCGCGCCGCAATGTCGGTGGCCACCAGCACACGCAAGGTGCCACTCTTGAATTCGCTCAGCGCGCGCGTGCGCGCGGACTGGCTTTTGTTGCCGTGAATGGCCAGGGCCGGAATATCCGCAGCGGACAACTGCTGTGCCAGCCGGTTGGCACCGTGCTTGGTGCGGGTGAAGACGAGCACCTGAAACCAGTCGTGGTCCTGGATCAGTTTGGTGAGCAGTTCACGCTTGCGTTCGCGATCCACCGCGTAAGCTTTCTGCACGATGGCGTCCACCGTGGCGTTTTCCGGCGTCACCTGGATCAGCTTGGGCTGATGCAGCAGGCCATCGGCCAGGTGGCGGATCTCGCCCGAAAAGGTGGCAGAGAACAGCAGGTTTTGCCGCTGTGCCGGCAACAGTGCGAGGATCTTGCGGATGTCACGGATAAAGCCCATGTCGAGCATGCGGTCGGCTTCGTCGAGCACCAGCATTTCGACCCTGGACAGGTCAATTGTTCGCTGCCCCACGTGATCGAGCAGCCGGCCCGGGGTGGCCACCACGATGTCCACGCGTTTGCGCAGGCGATCGATCTGCGGGTTGATGCCGACACCGCCAAACAGGGTCATCGAGGTGACCGGTAGATAGCGTCCGTAAACCCGCACGGACTCTTCCACCTGTGCAGCCAGTTCCCGGGTGGGTGCCAACACCAGCACACGGATGGGGCCCGTGGGCCCGTCGTTGGGGGTGAGCGACAACTTCTGCAGGATCGGCAGGGTGAAGCCTGCCGTCTTGCCTGTGCCGGTCTGGGCGCCGGCCATCAGGTCATGTCCGGCAAGGATGGCCGGAATGGCTTCAGCCTGAATGGGGGTGGGTTCGGTGTAACCTTTTTCGGCGACCGCACGCACAATAGCCTCGGAGAGCCCGAGGGAGGCGAAAGAATTCATGTAACTCCGCTTGACTGAAGCAGGACGCTCGACCACCGGCGTCTGCTTGTTGGGGGACTTTCAGTCAGGCCGTCGGCTCCCAAGTCAGGGCGACAGCGAGGGGGGTGTGGTCGTATTAGAACTGCAGGATAGCACAAGCCGTTGCACCGACAAGCATTTGTTCGCAAGCCGGCAAACGGGGAAAGAATGCCGGCCGCCCGGGGCACGCAAGGGCCGTCGGCACTGCCGTCAGGCAATCACCGCCCGCCGGCGCGCGCGCCGCCACACGTAGACCAGGACCGCCACCAACAGAGCTGCGCCGAGCACCGGCATCAGCACGGCGCGCAGCGCGCCCGGTTGGGCGAAATACGGCATCAGCTGTTTGCCGAGGAAATAACCCAGCGCAGAGAACACGCAGGTCCACAGGAAAGCGCTGAAGGCATCGATCAGCAGGAAGCGCAGCGCAGACATATGGCTCATGCCCACCGCCATCGGCCCCACCGTACGCAGGCCATACAGAAAGCGCAGCAGCACGATCAACGGGGTCTGCCAGCGGTCGAGCAGGGCATTGAAGCGGGCCATGCGCGGTGTCAGGGCCGGAAACCAGCGCAGCAACAGCTTGCCCTGCAGACGGCCCAGCCAGAAATACAGGTTGTCGCCCACGGTGGCCGAGACGGTGGAACACAGCAACACCAGCCGGATGTCGAGCAGGCCGCTGGCGGCGGCCGCGGCAGCCAGCATCAGGATGGTTTCCCCTTCCACGATCGCTCCCACCAGCACGGCGTAATAGCCGTAGGCGGAGATCTGATGCTGCAGTTCCGGGAAAGTCATGGGCGCGGTGATCCTTTCGACAGCCCGTATAATGGCACGAATGGACGATACCTTACTGGCCGGGCTGAACCCGGAACAGCGCGCCGCAGTTACCCTGCCGCGCGAATCGGCGCTGGTGCTGGCCGGTGCCGGCAGCGGCAAGACGCGGGTGCTGACCACCCGCATAGCGCACCTGATCCGCACCCGGCAGGCCAGTCCGCTGGGCATCCTGGCGGTGACCTTCACCAACAAGGCGGCCCGCGAAATGATGACCCGCCTGGCGGGCATGATGCCGATCAACACGCGGGGCATGTGGGTCGGCACGTTTCATGGTCTGTGCAATCGCCTGCTGCGTGCCCATCACCGCGAGGCTGGCCTGCCGTCACTGTTTCAGATACTCGACTCGCAGGATCAGCAGGCGGCCATCAAGCGCGTGCTCCGCGCCATGGGCGCGGATGAAGAACGTTACCCTGCGCGCCAGGTGGCTTTTTTCATCAACGGCAACAAGGACGATGGCGTGCGTGCAGCGCAGGTCAACCCTTGGGATGCCGCCAGTCGGGCGATGGTCGGGTTCTATCAGGCCTACGAGGCGCAATGCCAGCGCGAAGGCGTGGTCGACTTTGCAGAGCTGTTGCTGCGTTCCTATGAATTGCTGCGCGACAACGACATGCTGCGCGCGCACTACGCCGACCGTTTCGGCTTCATCCTGGTCGACGAGTTTCAGGACACCAACCGGTTGCAGTACGAATGGTTGAAACTGCTGGCCGCGCCCACCTCGGCCGTGTTCGCGGTGGGCGACGATGACCAGTCGATCTACGCCTTCCGCGGCGCACGGGTGGGCAACATGCGCCTGTTCGAGACCGAGTTCAAGGTGAGGCAGGTGATCCGGTTGGAACAGAACTATCGCTCGCAGGGCAATATCCTGGATGCGGCCAACGCGCTGATTTCCAACAACAGCGGGCGCTTGGGCAAGAACCTGTGGACGGAAGCCGGTCAGGGCGAGCCGATCCGTGTGTATGAGGCCGGTACCGACATGGATGAGGCCGGCTTCATCGTCGAAGAAATCCGCGCACTGCACGGTGAAGGCATGCACCTGTCGGATATTGCCCTGCTCTACCGTTCGAATGCCCAGTCGCGTGTGCTTGAGCAGTTCATTTTCAATGCTGGCCTGCCCTACCGGGTATACGGCGGATTGCGCTTCTTTGAACGGCTGGAAGTGAAGCACGCGCTGGCCTGGCTGCGGCTGGCGGCCAGTCCGGACGATGACGGTGCCTTCCTGCGGGTGGTCAATTTTCCGCCACGCGGGATCGGTGCGCGTTCGCTGGAACTGGTCCAGCAACAGGCGATCAGCCAGGGTATCCCGATGACTGTGGCCGCGGCCGGGATCAAGCTGGCCGGAAAGGCCGCCAGCGGCATGGCAGACTTTCTGGCCCGGGTGGCGCAATTGCGCGATGTGCGCGGACGTGTCGAGCTCGGCGAGTTGGTGGAAGAGGCCTTGCGCCTGAGCGGGCTGCTTGCGCATTACCAGGCCGAGCGTGACGGTGCCGAGCGCGTCGAAAACCTGGAGGAACTGGTCAGTGCGGCGGCCAGCTTCAATAACGACAGCGAACTGGATGATCTGGCCGCCTTCCTGTCGCATGCCAGCCTGGAAGCCGGCGAGCGCGAGGCTGGCGCCGGGCAGGACGCCCTGCAACTGATGACCGTGCACTCCGCCAAGGGCCTCGAATTTCATGCAGTGTTTGTCACTGGCCTGGAAGAGGGGCTGTTTCCGCACGAGAATTCGCTGTCGGAAAACGATGGTCTGGAAGAGGAGCGCCGGTTGATGTACGTGGCGGTGACGCGTGCGCGCCAGCGGCTGTATCTGACCCGCTCGGGCAGCCGCATGCTGCACGGCCAGATCCGTTACGGACTGCGCTCACGCTTCATCGACGAAGTGCCAGAAAACCTGTGCCGCTTCACCGGCCCCGTGCAGCAGACGCCGCGTGATTTTCCGAGCGCCTGGGCTACCCATCGCGAAGAGCCCGGCCGCGGTCAGCCGATCCGTACACCGTTGCCCGGCAGTTTTGGCGGGGGGCCGTCCAGTGATGCGGGATTGCCGTTCCGTATCGGTCAGAACGTGAAACATGCACGCTTTGGTTCCGGGGTGATCCTGGCCGCCGAGGGGCAGGGCGAAGACGCCCGGGTGCAGGTGAACTTTCGCGACGCCGGCACCAAATGGCTGGCACTTGCGTACGCCAAGCTGAGTGCCGACTGAGCCACCGGCCATGGGATGCCGGACGGTAGCGGCCTTTGCCGCGGTTTGCAACGGCCGCGCGATGACGGAAGGGGGCGCGGTGCCATGACCGCCGGCCTGCCGATCGACCTGGTCCTGCCGGATGTGCTGCAAGCCTTGGCCGAACATCGGCGCGCCGTGCTGGTGGCCGCGCCGGGCGCGGGCAAGACCACCCGGGTGCCGCTGGCGCTGCTCACGGCCGCCTGGCGTGGCGAGGGGCGCATCGTGATGCTGGAGCCGCGGCGTCTGGCGGCGCGCGCGGCAGCACGCGTGATGGCCGGACTGCTTGGCGAGGCGGTCGGTGAGACGGTGGGCTACCGGGTTCGGCTGGACAGTCGTGTGTCTGGCCGCACGCGCATCGAAGTGGTGACCGAGGGCGTGTTCACCCGGATGATCCTGGATGACCCGGAGCTGAAGGGTGTGGCTGCCGTAGTGTTCGATGAATTCCATGAGCGCAGCCTGGACGGCGACTTTGGCCTGGCACTGGCGCTTGATGCGTTGGCCCTGCGCGAGGACCTGCGCTTGTTGGTGATGTCGGCTACCCTCGATGGTGCGCGCGTGGCTGCCTTGCTGGGTGGCGCGGCGGCTTCGACGACGGGTGCGCATGGCGCGGCGCCGGTGATCGTCAGCGAGGGTAGGGCGTTTGCCGTCGACACCCTGTACGCGCCAGCGGATCCGGCGGCGCGCTGGGACGATCACGTGGTGGCGGTGATCCGTCGCGCCACGCGCGAACAGTCGGGTTCGCTGCTGGTGTTCCTTCCGGGCCAGGCCGAAATCCGCCGGGTGGGGGAGGGGCTGCAGGATCGACTGTCTGACGATATCGATGTCACGCCCTTGCATGGATCGCTGGATGCCCGCGCTCAGGACCGTGCCATCCTGCCCGCGGCACCTGGGCGGCGCAAGGTGGTGCTGGCCACCTCGATCGCTGAAACTTCGCTCACCATCGAGGATGTCCGCGTGGTGATTGACGGTGGCCTGTCGCGCGTGCCGCGTTACGAGCCGGCGACCGGGCTGACGCGGCTGGAGACGGTGCGCGTGACGCGTGCCAGCGCAGACCAGCGTCGCGGTCGGGCCGGTCGGACCGCACCGGGCGTATGTTATCGCCTCTGGCCGGAGGGGCAGACGACCACCCTCCTGCCCTTTGATCGCCCCGCCATCCTGGAAGCGGATCTGGCCGACCTGGTGCTCGATCTGGCCGCCTGGGGGGTGCTGGACCCGGGTGCGCTGGCCTTCCTCGATCAGCCGCCCAAAGCGGCGTGGGCAGAGGCCGTCGAGTTGCTGCAGTCACTCGACGCGCTGGATCTGGCCGGTCACATCACATCGGCAGGGCGCGCCCTGTCGCGCCTGCCGCTGCATCCGCGGCTGGCGCACATGGTGCTGGCGGCTGCGCGCGATGGCGATGCCGCGACCGCGGCGTTGGTTGCGGTACTGGTCTCGACGCCTGGTCTGGGCGGCGATGCGGTCGATCTGGAGGCCCGTCTGGATCACCTGCAGCGGGACCGCTCGCCACGCGCCGAGGAAGGCCGCGAATTGGCGCGGCGTCTGGCGCAGATGGCTGGAACGCCGGCGCCTATTGCGACGGCTGCGCTGCAGGCTGGTGGCCGGTCAGGTGACTGCCAGTCTGGTGCTGTTCATCCGGCGCAGGTGACCAAGGCCGTTTCTGTCGCTGGCGCTGCAAAGCCGCCCTTGCCGGTGGGCCTGCATCTGGCGCGTGCCTACCCGGACCGGGTGGCGCAGGCGCGGGGCGCGCGCGGACACTTTCGACTGGCCAACGGGCGCGGTGGCGCGGTCGAGCCGCATGAATCACTGGCGCAGGCGCCCTGGATTGTGGTTGCCAACCTGACCGGCGTGGCGGCCCGGTCACGTATCCGTCTGGCGGCCAGGCTGGATCGCGACGACCTGCTGCTGCATTTTTCCGGCCATCTGGAGCATGGCGAGCGGGCGCAGTTTGACGCGGCCTCTGCCTCGGTGCGGGTGCGCCGGGTGGTGGCTTATCATTCCTTGTTGCTGGCGGATGAACCGGTGGCCTCGTCTGATCCGGCGGTGGTGAGCCGGGTCCTTGCCGAGGGGCTGGCGACGCTGGGGCTGGATCGCCTTCCGTGGTCACGTGAGCAGACGGCCACTCTGGAGCGCGCGCGCTTCCTGCGTGCACGGCTGGGGGCTGACTGGCCGGACTTGTCCGACCAGGCCTTGCGGTCCAGTGTCGGCGACTGGCTGGCCCCCGCGCTGTTTGGCAAGACCGCGCTGCAGGAGGTGTCGGCGCAGGATCTTGGGCAAGCGCTCGACCTGCTGCTGCCTTACGCGCAACGGCAGCAGATCGAGGCCTTGTTGCCCTCGCATTTCGAGGCGCCCACTGGTAACCGTCATCCGATTGACTATGCCGCTGAAAACGGACCGGCACTGTCGATTCGCGTGCAGGAATTGTTTGGTATGGATCGCCATCCTTCTGTCGGTGGCGGCCGTATCCCGCTGTTGTTGCTGCTGCTTTCTCCGGCGCATCGACCGATCCAGACCACGCGCGATCTTCCCGGTTTCTGGCGCGGATCGTGGCGCGAAGTGATGAAGGACATGAAGGGGCGCTACCCCAGACACCCTTGGCCGGAAGACCCGCTGGCGGCGCCGCCCACCGCGCGCGCCAAGCCGCGCGGCGCGCCGGGCTGAAGGTGGCCTGAGGGCGTGGTCAATCGCAGCAAAGGCTGTTACAAACCAGGACAGGTAAAGGTACACACGACATGAGTGACATCACGAGTTCCCAAGTGGAGCTGCCCTTTCAGGTGGATCCGGCACTGTATCGCGCGCCCGGGCCGGCGGCGCTTGGTCTCGCCAGTCCGTCCCGGCATGCCCCCCGGTTTTTGCTGTTGTATGGTTCGCTGCGCGAACGCTCGTTCAGTCGCCTGATGGTGGAGGAGGCCGGCCGTTTGCTGACCGCCATGGGCGGTGAGGTGCGGATCTTCAATCCTGGCGGACTGCCGCTGCCGGATGATGCGGCGGACACCCATCCCAAGGTGGTCGAGTTGCGCGAACTGGTGCAGTGGTGCGAGGGCATGGTGTGGTCTTCGCCAGAACGGCACGGCGCCATGACCGGAATCATGAAGGCGCAGATCGACTGGATTCCGCTGTCGCTGGGGGCAGTGCGTCCTACGCAGGGCAAGACGCTGGCCGTGATTCAGGTATGTGGCGGCTCACAGTCGTTCAATGCGGTAAACCAGTTGCGCTTGCTCGGGCGCTGGATGCGGTTGCTGACCATCCCCAACCAGTCTTCCGTGGCGAAGGCCTTCCAGGAATTCGACGAGGCTGGCCGGATGAAGCCATCGCCGTACTATGACCGGCTGGTCGACGTGATGGAGGAACTGGTCAAGTTCACCTGGCTGACGCGGGATGCCGCCCCCTGCCTGCTGGATCGGTACAGCGAGCGCAAGGAAACGGCCGAGGCGCTGATGCGGCGCGTCAACCAGCCAATCCTTTGATCAGCCGTGTGGCTGAAAGATGTCGCAGTAGGATACGTACAGCGATGCGATCATGGTCGTCAATGCAGTACCCAGCACCAGCAGGGCAATGATCGCGAACACCACGCTGGTGCCTGCTGACAGGGTGAGCGCACCCACCAGTGACAGCATCACCGCCACGCCCAGCGAATACAGTGACAACGCGCCGATGTTACGGGCGCAGCCCTGCAGGCTGGCACGCACCGCCTGCAGGGCCGTCATGTTATGGAACACCAGCAGTGGCGGGGTGAACCACAAGGCCGCCATCAACAGGGTTTGCAGCACCAGCACCGGCAATACCAGCGGGGAAAGCTGACTCAGTTTTTCGAGCAACGCGGCCGTGGCCTGCGCGGCGCCCGGTCCGGCCGGAATGTTGAAGTCGAGGTCGCCGACCTGATCCTGCACAAACCAGGCGATCGCTTCCGCCATCAGTATTTGTCCTATTGCATTGATGCCGCCCACTGTCACGAGGCGCGACGGGTCGCGCTGCAGGGCGGCGAACAACAGCCGTGGATGCAGCGATTCGCCCTTCGCCACAGCCGAGCAGCACACCATCAGACCCGAAAAAATCAGCGGCAGCATCAGGACGGTGGCGAGGGGGCCTAATACCGGCAGGATGCCGAGCAACCCGCTCAGGGTGTCGTCCATGCCAACCGGTTTGAGCGCCAGAAGTGCGACGCGGCGGGTGTCTTCCAGCGCGGCGCCGACCAGCAATGGCACGATCAGCATCACGGTCATCCACAGCGCAAGCACCATCAGCCAGCGTCCCGGTTGCGCCGTGAACAACCGGAAGCCCTCCTGCAACCAGCGCAGCCCATGCAGGGCCGGTACGGGCACCGGCGTGGCCATGGGCAGCAGGACCATTGGAGTGGGGGGTTCTACGCTTACAGGTTCCACTGGAGCTTGCCTTCGCGGTGCAGTGTGAGCACGTCGCGGAAGCGCGACGGATCGTGTGGGTGGATCAGTTCGCCGACGCGCGGCAAATGCAGGTCATACAGGCGTGACAGCCAGAAGCGCAATGCGGCAGCGCGCAGCATGGTCGGCCAGCAGCGTCGTTCGGCGTCGGTGAGCGGGCGCACTGCCTGATAGGCATCGAGCAGGGCCTGGCAATGCGCCGGAAGATGTCTCGCCTGCGGGTCGATGCCCCAGTCATTCACCACCACGGCAAGATCGAACAGCCAGGCATCGCCCCCGGCAAAGTAGAAGTCGATCACCCCACCCACCTCCATGCCGTCAAACAATACGTTGTCACGGAACAGGTCGGCATGCACCACGCCGCGTGGCAGGGGGTCGAGACGATGGGTGAGTTGCACTTCGAGTTCATCGGCAAGCAATGCCTGCTCTGCCGCTGGCATGAACGGCATCACCTGCGGAGCCGTGCGCGCCCACCAGCGCGGTCCGCGCGGATTGTCCTGGATGGCCGGGTAATCGGCTGCTGCCAGATGCAGTCGGGCGGTCATGGTGCCGATAGCCGCGCAATGGGCGGGTTCGGGCTGCATCACCGAACGACCCTGCAGGCGCGTGACCAGCGACGCAGGCTTGCCATTGAGTGGCGCAAACAGGTCGCCATTGGCTGCACGCGCCGGGCTGGGGCAGGGCAAACCGGCCTGGGCCAGATGGTCCATCAGGCCGAGATAAAACGGCAATTCTGCAGACGTGAGTTTTTCGAACAGGGTCAGCACGAACTCGCCCTGTCCGGTACTGACGAAATAGTTGGTGTTCTCGATGCCGGAAGAAATACCCTCCAGCGATTGCGCCTGTCCCAGCGAAAACTGTTGCAACCACGTTTGCAGTTCGGTCATGCCGACCGGAGTAAAGACTGCCATGGAACCGGCCGGGTCAGGCGCTGGCGCGCATCTCCGCAGCAGCGTCCTTGATGGCGGCCCGGATACGGTTGTAGGTGCCGCAGCGGCAGATGTTGCCGTTCATGGCGGAATCGATATCGGCGTCCGAGGGCTGATGGTTGGTGGCCAGCAGGGCGGCCGCGCTCATCAACTGGCCAGACTGGCAGTAGCCGCACTGCGGTACCTGATGAGCGATCCAGGCTTTCTGCAAGGGGTGAGAGTTGTCTTTGGACAGCGATTCCACGGTGCGGATGTCTTTGCCGTCGACGGTGGAAAGCGGTGTCTGACAGGCGCGGATGGCCTGCCCGCCAAGGTGTACGGTGCACGCACCGCACAGGCCGGCACCACAGCCGAACTTGGTGCCTGTCAGACCGAGTTCGTCGCGGATCACCCAAAGCAGCGGGGTGTCGGCGTCGGACTTGGCGGTCACGGCGATGCCGTTAAGGGTGAACTTGACAGTCATGATGGCGAATCCTGGCGATGTTGGACCTTGGATGCGACGGCCCGGCTTGGGCGCGCATCCGCTGGAAGCCCTCCGATTATAAGGCCTTGCGTGCCGCCGGCGATATTACAGATTGAGCTGCGCTTCGCGTTCGGCCGGAGATGGCTCGAAGCCGCGCGTTTCGTAGTGACGGAAGATGGCGTCCACGATGGCGGCCGGATCGTCGATCACCTGCACCAGATTGAGGTCATCCGCCGAGATCAGACGCTCACGGACCAGCGTGGTGCGAAACCAGTCGAGCAGCCCGCCCCAGAAGTCGCTGCCCACCAGCACGATGGGAATGCGACGGCTCTTGCCGGTCTGGATCAGCGTAAGTGCCTCCATCAACTCGTCAAGCGTGCCGAAGCCGCCTGGCATCACCACATAGGCCGATGCAAATTTGACAAACATCACCTTGCGAGCAAAAAAATGCTTGAAGGTGAGCGATACGTCCTGGTAAGGGTTGCCGGATTGCTCATGTGGCAGAAGGATGTTGAGCCCTACCGAGGACGAGCGGCCTGCATGCGCGCCGCGGTTGGCGGCTTCCATCAGGCCGGGGCCGCCCCCGGAGATCACCGAGAAGCCGGCATCCGACAGCTTGCGGGCGATCTGTTCGGTGAGCACATACCATGGGCTTTCTGCGGGGATCCGCGCGCTGCCGAACAGGCTGACCGCAGGGTGGATGCGTTCGAGGCGTTCGGTTGCCTCGACGAACTCTGCCATAATTTCGAGGGTGCGCCAGGACTCTCTGGCGTTGTACGCGGAGTGCTCCACGCGACCCGGGTCGATGTTGGCCGGAATTTTATTGGTAGGGCTCATTGGGAATCGAAGCGGAATGACCACTCTGGTGTTGGTGGACGGATCGTCCTATCTGTATCGCGCGTTTCATGCGCTGCCTGACCTGCGCAACCGCCAGGGCGAACCGACAGGCGCAATTTTCGGCGTCCTGAACATGCTGCGCAGGCTGCTGGCGGAGTATAAGCCCGAATTCAGCGCATGCGTGTTCGACGCCCACGGGCCGACCTTTCGCGATGAATGGTATCCGGCTTACAAGGCCACTCGCTCGCCGATGCCGCCAGAGCTGGCCGTGCAGATTGCGCCCCTGCATGAGGCGATCCGCGCACTGGGCTGGCCGCTGTTGTGTGTGCCGGGCGTGGAAGCCGACGATGTGATCGGTACCCTGGCGCGCGAAGCCGAGGTACGCGGCCTGCACACCATCATCTCCACCGGGGACAAGGACATGGTGCAGCTGGTTACGCCGCAGGTGCATCTGATCAACACCATGAGCAATGAGGCAATGGATCCGGCGGCAGCGGAGGCAAAATATGGCCTGCCGCCGGCGCAGTTCCTGGATTACCTTACCCTGATCGGCGACGCGGTGGACAACGTGCCGGGCGTCCACAAGGTGGGGCCAAAGACCGCATTGAAGTGGCTGCAAACCCACGGCTCGCTGGATGCCATCATGGCTGCGGCGCCCGATATCGGCGGTGCGGTCGGCCAGCACCTGCGCGACGCGCTGGACTGGCTGCCGCAGGCCCGTCGCCTGCTCACCATCAAGTGCGACCTCGCGCTGGACGTGCAGCCCGACCAGTTGCGTCACGGAGAACCCGATCCTGAGGCGATCGCGGCATTGCTCGATCGCTACGAGCTGAAAAGCTGGCTGCGCGACACGGCCGGCGGCGCGCGCGCACCAGCCTCAGGTGCCGGTGGCCAGGCTGCTTCCGGCAGCAGTGGCGACCGGGCCGGTCAGCCCGGCACTGCGGCTACGGTTGCAGGCGGCGTGCCGGGGGCGGACACCAGCACCCTGCTGCCCACCGGCGACCTGCAACATGACGCAGTTGCGCAGCGCGCCAGCGGAAAGTACGCGCTGGTGCTCACCGAGGCCGCACTGGAGGATTGGCTGGCACGCGTCACCGCCGCCGAACTCACCTGCCTGGATACCGAGACCACCTCGCTCGAGCCAATGAATGCGCAGCTGGTGGGTATTTCGCTCGCTGTGGCAGCGGGGGAGGCGGCTTATATTCCGCTGGCACACGTTTACGCCGGCGCACCGGTGCAACTGTCGCGCACCCACGTGCTGGAACGCCTGCGTCCCTGGCTGGAGAGTGCGGAGCACCCCAAAGTGGGGCAGCACCTCAAGTACGACCAGCACATCTTCGCCAACCATGGCGTGACACTGCGTGGCATCACCGACGACACCCTGCTGCAGTCCTATGTGCTGGAGAGTCATCGCAGTCACGACATGGACAGTCTGGCGCGGCGTCATCTGGCGGTCAGCACGATTCCTTTTGAAGCGGTCGCGGGCAAGGGGGCGCACCAGATCTGCTTTGATCAGGTGGACCTGGAGCGGGCCTGTGAATATGCCGCCGAAGATGCCGACATCACCCTGCAATTGCATCATGCGCTGCGTCCGCAAGTGGCTGCGCTGCCAGCGCTGGAGCATGTCTATCGCGCCATCGAGATGCCGGCGGCCCAGGTGCTCTGGCAGATGGAGCGCAACGGTGTTGCGATCGACAGTGCCTTGCTGGAGGTGCAGGGCGCCGAACTGGGTCACAAGATGCTGGCGGCCGAGCGGTCGGCCCACGAGGCAGCCGGGCGGCCGTTCAATCTCGGATCGACCAAGCAGTTGCAGGAGCTCCTGTTCGGCACGCAGGGCCTGCCGGTGATCAAGAAGACTCCAGGCGGGGCACCTTCCACCGATGAAGACGTGCTGCAGCAACTGGCCCTCGACCATCCCCTGCCGCGCTTCATCCTGGAATACCGTGGCTTGCAGAAGCTCAAGTCGACCTACGCCGACAAATTGCCCCGTATGGTGAATGCACGTACTGGTCGCGTGCACACCCACTATGCGCAGGCGGTGGCGGTGACCGGACGGCTGTCCAGCAGCGATCCCAACCTGCAGAACATTCCGGTGCGCACCGCCGAAGGGCGCCGCATCCGCGAAGCCTTCATCGCACCTGCGGGTCATCACATCGTGTCGGCCGACTATTCGCAGATCGAGCTGCGCATCATGGCGCATCTGTCGTCGGACGCTGGCCTGTTGCAGGCCTTTGCAGCCGGGGAGGATGTCCACCGTGCCACGGCAGCGGAGATCTTTTCGATGGCCCGCGAAGACGTGATGGATGACCAGCGGCGCGTGGCCAAGGTGATCAATTTTGGCCTGATCTATGGCATGTCGGCCTTCGGATTGGCGCAGAACCTGAACATCGACCGCACGGCGGCGCAGTCCTACATCGATCGTTATTTTGCCCGCTATCCCGGGGTTGCCGCCTATATGGAGCGCACCCGCGCCCAGGCCAAGGCGCAAGGCTATGTCGAAACCGTGTTTGGCCGACGCCTGTGGTTGCCCGAGATTGCCAGCGGCAGTCCGGGTCGGCGGCAAGGTGCCGAGCGTGCGGCAATCAATGCGCCGATGCAGGGGACGGCGGCGGACCTGATCAAGCTGGCCATGATTGCGGTGCAGGACTGGCTGGTGCGTGAAGACCTGGCCACGCTGCTGGTGATGCAGGTGCACGATGAACTGGTGCTGCAGGTGCCGGCAGGTGAGCTTGCGCGGGTGCAGGCCGAGCTGCCCGGTCTGATGTGCAATGTGGCGCAGCTGCAGGTGCCGCTGCTGGTGGAGGTTGGCACCGGACCGAACTGGGAGCAGGCGCACTGAGCTGCGGGCGTCGGCGCGGGCGCGTCGGGCACGGCGTTCCTGACGCCGATGATTGGCTGAAATTGCGCTTTGATTGGCTATCTCAGTCCCCTGCGTTTGGGTTAAAATCGCGCTCTTTGCCATCGTTCGCGCATTCGCCGCGAAAGCGCCCAAACCGCCATGAAAATCGGACCTTACGTACTCAGGAATAATCTGGTCGTAGCCCCCATGGCGGGGGTCACCGACCGGCCTTTCCGACAGCTCTGCAAACAGATGGGCGCCGGCATGGCCGTGTCCGAAATGGTGGCGAGCAATTCCCTGCTGTGGGGTTCGGAAAAAACCCGTCGGCGCGCCGATCACACTGGCGAAGTCGAGCCCAAGTCGGTGCAGATTGCCGGGGCCGACCCGAAGATGATGGCCGAGGCCGCAAAGTACAACGCCGATCAGGGCGCGCAGATCATCGACATCAACATGGGCTGCCCCGCCAAGAAGGTGTGCAATGTGATGGCCGGTTCGGCGCTGCTGCAGAACGAGCCGCTGGTGCAGCAGATCCTGGAGGCGGTGGTTGGGGCAGTGAACATTCCCGTCACTCTCAAGATCCGCACCGGCTGGGACCGCAGCCACAAGAATGCGATCTCGGTGGCGCGCATCGCCGAAGCCAGTGGCATCCAGGCGCTGGCCATCCACGGGCGCACCCGCGCCTGCGGCTACACCGGCGATGCCGAATACGAAACCATCGCCGCCGTGAAGGCCGCGGTGGGTATTCCGATCATTGCCAATGGCGACATCACGTCGCCAGAAAAAGCCAGATACGTGCTGGAAGTGACCGGGGCAGATGCCGTCATGATCGGCCGGGCTGCGCAGGGGCGGCCGTGGATCTTTCGCGAGATCGAGCATTTTCTGGCCACTGGCAGTCACCTGCCGCCGCCAGAAGTGGAAGAGATTCGCCGCGTGATGCTGGCGCACCTGATCGACCTGCACGAGTTCTATGGTCCCGAGCGCGGTGCCAAGGTGGCGCGCAAGCACATCAGCTGGTACACCAAGGGCCTGGTCGGCTCCGCCGCGTTCCGCCGGGACATGAACCTGCTGCCAACCGCCGAGGCGCAATACCAGGCGATCAGCCAGTTCTTTGACACGCTGGCCGAGGTGGACTCGCGCCTTGCGTATGTCCCCGCCGAAGACGGCGAGGCCGGAGACGACAACGCCGAGTCGCTGGCAGCATGACCCTGCGCAAGGAAAGTGAGCTGTGCGGCGCCGTGCGACGTGCAGTCGGCGACTATCTGCGGTTGCTGGATGGCGAAAAGCCCGGTGCCATTTACGATATGGTGCTGGCCAGCATGGAAAGGCCGCTGCTGGAAGTGATCCTCGATCACACGCAGGGCAACCAGACGCGTGCCGCCGAAATTCTCGGCATGAACCGCAACACCCTGCGCAAGAAACTGCAGCAGTACGGCCTGATCGAAGGAACCTGATCCGATGTCCATCCAGCGTGCGCTGCTCAGCGTCTCCGATAAAACCGGTATTGTCGATTTTGCCCGCGCCCTGCACAGCATGGGGGTGGCGCTGTTGTCCACCGGAGGCACCGCGCGCAGCCTGCGCGAGGCCGGTATCCCGGTCACTGAAGTGTCCGAGCACACCGGATTTCCGGAAATGCTCGACGGGCGCGTCAAGACCCTGCACCCGATGATCCACGGTGGCCTGCTGGGCCGCCGCGATCATCCGGGGCACGTGGCTGCCATGGCCGAACACGCCATCGCGCCGATCGACCTGATTGCCGTCAACCTTTACCCGTTCCGCGAAACCATCGCCAAGCCGGGCTGCACGCTGGAAGACGCGATCGAGAACATCGACATCGGCGGCCCGGCCATGGTGCGCTCGGCTGCCAAAAACCACCGCCACGTGGTGGTGCTGACCGATCCGTCCGATTATGCGCAGGTGCTGCAGGAAATGGCCGAGCAGGCCGCTGCGGTGTCGTTTGCCACGCGCTTCCGGCTGGCGTGCAAGGCCTATGCCCATACTGCCGAATATGATGGCGCGATTGCCGACTGGCTGGCCCTGCAGGCGCAGCCCGAAGAGGCACCGTTTCCGCCGCGTCTGCACCTGCACTTCGTCAAGGCGCAGTCCCTGCGCTACGGGGAAAACCCGCATCAGCAGGCGGCGTTCTACCGCGATGCAAATCCTGCGCCGGGCACCCTGGCCAGTTGGCGGCAGCATCAGGGCAAGGAATTGTCCTACAACAACATTGCGGACTCGGATGCAGCCTGGGAGTGCGTGCGTGGTCTGGCGGATACCGCCTGCGTGATCGTCAAGCATGCCAATCCCTGCGGCGTGGCGCTGGGCGAATCGCCACTCGAGGCTTACGCGCGTGCCTTTGCCACGGACACCACCTCCGCGTTTGGCGGCATCATTGCCTTCAATCGCGCGGTCGACCTGGCCGCTGCCGAAGCCGTCACCGGGCAGTTTGCCGAAGTGGTGATCGCGCCGGCCTACAGCCCCGAAGCGCTTGAGCGCTTCCGCACCAAGGGCAATGTGCGTGTGCTGGAAGTGGCGCTGGCAGGGGGGGCCAACGCCTGGGAATACAAACGGGTGGGCGGTGGCCTGCTGATGCAGTCGCCCGACCTGGCGAGCACGTCCGAATTCAAGGTGGTCACCGCGCGCGCGCCCGATGCCTCGCAACTGGCCGACCTTCACTTTGCCGCGCACGTGGCGCAATTCGTCAAATCGAATGCAGTGGTGTTCTGCGCGGGTGGACGTACCCTCGGCGTGGGCGCCGGCCAGATGAGCCGGGTGGACAGCACCCGGATCGCCACGCGCAAGGCGCAGGATGCCGGGCTTTCCCTCTCGGGTTCGGTATGCGCGTCGGACGCGTTTTTTCCGTTCCGGGATGGCGTCGACGTGATCGCGGCTGCCGGCGCGGTCGCCATCGTGCAACCCGGGGGCAGCCTGCGTGATGCCGAGGTGGTGGCGGCTGCCAATGAACACGGCATGGCCATGGTGCTGACCGGGGTAAGGCATTTCCGTCACTGAACCGGATCGTTTTCTCAAGTTTTTCGCAGGATTCGCAATATGAAAGTTCTGGTGATTGGTAGCGGTGGGCGCGAACATGCCCTCGCCTGGCGTCTGGCCCAGTCGCCCCGCGTTTCGCGCGTGCTGGTTTCGCCGGGTAACGGCGGTACTGCCAACGATCCGGACATGCTCAACGTGCCGGGCGAGACGGTTGCCGACTGGGTGCGTATTGCGCAGCAGGAAGCGGTCCATCTTACTGTGGTGGGTCCGGAAGCCCCGCTCGCCGCAGGCGTGGTGGACGCCTTCCGTGCCGCCGGACTGCGTGTTTTCGGTCCTACCCAGGCGGCTGCCCGGCTGGAGGGGTCGAAGGACTTTGCCAAGCAGTTCATGCTGCGCCATGGCATTCCCACGGCGCGCTCCAGCACGTTTGAACACGCTGCGCCGGCACATGCCTACATTGATGCCGAAGGTGCTCCGATCGTGATCAAGGCGGATGGCCTGGCCGCCGGCAAGGGCGTGGTGGTGGCGATGACGCTGGAGGAGGCGCATCGCGCCGTCGACGATATGCTGGGTGGCAGCCTGGGCGGTGCCGGTTCGCGCGTGGTGATCGAGCAGTTTCTGGCTGGCGAAGAGGCCAGCTTCATCGTGATGGTGGACGGACAACATGTGCTGGCCCTGGCCAGCAGCCAGGACCACAAGCGCCTGCTCGATGGCGACCAGGGTCCCAACACCGGTGGCATGGGCGCGTATTCGCCGGCCCCGGTGGTGACCCCGGCGCTGCATGGCCGCATCATGCGCGAGATCATCCAGCCCACCGTGCAGGGTATGGCCAGGGAAGGCTTGCCCTACACCGGCTTCCTTTACGCCGGCGTGATGATCGATGCCCAGGGCAACCCGTCCACGCTGGAATTCAACTGCCGCATGGGCGACCCCGAAACCCAGCCGATCATGATGCGCCTGAAGAGCGATCTGACGGTACTGCTCGATCACGCGATTGATGGCACGCTCGATCAGGTGGAAGCGGAATGGGATCGCCGCACCGCACTGGGCGTGGTGCTGGCAGCGGCCAACTATCCGGGTACGCCGCGCAGCGGCGACGTGATCGACGGACTGGGCGTGGACACGGAGACCACCCGGGTATTTCATGCTGGTACCCGCCTGGTGGACGGTGCAGTGCAGACAGCGGGCGGACGGGTACTGTGCGTCACTGCGCTGGGCGACATGCTCAAGCAGGCGCGCGGGCGCGCTTATGAGCGTGCCGAGGGCATCCGCTTTGCCGGGCGCCAGATGCGTACCGACATCGGCTGGCGCGCCCTGGCAGCGCCGGTCCGTCACTGAGCGACCCGCCGTGCAGGGTGGCCGCGGGCCGGCGCTGCGAGGCCTTGCTGCCCATCTGCGGCGCGGCGGACTGATCGCCTGTGCCACCCGCGGCAGCTTCGGTCTCGGTTGCCTGCCCACCCACGTGCCGGCACTGCGTCGGCTGGTGGCGCTGAAGCGGCGTCCCTTGCACAAGGGGCTGATCGTGGTGGCCGACCGGCTGAGCCGCCTGCGCGGATTGGTCCAGCCTCTGTCGGCCGACTTGCAGCAGCGCGCTGAACAGCGCTGGCCCGGGCACTGGACCTGGCTGGTGCCCGCAACCCGTCGCGCCCCCTTTCTGCTGCGTGGCCGGCATCATCAGCTGGCCGTGCGCGTCGACGACTATCCGCCGGTGCAGCGCTTATGCCGCCGGTTGGGTATGGCGCTGGTCTCGACCAGTGCCAATCGCAGCGGACAAAAACCTGCCCGTACGGCACGTCAGGTAAGGCGTATGTTCGGGGCGCGGGTGCGCGTGCTGCCCGGGCGTTGCCAGCGCGGTGCGCGCGCTTCCACGATTGCCGACCTGCGCAGTGGCCGAATCCTGCGCGCCTGAGCGGCCCGCCATATAATGCAGGGACCACCACACAAGGACCGTGCATGAACATCGAGGCCATCCGGAGCTATCTGCTCGACCTGCAAGACCGCATCGTGGCGCGCATGGAACAGCTCGATGGAGGTACCTTCCGCCGTGACAGCTGGGACCGCCCGGAAGGCGGTGGCGGTGTCAGCACGCTGATCGAGGAGGGCGCGCTGCTGGAACGCGGCGGGGTGAATTTCTCGCATGTGCGTGGCGCCAGCCTGCCGCCCTCGGCCTCGGCCAGCCGTCCGCAGCTGGCCGGGCGCGGCTTCGAGGCGCTTGGCGTGTCGCTGGTGTTTCATCCGCGCAATCCCCACGTTCCCACCGTGCACATGAACGTGCGGTTTTTTGCCGCCACGCGGGAAGGCGAGGCGCCGGTCTGGTGGTTTGGCGGCGGCATGGATCTCACCCCCTATTATGGGCAGGCGGAAGACGCGCAGCACTTTCACCAGACCTGCAAGGATGCGCTCAGCCCCTTTGGCGACCATCACGCTGCCTTCAAGACGTGGTGTGACGAGTACTTTTTCCTCAAGCATCGGCAGGAGCCGCGCGGGGTGGGAGGCATCTTCTTCGATGACTTCAGCGAAGGGGGCTTCGAGCACGCCTTTGCGCTCTGGAAAAGCGTAGGTGACCATTTCCTGCCGGCTTACGCGCCGATCGTGGAGCGGCGCCGTGACACCCCCTATGGAGAGCGCGAGCGGGACTTTCAGGCCTATCGGCGCGGTCGCTACGTGGAATTCAACCTGGTGTTCGACCGTGGGACCCTGTTTGGCCTGCAATCGGGCGGCCGCACCGAGTCGATCCTGATGAGCATGCCGCCCATCGTGAAGTGGCGCTATGACTGGCAGCCGGAAGCGGGCTCGCCCGAGGCCGCGCTGTATAGCGAATTCCTGGTGGAACGCGACTGGGTGTGAGCACGTCTGCCAGCCCTGCTGCGCTGGCACTGCAGCGGGCGCGCAGCGGTTGGTGGCTGGCAGCACTCAGTGCCGTGCTGTTTTCGGCCAAGGCCATACTGGTCAAGCTGGCTTTTCGCCACGGGGTGGACGCCACCACCTTTCTGGCGCAGCGCATGCTGCTGTCGATGCCCGTGTTTGCGCTGGTGCTGGCCTGGTTGTTGTGGCGTGATCCGGCGCAGCCGCCGATCAGCGCCCGCGATGGCGGACTGATCATCCTTGCCGGGCTGCTGGGTTACTACGCAGCCAGCCTGCTCGATTTCATGGGGCTGGCTTACATCAGTGCCGGCCTGGAGCGCCTGATCCTGTTCACTTACCCGTCGCTGGTGCTGCTGGGTACCTGTTTGCTGTGCCGGCAATGGCCTGCCGGTCGTGCGTTGGGCGCACTTGCCCTGAGCTACCTCGGACTGCTGCTGGTGTTTGGTCGCGAGGTGGTACTGGAGGGGCCCCATGTGGTGTTGGGTGCCTCCTTGGTGCTGGCCTCCTCGTTCTGCTATGCCCTGTATCTGATGCTGGCCGGTCGCCTGCTGAAACGGCTCGGGACCCTGCGCGTGACGGCGCTTGCCACGCTGGTTTCTGGCGGCGCCATCCTGCTGCAGGTGGTGCTGTCCCAGCCCTGGTCCCTGCTGCGCGACCAGCCGCTGGCCGTATGGCAACTGTCGGTGTGCAATGCCCTGTTCTGCACGGTACTGCCGGTATTTGCCGGCATGGCGGCCATCGCCCGGATCGGGGCGAGCCGGGTGGCACAGATCGGCATGCTGGGGCCGCTGGTGACGATCGGGCTCGGCGCAGTGCTGCTTGGTGAACCTTTCACCCAATGGCATGTGGCGGGCACCCTGCTGGTGCTGGGTGGCGCTTACCTGCTGGGGCGGGTGCCGGGCAAGGTCCAGGCTGAGTCCTGACGAAGGTCGGTCGTACCTGATCCGGGCAGCGGGTTGCCCGCAACCTATGCCGTCCGGTTCAGGTTGCCATGCTGGCCTGCGGTGGCAGGATGGCGTTGGTCAGGCGGATCACCGACACCAGCTTGCCTTGCGGGGTTTCCACCCGGATGTCCCAGACGTGGGTCGTTCGGCCAAGGTGGATGGGGCGGCAGGTGGCGACGACAAAGCCGTCCTGCACGCTGCGCACATGGTTGGCGTTGATCTCCAGCCCAACCACCCGGGATCCCGGGTCCACCACGCGAAATGACGCAATTCCGCCGATGGTTTCACCCAATGCCACGCTGGCACCACCATGCAGAAGTCCCATCGGCTGGCGGGTTCGGTGATCGACCGGCATGCGCAGGCGCAGGAAATCGTCGCCGATCTCCACACATTCCATGCCCAAATGTTCGGCCAGATTGCCCTGGCCGGCAAGATTGACCTGCTCTGGGGTAAACGGCGCGTACCAGATGGTCATACCGTCACTCCCCCAGGTAGGCAGCGCGCACGCGCGGGTCGTTCAGGCAGGCCTGTGCGGTGTCCTCGAAGCTGATGCGGCCACCTTCCATCACGTAGGCGCGCTCCGCCGCCTGCAATGCCAGACGCGCATTCTGCTCCACCAATAGCACGGTCATGCCTTCATTGGCCACCTGGCGGATCACGCCAATAATTTTTTGCACCATCAGCGGCGCGAGTCCCATGCTTGGTTCATCAAGCAGCAGCATGCGCGGCCTGCCCATCAGCGCGCGGCCAATCGCCAGCATCTGCTGCTCACCCCCGGACAGCGTGCCGGCCTTCTGCTCGCGCCGTTCGTGCAGGCGCTCGAACAGGCCGTACATGCGCTCGAGGTCGGCGATGATTCCATCGGCATCACGACGCACATAGGCACCCATCATCAGGTTCTCGGCAACCGTCAGACGTGGAAACACGCCCCGCCCCTCCGGCACCAGGGCCAGTCCGTTGCGGATCAGTTGATGTACCGGCATCCCGACCAGGGATTGGCCGGCAAAGCGGATTTGTCCGGCAGCAGGACGGAGCAGGCCAGCCAGCGCCTTCAGCGTACTGGTCTTGCCGGCGCCATTGGCGCCGATCAGGGTAACCAGTTCGCCTTGATTCACCCGCAGGTCGATGCCCTTCACGGCCTGGATGCCGCCGTAGTGCACCTCCAGGCCGGAAACTTCCAGCAGGGCACTCATGCGCCAGCCTCCGCACCCAGATAGGCTTCGATCACGCGCGGGTCGTGCTGTACCTGCTCGGGGGGGCCTTCGGCAATCAGACGCCCGTACTCAAGCACCGCCACGCGGTCACACAGGCCCATCACCAGTTTCACATCGTGTTCGATCAGCAGGATGGTCACGCCTTTGGCGCGGATTTTCTGCAGCAGCACGCCCAGAGCGGCGGTCTCGGTGGAGTTCATGCCGGCGGCGGGTTCGTCGAGTGCCAGCAGGCGTGGTTCGGTGGCGAGCGCCCGCGCAACTTCCAGTCGGCGCTGGTCGCCATAGCTGAGATGACGCGACACTTCCTGGGCGCGGTGGGCGATGCCAACAAAGTCGAGCAGTTCGAGTGCCCGCGCCCGGATCGCACGCTCTTCCGCACGCTCGCTGCCAGGCCGGAAAATGGCACTGAACAGGCCGGCGCGGGTACGCACATGGCGGCCGACCATCACGTTTTCGAGGGCGGTCATGCTGGCAAACAGGCGGATGTTCTGAAAGGTGCGTGCAATGCCGCGCGCGCAGACGGCGTGCGGCGCACCTGGCAGGGGCGCACCATCAAACTCGAAGCCACCTTCATCGGGCGTGTAGATGCCGGTGAGCAGGTTGAAGAAAGTGGTCTTGCCGGCACCGTTCGGGCCGATCAGGCCGTAAATGGCACCCTGGGGAATACTGAAGCTGACCTCACCCAACGCCGAGAGTCCGCCAAAGCGCTTGCCCACGCCGGTGGCGCGCAGCAGGGCACTCATGCGGCCCCCCCAGGCGCGGGATCCGCGTCTGGTGTGCTGGCGTTGTCTTCTTCGCTGGCATGCAGTTCACGTTTGCGCACCGGTGACGGCCATAGGCCCTCCGGACGCAGGATCATCACAGCGATCAGCGCTACCGCGAACAGCAACATGCGCAGGCTGGCCGGGTCCAGATAGACCTCGCCAAAGGTTTGCTGCTGCAACTGGGCCAGTGGCCGGAAGGCCTCGGGCAGGATGGCCAGCAGGATGGCACCCAGCAGCACGCCATTCAGGTGACCCATTCCGCCCAGCACCACCATGCAGAGAATCATCACGCTCTCGTTCATGGTGAAGCTTTCTGGACTTACAAAACCCTGGAAGCCGGCGAACAGCACGCCGGAGATGCCGCCGAAGGTGGCCCCCATGGCGAATGCCAGCAGCTTGAGGTTCTTGGTGTTCAGCCCCATTGCGCGCGCTGCGATCTCGTCCTCGCGGATGGCGGCCCAGGCGCGGCCAATCCGCGAGCCCTCAAGTCGACGCGACATCAGCACGATCAGCACGGTGAGGCCGAGGAACAGGAAGTAATAGTTGTAGATGCCCGGGATGACAAGACCGAACAGGCGATGGGTGGCCGAAAAGGAAAAGTTGCCCAGCTGGATCGGGTCGATCAGGTCGATGCCGGCCGGTCCGTTGGTCACGTTGAGGTTGCGCAGGAAGATCCGGATGATCTCGCCAAAGCCCATTGTGACAATGGCCAGATAGTCGCCACGCAGCCCCAGTGTGGGAGCGCCGAGCAGGGCACCGAAGGCGGCAGCCAGCAGCGCACCGCCGGGCAACAGCACCCAGAGCGGCAGGTGCATGCCGATGTGCGGAGACGCCAGCATGGCGTATAGGTACGCGCCCACCGCATAAAAGGCCACGTAGCCCAGGTCGAGCAGGCCGGCATAACCGACCACGATGTTCAGACCGAGCGCCAGCATGGCATAAAGCAGCGCGAAGTCGAGCAGGCGCACCCAACTGCGGCCAAGCGCAAGGTCGGTAAGGAAGGGCAGGGCCAGGACGGCCACGAGGGCGAGGCCGAACAGGAGTGGGCGCAGCTTCATACTTTTTCCACCCCGCGCTCGCCAAGCAGGCCGGACGGTCGGAAGATCAGCACCAGCACCAGCATCAGGAAGGCGAACACGTCGCTGTAGTTGCTGCCCACGGCGCCGTCTGTCAGTTTGCCCATGTACCCGGCGCCAAGATTTTCGATCACGCCAAGCAACAGGCCGCCGGCCATGGCACCCCCCAGGCTGCCAATGCCACCGAGCACGGCGGCGGTGAAGGCCTTCAGTCCAAGCAGAAAGCCCATCGTATGGTTGCCAACCTGATAGTAGGCGCCAATCAGGGTGCCCGCCACGGCAGCCAGCGCCGAGCCGACCACGAAGGTGGTGGCGATGATGCGGTTTACGTCGACGCCCATCAGGCCGGCCACGGCCGGGTTTTGCGCCGTGGCGCGCATGGCGCGACCCAGCCGGGTGCGCTGCACCAGCACCCACAAGGCTGCCATCAGCACGGCCGCACTGAGCAGGATCACCACCTGTACCTGGCTGATCACCGCACCACCGATCAGATACTGGGTTTTTGGCAGGATGTCAGGGTAATGCAGGTAGTTGCGGCCCCAGATCAGGGCAGCGATCTGCTGCAGCGCGATCGACACGCCGATCGCGCTGATCAGCGGCGCCAGTCGCGGCGCCCTGCGCAGCGGACGATAGGCCACGCGCTCGATACCAAGGCCCAGCGCAATGCAGGTGGGGATGGCCACCAGCACGCTGATCACGATCAACGGCCAGCCGGTGTAACCACGCGACACCAGGCGTTCGATCACGCTCAGGCTGACCAACGCACCCACCATCACCACCTCGCCGTGGGCAAAGTTCACCAGTTCGATGATGCCGTACACCATGGTGTACCCGAGCGCGACGAGGGCGTAAATGCTGCCCTGTACCAGGCCATTGATGACCTGCTGCAGAAAGATGTCCAAGCTTCAGCGCTCGCGATGAGGTCGTGCGCAGCGCGTCACTGCTGGCCGCCGAGGGTTTCCTGTGCGCTCAGCTTGCCATCATGGATCTTGAAGACCGTGATCACCCCTCCCTGGATGTCACCGTTGTCGTCGAACTGCACATTCGTGGTGACGCCCTGAAACGCGATGGTTTTCAGCACCGGCAGATATTTGGCCGGGTCAATCGAGTCGGCTTTCTGCATGGCATTGATCAGGGCGTTGGTGGCGTCATAGCAGTAGGGGGCGTAGTCCTGGATCTCGCCGTACTTGGCGTTGAAGCGCTGCTTGAAGTCCGGGCCAAGCGGCATCTTTTCGACCGGCATGCCGGGCATGCTGCAGTAGGCGCCCTCGCCATCGGCACCCGACAGGGTGATGAACTCCACCGAGCAGCCGCCATCGCCGGTCAAGAATTTTGAGGTGACTCCGAGTGCTTTGATCTGCTTCATCATCGGGCCACTCTGTGAATCCATGCCCCCGTAGAAAATCAGGTCGGGCGCCTTCGCCTTGACGTTGGTCAGGATGGCGCGGAAGTCGGTGGCGTGGTCATCGGTGTGCTCGTGGGTGACCACCGTAATGCCGGCCGCCTTTGCCGCTTCTTCAAACTGGTTGGCGAGGCCCTGACCGTACTGCGTGGTGTCATCGATGATGGCGACAGTTTTGGCGCCCAGCTTGCCAACGGCAAACTTGCCCAGTTCAAGGCCCTGCTTGGTGTCGTTGGGGATCACCCGGAATGCGGTCTTGAATCCTTGGTGGGTATATTTCGGGTTGGTGGCCGAGGCTGCAATCTGTGGAATGCCGGCGTCGGCATAGATGCGCGAGGCCGGGATGGTGGTACCGGAATTCAGGTGCCCGATTACGCCCGCCACCTGCATGTCGACGAACTTCTGCGCCACGATGGTCCCGGTCTTGGGGTCGGCAGCATCGTCCTCCGACACCAGTTCGAAATGTACCTTGCGGCCGCCAATGGTGATCCCCTTGGCGTTGGCATCGTCGATTGCCATACGGGTGCCGTTTTCGTTGTCCTTGCCCAGATGGGCTTGCGGGCCGGTCAGCGGATTGCTGGTGCCAATCTTGACGACCAGATCGCCGGATGCGGCAGGGCCGTCCGGCTTGCTGCAGGCCATCAGGGCGAGGGTGGCAATACTCAGGCACAGTGCTTGCGACAGGCGGGACATTAAAACCTCGGTGAATGGCAAAGACAGTCAGTAATCGTTAGCAGATGCTAAACCAGATGGCTGAAATTGCAAGCCTGTTGCAGCGCACGCAACAAGGGCCCGCACCCTTGCGGATGCGGGCCCTTGTCCGCGGTGTCGGGCCAGCGCTCGCTTGCCCTGAACAGGAAGTGCTTACTTCTGGGTCAGCACCCAGTCAACCAGGGTCTTGATGTCCTTGTCGTTGACCTGGGCGTTGGGGGGCATCGGGATCGGGCCCCATACGCCGCCGCCGCCAGCCTTTACCTTGGCATACAGCTTGGTGGCTGCGCCAGCGTCACCCTTGTACTTTGCCGCAACGTCCTTGTAGGCCGGGCCGATCACCTTGTGATCGACGGCGTGGCAGGCCAGGCAGCCGCTCTTGGTGGCCAGTTCGACTTCGCCTGCTGCATTGGCAGTGCCGGCAACCAGCAGGCCTGCGGCAGCGATCATTCCGATTTTTGCAAACAACATTTTGATTCTCCTCGTACGGCCAGTATCCAGGGCCGCTATGGTTAGAAGGACAGGAATACCGCCGAAAAGTATCCGGGTCGCCCCGGTGATTTGCAAACCGGTCACGCGGTGGGTGGTCGGTTTGGGGGATGCTACAGCCTTCAACGCACTGCCCCGCGGCGGGGTTGACGCGGCAGCGGCAGGATAGAGGCCTCGGGGTGCGGATCGCTGCCGACTGGTCTGGCAGTTGCGCATGCATCCTTTGGCCTGTCGGTATACTGCCGTCTCTTTCTTCGTTGCCCAAGCGGGAACCTCATGCTGATCCATCCAGATTTTGATCCCGTGGCGCTGCGTCTTGGTCCGCTGGCGGTGCGCTGGTATGGCTTGATGTACCTGATCGGCTTCATCGGCGGACAGTGGTTGGGCAAGGTACGTGTACGCACCCAGCCCTGGCTGGACTGGACGGTGGAGCAGGTCGACGAGTTTCTGACCTTTGTGGTGTTCGGGGTGATCCTGGGCGGGCGGCTTGGCTACGTGCTGTTCTACAAGCCGGCCTACTATGCCACCCACCTCAGTGAGGTGCCCCAGATGTGGCAGGGCGGCATGTCCTTTCATGGCGGACTGCTCGGTGTGATCCTGGCCAGCGCCTGGTTTGCGCGCCGTCATGGCAAGCGCTGGTTTGCCGTGACCGACTTTGTGGCACCGTTGGTCACGGTGGGGCTGGGTGCAGGCCGGATCGGCAACTTCATCAATGCCGAATTGCCTGGTCGGGTGACCGACCTGCCGTGGGGCATGGTGTTTCCGCATACCGACGGGTTTGCGCGTCATCCGTCCCAATTGTACGAAGCATTTGCTGAAGGGCCTTTGCTGCTGGCTGTGCTTTGGTGGTTCTCGCGCCGCCCGCGCCCGTTGGGCGCCACCTCCGGACTGTTCCTGCTGTCCTACGGCAGCTTTCGTTTCGTGATCGAATATGCGCGCGAGCCTGATGATTTTCTCGGCCTGCTGCATTTCGGTTTCAGCATGGGCCAGTGGCTGTGTGTGCCAATGATCGGCTTGGGCGCCTGGTTGCTGATCACCCGCCTGCGTCGCGCTGCCTGACCTGACCCGGGTGTCAGGTGCCCTGTTCTTCCAGACCTGAATATGCCAACAATTCCGTAATCTGACTGGCTTTCCTTAAGGTGCTGCGTTAGTATTTTCGATAAGGTGTTTTTCCTGCCGGAATCCGGGTAATGCTGTAGCGGGTTGGTCGTGTTCAACAAGCGCCAGCCGCACTATCCGCATGTCAATCGATTCATCGTGGCTGTTTCAACGTGACCTTTTCGCATTCTGGTTTTCAGCCCCACTCTGGCGCCCCCGCCTTCCGGATCGCCTTTCAGCCTATCGTTGATGTGCGGTGTCATCAGATCTTTGCCCATGAGGCACTTGCGCGCGGCGCGCAAGGTGAATCTGCGGCCACCCTGTTTGGAAGTGTGCCTGCTGATACGCTTGGCCTGCTCGATCAGCAGTTGCGTGTAGCGGCCATGTCGCTTAGCCGCCGACTGGGCCTGCGTTCCATGCTGAGTCTGAATCTGTTTGCGCAATCAGATGGTTGCCCCAGCCTGGCAATGCGTCGCACGCTGGCCGCAGCCGATGCACTGGCGTTTCCCTACGAACAGCTGATGTTCGAAATCACCGAATGGAAAGCCGTGCTGAGTCCCAAGCGCTTGCGCGACTTCATTGCCATGTATCGGGATTTCGGATTCAAGACCGCGCTTGATGACTTCGGGCGCGGATATTGTAATGTGGAATTGCTGAGCGAATTCCGGCCCGACATTATCAAGCTGGATGACGAGTTCACCCGTGTCGCCCCCCATGACGCCCGTGGCCGGACCATCATCCGCAACCTGGTGAGCACGGCGCGGCACCTTGGCTGCGACGTGGTAGCCGAAGGCGTCGAGACCGCGCAGCAATCGGAAATCCTCAATGATTTGGGTATTCCGCTGCAGCAGGGTTACCTGTTTGCACGACCGGCCATGGAAATCCTGCCGTCGGTAGCGTGGCCAGGGCACGCCGGTCCGCCCAGGCACAGCGCTTCCATCAGGTGGTCGGTGGCATCTTGACCGCAGATAGCGACGATTTGTTGCTACCAGGGACCCTGCCGCACGAGGCGGGTGACATGGACCGCCACGTGGTGGCCAGTGAAGCTTATCTGTCAACGGAAGTGCCTGACCCGGTCCCGGCTTCGTCCGGTCTGGAGGTGATCGTCGATGCGACTTCGCGTGTCCTGATGGCGCTGCGGGTCAGTCCGGGCCCACAGTCTGATGTCTGGCGCGGACAGTTGCGCGGTCTGATGCGTCTGGCCGAGGACCGGGAACGTCGGCGCAGCGCCATGGCCAGGGCGGCGCAATCGGGCTGGGAAGGCGATGTGCACCTGCAGATCCTGGCGGCTTCGTGCACCGACCGAGATGTGTGCGGCATGGCGTTGCTGGCCGATGCGCGCACTTTCGGACTTTCACCGGAGCGAATCGTGCTGGAGATCAGCGAGACCGAAGAGATCGGTGATCCGCAATGTGTGGCCGATGTCACGCGGCTTTGGCGTTCGATGGGATTCCGGTCGGCCACGCGGCATTTTGGTGGTGGGGTGTCCGGATTGTCCTTGTTGCTCACCGTGGAGCCCAGCGTGGTGTGTCTGGACGGCGCCTGGATCCGCCGGGTCGCCGTGGACAACGGTACCCGCATCATTGTGGCCGGCATGGTCAACACCTGCCGCGAACTGGGCTGCGAGGTGATTGCCGACGGGATCATTTCAGAGCGGCTGTCGGAGGCCCTGTCCAGCCTGGGGGTGCATGCCCAGTCGGGGCCGCTGTTTTCGGGTCTTGCGCCAGCGACAGTTCTGCAGCGCATGCCCTGAGGGGGAAGTCACCGCGGCTGTGTGGCGACCCGAGGCCGGGAAACCATTTGCCTGCCTTTCCTGCTCTGTCTTAAACTGTGATGGCTGTGATGGCTGTGATGGCTGTGATGGCTGTGCGGGCTTGTCCGCACACCGTGGGGACGTAGCTCAGCTGGGAGAGCGTCGCGTTCGCAATGCGAAGGTCG
>CAITLJ010000020.1 GCA_903893215.1 uncultured Ferrovum sp. | reverse complement strand
TACTTTCCTGCATACATCGATCGTTAGATCGCCATTGGGTTCAGACCGGGAGCGGGGGCCTTGCGCCAGTGCCTCAGAAATACCAGGTGGGGATTTTCAAACGCCAGATCGCGACACACGGAGGGCAGCTTCGGGTCGACTGCGGCCGCCCGAGGGGTGTGCCAGAGAATGGCAGCTAGGTGACAGCCTCCGGCCGCTGAGGTAGTGAGTGAGGTGCCGGCCCGCTGAGAGGGTAATACGCCGGACATTGAACAGGATGGGAACCGCGGGGGAGTGATCACCGCTGGCCAGCAGGCCAGGGTCATCTGATCGCACCGGAATGCGTGGTCGCGGGCAAGGAGCGGATCCGCACTATGATCTAGTGCAACTTGCTGATAAATTTAGGGTTGTGTTGGTCTTTTCGACTGTATTTGCGCATCACATCCGTGAGCGACAGGAAGGGGCGCTTCGGTCATGGGCGTCCGACTGCGCTCAGGGGCCGCCCTCCGCTGCAGTCCCCATGTTGGTCAGGCGGCGTCGAACTGCTCGAGGGCGTCCTGTGCTTCCATCCAGGCCAGCTCCAGTTCGGCTACCTCGGCCTTGAGCGCCTCTTCCTCGGCTACCAGGGTTTTTAGGCGCGCTGCCTGCGCCGGGGTGAACAGCGCGGGATCCGTCAGCGCGGTGGTTGCTGCAGCGGCCTTTTCGTTCAGGGTGGTCAGCTGTTTTTCCAGTGACTCGAGTTTGCGTGCCAGGGTGCGTCGTTGCGCCACGCCCTGGGCGCCCAATTGCCTGGCCGGCTTGCCGGGACTGCCAGCGTTGCCAGCGTCGCCAGGATCGGCGGTCGCAGCGCTGGCGCCTGCGGCACTGGCCGACTGGTCCTGCCTGGCCTGAGTGCTGACCGGCTGGCCGGCGGCCCGGGCCTGCGCTCCTGCGCGCGCGGCTTCCTGATTGCGTCGTGCCAGGTGCTCGGCATAGTCATCCAGATCACCGTCGAAAGGCTGTACCACGCCGTCTTCCACCAGCAGCAGGTCTTCCACCGAAGAACGCACCAGCTGGCGGTCATGGGAGACCAGCACCACGGCACCCTCGTACGTCTGCAGCGCAAAGGTGAGGGCGTCGCGCATGGTCATGTCGAGGTGGTTGGTCGGCTCGTCCAGGATCAGCAGGTTGGGACGCTTCCAGCAGATCAGCGCCAGTGCAAGGCGTGCCCGTTCTCCGCCGGAGAGGCCTTCGACCGGTTCGTCGACGCGGTTGCCACTGAACTTGAAGCCGCCCAGGAAGTCGCGCAGTGCCTGCTCTCGCGCCTGGCCGTCAATCCGTTTCAGGTGCAGCAGCGGGCTGGCGCGGCCATCCAGGGATTCGAGCTGATGCTGGGCGAAGTAACCGATCTGCAGGCCGCGCCCTTCGATACGTTCGCCTGTCAGCGGAGGGGCATCGCCCTTCATCAGCTTGACCAGTGTGGACTTGCCGGCACCATTGCGGCCCAGCAGGCCGATCCGCGCGCCTGGCATCAGGGTGAGGGTGATATTGCGCAGGATCACCTTGTCGCCGTAGCCGGCATCGCAGCGGTCCAGCACCAACAGCGGAGAGGGGGCGCCGCTGGGCAAAGGGAAGCTGAAATCAAAGTCCGCGTCGGCACGCACCGCCGCCACCTGCTCAAGCCGCTCCAGCGCCTTGATCCGGCTTTGCGCCTGACGCGCCTTGGTGGCAGAAGCCCGGAAGCGGTCGATATATTTCTGCAGGTGCGCGGCCGTGCGCTGCTGGCGCTCGAACAGGGCCTGCTGATTGGCCAGCTGTTCTGCCCGGGTGCGCTCGAAACGGGAGAAGTTGCCGCTGTAGCTGGTCAGCTTGCCCTCGTGCACATGCCACACCTGATTGACCACCGCATCCAGAAAGTCGCGGTCATGCGCGATCACCAGCACAGTGCCCGGCCACTCGCGCAGATACGTTTCCAGCCAAAGCACCGCATCAAGGTCGAGGTGGTTGGTCGGCTCGTCCAGCAGCAGCAAGTCTGAACGGCACATCAGCGCCTGTGCGAGGTTCAGACGCATACGCCAGCCACCGGAGAAGCTGGCCACCGGACGGGCTGCAGTTTCGGTGTCAAAACCCAGTCCTGCCAGCAGTCGTTGCGCGCGGGAGGGGGCCGAGTAACCATCAATGGCACCCAGCCGCTCGTACAGATCGCCCAGCACGTTTCCGTCGGTCTCGGTTTCGATGGCGGTGTTGACGGCGCGGTATTCGCGGTCACCATCAAGTACATAATCCAGTGCACTGCAGTCCAGTGCCGGGGTTTCCTGCGCCACGTGCGCCACCACCCATGACGGCGGGATGCCGCATTCCCCCGCCTCCGGCATCAGTTCGCCGCGCAGCATGGCGAACAGGCTGGACTTGCCGCAGCCGTTGCTGCCCACCAACCCGGCCTTGTGGCCGGGGAACAATTGGGCGTTGGCGCCAGAAATCAGCGTGCGGGGACCTCGCGCAATGGTCAGGCCTTGCAGGTTCAACATGGGGTGCTACCTCAGGTGCTGGCTTGGGCCTGCAGGGCGGCGAGCGCCGCGGGCGTGTTTGCGTTGGCAAAACACAGGTCCGCGTAATCGCTGAAGTCCACTGACTCGGCGTCGATGGCTGTCCACCAGTCGCGCATGCGCCGGCCGCCATCGTCCAGGAAACGCGTGAGCGTACCTGCAAGTGCCACAGAAAGCACACAAAAAACCGGATGCAGGTCTTCACCGTGTCGCGCAAATGCTGCACCGCCAGATACGGCGCGGCCTGGCTGGTGATGGGCAACGGCCGCGCCAAGCAAGCGTTCGGGCAGGTCAGCCGGGAAAAACGGCGTGTCGCATGGGACGGCCAACAAAAAATCGGCGTGTCCCTTTGCTGCGTAAAGTCCGGCCTCCAGGGCCGCGAGGGGGCCGTTAAAACCGGCGCGGCGGTCGGCAATCACGGGGTAGCCTAACGCTGCATATTGCTGCGAAAAGCGATTGGCGCTGATCCTGACCGACCAGCGCAGCGCCGCCAGGCGTCCAGCAGCGTGGCCTGCCAGGGTCGTGGTGGCCCAGGGCAACAGGCCTTTGTCGATACCGCCCATCCGGCGACCTTCGCCGCCCGCCATCACCAGTGCGATGGCGTTGGCGGGCGGTATGCGGGCATCGGCCGGGGCCTGATCAGGCACCGGCAGGGTGGGCAGGCTTTAGGCTGTCCTGCCAATGAAGGAAATCGGCTGCGACCGGCTTGGGCTTGTCGACCATTGGCGAATGGCCGGTGGCTGGCATCACCACCACCGCCATGTCGGTCTTGATGGCCTTCAGGATCTCAACGCCGGACGGATCGAGCACCTGGTCATGGTCACCCCAGACCAGCAGAGTGGGCGCTTTCACCTTGGGCAGCAGGTCATTCAGTTGCGGCTGGTCCTGGTTGACCAGATCGCGGAACACTTTCGAGCGCAATGCCCGGTCGCGGATCGCCTGGTCGGCCATGCTGTCGATCACGAAGCCCGGGATCAGGGCGGGCAGATCATCATTGAATACCATGCCCAGCATGCGTCGGAACCCGGCGTTGGAATCCACCACCATGATCATGCTGCCGTTTTCCCGGTACGCTTTTTCCACCAGACCCGGCTTCGCGCCGCGCACGCCTGCCGGGTCGATCAACCACAGCGAGAGCACGCGGTCAGGGTGATTGGCGGCAATGTCGGCAGCAATGAATCCACCCATCGAATTGCCACCCAAATGGAATCTGGACAGATGTGCGGCGTCGGCCCAGGCGACTACCCGCTCGGCCTGCGCATGGATCAGATAATCGGCACCGTTGTCCTTCGGCGCATCGCCGAAGGCGAGCAGGTCTGGTGCCCAGATGGTGTAGCGGTCGTTGAGTGCACGCGCCACCCGGGTCCAGTTGTCCTTGTCGCCGGCAAAGCCGTGGATCAGCACCAGTGGTTCGCCCGTGCCGCCCGTCAGTGTCGGGATCGGACCCGCTTGCGTGTTGATGGTGACTTCGTGCACGGAGGACAGGGTGCGGTCGAGTCCAAGCGCGCGATGTGCCCACTCGTCGCGTGTGCCGCAGCCAGCGAGCAGGACCGTGCCGAGCAGCATGGTGACCAGGGCGCGGAAAAAATAAAGACCGCGGAAAAAGGGAAGGGGCAGTAGCGTCATGATGTGTGGGTCTGCGCGCAGGTGCGCTCTGTCGGTCGTGGTCTGAATTCTACACGCGAGCGGACTTGCGCAAGCAATAATTCAAACGATCGTATGAAATAGTGCCGTGGGCGGGCAGGACAGTTCGATGTTGACATGCCAGAATCACGGTTGGCGGATCTACCTGGTTGGTACGTCTTCCGGGCAGAGGCTGCCCGACGGGACCGCTGCCGCCTGCGCGACCCTGCCGCTTTGCCGTTCCGATTGATTTTTCCTGAAAATTGACGCCATGCACGCCCTGTCCCGTCTGATCCGTCTGATCCGTCTGATCCGTCTCCCGCTTGCCGCCGGTCTTGTTGTTGCCGCGACGTTTGCGCATGCAGAGGAAGCGATGCCGGCGCCACTGATTGGGCTGTGGCACGTGGAAGACAGCGCCTGCCGTGGCTGTGACCCGCAGCGCGGACCGGATGCCGGCGCGCAGCTGCGATTGACCCCTCAGTTTTACCAGAACCCTTTTCAGAGCGATTGCCTGCAGCCACCTGTCGCGCAGCAGCAGCCGGCTGAATCGGTTGCGGAGCTGCAGGCCCGGCTTGGCCTTCCGGCGCGCTGGTTGACCCATATCAGTGATCCGAAAACACTTACGCGCAGCTGGCGGCTGATGTGCGGCCGCGGGGATTCATTTGTCGTGATCCTGCTGCCCGACGGCCAATTGCTGGTGCCGGTGGAGGCCAGCACCACCCTGCGTCTGAGCCGGCGCGGCTGAAGCCTGGTCAACGGTCAACGGTCAACGGGTAACTCCCAGCAGATCAGTGCGGCGGTGCGGCTTGCCAGATGTGCGTCAGCCAGCACGGACATGCCGGCCAGTCGCCATCATTCGCTTTTCAGGCGCACCGCAGCATGTGCCTCCCCCTCGGACAGGAACCCTCCGCTTTGATGTGCCCAGAGGCGGGCGTATAGGCCACCCTGCTGCAGCAGGGTGGCGTGATCACCGATTTCCACGATCCGGCCGCCATCCATCACAACCAGCCGGTCCATGGCCATGATGGTGGACAGCCGGTGCGCAATCGCGATCACGGTCTTGCCTTGCATCAGCCGCTCCAGGCTATCCTGGATCACCGCTTCCACCTCGGAGTCGAGGGCGCTGGTGGCCTCGTCGAGTAGAAGGATGGGGGCGTCCTTCAGCATCACGCGGGCCAGGGCCACACGCTGGCGCTGCCCGCCGGAAAGCTTCACACCACGCTCCCCGACATGCGCGTCGAATCCGCGTCTGCCCTTGGCGTCGACCAGCTGCGGAATGAAGCTGAGGGCCTCGGCGTTGGCGGCTGCGCGGAGCAGGTCTTCCTCGGTGGCATCCGGCCGGCCGTAAAGGATGTTGTCGCGTACCGAGCGATGCAGGAGCGAGGTGTCCTGTGTGACCATGCCGATCCGGGCACGCAGGCTGTCCTGGGTGACATCATGGATGTCTTGGCCATCGATCAGGATCTGGCCACCCTGCAAGTCGTGGAAGCGTAGCAGCAGGTTGACCAGGGTGGATTTGCCTGCGCCAGAGCGACCCACCACCCCGATCTTCTCACCCGCAAGAATGCGCAGCTCGAGGTGATCGAATACCGGGCGGTCCGCGCCTTCACCATAGCCGAACACCACCTGCCGAAAGTGGACTTCGCCATGCGGAACCGACAGGTCGCGCGCGCCCACGATGTCGACCACGCGCGGTGCGCGCGACAGGGTGTTGATGCCGTCCTGCACCGTGCCCACATTTTCGAACAGGCCGGCCATCTCCCAGAGCACCCAGTGCGACATGCCGTTCAGGCGCAATGCCATGGCGCAGGCGCTGGCCACTGCACCTGCGCCCACCTCGCCATGCACCCAAAGCCAGAGTGCCATCCCGGTGATGCCCGAGATCAGCAGCATGCTGAGGGCGTGGTTGACAATCTCGAATCCGCTGACCAGCCGCATCTGGCTGTGCACAGTGGTGATGAAGTCCCCCATGGCGCGGCGGGCGTAGCTTGCCTCGCGCGAGGAATGCGAGAACAGCTTGACCGTGCTGATGTTGGTATAGGCATCCGTGATCCGGCCAGTCATCAACGAGCGGGCATCGGCCTGTTGCTTGCCCACCCGGGAGAGTCGGGGCACAAACCACGCCACTGCCGCAGCATAGAGCGCCAGCCAGGCCAGCAGCGGCAGCAGCAGGGCGTAGTTGAAGTTGCCGATCACCAAGCCCAGCGTGATGAAGTAGATCGCCACGAAGACCAGGATATCGCCCAGGGTGAACCAGAAGTCGCGCACGGCAAGCGCGGTCTGCATCACCTTCGCGGCCACGCGGCCGGCGAATTCATCCTGATAGAAGGCCAGGCTCTGCCCCAACATCAGACGATGGAAGTTCCAGCGCAGGCGCATCGGAAAATTTCCCGCCAGCGTCTGGTGTTTGAGGATGGTCTGCAGCGCCACCAACCCGACGCTGGCGGCCAGCACCGCGGCAATCGCCAGCAGAGACGTGCGTCCCTGCGCCCACAACTGGTCGCGCGGAATGGCCGCCAGAGCATCGACGATACGGCCCAGCAGGCTAAACAGGAAGGCTTCGAAGCCGCCGATCAGACCGCTCAGCACCGTCATGCCGACCAGCCAGACCCGCAGCCCCTCGGTACCGGCCCACAGGAAAGCCAAGAAGCCGCCCGGAGGAACGCGCGGGGCTTCCGGTGGGTAAGGGTCGATCAGTTTTTCAAAAAACGTCAGCACAGCACTCACTCAAGGTATGGCAGCCGGGGTCCGGCCGCCAGAGGGGTTCACAAGGTTTCAAGTATGGCTGAAGCACCCGTGCCAACGTGCACGAAAGTTATCAATTTTTGGGTCCAATATGTCATGTAAATAATTAACAATATGTCTCAGGTGTCAATTTCAAATGAGGTTTTTTATGGATAAGCGCAATCTCGTCGTGGCGGCACTGGTCGGCACGGTGGTGGTGTCCTCTACGGGGGCGGCCTTGTCGGCCTGGACCGGAGCCGCAGTCGAACGCGAGCTGCGCGCCGGTGTGGAGACAATCAACCAGCAAGGGGGGCTGCGCATCAGCGAGTTCACGCATGAGCGCGGCCTGTTCAGTGCCGCCGGACAGTTCAAGGTGCAGTCGGGCGGCGCGTGCGGTGAGCTGGTGCCGGGCGATGCGAGCTTGCTGGTAACCTATCACGTGTCCCACGTGGCGGGTCTGGCTGGCCCTGCCCAGTTCGACGCCCTGGTGCACCTGCCTTCCGCGGCGCAAGGCGTGGTGCAGATGGCCAGCGGTGACGACGTGCTTGCCCGGGTTGACGCCCATGCGGGCTGGAGCGGCAACCTCATCGCTGATATCGATAGCCCGGCGGTCACGGTGACGGCCGGCGCAGAAGCCTCGATCAAGGCCGAACGCAGTCATGGCCACGTCAGCACTGGCGCACACGCACTGCAGGTCGACTGGCAACAGCCTGGCCTGCGTGTGTATACCCCACTGGGTAATGCCAACCTGCAAAGTCTGGCCTGGCACAGCACGGTGGCCAGGATGGACCGCGATGGCGGGCAATCGCAGGTGGAATTGGTCTTGGGGCATGCTGCCGTGGGCCCGGCCACACTCGATGCCTTGCGTCTGAGTGCTACCGCACACCGCCACGACGGTCAGGTCGACGTGGACACCACTTACCAGCTGGGGAGTTTCGCCGGAGTGGCCGCGAATGTTCGGCAGGTGCGTCTGGGCTGGGGTTTGAAAGGCGTGGACGCGAGCGCCCTCGATGTTGTCAACAAGACCCTGAATGACTCCTGCGGGTGGCAACATCCCGCCGCGGGAAAACTGGAAATGCTCCGAGCTGCATTTCAGCGTGTCGTGGCGCGTGGCGTGCAGCAGGACCTGAAGGTTTCCGGCCAGTTCGACCAAGGCTCGGTGGACGCCGCCGTGGCCATGCGTCTGCAGGCGCCGCCTGGTGCATTGGGCGGGACGGGACGGCTTGCTGATCAGCTTACCGTGCATGCCAGCCTGTCGGCCTCACGTCAGCTTGCCGCGGGTGCCGGTCTGCCGGACTTGGTCAAGACCGGCTTCGCTACGCAGGTCGGTGAACTGCTCTCGACCACATTTGATTATGCCGGTGGACGTGCCCGGCTCAATGGGCGCGCCACCGGGCAGTCGCCGGTGGGGGACGCCGGTCCTCTGATCGCCGGAGCGCTTGATGCCTTGCAGCATCTGCTCGCCGGCGACACGCACGAGACGCCTGCGCCGGCCGCTGCATCACCAGTGGAGGCGGCTGCGGAACCCGCACCGGCGCCCGTGGCGCTCCAGGCCGCTGCAGAGGCTGCCCCGGCTGCCCCGGCCAGCGAAGGCGCGTCTGCCAGCGTGGCCACCGCCTCGCACTGAGTCTGGCAGTTCGTTTCCTTAGCGGCCGGTGCCGCGCCAGCCCTCCATCAGGGTACGTTCGGCATCGGTCCATGGAGTGGATTTGTGGGTCAGGTTGTCGACCAGCACCACGACTGTCTCGGCGCGCGCGGTGCACGCTCCATCCTGGAAAATTGCCTGCGCAAAACGTGCCGAGCTGCGGCCAATCTCCAGTACCCGGCTGCCAATCTGCACCGTACCCGGCCAGTGGATCTCGGCCACATAATCGACTTCCAGTCGCGCGAGCACGAAGGAAGTGTTCGGGCGCGGCAGCCTGTTGGCCGGATCGAACAGCAGGTGCACTCGACCGGTTTCCAGGAAGGTGGTGAAAACGGCATTGTTGACGTGTCCTTGGCGATCGGTGTCTCCGTAGCGGATGGTGTCGGTGGCCAGTGAAGGAAAGTCTGCAGGATGCGGAAGCGGCGGGTGGGCGGGCATCTTGAACGGGCGCTGTCAGGTAAGGAAGGGCGTCAGCGTGGCGCTGGCCTGAGGGCATCGTCAAGCCCTTGGTGGTGGGCGGGGTCCGTAAAGTTTTGCTGTGGTGTGCCGCAAACCTGAAGGGCAACCTTGCCTGTCTTTGCGGTCCACTTCCATGCGCGCTGTCCGTCTGACTGTCCTGCTTACGTGTTATCTGTGCCTGTCGGCCCTGATCTTGCATCTTGCGGACGCGCAGGCCTCCGATGCCGACCGGCGTGCCGAAGTGGTGGACGCCAGAGGCGACGCGCATACCGACGGCAAGTCCGAAAAATCTGACAAGGCCGACAAGGCCGACAAGGCCGACAAGGCGGACAAAGCCGACAAGGCCGACAAGGCCGATAAGGCCGAGTCCCGAGTTGCGGCCAAACCGGAGACAAAGCCCAAGGGTGCCCCCCGGCCCACGCAGGCCCAAGCCAAGTCCGCCACCCCGTCCGCAGCGGCGCCGGCCTTGCCAGTTGCGGATGGCAGGGAGGGCAAGGCGGGTGTGCCGGCCGTTGCCGCCGCGTCAGCCGCGCCGCGTGTCGAGCCGATTGCGCCTGTGGTGACGGCGTTTCCGCTGGGCGATGGTGATCATGCAGCCGATCCCAAACACTGGACCTACGAAGGTGACCACGGGCCAGTTGCGTGGGCGGATCTCGCTCCCGAATTTGCCGCCTGTGCCAACGGCACGCGGCAGTCACCGATCGATATCCGCGACGGCATCAAGGTGGATCTCGAGCCGATCAATTTCGATTACCGGGAGAGCAGTTTCAAGGTGATCGACAATGGGCATACCGTGCAGGTGAACGTGGCCCCGGGTAACGCCATCCGGGTGATGGGACGCCGCTTCACCTTGGTGCAGTTCCACTTTCACCGCCCATCGGAAGAATTGCTCGACGGTCATGCGACCGAGATGGTGGTGCACATGGTGCACAAGGACGCCGAGGGCAAGCTGGCCGTGGTTGCCGTCCTGCTGGAAAGCGGCAAGGCACAGCCCGAGGTGCAGGCGGTCTGGAACAACCTGCCCCTGGAAAAGAACGAAGAAATGGCGGCGGCCGGGCGGATCGATCTGCTGCATCTGTTGCCAGAGGATCGCCGCTACTACACATACATGGGGTCACTCACCACCCCGCCGTGCACCGAAGGCGTGTTGTGGATGGTGATGAAACAGCCGGTCAGCGTGTCTCCGGCGCAAATCGCACTGTTCTCGCGCCTGTATCCGATGAACGCCCGGCCGGTGCAGGCCAGTTCCGGCCGGATGATCAAGGAATCCAACTGAGTCCGGCCAGATTGCAGGCGCGGCATAAGCTTCAATTACGCTCAATCTGCAAGATTTCTGGTCGGAAAACATGCGTAAACCTATGGAGTCCATAACTCAACAGGGGTACGCTAACAGGTGTATATCGGTGACGGTTCCGCTGTCTTTGTGCACGGGGCATTGACGCCAAGCCAAGGCATTTCGCTCAGGCAGCGCCGTCAGGTCACCCTGATCGGGAGTATCGGAATTCATGTTTGCCAATGACATGGCTTCCCAGTTGCTGGCCAGCGCACCCATGGGAATCCTGGTGCTCGACCTAGCGGCGGGCGAGCCATCGATCATTTACTGCAACCCGGCCTATCTGGAACTGACCGGGTTTCGTGCAGATCAGGTGCTGAACGGTCACCCATACGCGTTTGCTGGGCTGCTTGGGCGTCCGGCGGTGCTCGACTGGGTGGCGGATGGCGTTCGCGCGCGGCGTCAGACCACCGTGGAGGTGCAACTTGCCCGACACGACGGCAGCAAGGTCGATTGTCAGCTTCTGCTGTCGCCGGTGCAGGAAGCCGACGGCAATGTCTGGAAATATCTGGTGTTCGTTAATTGCCGCGGCGAGGTGGAAGCTTCAGAGGCCTTGAGCATTGCCAACGAATGGCGCGAAAACCTCGAGGATGCCATCGAGAGCATTCAGGATGCCTTTGGCCTGTTCGATGCCAACGATCGCCTGATCCTGTGCAATACGAAATATGCGCAGACATTCACCCTAAAATCCAGTTTCAGCGAAATTGCCGGGATGACCTTCGCGGATGTGGTGCGCAGTTCGGTCCGTGATCGTGGCGAGGTCATTGAGCCCGGTTACCCCGACTTGGAAGCGTGGGTGGCCGAGCGCACGCGGCGCCATCGGCAGCCCGGCGGCAGTCTGCGGGAAATCGAGTTTGCCAACGGAATCTGGTTGCAGGTGAGTGAGCGACCTACGCGCAAGGGCGGCATCGTCGGCGTGCGTACCGACGTCACCCAGCTCAAGCGTGCCCAGCATGCAGCAGAAAAACTTGCCTTCCATGACCAGCTGACCAATCTTCCGAATCGCCACATGCTGTTCCAGCGACTGGGTGATGCGCAGCGACTCAACCGGCGCGGCGAGGGGTTCGGGGCCGTTTTCCTGCTCGATATCGACCATTTCAAGACCATCAACGACACGCGTGGCCATGATTTTGGCGACCGCGTTTTGGTCACCTTTGCATCGCGCCTGCGCAAGGCCCTGCGCGATGCAGATCAGGCGTTCCGACTGGGCGGTGACGAGTTTCTGGTGCTGTTGCTGGACATGGGCAGCTCGGAAGAGGAGGCGGTGGCGAATGCCAGCAAGGTGGCGCACAAGGTGCATCAGCAGCTTGGCGAACCGTTCCGTTTTGACGCGATCGAGTTTTCGGTCAGTTCAAGCATCGGCATCGCGCTGTTTGCCACAGCCACGCTGGACATCGTCGAGGTGCTCAAAGCTGGGGACTTAGCTCTGTATGAAGCCAAACGTCTGGGGCGCAACTCTACCTATTTTTTTAACCAGGAAATCCACGCACAATTCAAACGGCGCGAGGCCATCGAGTCCACGTTGCGCACCGCCATCGATCACGGCGAGTTTGACCTGTACTTTCAGGCGCAGGTGGATCGCGATGGCCAGGTACAAGGCGCCGAGGCGCTGCTGCGCTGGCTGCCGCACGACAGTGCCGTACGCCTGCCCGAAGACTTTGTGGGGATCGCCGAGGAATCCGGCCTGATCGTGCCGATCGGCCATTGGGCATTGCAGGCGGCTTGCACCCAGTTGGCCAACTGGCAGCGTAATCCGGCAACCGCCCATTGGACATTGTCGGTGAACATCAGCCCGCGCCAGTTTCGCGAACCGCACTTTGGTGCTTTTGTGGCCTCGTGCCTGCGCGCCAGCGGCGCCAATCCGGCCAATCTGATCCTTGAAATCAACGAGGCGATGCTGACTCGCCAGACCGCACAGATGCTCGCCGAGTTGCAGGAACTGCACGCGCTCGGCGTGAAGTTGTGTATTGATGACTTTGGGCTGGCGCATGCCTCGCTGCGCGATCTCAAGGATTTGCCCATCGATTCGCTGAAGATCGACCGGTCGTTCCTGAATGACCTGCGGCCGGATTGCGAAGACCGCCGGGTAGTGCGATCGATCCTGTTTGTTGCGGCCAGCTTTGGCTTGCGTGTGGTGGCCGAAGGGGTGGAAACCGAGTTTCAGCATCGGGTGCTGATGGACGAAGGTTGTCAGGCCTTTCAGGGGTACCTGTACGCAAAGCCGGTCAGAGTGCTGGCCTTCGCCCCATCTGCTAAGTGCGTGTCAGATCTGCACCCCCAGCCGGAGCCTTCCTTCCACCCGCAGACCTGACCGCCTCAGCTGGCTTGCAGGCAGCGGGGCTGCTCTGAGACCGCCCGCCAGATTTTCACCGGCATAGGGTGGGCAAACAGGAAACCCTGCATGCGGGTGCAACCGGCCTTGACCAGGAAGGCGCGCTGGTCTGCGGTTTCCACCCCTTCGGCCACCACATCCAGCCCCAGCGAACTGGCCATGGCCAGGATGGCGAGGATGATCGCGGACTGGTCGCTGCTCCCCTGGATCGCCCGCACGAAGGATTGATCAATCTTGATTTCCTGAACCGGCAAGGCCTTCAGGTAAGCGAGCGAGGAATAGCCGGTGCCGAAGTCGTCAACCGAAAACCGGATACCAGCGGCAATCAGCTCGTTCATCTGCATGCGCACCGGTTCGAAGGGGTTCACCAGCAAGGATTCGGTGACCTCAAGGCGAAGGTAGCCGGCGGGGGGCTGGTAGGTCTCAAGGATATCCAGCACAGCATCTACAAAACCGCCATCCAGGAATTGGCGCACGCTCACGTTGACCGAAACCGGAATCAGTGCACCGGTCTTCTGCAGGTCGAGCAACACCTGCGCCACCTGTTCGATGGCCCAGAGTCCGATGGGTACGATCAGGGCACTGGCTTCTGCCACCGGGATGAAGCGCGTCGGTGGAATCAGGCCACGGGTGGGGTGGTTCCAGCGCAGCAGCGCTTCTGCACCGATTTGTGTGCCGTTGGGCGCAAACTGCCCCTGGATGTGCAGTTCCAGTTCGCCGTTTCCGATTGCGGTCTGCAGGTCACGCTCAAGATCCAGCTGTTCCCGGATTTCCAGTTGCATGCCGGTCTCGAAACACACCTCACGGTCACGCCCTGCTGCTTTGGCCCGATACATGGCGGTATCCGCCTCGCGCAGGGCATCGAACCCGGATTGTCCTTCGCGCGGGAATACCGTCACGCCGGCACTGCCTGTGGTCAGGTAAGCATTGGATGGCTGCCGAACGGATGGCCGCAGCGCGCGGCGCAGGCATTCCGCCTGATGCAGGCCGGCGCACTGCGCCTCGGCCACGCTGGCATAACCCGGCGCACTCAGCAGAACGAATTCGTCGCCGCCCAGGCGTGCCAGCAGTTCACCCTCGCACACCACTTCCTGCAGGCGCTCGGCCACGTCGCGCAGGAACAGGTCGCCCGATTGATGTCCCAGCACATCATTGATCCGCTTGAAGTTGTCGAGGTCGAGAAAGATCAGGTAGCCGAAGCCTCCTGCACTGCGACCTTCATCCATCTGCCCTGCAAGGCATTGCAGCAGATGATGCCGGTTGGGCAGCCCGGTCAGATTGTCGTAGTAGGCGAGCTGACGGATGCGGGCTTCGTCATGTTTGCGTTCCTCGATCACGGCATCCAGGCGCGCCATTACCTCGTTGGCTTCCACGTCGGCCGCGTCGCGCTGTAGGGTCAGGGTGGCCACCTGGATTGCCAGCGCGTTGCTGCGGCGTCTGAACGTCATCAGTGCCAGCAACAGGCTGGCGAAAACGGCGAGGCTGGCGCTGATGCTCCCCGGCGGGCCAAATTCCCAGGAAAGCGGTGCCCAGGAAAGCGGTATCAGGGCAGCCGTGGTGGATATCAGAGTCAAGCCTTGCGCTCCGCAGAGGGTTTGACCTCATTGTACCCTATATAGGGTATCCCATTCAGCGTATTACTTGCGACGGAGCGGAGGTGGCGCCGTGGCAGTTTGACTTGCCCGGCCCGATCGCATCATCGCGGTGGATCTGGCCAGCGGGTTGCGGAGAGCCACGCACGAACCGGGGAGGACTGGCCGCCCAATGTCTGCCCAAAAAAAAACAGGAACCGGCGCATGGATCGCAGGTTCCTGCTTGTCGTGCTGAATACGTGGTGGGCGATACTGGGTTCGAACCAGTGACCCCTGCCGTGTGAAGGCAGTGCTCTACCACTGAGCTAACCGCCCACGTAAGCCCACAACGATACCATGCCTTTGTGGGTTTGTCACCATGCCTCAGCAGTCGATTGTGCGGTGTCGTGCCATCCGTGCGGCGACGGGTATTGCTGATCCGCCAAGGCCATGGTTTCGTCGCCTCAGTCCATGGCGGCCGCGACATCCCCCAAAAAGCCGTCGGCCTGCATGCGCCATAGCCGCTGATACAGGCCTGCCTGTGCGATCAGTTCCGCGTGGCTGCCATCCTGCACGATCTGCCCCGCGTCAAACACCAGCAGACGGTCAAGGTGCGCCACCGTGGATAGTCGGTGTGCAATCACGATCACCGTCTTGCCGCGCATGCCCTGGTTGAGAGTTTCCTGGATGGCGCGCTCGGTGATCGAGTCCAGGCTGGAGGTGGCTTCGTCGAGCACCAGCACGGGTGCGTCCTTGAGCAGCGCGCGCGCAATCGCCACGCGCTGGCGCTGACCGCCGGACAGCTTGACGCCGCGTTCACCCACCAGGGCGGCATAGCCTTCGCGCAGATGCTGGATGAAGCCGTCGGCATGGGCGCGCTGCGCCGCTGCGCGCACCTGGGCATCGCTTGCATGCAATTGTCCATAGCGGATGTTGTCGCCCAGTGAGCGGTGGAACAGGCTGGGATCCTGCGGGATCAGTCCCACCTGGCGATGCAGGTGGTCCTGCCTGAAGCTGCGGATGTCATGGCCGTCAATCAGGATGGCGCCGTCGGTAATGTCGTACTGGCGCAGCAGCAGGTTGATGAAGGTGCTCTTGCCCGAGCCCGAGAAGCCGACCAGGCCAACCCGTTGACCGCCGGCAATCTCTACGTTCAGGTTGTGAAATACTGGTCGGCCAGGCTGGTAGGCAAAACCCACTGCACGAAAGCTCAGCGCGCCGGCAGGCACTGCCCAGTCCTGTGCATCCGGTGCGTCCACAATGTCATGCGGCACCAACAGGGTGCGCAGACCATTGTTCAGGTTGCCGATGTATTCGAACAGCTCAAGAAAGCGACGTCCCAGGTTGCGGGCCTCATTCAGGATCAGCATGCCCAGGGTAAGCACCAGCACTACATCCGGCAGCCCGATCTGAGCGGTATGCCACAAGTGCAGGGCGTAACCGAGGGTGCCCAGCTTGAGCAGGGCAAAGGCAATCGCCTGGCTCCAGCGGATGCGTTCGGTGTAACGGTTGCTGGCACGGATGGCGCCCAGTTCGCGCGCAAGCGCCTGGCCCAGCACGGCACGTTCATGCGACTGCTGCGCGAACAGTTGCGCGCTGGACAGGTGGCTGACCGAATCGACCAGCACGCCCGTGGTCTCGGCACGGGTGGCGGCGGCGCGTAGGGTGAAGGATTGGCTGCTTTTCGCCAGCCACCACGACACGGTCAGGAAGGCCACTGACCAGCAGCCCAGTGCTGCACCCAGTCCGGGGTGCGTGCGCAACAGCAGCGCGGTGCTCACTGTCAGGGTAAGCACCACCGGCCAAAGGTCGAACAGGATCGCCGACATGATCTGGTTGACCGACAGTGCAGTCTCGCCCACCCGGTGGGCGAGCGCCCCGGCAAAGTTGCTGCTCAGAAAGCGCTGCGAATGGCCCTGCAGCCAGGCGTACAGGGCACGCAGTGCACTTTGCCGTTGCACCGGCGCCAGTCTTAGCTGCAATGCGCCCGCGGCACGTCCCAAGCCGATTTCTGCCACAGCCAGCACCGCGAAGCCGAGCGCCGCCCGATGCAGGGCTGGTGTGTCGGTGCCGAGGGGTGCGGCGCGCAACAGTCCGGCAAGCGCATACGGGCCGAGGATGGCGCACAGGGTGTGCAGGGTTTCGCATAGTGCCATCGGTACGAACAGGGCGGCATGGCGGCGCATGAAGTGCAGCAGGAAGGGCAGGGGCTGGCTGGGCAGGGCGGACGGAGGGGGCATGGACTGGATCGAAGAATGGATTGGTTGGCGCTGAGGTTTCCACGTGGCCCGAGAAGCAGTCGGTGCGCACAGGGGCGGGCGCGGCTAAACTGGCAGGCTCGTTTCCTGCAAAGACTTCCCCTGTCATGGTCCGTACCCGCTTCGCACCGAGTCCCACCGGTTACCTGCATATTGGCGGTGCCCGCACCGCGTTATTCAATTGGGCCTTCGCCAAACGGCATGGTGGCACCTTCGTGCTGCGCATCGAGGATACCGATGTCGAGCGATCCACCGAAGCTTCAGTGCAGGCCATCCTGGACGGCATGTCCTGGATGGGGCTGGACTGGGACGAGGGTCCGTTCTACCAGATGCACCGCTTGCCCCGCTATCAGGCGGTGGCCGAACAATTGCTGCGTGACGGTCATGCCTACTGGTGTTACGCCTCGAAGGAAGAGCTCGACCAGATGCGTGAAGCACAACGCGCGCGTGGCGAGAAGCCGCGTTACGACGGTCGCTGGCGCGATTCGACAGCAACCCCGCCGGCAGGCATCAAGCCGGTGCTGCGTTTTCGTAATCCGCTCGACGGTGAGGTGGTCTGGAATGATCTGGTCAAGGGCGAAATCCGTTTCGCCAATCAGGAACTGGATGACCTGGTGATCATGCGCGCCGATGGGGTGCCCACCTATAACTTTGGGGTGGTGATCGACGACTTCGATATGCAGATCACCCACGTGATCCGCGGGGATGATCACGTCAACAACACTCCGCGGCAGATCAACCTGTATGCGGCGATCGGGGCACCGTTGCCGCAGTTCGGGCACCTGCCGATGATTCTCGGCAACGACGGTGAGCGTCTGTCCAAGCGTCATGGCGCGGTGTCGGTCATGCAGTACCGCGATGAGGGTTACCTTCCGGAGGCGTTGCTCAACTATCTGGCGCGACTGGGCTGGGGGCATGGCGATGCCGAGATTTTTTCGGCTGCGCAGATGGTGGGATGGTTTGCGCTGGATCACGTGAGTCGATCGCCGGCGCGGTTTGACGGCGACAAGCTGCAATGGCTCAACCAGCACTATCTGAAGGAAGCGCCGCTGGATGCGCTGGCGGCCTTGTTGCAGCCACTGCTGGAAGCGCGGGGCTGCGCGGTGGTGAATGGACCCGCAGTGACTGCGGTAGTGGAGCTGCTGCGGGCGCGGGTGCACCTGTTGCCTGAGATGGCCGACGCGGCCGTGTATTTTTACCGGCCGGTGGTGGCTGGCGAGGACGTCCGTGCCCAGCATCTGACAGCGGCCGTGCGCCCGGTACTTGCCGATTTGCTGGCTGCGTTCGCGGACTGTGTCTGGGAGCGTGCAGCACTCTCTGTGTTGATCAAGGAGGTGGCTGCGCGGCACGGTCTGAAGATGGGGCAGGTGGGGGTGCCGCTGCGCGTGGCGGTCTGCGGCGAGCCGCAGACGCCGTCGATTGACGCCGTGCTGGAGTTGATCGGTCGCGAGGCGGTGCTTGCGCGTCTGGCGTTCAGTCTTGCTGACTAAATTATTTCAGCAACCTGCTTGTCATCCGGCGAAGTTCGCGTCTATAATTGTGGTTCTTCGCGTGGGGGTATAGCTCAGCTGGGAGAGCGCTTGCATGGCATGCAAGAGGTCAGCGGTTCGATCCCGCTTACCTCCACCACAGGATTCAGAAGGTAAAAGCCCGTATCAACCCGCTGAGGTTAATACGGGCTTTTTACTTGTGGTCGCGCCTCTGCGAGGGTTGCCATGCGAATCGCCGATGCGCCCGGTTCGCAGACGTTGCCCGGCCAGCGCGCTTCAGAACAGGCTCGCCCCGATATTGATCAGCAAGGCCAGCACCGTGGTGTTGAACAGGTAGGCCAGGATGCAGTGCAGGGTGCCGACCCTGCGCATCGTGCGCGAGGTGAACGTGACGTCGGCAGTCTGTCCCGACGTGCCGATCACTGCGGAAAAATAGAAGAAGTCGCTGTAGCCTGGCGTCTCGCCGCCGGGGAACAGCAGGCCGCCGTCCTGACCGCGGGCTTCGGCACTCACGTAGTCGTGCGCGTAATGCAGCGCGAACATCATCTGGATAAAAGCCCAGGAACTCACCACGGTGATGCCAGCCAGGGCGGCATGGGTGAGCTTGGCCACCCCATGCAGGTCTTTCACCACAGTCAGTTCGACGGCAATTGCACTCAGGCTGGCGGCTGCGGTCAGGATCACCAACAGCAGGATCACCAATCTGCCCTCGTCCTGGCGCTTTGCGCGGTGGCGCATTTGCGCCATGCTGGAACGCATCATCATGTGCGTCGCCAGGATGACATAGAGTATCGTGCCGGTATTCCAGGCCACCAGCCAGCGGGCAAGAGTATGTGCCATCAGTGTCGTGGGCAGCAGCAGGCCTACCAGCAGCATGACGGCAAAGGCGGCCAGCAGGCGCGGTCTGACGCGCAGCTGGTTGATCATTCGCAACACTTGAATCTGCATACGGCGCACTCCAATGCCCCATCAAATTTGTCCCGCCCGGCTGCTGCTGACCGGCACCATCACCTTGCTCGCCTGCGGGATGCTTCGCGCCGAGGATACCAGCGCCCCGGTCGGGCAACCTGCCTGGAAACTGACAGCAGGTCGTTATTTTTATGGCAGTGGATCGCCCGGCAACGACCTCAATCTGCGCTATTCCGCGCAGGATGCGCACCTCTGGTTGGGGCACTTCAGCCAGCCGGGTGAGGACGTTGGCCAGTGGCGCGCCGGTTGGGATCAGAGCGTCTTCGAACGGGTGCGGCTGCAGCCGTCGCTGCAGGTTGCGTCAGGTGGTTTCGCCGGGGGCAGCGTCGGGCTGGAAACTGGTGACCAATGGTATGTGGGCGCCGGGCTCGGGCGCACCAATCTGCGCCCCTACTACAACCTGAATTTTGATCCGAATGATTCGTACACCCTGTCAGCCGGATGGCGCGGTGATGATGGCTCCGCGCTTGGAGCACTGTGGGTGCGCGACAATCGTGTCAACCCGGATGAACGCCACCTGCACCTGATGGGACAGTTGCCTTTGCCGGATCGTCAGCGGATCAGTCTGGACCTGCTGTACAAGCAGGGACTGGTGAATGACATCATGATCCAACGCCTGGGGGCGACACTCACCTACGACTGGCCCACCCTGTTCCTGCGGCTGGCCTTCGATCCGCAAACCAACTTCACACCCGTCGACGCCTGGCGCCTGTCCGTCGGCGTCCGCTTCTGACCAGTTGCCAGCAAGTGCGTGCCGTACGCCGTTGGACAGCACCAGCCCGTCAACCGTGCTGGTGCTGTCCGACCTCAGCCGGCTTTCTTGCCGCGCGGCTTTGCAGCAGCCTTGGATGGAGCGGTTTTGCTTGCAGCGGTTTTGGTTGTGGCAGTCCTGGTTGGGGCAGTCTTGGGCGCAGCGGCTTTGGCTGCTGGGTTCCTGGCCGGTTTGGCGGCCTTGCCGCTGGCATTGCTGTGGATGCGGGCAATGATCGCTTCGGTGATCTCGGCGGTGGTGGCCTTGCCGCCCAGGTCCCCGGTGCGCACCTTGTCTTCCACCACCGTGTGGTGAATGGCATCACGCAGTCGCCCTGCCAGATCCTGACGTTCAACATGATCGAGCATCATGGCGGCGGCGTAGAGCAGGGCAATTGGATTGGCAATACCGCGACCGGCGATATCCGGTGCCGAGCCATGCACTGCTTCAAAAATCGCGGCGTGTTCGCCAATGTTGGCGCCCGGCGCCATGCCCAGGCCGCCGACCAGGCCCGCGATTTCGTCCGACAGGATGTCGCCGAACAGGTTGGTTGTGAGCAGCACATCGAACTGCCATGGGTTCAGCACCAGTTGCATGGCGCATGCATCCACAATGCGTTCTTCCACCACCACCCGGCCTTCGTATTCCTTGGCCATTTCGAGCGCGGTCTCAAGGAAGATACCGGTCAGTGCCTTCAGGATGTTGGCCTTGTGCACGATGGTGATCTTCTTGCGGCCGTTCTTCACCGCGTATTCGAAGGCAAACCGGGCGATGCGACGGCTGCCGGCCCGGGTGTTGACGCCCGAGGAAATGGCCGCGCCGTGCGGATCGTTGTCGATCGGGATGTAGTGGTCGAAGCCTACGTATAGCCCTTCGAGATTTTCGCGGATCAGCACCACATCGATGTCTTCGTAGCGCCCGCCGGGGATCACCGTCTTGCCGGGGCGTACATTGCCGAACAGTTTGAATTCCTCGCGCAGACGCACGTTGATCGAACGGAATCCGCCGCCCACCGGCGTGGTCAGCGGTCCCTTCAGGGCAAGGCCAGTGCGACGAATGCTGGCGAGGGTGGCTTCCGGCAGCGGATCCAGATGTTCCGACACTGCCGCCATGCCGGCAGTCTGGATGTCCCAGGCAAACGGCGCCTCGAGCGCGTTCAGCACGGCGACGGTGGCCTTGACGATTTCCGGGCCGATGCCATCACCCGGAATCAGGGTGGCGGGTATCAGCGTTTTGCGAACAGCTTTAACCATGACGTTTCCTTGGGGTGAAAATCTGCGTCCTGCGCTCTCGCGGCCAGGGGGCAAGGCCTGCTACCAGCCCACGGCCTGCCATCATGGCGAGAATACATGAGCCGTTGTGTGCTGTGCGCAGGTGCGTGCTGACGCGCCCTGAACAACAGGCGATAATCCGGACCGTGATCATCCATGCCTCCCTTTCCGTGCGTCTGTCTGTCGCGCTGCGCGCACACTGGCGCGCGCTCTGTCTGCTGCTGCTCGCATGCACGACTTGTGCCACCTTGGGTCAGCTGCCCCTGATCGATGAGGATGAGGGCGAGTACAGCGAGGTGGCCATGGAGATGTTGCGCAGTGGTGACTGGCTCGCCCCCACGCTCAATGGCCAGCCGTTTTACGAAAAGCCGGTACTGCTGTTCTGGTTGCAGGTGCCCTTGGTACGCCTCGCGCAGGCGGTGAGCCTGCCGCTGGAGTGGGCGTTGCGCATGCCCGCCTGGCTTGCCAGTCTGCTTTGGATCGGCAGGATGGTGGGCTTCTGGCGCCGCCATGGCGCGCCTGCCGAGGCGCAGGATGCGGCCTGGCTGGCCGCCACCAGTCTGGGCGTGGCAGTCGTGGCGCGCGCCGCGGCGATGGATGCCTTGATCAATTTGGCGCTGACCATGATCCTGTTCGACGTCTGGCACTGGCTGGATGCGGGTCATCGCAGCGCGCTGCGTCGCGCTGCCCTCTGGGCGGGCTTGGGCATGCTGGCCAAGGGTCCGGTGGCGCTGGTGGTACCCGGCGCGATCGTGCTGCTCGGCATGCTGCTTACGCCTGCGTGGCGGGCACGCTGGCGGGATCTGCTGGATCCGCCGGCCTGGTGCATCCTGCTGCTGATCTGTCTGCCTTGGTATGGCTGGTATGCTTTGCACAGTGATGGTGCATTCGTGGCCTACTTTTTGGGCCGTGAGAACGTTGGACGCCTGGGCGGCAGTCTGCAGGGCCACGGCGGTAGTCCGGCCTACTATCTGGTGGTGCTGCCCTTGCTGCTGTTGCCTTACACCGCCGCCCTGCCAGGCGCGCTGCAGCGCTGGCGCGGCAGCGCGCGCGGCAGCCTGCCACGTTTTCTGCTGCTCTGGTTTCTGGTGGTGCTGGTGATTTTTTCCCTGGCCGGCACCAAGCTGCCGCACTACCTGCTCTATGGGTGCACGCCACTCTTCCTGCTCGGAGCGCCGGCGCTGGCGGGCCAGATTCAAGCGCGCTGGCTGGCCCTGCCCGGTTTGTTGATGCCGCTGCTGGCCTTGGCCCTGCCCGCCGTTGCTGATCGGATGGCCGCACAGGACCGCAATCCTTATCTACGCGAGATGCTGGCGCGCGCGCCGCAGGTGTTCGATACCCATTGGCATTGGCGGGCGGGGCTATGGCTGACACTGGCGGTGATCAACCTGTTGCTGGTCTGGCGTCCGGTCCGTACTGGCATGCTGGCAGGCCTGCCGTCGGCGTCACTGGCCTGGTTGCCGGGCTTGGTGTCGGTGCTGGGTGTGTCCTGTGTGCTGCTGCCCGCCGTGACCGGCTTGCAGCAGGATCCGGTGCGTGCCGCTGCCACGTTTGCTGCCAGCTTGCCCGGTCCGTTGGTCAGTGATGACCGCATGCCCAGCTTTTCTGTGTATCTGGGACGCGCCACCGAGGTCCGTCCCGTGCGCGCCGGTGATCTGGCCTTTGGGCGGTTGGACCATCCCGACCGGCTTGGCAGGGCCTATGAAACGCTGTTTGCGCAGGGTGGGGTGCGGGTGGTGCGGGTGATAGCGCCATGAGCAAGCGTCTGGCACCTGCCCCCGTCGCATCCGGTCAGCCGGAAGCGCCGGCACCAGCCGCGCCAGGCCTTGCCGACCTGCAGGTCTGGCTATTGCCATGGGTCGCTACACTGGCATTGCTGCTGGTCGTGGCAACTGCCGCCAATGTGCCCCTGCTGTTGGCCATGCGTGACCTGTTGTTGCCCGCCGGCGCGACCTTCTGGAGTGCCAGTACCCTGCTCGGCGATGCCCTGGTGGCGCCGCTGCTGGTGGTGCCCTTCCAGCGCCGTCGGCCCAGTCTGGTATGGGAGAGCGTGCTTGCAGCGCTCTTTGCCACCGCATTCACCCATGGACTGAAACCCCTGTTCCATCAGGCCCGGCCGCCAGCCGTGCTGCACGATCTGGTGGTGATCGGTCCACGGCTGCTGGCGGGATCGTTCCCCTCGGGTCACACCACCACAGCGTTCACCGTATTGGGGGTGCTGGTGCTGGCCGGTCTGGTGCGCCGTCCGCTGCCGCGCGCGCTGGCCTTGGCGCTGGCGTGTCTGGTGGGCTGTTCGCGCGTCGTGGTGGGCGCGCACTGGCCGGGCGACGTGCTCGCAGGCGCCGCGGGTGGCTGGCTCTGCGCTGCCCTCGGCCTGGCAGTGGCAGCCCGTTGGCCGCTTGCGCCGCAGGGATGGTTTGCGCGCAGCCTGCCAGCCCTGCTGGTGCTGATTGCGCTGTTCGACCTGTTTGGCCATGACACCGGGTATCCTGCCGGCATGGTCCTGCAGCATTTGGTGGCATTGCTCGCGCTGTGCTGGTTTGCAGGAAACGCCTGGCACAAGCTCAAGCAAGGACAGTTCAAATGATGGAATGGCAGGAAAACGGAGTCGCGCACACGGCGCATTGGCGTTCGGAAAGTGGCGTGGCCGCTCCGGTTCGGGTGGTGATAGCGGATGACACGCTGGCCGCGGATGACGCCTGGCGTCTGGCCTGTGAAGGTACGGCGCTGCTGTGGCGCGGCGATTTCCAGAATGCCCGTCATCTTCTGGAAGCCATGATGCGGCGGGTGGAGCGCAAGCCTCGGCACGGTTCACGTAAGGCACGCGACAAGGTGGCCTCGGCAGCACAAACCGTGGACGCTGAGGCCGACGTGCAGGACCCGGCGGCCGCTTTTCATCGTCACCGCCTTGCCACGCTGCAGCGCGCCCGCACCCTCGGCCGTGTGCTGATTCCGCTGGACGGGGATTATGGTATTCCGCTGCGTCGGGCACCCGACCTGCGCGCAGCGTGCACCGAAGTCTGGGGCGACGCCGACGGCCAGCCGTCAGTGGTGTCCTTGCGCGAGTTGCTCGGTCTGATTGGCGCCCACCAATGGCGGCGCAAGGGCATCGAACTCCTTGCGCTGGGCGATGCCGCAGGCCGTAGCCGGATCCACCCATGGTATGGCGTGTTTTCGCCGGTGCGCGGTGAGTACATCGATCTGGTGGCCACCGTACCGATGGCCGAGGTGGATCTGGCCTTTGACATCGGGACGGGGACGGGGGTGATCGCGGCCGTGCTGGCGCGGCGTGGCCTGCCCCGCATCGTGGCCACCGAGATCGATCCGCGCGCCGTGGCCTGCGCGCGCGAGAATCTGGCCCGTCTTGGCGTGGATGACCGGGTGCAGGTGTGTGAAACCGATCTCTGGCCGGAGGGACGTGCCGGTCTGGTGGTGTGCAATCCTCCGTGGATTCCTGCCCGTCCGTCGGCGCCCATCGAGCGCGCCATCTATGACGAGGAGAGCCGCATGTTGCGCGGTTTTCTCGCCGGTTTGCGTGACCATCTGCAGCCAACCGGCGAGGGCTGGTTGATCCTCTCCGATCTGGCCGAGCATCTTGGTCTGCGCACACGTGCCGCCCTGCTCGCATGGATCGATCAGGCCGGGTTGCAGGTTGCGGGTCAGCATTCGGTCAAGCCCCGGCATGGCAAGGCCACCGATCCCGCTGACCCCCTGCATGAGGCGCGTAGCAAGGAACTCACCACCTTGTGGCGGCTTACCGCAAAGGCTTGATCCGGGTCGGTGTGCTGTCGCACCCTTGTAGGAAATTGTTACCTATTTGCAAAGCCGGGTCGCCCGCCGACATGCGATGCTAGACGTACAAAAAATCCACACGATGGGTCGCTCATGGAGGGCATTCCGACGCAGTCAACCCGGGCAAAGCACGTCGGCGGTGCCCTTGCTGACGCAGCGGTTTGCACTGGTGCGCTAAAGGTCGGGCGCGCCGGATTTTCCGATGTACCCCCCTTTCTGGTTGACATCGCGCAGGGCGCGCTGCAATGCAAGTTCAATACCGTTTATCTTGAATTCCTGGGGCAGGTCGCCCTGGCCCGGCTTCTGCTGGGGGCGGTGCTGCGAGCGCTGTTGCGCGGCGTCACCCTGGATCATCCGGGGTGGTACCTGCTGCGCGTGCGCGACGGTCGGCGTACCCTCGGCTGCGCGCTGGTGAGCCGCTGCAGCGATCAGGACGGCGCTCTGATCGACATCAGACTGGTGGCAGTGCGGCCGGATGCGCGCCGGCGCGGCGCTGGCAGTACTCTAGTGCGCCATGTGCTGCAGTGTGCACGGGGCGATACCCGAGTGCGTTGCACCTGCACCGTATACGCGCACGAGATGGTGGCGCTGGTCCAGAAACTGGACTTTCGTCGCACCCAGGTGGGGCGTGAACTGGCCAGTGGTGTGCGCCGTCCCGACGAGTTCACTTACCGTTCCCGGGCGGGGCTGAAGCGCTCGGGGGGCTGACCCGGGTCAGCGCTGGGGATCGCTCAGGGTTTGTCCCTGCAGGCCCGCCTTGCACCGGAGCAGGTAGGGATGATCGGCCGCCATCTTTTGCGCCAGTCGGGTGCATAGCGGCGTATACACTGCATCGGCTTCCTGTCGCGCACCGTGCGCCTTCAGATACTGCGCGAGGATGAGTCCGGCCCGCGCGCTGTTCATGCTGTCGGGCAGGCGCTGATTGGCCACATCCTCCAGCACCCCACGCAGGTCGGTCACGCCGCGCGCCCGTTGTGCGGGTGACTGACTGAGCAGGGCGGCCGCGTAATTGATGCGCGCGGTTTCCAGCAGGGTCGGCTCAACGCGCGCTGTGTGGCGCAGGGCGTCCATCAGCTCCCCGAGTCGGGCAACCCGCTTGGGGTCATGCGGCTGTTGCAGGTGCTCGATATAGGCCAGTTTGGATTGTGCCTCCAGGGTGTTCTGCTGCTTGGCGCCGAACTGACTGATGGCGAGGTCTACCCAGCGCACCATCAGCCGGTGCGCCAGCGGCAGATCACCCAGGTCGATGGCGCTCAGGGCGGCCGCATGGAACAGGGTCTGGCGCAGCACACTGGCTTCGCCATTGGTGCGCGCCACGTTGGCATCATCGTGCGCCTGGCGGTCGATCAGGGCCTGAAAATGCCCCTGCAGGTATTCCGCCGTGATCCGTGTCTGGGCCACGTACTGTTGATCTGCCCTGGCGGGCAGATGGCCTTTGCGCACCGCGTTATCCAGCGCGTCGAGCAAGGGCATGGCTTCCTGCGTGTAGCCGTTTTGCAGCAGTGCCTGCGCCAGCGCCAACCGGACATCGGTCCACAACTTGACGATGTCTCGCGGCTCTCCGGCCGGATCCTGCGGCGTTTCGGTCAGCACCGCACGCAGGTGACGCACGGGCGTGTCGCTGAAGTCAAAGGGAATCCGCGAAGCGGCCTCGTCATACAGCGCACTCAAACGCAGCGCCGGATCCAGGTCGGGTGTCTTGCGCGCAAGGTCGGCAGCGCGCTCCAGCAGCGGCATGCCGGTTTCCATGTCGTGCATGTTGACCAACGCATCACCAATTTCCAGACCGGCGTGTATCGCTACGGCTGGCTCTGCCGGCGGGTGGGCCTGCAACTCGCGCGCGGCGCTGGTCACCACCTCGCGCATGGTCAGGGCCGCGCCTTTGGCATTGACCGGATCGGCGCCGACGAGGATCTGATCGACAAACTCGTTGGTGGCCTGCAGTATCTGTGCCCGGCTTTCCGCCTTCGCACGCGCCTGGGTTTCCAGACGTCGTGCACTGGCTTCACCCAGCGCAAAATGAATCGATACCCCGAGTGCCAGCACCATGCTGAGCAGACTGACCCCGAGCGCACTGGCGACTGCGGCGCGACGGCGCACGAACAGTCGCAGTCCGTGCAGAAGGGCGGGTGGTTGCGCATGCACAGGTTCGTGGTGCAGGAAGCGTTCCAGGTCCAAAGCAAATTCGAGTGCCGATCCATAGCGCTGCGGGCGGTCGCTATGCACGGCCTTGGCCAGCACCATGCGCAGGTCGCGCGGCAGGTTGCTGCGGTTCAACACCTGTTCCGGCGGATGCTGGCGTAGGGTTTGCGCGGCCGTGATCACAGTGCGGAACGCTTCGGCATGGTACGGCAGTTGCCCGGTGGTCAATTCGTGGCCGATCACTCCGAGTGCGTAGACATCCACCAGCGGGTCAATGCGCGGCAGATCGCCAGCGATCTGCTCGGGGGCCATGTAAGGTAGTGTGCCAAGCAGGTCGCCTTGCCGCGTCAACAGGCTGTTTTCCTGATCATCCTGGGGCCTGGCGATACCAAAATCGAGCAGCTTGGGTATGCCGGTACGATCGACCAGGATGTTCTGTGGTTTCAGGTCACGATGCACCACCCCGCGGCTGTGCATGAAATGCACGGCGCGCGCCACGGTCGCCAGCAGTTGCAGGCGCGCGCGCAGCCCAAGGCCCTGGCTGTCGGCGTGCTCGGTGAGCATGAGTCCGTCTACCCGCTCGATCACCAGGTAGGGATACTCGAACCCGGCCTCGCTGAACAGGCCGGTGCCGTAAAGGCGCGTAATGTTCGGGTGCTCGATGCTGCCCATCAGTTCGACTTCGCGCTCGAAGCGTTCCCGCCAGGTGCGGCCAAGTTGGGCGCCGATCAGTACCTTGAGGGCCACGCGCCGGGCCGGTCGTGTCTGCCGCGCCAGGTAGACGATGCTGCTGGTGCCCTGGCCGAGCACGCCTTCGATGGTGAAGCCATCGATGTGCAGCGGAATCTGCTGCCCCTCATGGGGATCACCGACATTGCCCGGCGGCCGCGCGGCTTCGGCGGAAAGCCGCGCGGCAGGTTCGCGCGGTGACATGTCATGCCCTGTCATTCGTCGTGCCCGCCCTGCATCAGCCGACGGGTGCGGCGGGCGCCGGCCAGCAGCAGGGCCACCACCACCGGAATGCTGAGACCCATCACCAGTTCCGGATTCAGGTGCAGGTCAAAGGCTTTCAGGGCCTTGGCAACATAGCCGACGAGACTGATGATGTAGTACGTGATGGCGGCGATCGACAGGCCTTCCACGGTTTCCTGCAAACGCAGCTGCAACTTGGCGCGACGGTCCATTGAGGCGAGCAGGGACTGATTCTGTCGTTCATGGGTCAGGTCCACCCGGGTGGACAGCAACTGACTGACCCGCGACACGCGCAAGGAAAGCGATTCCTGCCGGGTCGCCGTGGTGCTGCAGGTATTCATGGCCGGTGCCAGTCGGCGCTCCATGAATTCGCGGAACGTCTGCAGACCCTGGATGCGTTGCTCGCGCAACTCGTCGGTGCGCTGCTGGACCAGTTCGTGGTAAGCCGCTGCGGCGCTGAAGCGGTAACTGTTGGTGGACTGACGGCTCTCGATCGCAGCCTCCAGCGAGGTAAGGCGCTGGAGCAGTGGCTGCTCTTCGGTGTCGCTGGCCGTGGACAGGGTCTGGGTGATGCCGGAGAGTTCGGTCTCGTGCTGGAGCAGCACGGGCGCCAGTTCGCGCGCCATAGGCAGTGCCAGTAGTGCCAGCATGCGATAGGTCTCGATTTCGAGCAGGCGCTGCACGGTGCGGCCGGCCTGACGCGGGGTCATGTCTGCGTCGGCAACCAGGAAGCGGCTGAAACCATCGGCATGAATGCGGAAGTCGGTGAAGGCCGCGCCGGCACCGCCAGCCACGCCAGCGCCCACCATGGCGTTGCCGGCGAAGTGTTCGTGCGCAATTTCGTCGTAATCGGCCGGCAGGGTGGTCCCGGGCACCATCACCACATGGGCGGCCACCAGCAACTCGCCGGGGATCGAGGCCACCCAGTCGGCGGGCAGCAGGTCGAGTGCCGGATTGGCGAACAGGTCACCGTCCACGCCATGGGCGATGAAGGTGTAGCGGGCGAATTCAGCATGCAGCTCCCACTTGACGCGGAAGGGGCCGAGGTCGGCGCTGAAGTGATTGGCATGCGGCTCTGGTGCCTTCACGTCGTAGCGGTGCACCAGTGCACAGACGTGCGCCCACTGCGCTGCACGGTGATCCCAGTCTGAATAGACAGCGAGGTAACTCAGGCGCAGCGGAGCGACCAGCAACTCCGGGGGGCGGGCATGGACTTCGTTGGCAAGCGACAGGCGGAGCGGGTGATTGGCAGGCAGCATGCAGTTCCGGCTATGGGGTGTTTCGGTCATCAGTCAGCCAGAAGTGTATTACCAGAGTCAGCCTCAGGCGAAAAAAAAGCCAGCTTGCGCTGGCTTTTTTACTTGTCGTGGCGTCCCCACGGGGATTGTTCGGGGCGCCACTGCGCCCCTTCAGCCTTGGCGCGCTGCGCCTGCGGCCCGCCATCCGCCTTGCGGCTGGCGTCCGGCGGCGCCAGGCGCCGCTCGTCGAACCCCTGCGGGGTTCTCATCCCCGGCTGGCACCGCAAATGAAAAAAGCCAGCTTGCGCTGGCTTTTTTACTTGTCGTGGCGTCCCCACGGGGATTCGAACCCCGGTTATCGCCGTGAAAGGGCGGT
>CAITLJ010000019.1 GCA_903893215.1 uncultured Ferrovum sp. | reverse complement strand
TTGTAGCAGGTGGTGTTGCCTGCACTTGCGGCGCTCACAAAGCCGGTGGTGTCGACGATTGGCGTACACGTGGCCGGCGCAGCGGCGGCGCAGGCACGCGCGTCCTGCACGGTGGCGGTGCCAACCGCTACCGTTTGCCCCATCACCGACAGGGTGGCAGCGGTGGCATCGGCATAATCCAGGGTACCGCGCACCAGTGGGTGCACATGAATCTCGGCAGCGCGCGGCGCTGCAGTGGTGCTGTTGGCGGTCGGCTTGACGTCCACCTGCATGCCAACTGTCAGGCCAGCAGCCGCAGCAGCGGTGTTGGTGGTTTGCACGGTAGTGCCAGTGTCATCGTCAATCACGTTGGCGGCCGTCGTGTCGAATTCGTGGCCATTGACGAATACGCTGCCAAAGGCGGTGACCGTGCCAGACGATACCGCAGCCTGGGCTGCGGTCGGCGTGGCGCCGGCGGTGCCGGCGGCCGGGCTTCCGCCACCGCCGCAGGCAGCCAGGACCAACGCGGCACAGAGGCCAAGCGCCAGATGCAGGGAAGATATGCGCATGTGAATCTCTCCGAGGACTTGAATGTGTGGAATGTGCTGCACGCTGCTGCTTGCGTGGACCAGCATAATTCAAGGGAAGTTCTGTGGGATAGATTCCCACGCAGAGTTTTACCAGTTTTTGCAGGTTCCCTTGCAAGCCTCTGAAGAACGTCAGATTTACAGCATCACCGCGCCATCCGGGCTTTACATGGCCAGTCCAGGCCGGTTCACCCCAAAGTTCACAATCAATTTTCGATTAAATCATTATTATCAGGCGTTAACTGGGCTAACCTAAGGTCCAGACCTATATGTAGATAGGAAACGAGGAAAACGCATGAAGCGATTGCTGGACGGATTGGTGGTCAGCCTGGGCACAGCATGTCTCTTCGGCCTGCCGACGAGCGCCCTGGTGCTGGCCGCCTGGCTGGGCGATCACCTGATGCGCTTTGTCCACTTCAGCGACAGTGCGCTGCATCAGGGCAGTTACCAGGTGGGCGCTGTGCTGATGATGTTCGTCACGTCCGCCGGCGGCTTGGCACTTGCCATGATGCTGGCTGCCGTGCTCTGGAGCCTGATGATGGCAGTGGCCCGCCAGGCCGAGGCACTCGAGGCCTTGCCGATGCGCATGACGGCAACCCGCGCGGCTGCACAACAGGATACCCGTGGCAGGATGGCGCGCGCCCGCCGCTAGGCATCCACCGGCTTACGTGTTCGGCGCGGCACCGCCCTGATGCCGCGCGCGCACCGCTTCGGCGGCACGCGCAGCATGTTGCTCGGCGCCCTCCACCCCGGATACCGACAGGCCGAGGTCAGTCACCAGGCCGTCGCTCAGGCCGTAACACCAGGCATGCACGGTAAGATCCTGGCCGCGGCTCCAGGCGTCCTGCAACACGGTGGTGCGGGCGGAATTGACCACCTGTTCGATCACGTTCAGTTCGCACAGGGCATCGTGTTGCCGCCCGGCGGCGATTCCCGCCAGCAGCGGCTGGTGCTTGTACTTGACGTCCTGCACATGGCGCAACCAGTTGTCGCTCAGGCCGAGGCGGCGATCATGCAGGGCGCATTGCACGCCGCCGCACCCGTAGTGCCCGACCACCATGATGTGCCGGACCTGCAGGATATCCACGGCAAACTGCATCACCGACAGTGCGTTCAGATCGGTGTGGTTGATCACGTTGGCCACGTTGCGGTGCACGAACAACTCACCGGGCAGCAGACCAACGATCTCATTGGCTGGCACACGACTGTCGGAGCAGCCAATCCACAAATACTTGGGGGCCTGCTGACGCGACAAGGTGGGAAAGAAGTCAGGGTCGCTTCGACGTATCTCTTCGGACCAGCGTTGGTTGTTGTCGAACAGGGTTTGCAGATCGGCAGACATGGGGTACCTGCGGAAAACATGGTGAGGGCTGAAGGTACTTGATCGGCAGTGTGACCGGCAAGTCGGCCGGTCAACTTGCATTTCCGCGCCACCCCGGTCAATCTCCACGACCATGGCCTCCAGAGAACAACTAGCCGCATTCGCGCAGCGCCTGCGCGCCAACCGGTCGCGCGCAAGCAGCACATCGCTGCCGGCCGTACTTGCCCTGGTTGGCATTCCGGTCATCGTGCTGGCCTTGGCCAGCTTCCTGATCCTTCACTTCCTGCAACCCTTGCCGCCGCGCAATCTGCGCATCGCCACCGGCAGCGCGCGGGGAGCCTATGCGCAGTATGCGGCACGGTATCGTCCGGTGTTCAAGCGCGCCGGCATCACCCTGGACATCCTTGCCAGCGAGGGGGCCGCCGACAATCTCGACATGCTGCATACCCTGCCTGCCAAGGCCGATGCCGCCATGTTGCAGGACGGTGTGGCCACGCCAGATGATCCCGCCATGCGTTCCCTTGGCGCGATCGGCTACGAGCCAATCTGGGTGTTCTATCGTGCCCGTCAACCCTGGTCGCGCATGTCCGACCTGGCCGGCAAACGTATCAACATCGGCCGCTGGGGTGCGGGTACGCAGTTGTTTGCAGTGGAACTGCTGCGCGAGGCTGGGCTCACCCAGGACGTGGAAGGCACCAAGTCGCATGCGCGCAATGTGCAGCTCAGCATGCTCTCCTCGGCGGAGGCCCTCGACGCCCTGCGCCAGGGTCAGCTCGACGCGGTGATCACGCTGGGCGAGCCGGCTTCACCGACCATTCAGGCCTATTTTCACAGTCCGGGGGTACGCGCACTGAATCTGACCCAGGCCGACGCAATTGCCAGACACCGGCCCTTTTTTCATCGCATCACCATTCCGCGCGGCGGCATCGACCTGCGCGCTGACCTGCCCGATGAAGACCTGCAACTCGTGGCGACCACGTCTGTGATCTACGTGCGTGCCGACATCCATCCGGCGCTGGTCACCCTGCTGTCGCAGGCCATGGCGGAAACCCACCGTGATCCCGGACTGTTGAACGCCAAACACGAGTTTCCGTCCGACCAGGATCAGACCATTCCGCTGCACCCGCAGGCAGAGCGCTACCTGAAGAACGGTCAGCCGCTGTTGACGCGCTACCTGCCGTTCTGGCTGGCGACCCTGCTCGATCGTACCTTTGTGGTGGTGCTGCCCTTGCTGGCCTTGCTGATTCCGGCCTTTCGCGTGATCCCCCAGTTGTACAACTGGCGCATCAGGCGTCGACTGGACCGCTGGTATGCCGAACTGAAATTCCTCGAGAGCGAGCTTGACCGGGATGATCTCGATACCGAACGCAACCTGTTGCTTGATCGACTCGCCTGGATCGAACAGCAGTTAGGGCAACTCAAGCTTCCGCTGGGGTTCTCCAACCAACTGTACATACTGCGCGAACACATCGAACTGGTGCGTCGGCGCGTGCTGCGGATGACGGCGCGTGGTGTCGTGCCGGTCACCGCAGCCGCCACCGCCACCGCCACCGCAGCCGCCACCGCCAGCGCCACCGCAGCCGCCGCTATTGCGGCAACCGCTGCGGACGCCACCGCTGCGGACGAAAACGGCCCGGTAACTGCCGCGTCGGGCGACTGACCCAGCGTCGAAACCGCGCCTACAAGCGGAACTGCCGCATCGCGCGGCGCAGGAACGCCATTTGTGCCACCAGCCGCGGGCACGCGTCGCAGACCATCAGATGCAGACGCAGCAGCAGGCGCTCCGTCCAGCGTAACGGCCGATCCTGACTGGCCACGATCACCTCGGCCGCTTCCTTGCAGGTATATTTGTATTTCATCAGGCAGGCTGTTGGTGGTTGAACCATTTCACTTCAAGGCAGGCGCGCAAGCGCAATCTGGCTCGATGCAGGAGTACCCATAGATTGGTCGTGCTGATGGCGAGTTCCTTACAGATCTCGCCAGTCTCAAGCTCCATCCACTCGCGTAGCAGGAAGGCCCGCCCCATCTGTGGCGGCAGCGCCGAAAGACAGAGCTCCATCACTTCCATGAACTGACTTTCCTGCAGGGCGCTGTCCGGGTTGCCCCAGTCCGCGGGGGGATGCAGAAAATGTCCATCCGGCTTGAACTCAAGCAGTGCCTCGTGGCCATCATCCATCTCCCAGGCCAGCGGTTGTTCACGGGTACGGCGTCGTAGCTGATCAACCAGCTTATGCTTCAGGATGCCGATCACCCAGGTCGCCAGGGCGGCCCGGCCCGCAAAGGCCTGTGGTCGCTCAAGTGCCGCAAGCAGGGTATCGGACACCGCGTCCTCGGCCCAGGCCTCGTTGCGCAATTGCAGCCGCGCGTATCGCATCAGTTTGTCGCGCAGGGCTTCGAGGGCAGCGCCGTAGGATTCATCCATGCAATAAGTCCGCGTGTACCAGTCATTTTCAAAAAGCCGGTGCAGAATGGTAAGAATGCGAACGCGGGTCCGTCACTGTAAGAAAACCGGCCCTGGCACGACCAACCCCTGCAATCCCGTTGAATCGATCCGGAGTGTTACATGACAGTCACCCGACCGCCAATCATCCACCCCCTCTGGTTGCGCCTGATGCACTGGGCCAATGCCCTCGCCTTCCTGCTGCTGCTGACCAGTGGCTGGCGCATTTACAACGCCTCCCCGTTCTGGCCGTTCCGTATTCCTGGCGATCTCACCCTTGGCGGCTGGTTGGGCGGTGCCCTGCTGTGGCACTTCGCCGCGATGTGGTTGCTTGTCGGTAACGGCATCCTTTACCTGACCGTCAACCTGTTCAGCGGTCGCCTGATGCGACGCTTTCTTCCGGTACGGCCACTGACCTTGCTGGCGGAGTGTTTGGCGGCCCTGCGCGGAAAACTGAACCATCAGGACCCGGCCCACTACAACCAGGTGCAGCGCATGGCGTATCTGTTCGCGATGGTCGATCTGGTGGTGCTGGTGCTGTCCGGGCTCGTGCTATGGAAATCGGTTCAGTTCAGCGGACTGCGTGAACTGCTGGGGGGGTACGAAAACGCGCGCCGGATCCATTTTGTGGCGATGACGGGTGGCTTTGCCTTCCTGCTGGTGCACCTGCTGATGACCTTGCTGTTTCCCGTCACGTTGCGCAGCATGCTGCGCGGTCGTTGAGAAAGGAGAGTTTCATGTCCCGTCTGATTCGTCCGCATGGCGGACTTTCCCTGCGCGATCAGGTCGCCCTGTTGCGCGAAAGCCGTGCCCTGCTGGAACAACCCTCCCGTCGTCAGTTCCTGCGCGGTGCGGTCACTCTGGGCGGACTCAGCCTGCTCACCGGCTGCAGCGTGACCGACGGCGCCAGTGCCGAGCAACTGCTGGAAAAGGTCTCACGGCTGAATGATCAGGCGCAGGGGTGGCTGTTTGATCCCGAGCGACTGGCGCCCACCTACGCCGAAGCGGAGATCACCCGGCCCTTCCCCTTCAACGCCTTCTACGACCGTGATTCCATCCAGACCGTAGCGGAGGATGATTGGGAACTGGAACTGAGCGGCATGATCCGCAACACGCGGGCGTGGTCGATCAACGAATTGCGCGCCTTGCCGCAGCAGGAGCAAATCACCCGTCACATCTGCGTGGAGGGCTGGAGCGCAATCGGGCGATGGGGCGGCGTGCGGTTCAGCGATTTCCTGCAGCGCATCGGTGCGGATACCACGGCAAAATATGTGGGGTTCAAGTGTTTCGATGATTACTACACCAGTATCGACATGGCGACGGCCTTGCACCCTCAGACCCTGCTCACGCTGACCTACGATGGCCAGCCGCTGCCGCCAGAATACGGTCACCCGGTCAAGCTGCGCATGCCGACCAAGCTGGGTTACAAGAATCCGAAATACATCGAGGCCATGTTTGTCACCAACGCCTATCCCGGCGGGTACTGGGAGGACATGGGCTACAACTGGTTTGGCGGCAGTTGAAGCAGACTGCCCTGGCGATCCGCTGGGGTTGATCGCCAGGGCAGCAGAGGGGTCGGCGCGGCGATTACTGGGCGACCTTCAGCCACTTGGTGGTACACAACGGCACTTCGGGGTAGTACCCCTTGTCCGGGCAGTACCAGCGGCTGGGCGCATTGGCATTTTCCGTCGTGGCATGGGACGGCGGCGGGTTGCTCGACGACGGTGCTGAGCCGGCTGGCGGGGTGCCATGCGCTGCAGCCGGAGCCGAGCCAGCGGGCGGAGGTGGCACCAGCAGGGCTGACCCCGCAGCCACCTTGCTCACGCGCGTAACCCCGCTGCCTGACGTGACCATCACCCGGTCGCCCACTCGAAACTCTTCATCGGCTCCCTGCGTGATTGCTGACAGCCGGCCATTGTCGTATTGCACAGTGACTTCCACGCCGGTCTGCTTGCTTGTCCCGTTTTCCAGCGCAGAACCTGCCAGACCACCCACCACCACGCCTGCGACGGTGGCCAGCGCATTGCCATTGCCACGACCGGCACTGTTGCCGGCAATACCGCCGACGGCCGCTCCGGCCAGTGTGCCCAGACCGCTGTTAGTGCCCTCAATGTTGACCGCCCGCACACTCATCACGGTGGCCAGACGCACGCTCTGTTCACCGCGCACCTGCGAACGGCCGTAATCCGCACCGCCGATACCACCGGCACAGCCACCCAGGGTGGAGACGGCCAGCAGGGCCAGTACGCTTGCTTTGATGTGTTTCATGGCTTGCTCTCTTTGCTCAGTTGGTTGCCGTGCCGTCCGGTACCACCCGCATCCAGGGCTGGGTACAGGTGGGCACATGCGGGTAATAATCATTGGTGGGGGCGCAATAGTACTGATACACCACCTGCGAGGCAGGTGTCGGTGCCGGTGCGGTCACCACCACGCTGGGCGGCGTTGCGTAGACCACCGCAGGCGGATAGTAATAGGGATTGCCGTAGTAATAGGGGTTGCCGTAGTAATACGGATTCGAATACAGCGGCACGCCCAGATTCAGCCCGAAAGAAAAGCGCGGGCCATAGAACCCGTGGTGACCGTCGGCGTGCGCAGGAACCGCAGCGACCGCGCATAAGGCGCCGGCAGCCAGCAGCGCCAGGATTCGGGATGGTTTGTTCATGATGCACTCCTTGCCATGACTTTCAGTTTGCGCAGCCCGCGGCGGTGAGCCCACAGGCAGGACCATTCCACATCGTCCTTAACGGATCAGACCACCGATGCGGTTGACAGATCCGCAGGATACCGCCGCACTTGTAACCGGATATTGCCAGAGCGACCGCCTTCGTCAACGGCGGACCCGGACTGGAAACGCCCTTCGGGTTCTGACCGGTTTGGCGGGTCAGGCTCACTACTGATACCCTTCCGGCTTAGGGAGCCAACAGGCACTCCCCTCTCCTTCAGCACAAGCACACCATCCCCGCACATGGCCCAATACGTATTCACGATGAACCGGGTGGGCAAGATCGTCCCGCCCAAACGCCACATCCTCAAGGACATTTCGCTGAGCTTCTTTCCCGGCGCCAAGATTGGCGTGCTGGGCCTGAATGGCTCGGGTAAATCCAGCCTGCTGCGCATCATGGCCGGCATGGACCGCGAAATCGAGGGTGAGGCCACCCCGATGCCCGGTATCAAGGTGGGGTTTCTGCAACAGGAACCCAAGATCGATCCCGAACTGACCGTGCGCGAAGCCGTGGAACAAGGCTTGGGCGATGTGTTCGTGGCGCGTAAGCGCCTGGAAGAAGTCTACGCCGCCTACGCCGACGAAAATGCCGATTTTGACGCGCTCGCCGCCGAACAGGCCCAGCTCGAGGCGGTGCTGGCCGCCTCGGATGGACACAACACCGATCAGCAGATGGAAGTGGCGGCCGATGCACTGCGCCTGCCGCCCTGGGAGGCGGTGGTTGGCAACCTGTCCGGCGGTGAGAAGCGCCGTGTGGCGCTCTGCCAGCTGCTGATCTCACGTCCCGACATGCTGCTGCTCGACGAGCCCACCAACCATCTGGATGCCGAAAGCGTGGACTGGCTGGAACAGTTCCTGCGCAAGTTCTCTGGCACGGTGGTTGCCGTCACCCACGATCGCTATTTTCTGGACAACGCCGCAGAGTGGATTCTGGAACTCGACCGTGGCTCGGGCATTCCCTACAAGGGCAATTACAGCAGCTGGCTCGACCAGAAGCAGACCCGCCTGAAAAACGAAGAGTCGGCCGAGAGTGCGCGTCAGAAGGCGCTCAAGAAGGAACTTGAGTGGGTGCGTCAGAACGCCAAGGGACGGCAGTCCAAGAGCAAGGCCCGTCTGCAGCGTTTCGATGAGCTGAGTTCCTACGAATACCAGCAGCGCAACGAAACCCAGGAAATCTTCATTCCGGTGGCTGAGCGGCTTGGCAACCAGGTGATCGAGTTCAACAACGTCACCAAGGCCTTCGGTGACCGCCTCTTGATCGACAACCTGAGCTTTACCGTGCCACCCGGTGCCATCGTGGGCATCATCGGCCCGAACGGCGCCGGCAAGTCCACCCTGTTTCGCATGATTGCCGGCAAGGAACAGCCTGACAGTGGCGAGATCAAGATTGGCCACACCGTGCAGATGGCGTATGTGGACCAGTCGCGTGATTCGCTGGAAGCCGACAAATCAGTGTGGGAAGCGGTGTCAGGCGGTGCCGATATCCTCAACGTGGGCCGCTTCGAAATGCCCTCGCGGGCTTACATCGGCCGGTTCAATTTCAAGGGACAGGACCAGCAGAAAAAAGTGGGGCTGCTCTCCGGTGGTGAGCGGGGTCGGCTGCATCTGGCCAAGACCCTGCTGAAGGGGGGCAATGTGCTGTTGCTGGACGAGCCCTCCAACGATCTGGACGTGGAAACGCTGCGCGCGCTGGAGGACGCATTGCTAGAGTACGCCGGTTCGATCATGGTGATTTCTCATGACCGCTGGTTCCTCGACCGGATTGCCACCCATATCCTGGCCTTCGAAGGTGATTCGCAGGTGGTGTTCTACCCGGGCAACTATCAGGACTACGAAGCCGACAAACGCGCGCGTCTTGGTGAAGACGGCGCCCGTCCCAGCCGCCTGCGTTACAAGCCGCTGCGCTGAGGATCGGGTCGCACCACAAGCGCCGAGCACACCACAAGCACCCGGCACACCACAAGTACAAGGCGCTGCCGCGGCAGCCCCAGGTACCGGATGCCAGGTGCACCGGGATGGTGAGCGGTTGCTCAGGCCTCGCGCAGCAGTCCCAGCAACTCCTGCACTGACAGGGTGGCTGCTTCGCCGGCGCCGTCGAGCAGGCTGTCAGCCAGATGCCGCTTGCGTTCGTGCAGCGCCATGATCTTCTCCTCGATGCTGTCGGCCATCACCAGACGGTAAACCGTGACGGGGCGGGTCTGCCCCATGCGATGGGCACGGTCGGAGGCTTGATCCTCCACTGCCGGGTTCCACCACGGGTCCATGTGGATCACATAATCCGCCGCGGTCAGGTTGAGCCCCGTGCCACCAGCGCGCAGGCTGATCAGGAACAGCTCGGCCTCACCGTTCTGGAATGCGGTGACGCGCCGCATGCGCTCGCCCAGCGGCGTGCCGCCGTCCAGATACTGATAAGCAATCTGGCGTGCATCCAGTTGCTCGCGCAGGGCGGTCAGGTGATCGACGAACTGGCTGAACACCAGTGCGCGATGACCGCCTTCGCGTAATTCGCGCACCAGCTCGAGGAATGCGTGGGTCTTGCTGGCGGTCATGGTGCTGGTCGCCGCCCTGTGCTCTGGGGTGGCCAGGCGGGGGTGGCAACACATGCGGCGCAGACGCATGATCCCGGCCAGCACCCGCATGCGATTCGGTTCCGTAGACTCTGCGCCGCTCTCCACCTCGCTCAGCGCTTCCCGCCTCACGGCCTCATACAGGGCGCGCTCATCGCTGCTCAGTTCCAGCCGCATGGTCACTTCGGTGCGCTCCGGCAATTCGCGCAGTACCTCGGCCTTGGTTCGCCGCAACACGAAGGGCGCAATCAGCCGCTTCAGGCGCTCCCGCGCATCGGCCTCGCCATCGCGCTCCACCGGCGTGGCAAAGCGCTCCTGAAAAGACTCAAGACTCCCGAGCAGACCGGGATTGATGAAGCGGAACAGGTTCCAGAGCTCGCTCAGGTTGTTTTCAATCGGTGTGCCGGTGGTGATCACCCGAAAACCAGCCTGAATCCGCATGGCAGTCTGCGAGCGCTTGGTGCCGGTGTTTTTGATCGCCTGCGCCTCGTCGAGCACCACGGTGGCCCAACCCGCACTCGCAATACCCAGGGCATCCTGCTGGAACAGGGTGTAACTGGTCACCACCAGATGGCCGGCCTGCCAAACAGGCAAGTCCTGCTCGCGCTGGCCAGGGCCAATCCAGGTCACCTTGAGCGAAGGCGCAAAGCGCGCAGCTTCGGCCACCCAATTGCCTGCCACCGAGGTGGGGGCCACCACCAGTGCCGGTCCGAGCGCAGCGCGATGCAGCAGCAAGGTCAGCATCTGAATGGTCTTGCCCAGGCCCATGTCGTCGGCAAGGCACGCACCGGCGCCCAGGTCAGCCAGGCGCGCAAGCCACTGAAAGCCGGCGCGCTGATAGTCACGCAGCTCGGCACATAACCCGGCAGGAATCTCATGCGCGGCCGCAAGCGCCTGCGTCTGCCGCGCAAGCAAAGTCGTCCAGGCGCGGTCACCACGCAGCGGTCCGGCCGCATCCAGCACCTCGCGCACGCGCGGCGCAATCAGCGGATGCAGACGCAGCGCGCCCTGCGACCATTCGCCAAGATGCGCAAGTTCGGCGGCGCGCGCGCGCAGGGCTTCCTGCAGCCGCAGGAAGCGGCCGTCGCCCAGCGCCACAAAACGCTCGTTGCGACTGGCAGCCTCCAGCAGTGCCTGCAGGTCGAGCACGCGTCGCTCGTCCACCTTGATGCCTCCCTCCACGCTGAGCCATTGCTCACCCGCATGAATGCGGGTGTTGAGTGCGCCAAGACGCCCCTCCCCCGCAATCCGGATGTGCTCGCCCTCGGGCCAGCGGATCCGCACGTGCGGATTGGCATGCAACTGATCCAGCACTTCGCAGGCAGCGATCGGGCCCTTGCTGATGCCACTGAACGGACTTTCGCCGGGCTCGACAAAGTCTGCGCAGGCGTTCATCAAGGCCCCCGCCGCTGCAAGTTCCTGGTCCAGGCTCCGCAGCAGCGGCGGCTGGCCAGCCGGGTCAGCCAGCACCGCACTGCCCTGCCCGGGCAGGAAGGCCGGACGCTCGTCACCGCCTGGCAGCACCACCAGTTGCAGTGCGATGCCTTGGCCGTGCGGTGACAGCAAAGCGATCAGGCCACCTTGCGCCGGTTGCAGTGACTGCCGCATGCCGGTCAGATCCGCCGCCACCACCAGACGTCCCTGCAGGGCGGTCAGGATTTCCAGCAGGCGCGTCTCGCTGTCACCCGGCAGGCGCAAGCCATCGGGCCCCAGGATGCGAGCCAGGCGCTGATGCTCCGGGCGCAGTTCAAGCAGGCGCAGTCGATCGGGCGCCTCGCGCACTACCGTGCAACTGCCAAGGCCAAAGCCGCCCGGCGCGAGACTCACCAACCACTCCTCGCCAATGCGCTGCGCGAGGACGGTGGGCTCGCCACGCAACAGCTGCACGCTGCGGTCGGGCTGATGACTCCAGAACAGGGCGGGATGACCGACCAGCACTGCCAGTGCCGCGGGCATATCCAGCAAGGGTGCGGCACCGCTGCGGTTGCGCTGGGTTCGGATGAACGCCAGGGCAGCGCGATCCTGGTCGCTCAGGAAATCGAGATCCGTGCCTGAGACGGCGCGCCGCAGCGAAAGTTGGCGACCACGGGTCCAGTGGCCATTGGCATCGCGTTTTTGTTCCCGTGGCTCAAGTGTGCAGTTGCGGGTGGCAGCATCAAAGGTCAGCATCCACACCAGACGCGCGAGTTGCGGCTTGGCCGCTGGAACGATCATTTCGGCGGCGAGCTTGGCAAGCGCCCCCAGCCCGCGCTCCCAGCTCGACTGACGCCGGATCGCTTCGGCCAGCGGCCGTGTGCCAATCGTCTGATGACGGAGCTCTGCCTGTTCCACCTGCGCTGCCACGGCCAGCCTGCGCAACAGGTCGGTGCACTCCGCAGCAATCCAGCGGTAGCCGCCGCGCTCGGCCCGTTCCAGCAGTCGCTGGAGGCGCTCGGTATGCTGTTCCAGACGATCCGGATCGAGCCACCAGGCGCACAGGGCAAGAAACAGGCTGGCCAATGGGTCGCGTTCGGTGCTGTCCCCTTCCGCGCTTGGTGCCTCGGGTGTTTCGGTCACCGCCAGGGCAGCGCGCGCTGCATAGCCAAGTGCGGCATAGACCGGCACCCAGCCCGATCCCAGACGCATCACTTGGGCAATCTGCTGTGCAGCCACCTCCAGACGCACCGGATCGCCCGACCCGATCAGGGCCACCACACTGGCAACGCCAACCAGGCCACCGGTCTGCGTGCGCCGCGCTTGCGGCAACTTGCGCGCATCCTGCAGGAACAGCTCGAAACTGGCCAGACTGGCGGCATAGTCACCACGCAACAGGCTGATCAGGCCGCGCAGGCCATGGCCGCGCTGGCGCAGGGCCCAGGCTTCGGCCTCGTCCATCCTGCCTAGCAGGACAAGATGTTCGGCAATCACTGTGGCGTACCAGTTGACCTGTTCCTCGGCCACGCTGCGGCCGCGCTCGATCAGCCAGGCGAGTGCGTCTGTGGCGGGTTCCAGTCGGTTCGCACGCACGGCCAGCACGGTGGCGGCGGCCTGTGCCGCCAGATCCGGTGGCAGCAGACTGTGCCAGGCGGCATCGAACGGCGTGTCGAAGAGCGTCAGGTAAGGATGACGCACCTTCCATTCGGCGCTGAAGTAGCCCTGCAGCGCCTGGATCTGACGCTGGAAATCGGCATATTGGCCCGCGTGCAGACAAAGGCGCAGGTCGCGGATGCCTTCGTTGAAGCTGCGCACGGCGTGTCCGTAGCGATGGTCGGCCACCCGGAATACTTTGCGCACGGCGTCGATCATGCGTGGACTACGGCCGCCGCGCATGCACAACCGTGCGGCAGGTTCGGCCACGCCCATCGGGCAGCTGATGCGTGCCCCGCTCACACTCAGCAGCCCTGCCGCCAGCAGCAGTTCGACCGCAGTACCCAGCGTGTCGGCCAGCCAGGGCAGGCCGTCGGGCGCATGACAACCCGCGAGTTCCAGACATTCCAGCAGCTGACTCCGGCTGGCTGGCACCCAGATCAGGGCGCACAACTGCAATACATCGCGGTGTGCGTCATCCAGCGAAGCCATCCCGGCCGTCACGGCATAGTGCCGGTCCTCGGGCGAACCGACCTCTGCAGGCTGGGGAAAGTGCGAATGGGCTGGCATAACTCCCAAGTTTACACCACGCCCTGTCGGCGTCCGCACGCCATTGCAGTCGGTGTCGGCCCCGTGCCCGAACAAGTGCGTGCTTGCCACGACTGGCCACCCTGCCTACCATTCGGCAGCGGGAGCGGCTTTGCTCCGCATCGGAGCAGTACAGGCATGGAAACGTTGGTTGAGTTCGAGGACGTGCACTTTTCCTACGACGGGCGCCCGGTGCTGCAGGGGCTGAGCCTGAAGATTCCGCAGGGCAAGGTGGTCGGCATTCTCGGTACCAGCGGCAGCGGCAAGTCCACGCTGCTGCGCCTGATCGGTGGTCAGTTGCGCCCGGATCGCGGTACGGTGCGTTTCCGCGGCAAGGACGTGCACGCGCAGGATCAGGCCGGCCTGTATCGCATGCGCCGCGAAATGGGTCTGATGTTCCAGGCCGGCGGCCTGTTCAGCGACCTGTCGGTGGCCGAGAACGTGGCCTTTGCGATCCGCGAGCATACGGCGCTGAATGATGACCTGATCGACCTGCTCGTGCAGATGAAGCTCCAGGCGGTGGGATTGCGCGGCGCGGTCGACCTGCGTACCTCGGAACTGTCGGGTGGCATGGCGCGCCGTGTAGCGCTGGCGCGGGCCTTCGCCATGGATCCGCCGCTCGCCATGTACGACGAGCCATTCGCCGGTCTCGATCCGATCTCGCTGAACGCGGTGGCCAGTCTGATCCGCCGGCTCAACGACGCGTTGGGCACCACTTCGATCGTGGTCACCTATGACGTCACCGAATCGCTCAAGGTGGCTGACTACCTGTACCTGATCGCCGATGGCAGGGTGGTGACCGAAGGCACGCCAGGCCAGCTCGAAAATTCCGGTGACCCCTACGCGGCGCAGTTTATCCATGCCGCAGCCGAGGGCCCGGTGCCGTTCCATCAGCCCGCCATCGACCTGCTCACGGACCTCGGGTTGCAGCGCTGAACGGTTGGAACGAATGCCGTCTTTGACGGACTGACACACGCCTTGTTACAAATCTGCTGGCCTGGCCGTGATCAACCGCACGCCGGGCTGGCATCATCGCAACCTGCGGCGGTAACAGCACTGCGCCCGCCGACCAATCCGCCTGAAGCTTCCACGAGACCGCTGACCTTGAACGACCGCCCGTCCCCTGCCCGCAACACCGCGCCCGGCCGCGCCCCGTCTCCCCGCTTGATGCACGGCGCGCTGCGCTTGCCACTGCTGGCGGTCCTGATGCTGGTGCTGGTGGGTGGTGCCTGGTGGTGGCGGCATCACGGCAGCGTTGCAACCCAGTCGGCTGGGGATGTCGCGGGCGCAGGTGGCAAACCGGATGCGACCGGTCGCAAGGGCGGCAAGGGCGGCGCAGCCTCGGTGGTGGTGGCCAAGGCTGCCCGACGCGATTTTGAAGTCTGGCTGGACAGCCTGGGCACGGTTACCCCGCTGGCCAACGTCACCCTGCGTACCCGGGTGGATGGCGAACTGGTCCGTGTGCTGTTTCGTGAAGGGCAGATGGTCCGCAAGGGCGACCTGCTGGCCGAAATCGATCCGCGCAGCTTTCAGGCGACGCTGGACCAGGCGCTGGCGACGCTGGCCAGAGACCAGGCCCTGCTGGAAAACGCACATATCGACCTGCGTCGATATCAGGACCTGACCAAGCAGGATGCCATCCCGCATCAGCAACTCGATACCCAGGAATCGCTGGTACGCCAGTACGAGGCCAGTGTGCGCGCCGATCAGGCCAGCATCGACAGTGCGCGACTGCAGCTCAGCTATTGTCGGATCACCGCACCGGTCTCCGGCCAGATCGGTTTACGTTTGATCGATGCCGGCAACATCGTGCATGCCGGCGATGTCAACGGTCTGGTCACGATTGCCCAGATGCAGCCGATCAGTGCCCTGTTCAGCCTGCCGCAGGACCAGTTGCCGGCACTGCACAAACGCTCGGCACATCATGCCAACGTCAAGGTGCTGGCCATGGACCGTGCCGGTCAGGCCCGGCTGGCGGACGGGGCCCTGAGCAGCCAGGACAACCAGATCGACCCCACCACCGGCACGCTGAAGCTGCGTGCGGGTTTTGCCAACCAGGACGGTAGCCTCTATCCCAACCAGTTCGTCAACGTGCGTGTGCTGATGGAGGTGCGCAAGGATGCGGTGGTGATTCCCGCGTCTGCGCTGCAGCGGGGCACCCAGGGCCCCTACGTTTACCTGCTGCGTGATGATCAGACCGTCGCCGTGCGCCAGATCAGGCCCGGCCCCGCCGATCATGGCGAGATTGTGGTGGAGGAAGGACTTGCCGCAGGCGACCAGGTGGTGATCGACGGGACCGACAAACTGCGCGACGGCATGCCGGTCAATCTGGCCGACCGCAAGCCCGGCAATAGCGCCGGCAACAAGGGTGCCGGCAAGGCGCAGGCCAAGCCTTGAACCCGTCTGCCCCGTTTATCCTGCGGCCGGTCGGAACGGCGCTCCTCATGGTGGCCTTGCTGTTGGCCGGTTTGATTGCACTGCGCTTTCTGCCCCTGTCCGCCCTGCCGGAAGTCGATTACCCGACCATCTCGGTAACCACGCTGTATCCGGGCGCCAGTCCAGAGGTGATGACCTCGTCGGTCACCGCGCCGCTCGAGCGCCAGTTTGGCCAGATGCCAGGACTCAAGCAGATGCTGTCGACGAGTTCCGGCGGCGCCTCGGTGATCACCCTGCAGTTCACGCTGAGCACAGGCCTGGACGTTGCCGAGCAGGAAGTGCAGGCCGCAATCAACGCGGCGAGCAACCTGCTGCCGGTCGACCTGCCGCTGCCGCCGGTGTACAGCAAGGTCAATCCGGCCGACGCGCCGATCCTGAGTTTTTCAGCCACGTCGGACACGCTCTCGCTGCCGCGCATCTATGATCTGATCGATACCCGGGTGGCGCAAAAGCTGTCCCAGGTCAGCGGTGTCGGCCTGGTCAGCATCTCGGGCGGTCAGCGGCCTGCGGTGCGCATCCAGATCAATCCCACCGCGCTCGCTGCACTGGGCCTGGGCCTGGAGGACGTGCGCACTGCCATCGGCACCGCCAATGCGAGCATCGCCAAAGGCAGCTTTGATGGGCCGCTGCGTGCTTCCACCATCGATGCCAACGACCAGATCAAGTCGGCCGCAGATTACGCGCAGGTCATCGTTGCCTTTCGCAACGGGGCCTCGGTACGTCTGGGCGACGTGGCAAGCGTGGTCGAGGCTGCCGAGAACAGCAAGCTGGCCGCCTGGGATGGCCACCATTCGGCGGTGATCGTGGACATCCAGCGGCAGCCGGGTGGCAACGTGATCGCTGTCGCCGACCGGATCAAGACGCTGCTGCCCCAATTGCAGGCTGCGCTGCCCGGCGACATCAAACTGCAGGTGATCAGCGACCGCACCACCACCATCCGTGCGTCGGTGGAAGACGTCAGCATGGAGCTCGGCCTGGCGGTGGCTCTGGTGGTGCTGGTGATTTACCTGTTCCTGGGGGATTGGCGCGCCACCGTGATTCCCGGTGTGACCGTCCCGCTGTCGCTGGTCGGCACGCTGGGCGTGATGTATCTGGCCGGTTACAGCATCAACAACCTCACCCTGATGGCCCTGACCATCGCCACCGGCTTTGTGGTGGACGACGCCATCGTGATGATCGAAAACATCAGCCGCTACCTTGAGGCCGGCCTGCGCCCGCTGGACGCCGCACTGAAAGGCTCGGCGCAGATCGGCTTCACCATCGTCTCGCTCACGTTTTCGCTGATCGCGGTACTGATTCCGCTGCTGTTCATGGGCGATGTGGTGGGCAGGCTGTTCCGTGAATTTGCCGTCACCCTGGCAGCGTCGATCCTGATCTCCGCAGTAATCTCGCTCACGCTGACCCCCATGATGTGCGCGCGCCTGCTGCGCGCTCACGCCAAGCCACGCGATGGCGATGCCGGGGCGGCGGCCACCACCACCACCCAGGCCGATGCTGAAGCCGCTGGCGGGCGCTGGATGCAGGCGCTGATCGGTGCCTATGCGCGCGCGCTCGATCTGGCGCTGCGTTGGCGCCGTGTCACGCTGTTGCTTGCGTTCGGCACCATGGCACTGACTGCCGGCCTCTACCTGGTAACGCCCAAGGGCTTTTTTCCGGTGCAGGATACCGGCCTGCTGCAGGTGATCACCGAAGGCCCGCAAGACACCTCGTTTGCCGCGATGGCCGCGCGCCAGCAGGAAGTTGCGCAGGTGCTGCTGGAAGATCCGGCAGTCGAGCGGGTGTCCTCGGTGGTCGGTATCGATGGCACCAACGCCACGCTGAATGCCGGCCGCCTGACCGTGGCGCTCAAGCCACAGGACCAGCGCAAGGGTGTCAGCGCCAGCGACGTGATTCGCAGGATGGCGCCGAAACTGGATGCAATCGCAAGCGTGCGCGCGTATCTGCAACCGGTGCAGGACCTCAGCATCGAGGACCGTGTGGCGCGCTCGCAGTACCAGTTCTCGCTGGAGGACCCGGATCCGGAGGTCCTCAACACCTGGGTCCCGCGCCTGCTTGAGCGCATCCGGACGCACCCCGAGATCACCGACCTCGGCAGCGACCTGCAAAACAACGGCCTGCAGCTTTATGTGCAGATTGACCGCGATAGCGCCAGCCGGCTTGGCGTGACCGCGGCCGCGATCGACAACGTGCTCTATGACGCCTTTGGCCAGCGGCTGGTCTCCACCATCTTCACTCAGACCAACCAATACCGGGTGGTGCAGGAAGTGTCGCCACGCTACCAACAGGGCATGGCAGCACTGGCAGCGCTCTATGTGCCCACGCTAAGCGGCGGTCAGGTGCGTCTGGACAGCGTGACGCGCATCACGGAGCGGCCCGGCGCGCTGTCGGTCAACCATCTGGGGCAGTTTCCGGCAGCCACCCTGTCGTTCAATCTGGCCAAGGGGGTGGCGCTGGGCGACGCCGTACAACTGATCGAGCAGGATGTGCGCGCGCTTGACCCACCGGCCTCACTGCAACTCGGCTTCCAGGGGGCTGCACTGGCCTATCAGGCCTCCCAGTCCAACACCCTGCTGCTGGTGCTGGCGGCCGTGATCACCATGTACATCGTGCTGGGGGTGCTGTACGAAAGCTATATCCACCCGATCACCATCCTGTCGACCCTGCCCTCCGCTGCAGTAGGGGCGCTGCTTGCGCTCCAGCTCAGCCACAATGATCTGGGTATCCTTGCGGTGATCGGCATTATCCTGCTGATCGGCATCGTCAAGAAAAACGCGATCATGATGATCGACTTTGCGCTGGACGCGGAGCGCAACGAGGGCATGGCACCGCTGGCGGCAATCCGTCGCGCGTGCCTGCTGCGCTTCCGTCCCATCCTGATGACCACCATGGCCGCCTTGCTGGCAGCGGTGCCGCTGATGCTGAGTCAGGGCGTGGGGGCCGAGTTGCGCCAACCCCTCGGCATCACCATGGTGGGTGGCCTGATGGTCAGTCAGGTGCTGACCCTGTTCACCACGCCGGTGATTTACCTGGCCTTTGACAGTCTGGCCCGCCGCCTGCGCGGCACCCCGGCGGCATTGGCCAACGGCTGAGTTGCCATGAATCTGTCGCGCCCTTTCATCCTGCGGCCGGTCGCCACCACGCTGCTGACCCTCGGCATCCTGCTGGTAGGCGTGGTGTGCTATTTTCTGCTGCCGGTCGCCCCCCTGCCGCAGGTGGATTTTCCGGTGCTCGCGGTGCAGGCTGCGCTGCCGGGTGCCAATCCGGACAACATGGCCGCCACCGTGGCCACCCCGCTCGAGCGTGCGATGGGCCGGATTGCCTCGATCAACGAGATGAGTTCGCAGAGCACGCTCGGCAACGCGCGGATCACGCTGCAGTTCGATCTCGAGCGCAACATCGATGGCGCGGCGCGCGACGTACAGGCCGCCATCAATGCCGCGCGCACCTTGCTGCCGAGCGGATTGCCTACCAACCCCACCTATCGCAAGTTCAACCCGGCCGATGCGCCGATCCTGATCATGAGCCTGACCTCCACCAGCCTCAGCCAGGGTCAGCTGTACGATGCCGCTTCCACCGTGTTGGCGCAGAAGCTGTCCCAAGTGGACGGGGTGGGGCAGGTCCAGGTGGGCGGCAGTTCGCTGCCGGCGGTGCGCATCGACGTCAACCAGCAGGCACTGGCGCGGATCGGCCTGTCGATGGAAACGCTGCGTGCGATCATCGCAGCGGCCAATGTCAACCGCCCGAAGGGCAGCGTGGAATCCGGCAACCAGCGCTGGCAGATCCAGGCCAATGACCAGGCACAGCGCGCGCGCGACTACCGGCCACTGGTGGTGGCCTACCGCAATGGCACGGCGGTTCGGCTGGGCGACATTGCCACCGTGAGCGATTCGGTGCAGGACATCCGCAATGCCGGCCTGGCCAATGGCAAGCCGGCCATCCTGCTGATCATCAGCCGGCAGCCGGGCGCCAACGTGATTGCCACGGTGGATCGCACCCTGGCGTTGATGCCGGTGTTGCGCGCTTCGATCTCGCCAGCCGCCCAACTGGAAGTGGTGCTCGACCGCACGCCCACCATCCGCGCATCGCTGTTCGAGGTGGAGCGTACGCTGGTATTGTCCACGGCCCTGGTGATCCTGGTGGTGTTCCTGTTCCTGCGCAGCGCCCGCGCCACCCTGGTGCCCACCGTGGTGGTCCCGACCAGTCTGGTCGGGACTTTTGCCGTGATGTACCTGCTGGATTACAGCCTGGACAATCTGTCGCTGATGGCGTTGACCGTGGCGACCGGCTTCGTGGTAGACGATGCCATTGTCGTGCTGGAAAACATCCAGCGCCATATCGAGGCCGGCATGAAGCCACTGGACGCCGCGTTGCGCGGCGCACGCGAAGTCGGCTTCACCGTGGTCTCGATCAGTTTTTCGCTGATCGCCGTGTTCCTTCCCATCCTGGCCATGGGCGGACTGGTCGGCCGCCTGTTCCGCGAGTTTGCCGTGGTGCTGTCGGCGGCCATCCTGGTCTCGCTGGTGGTATCGCTGACTACCACGCCGATGATCTGCGCCCGCCTGCTCAAGCGTCACCGCGCCCCCGGCGCGATGCATGGCGGCGACGCATCTGCTGCCGACAGCGCGGACCCCGCGGTAGTCCGGGCAGACCCCGATGCCGACGATACCTTGGCCATGAGCCGCGGCCTGTTTGGCTGGGTGTTGCGCGCCTATGGCCGCACCCTGGGCATGGCGCTGCGGCATCGGCGTCTGGTGATGGTGATCCTGCTGGCCACCATCAGTCTGAACATCTACCTTTACAGCATCGTGCCGAAGGGCTTCTTTCCACAGCAGGACACCGGGCGGCTGATTGGCCAGATTCAGGCCGACCAGAGCATTTCATTTCAGGCGATGCGCATCAAGCTGGCCCGCTATATCGATATCCTCGGCAAGGATCCGGCGGTGGCCAATGTGATCGGCTTCACGGGTGGCGGCCAGCGCAATGGTGGCACCATCTTTGCCGTGCTGAAGGGCCTGAAGGAGCGCAAGCAGACCGCCGATGAAGTGATCGCGCGGCTGCGTAAACCGCTGGCGCAGGTGCCCGGGGCAAGCCTGTACCTGCAGGGCGTGCAGGACCTGCGCTTTGGCGGGCGCCAGGGCAACGCGCAGTACCAGTACACCCTGCAATGCGACAACCTGGAAGACCTGCGCACCTGGACCCCGCGAATCGTGGCCGCTCTGGAAAAGGACAAACGTCTGGCAGATGTCAGCACCGACCAGCAGGACAAGGGCATCAGCAACAGTCTGGTGATCGACCGCGACGCGGCCACCCGTCTCGGGGTCAACCCGGTGTTGCTCGATCAAACACTCAATGACCTGTTCGGGCAACGTCAGATTTCGGTGATTTACAATGCGCTCAACCAGTATCAGGTGGTTCTGGAGGCAGCGTCCGATCAGTTGGAGAGTCCGCGCACCCTCGACAACACGTACGTCACCACCAGCACGGGTACCAGCATTCCGCTAACGGCCTTTGTCCATCGCAGTACGGCCGCCAGTGCCCTGGCGGTCAATCATCAGGGCCAGTTTGCGGCGGCCACCATGAGCTTCAACCTGGCACCGGGCGTGGCCTTGGGCGACGCTACCAAGGCCATCGCAGACGACATGGCAGCCATCGGCGCCCCGGCCAGCATCATCGGTGGCTTTCAGGGCACCGCCAAGGTGTTCCAGGACTCACTCGCCACCCAGCCCTTGCTGGTCCTGAGTGCCTTGCTGGCGATCTACATCGTGCTCGGCATCCTTTACGAAAGCCTGATCCACCCGCTCACCATCCTGTCGACGTTGCCATCTGCAGGGGTTGGCGCGCTGCTCGCGCTGCTCGCCACCGGCGGTGAATTCAACCTGATCGCGTTGATCGGCGTGATCCTGCTGATCGGCATCGTGAAGAAGAACGCCATCATGATGATCGACTTTGCGCTGGCCTGGCAGCGCGCCCATGCCTGTTCTGCCGAGGCGGCGATTCGTGAGGCCTGCATCATGCGTTTCCGGCCGATCATGATGACCACTGCCGCGGCCTTGCTGGGTGCGCTGCCACTGGCCATCGGCTTTGGCGAAGGCGCCGAGTTGCGCGTGCCGCTGGGCATCTCGATCGTTGGTGGCCTGCTGGTGAGCCAGTTGCTCACCCTGTACACCACGCCCGTGGTGTATCTCTATCTGGACCGTTTGCGAAGGACAGCCTGATGAAGTGCACCCTGCCGATCCTGGCCCTGACCCTGTGCGTGGCGTCGTGCGCCCTGCCCCATACGCAGACCGATACGGCTGCGCTGCCGTTCCAGCCTGCCTGGAAGATTCCGGCCGGTTTCAAGCTGGCCCAGCCATCTGACCAAGCGCTACCCGAGGCCTGGTGGACAGTCTACGGCGACGCCGACCTGAACGCGTTGATGGCGCAGGTGAGCAAGGGCAACCAGACCCTGGCGCAGGCCGATGCACAATACCGCCAGGCGGTCGGCTTGCTGGCATCAGCGCAGTCCACGCTGTATCCCGGCCTGACCGCCACGCTCGGTGCCACCCGCTCGCAGCAACCGATCCTGACCAGTGGTGGCGCCCTGGCCAGTCCACCCGCCAGCAACCTGTTTCAGCTCTCCGGTGCCTTCAGCTGGGAGCCCGACCTATGGGGCGCATTGCACGCCAACATCGCCTCCAGCGAAGCCACAGCCCGCGCCGGGCTCGACAACCGCGGCGCGATCCTGCTCAGCCTGCAGGCGCAACTGGCCAGCAGTTATTTCCAGCTGCGGGCGGCCGATGCCATCCTGCAACTGCTGCGTGACACCGTTGCCGCCGATCAGCGCAACCTTGACCTGACCAATGCCCGCCATGCAGGCGGACTGGCCGCCCGCACCGATGTCACCCAGGCCAGCAGCCAGCTGGAGTCGGCGCGCGCCAGTCTGGCCGACGCAGCGATCAGCCGGGATACCCTGGAGCATGCGCTTGCCGTGCTGACCGGCCACGCCGCCCAGGAGTTCCGCATTCCAGCGCGGCCTTGGGCGCCGCCCAAGTGGCCAGCCTTGCCAATTGCCCTGCCCTCCACCCTGTTGGAGCGACGCCCGGATATCGCCAATGCAGAGCGGCTGGTGGCTGCGCAGGCCTACAAGCTGCAGGCCACCGAATCGGCGTTCTATCCGGTGGTCACGCTCAATGCCACCATCGGCTTCGAAAGCAAACAGGCCAACAAGTGGCTGGCCCTGCCCAAATCCTTCTGGTCGGTCGGGCCGCAACTCACCCAGTATCTGCTCGACGGCGGCAACCATACCGCCTTACGTGACCAGACCCTCGCCACTCTGGATCAGGCCACTGCCGCTTACCGCGAGGTGGTGCTCGAATCGTTCCAGTCGGTGCAGGATGCAATGAGCAGCGTTGCGGCGCTGGACGAGGAAATCCAGCGCGCGCAGGCAGCTGCGGAGGCGGCAGCCGAAACCCTGGCACTGGTGACGGAACAGTACAAATCCGGCACCGTCGGCTATCTGAACGTACTCAGCGCGCAGACCACGCTGCTCAGCGCGCAGCTCACCGTGCTCAACGTGAATTCGCGCCAGGGTGTGGCACACGTCAATCTGGTCAAAGCGCTTGGCGGTGGATGGAAAGACAGTCCGCAAACTGGGGGTTGACGGCTTAAGCTTGCGCTGAAACACTCAGGCCGCAGTCTATGGTTTGAGTTTGCAGCCCATCCCATCCAGAAAGGCTTCCATGTCCACGCTCGTGATCTGCCCCCCCAACCTGTTTCGCAACGGTCTGCTGCTTCTGCTGGAAGCCGGAATGCCGGGTCAGATCACGCAGGTCTTCGAGCACTGGGCAGCCGTTCAGGGTGCCCATCCCCGCCCGAAACCGCGATTGGTGCTGCTGGATCTGGATGCGACTGGCGCTGCTGTCGAGGACACTACGCTGGCCATCCGCCGTCATTTTGTGGGCGTGCCGCTGGTTGGCCTGTTCGACCGGCCGGGCGAACGCTCTCCCGTGCAGGCCTGCCTGCGCGCCGGCGGCACCCTATGTGTGCTGAAATCAGCCACCCCGGACGTACTCCTCGCCGCCCTGCAGGCGGCGGAATCCAGCCTGGTATTCCTCCCAACCCCCTTCGCCACCGCGTTTCAGATGGGCGCTGCCCTGCGACCGGCCAACCGTGTGCCGGTTGGGCGGCCCTCGCCGCCCGAAAACCTGCCAGCCACCACCGCAGCAGATCTCGGGCTGACCCCAAAGCAAAGCCGGGTGCTGGGTCTGCTGCTGGAGGGCATGTCGGCCAAGAATATTGCGCGCGAGCTGGGGCTGTGTACCGGCACCGTCAAAACCCACACCACGGCGGTGCTGCGGGCACTCAATGTCAACTCCCGGGTACAGGCGGTACTGGCGGCACGCAAGCTCGGTCTGCAGGTGGACCCCTGCCACTGATTGCCACGGCAGGTAGCCGTGATGCAGACTCCGGGGCTGATGCCTGTCGGTAAACTGCAATGTCTGATCCGCTGTCGTTCCACAATCTGTATCGCCACGAACTGATCCGGGTAGCCGTGGCCGTTCCACGGGTTCACCTGGCGCAGCCGGCCGCCAATGCCGCCGAAACCATCCGGCAAATTCATTCGGCTTCAGCGCAGGGGGCGTGTCTTGCTGTGTTTCCCGAGCTTGGGCTGACCGGCTACAGCTGCGACGACCTGTTTCAGCAACAGGCTCTGCTGGATGCCGCCCTGACTGCACTGGCAAGCGTGGTGGAAGCGAGCAGCCTGCTGCCGCTCGCCGTGGTGGTGGGACTGCCGTTGCGCCATGAAGATGCCTTGTTCAATGTGGCCGCCGTGGTGCAGGGCGGTCGGGTGCTGGGACTGGTACCCAAAACCTATTTGCCCAATTACCGCGAGTTTTACGAGGGTCGCCAGTTTGCCGGCAGCGCGGCCAGTGATACCACCGAGGTCGTGCTGGAACCGTGGGGCGCCATCCCCTGGGGTACCGACCTGTTATTCCGCTGCGAAGGCGAACTGCGATTCACGTTGGGCGTGGAGATTTGCGAGGACCTGTGGGTGCCGGTGCCTCCCTCGTCGCTGGCGGCACTGCGCGGTGCGCAGGTCCTGGTCAACCTGTCGGCGTCGCCCGCCAGCCTCGGCAAGGCGGAATATCGCCGTGGCCTGGTGAGCCAGCAGTCGGCACGCTGTGTGGCGGCCTACCTGTTCAGCGGCGCCGGTTTTGGCGAATCCACCACCGACCTTGCCTGGGATGGTCATGGCCTGATTTGCGAAAATGGTCAGTGCCTTGCCGAATCGGAACGTTATGCGCAGGACAGCCAGCTGTTGCTGGCTGATGTGGATGTGGGCCGCCTTGGCCAGGAACGCATGCGCCAGAACACGTTTGCAGAAAACGCCCGACAGGTGGTGCACGGCATCCACACGCGCGTGGTGCCCTTGTCGCTGGCGGTGCCACTGCGTGGCCGGCTCGACCTGTTGCGCCCGCGCTCACGTTTTCCCTACGTGCCAGCCCTGCTGGCTGAGCGCGATGCGCGCTGTCGTGAGGTGCTCGAAATCCAGATCCAGGGTCTGTTGCGGCGGCTCGAAGCCAGTGGACTGCGCAAGCTGGTGATCGGCGTTTCGGGCGGACTCGACTCCACGCTGGGCCTGATCGTGGCAGCGCATGCCCTGCAGCGTCTGGGCCAGCCACGGAACCATCTGCTCGCATGGACCCTGCCAGGCTTCGCTACCAGCGCCCGAACCCTGGATCAGGCGCATCGCCTGATGCAGCATCTGGGCTGCCAGGCCAACGAGATTGACATCCGGCCGGCGTGCCTGCAGATGCTGCGCGATATCGGACATCCCTACGCCACGGGACAAGCGGTATACGACGTGACCTTCGAAAATGTGCAGGCAGGCGAGCGCACCAGCGTGCTGTTCCGCCTTGCCAACCTGCATGGCGCGCTGGTGGTCGGCACCAGCGACCTGAGTGAACTGGCCCTGGGCTGGTCCACCTACGGGGTGGGCGACCATATGGCGCACTACCATGTGAACGCGAGCGTGCCCAAAACCCTGGTTCGGCACCTGATCCAATGGTCAGCGGATACCGGCGAATGGAGCGCCGGGTTCACGGCAGTCTTGCACGACGTGATCGCGACCGAGATCAGTCCCGAACTGGTGCCGGGCAGCAGCGCCGATCAACCCGCACAGCGTACCGAAGACATCCTTGGCAGTTATGACCTGCATGATTTCTTTTTGTATCAGGTGCTGCGCCATGGGTACACACCAGCCAAGGTGGCCTGGCTGGCAGCCCAATCCTGGGGCGCCAGTGCGGGCGGCGACCCCTTGCGCGAGGGGCCGGCAGGTGCGCAACTGGTGCCACGCATCTATCGCATGGACCAGATCCGCGCCGTGTTGCGGGTGTTCCTGCAGCGGTTTTTTGCGGGCAGCCAGTTCAAGCGCAGCTGCTTTGCCAACGCACCCAAGGTCGGCTCCGGTGGGTCCTTGTCGCCCCGCGGCGACTGGCGCGCGCCGAGCGACACGGACGCCAGTGTCTGGCTTGCCGCACTCGACGCCGTGCCGGAGGAATGAGGGTTCAGGCCACCCGGAACGCGGACACCTGACCGGTCAGGCGTTCAGCCAGCGCGCGCATCTGTCCCATCCGTTCCTCGGCCGAGGTGATGGCTGACAGGTTTTCGGCCGACATGCTGGCGATCTGTTCCACATGCTGCGCGATGCTTTGCGCTGCACTGCGCTGCTGGTTCATCGCCGAGGCAATGTCAGCAATCTGCGCCAGCGTGCGCTGGGTATCGTTGCCCAGGGAGTTCACGTTGCGGCCTGCTTCTCCGGTCAGTTCCACCCCGTGTTCCACCCGTTTCACGCAGACTTCCATGCCCTCGACGGCCTGACGCGTGCCGACACGCACGGCGTCGATCTTTTGGGTGATGTCCTTGGTGGCCTGTCCGGTGCGCTCCGCCAACTTGCGCACCTCGTCGGCTACCACAGCAAAGCCGCGGCCCTGCTCGCCGGCACGCGCGGCTTCGATCGCCGCGTTGAGTGCGAGCAGGTTGGTCTGATCGGCAATCTCACCGATCACCTTGACAATCGAACTGATGGTTTCGGATTGCCGGCCGAGATCCTGAATGGCTGCCGAAGATCGACTCACCGATGCCGCAGTTTCGGTGATTTCAACACTCACGGCGTCAATCGTGGCACAACCTGCCTGAGCAAGCTTGCCGGCTTCGCCGGCCACGAAATGCGCGTCGGCGGCATGATTGGCCACCACAGCGATGCTTTCCACGCTTTCCTCGATGGTGCGCGCAATATCGGCGGATGCGTCATTCTGGCGACCGGCATGGTCCGCAATCGAGCGGGTGGCCCGGCTGATGTCGACCGCCAGTCCCGCCACTTCGCTCGCCCCATCGGAGATGGCAGCGACCAGGGCTTTCATCTTGCGCCGGGTGGTGTCGTATTCATAGGCCAGCCAGGAAAACTCGTCCTTGCCGGCAAGCGCCACCTTGCGCGTCAGGTCACCTGCCGCCATGTCGTGGAGCGCATTCACCACCAGTTCTGCACGCTTGCCAAAATGCTGGCCCAGCATCGCCGCGAGCGCTAGTACCGGCACAAAGCCCAAGGCCAGCCCGTAAAGGGCGGCGAGGCCGCTGCCAGGCAGCAAGGATTGCAGCAGGGCAATCGCTGCAGCTTCGACCAAGGCCGCCACCACCACCAGGGCGTACATGGCCTTGCGCAAATCGAGTTGGTCCATCCGGTTGCCTCCTGAGCATGCGCCCTCCGTGCGGTTTGCAGCGGATTGGCGTCCTGTAAGTGTCTTCCGACGACTTAACGGCAAGCCTTTCGATTAATTTAGGCGCCAATAGTCAGAATGTGTGGCATGCACGTCATCCAGCCAATCACCGCACCATACCTGCGCGCAGTCTGCGGCTGTTGCCAGGTAGCATGCGTGCTGAAGAGCGGTTGGCCGCCTGAAATCACTGACCGCTTCCCGGGCTTGTTAGAATCAGGGCTTACGGATCCGGAATGCACCAATGTCACTGCCTTATCGTCTGCACGCCCCCGGCAACTTTCCCGACTGGGTAGGCGAAGGCCGCTTCGTGCCGCAGCATCGCCTGCCAGACGACATCGACGTGACTGCGCTTGTGTACGCTGACGCCCTGCTGTTTGTCTGGCAGGGCAACCGGCTGCTGTGGTGCGATGCCGATCATTTTCCGCTTGGCACCCTGCCGGACGGTCTTACCATCCGTCGCCACGCCCTGCTTGGCAAGCTCGACGGTCGGTTCGTGCTGACACTCGAGGTGGCTGATGGTGTGGAAGCGCCGGCCGGATTCAGCTGGACCGGACTACGCAGCCTGTTCAGCCAGATTGATGTGGGCTGGGTGGCATTGGCCGGACGCAGTTTTCAGGTCCTCGAATGGGAACGTACCCACCAGTTTTGCGGTTGTTGTGCGGCACCCATGCGGATGCGCAGCCATGAGCGCGGACGCGAGTGTACCGCCTGCAGCTTTGTGGCTTACCCGCGCATTTCGCCGGTAGTGATGGGCCTGGTGGTGCGCGAAGGCCAGTTGCTGCTGGCGCGCTCCCCCCATTTCGCGCCCGGGATGTATAGCGCCGTGGCCGGTTTCGTGGAAGTCGGTGAATCGCTTGAGCAGGCGCTGGTGCGCGAAATCCAGGAAGAAACCGGCATCCGGGCCGGCAATTTCCAGTACTTCGACAGCCAGCCATGGCCGTTTCCGCACTCGCTGATGATTGCTTATACGGCCGAATACCTGTCCGGCGAGCCGGTGCCGCAACCGGATGAAATCGAGGATGTGCGTTGGTTTGACCTGAAGGCCCTGCCCTTGCTGCCGCCGCCGATCAGTATTGCTGGCCGGCTGATCCGTGCCGTGGTCGCCCATCTGCAGGCGCCAGCGAGTAACGCACAGTGACTGGCGATCCGCTCGGCATAGCGCTGCAGGCGGCCTTTGGCGCCGACCTGATCCTGCTATCGGCAGCGGATCGCGCGCCCTATGAGCGTGACTGGCGGGGTCGCACCGCCGGCCGGGCGCTGGCGGTGGCCCTTCCGCGCACGGTCGCCGACGTGCAGGCACTGGTGCGCTGGTGCGGTGCGCACGCAGTGGCCATCGTGCCTCAGGGCGGCAATACCGGCCTGTGCGGCGGCTCGGTACCCCATCCGGCTGCACCGCATGCGCAACTTATCCTTAGCCTGAAACGCCTGACCGCGGTGCGCGAGGTGGATGTGGAAAATGACACGCTGACCGTCGAAGCCGGCACGACCCTGCACGCTGTGCAGCAACTGGCCAACGCGCACCAGCGCCTCTTTCCCCTCAGCCTGGCCAGCGAGGGCAGTTGCTGCATTGGCGGCAACCTGGCCACCAATGCTGGCGGGGTGCAGGTGCTGCGTTACGGCAATGCGCGTGCGCTTGCGCTGGGTCTGGAGGTGGTGCTGCCGGACGGTTCCGTCTGGAACGGGCTGCGTGGCCTGCGCAAGGACAACACCGGCTACGACCTGAAGCAGGTCTTCATTGGCGCCGAGGGCACACTTGGCATCATCACTGCAGCCACCTTGCGCCTGTTTCCGCTGCCGCAGCAGCAGCAGGTGGCATGGGTTGGCCTGCCCTCGGTGGCTGCTGCGCTGGTGCTGTTCCATCTGTTGCGCGCCCGCTGCGGCGAACAGATTTCCAGTTTTGAACTGATCGGCCGCTTGCCGCTGGAACTGGCACTGCGCCATTTGCCCGGTACGCGGGACCCGCTGCCCGATGTGCATCCCTGGCAGGTGCTGGTGCAGGTGGACCAGCTTAGCCCTGACGATCTGACCGGGCACCTCGCTGCGCTGGCCGGAGCGGCAGGCTTCACCCAGGCGGTGATTGCGCAGACGGCTGCGCAGTCAGCCAGCCTGTGGGCCCTGCGCGAACATCTGTCGGAAGCGCAGCGGCTGGAGGGCCCCAGCCTGAAGCACGACATCTCGTTGCCGATTTCACGCATTCCGGACTTTATTGAACAGGCCGAAACTGCGCTGCTGCGCCAACATGCAGGCACGCGACTGGTGTGTTTCGGTCATCTGGGGGACGGCAATCTGCATTTCAACCTGTTCCCGGCCGATCCCGACGGCATGGCGACCACAGCCACACTGGACGCCGAGCATGCCGCGCTGACCCGGTGGGTGCACGATCTGGTGGCCGCGCACGAGGGCAGCTTCAGTGCTGAACATGGCATCGGTCAGTTCAAGGTCGCTGAATTGGCGCGGTATCGTGACCCGGTGGAACTGACCCTGATGCGCGCCCTGAAAACTGCGTGGGATCCGCGCAACCTGATGAACCCGGGCAAGCTGTTTGCCTTGCCTGAACAGTGAAACCCGATATGCACGCATCCATTCCGCCCCAGACACCAAGCCCGATCAGGCTGGATGCTGCAGGACGCTGGCTGGACGTGATCGACCAGACCCGACTGCCCTATGAACTGCATTGGATACGCTTGTCCACCTGCGATCAGGCTGCCGAGGCGATTCGCAGCATGCTGATCCGTGGTGCGCCGCTGATCGGCGCAGTGGCGGCCTGGGGTTGTGTATTTGCAGTGCATGAGGACAGCAGCGACGCGCATCTGCAGCAGCGGATCCGCCAACTGGCCGCCACCCGGCCAACCGCCGTCAATCTGGCCTGGGCGTTGCAGCGCATGCAGCACCGTTTGCTGGGCTTGCCGCCGGAAGCGCGGCTGGGTGTCGCAGTTGCAGAGGCCAGTGCGCTGTGTGCCGAAGATACTGCGCAAAACCTGGCCATTGGTAAGCACGGCCTGCGCTTGCTGCAGAACATTCACGCGCGCACCGGCGTACCAGTGCGCGTGCTGACCCACTGCAATGCCGGCTGGCTGGCCACCACGGGTTGGGGCACGGCATTGGCACCGCTGTTCCTGGCCCGGCAGGCCGGCCTGCCGTTGCAGGTGTATGCCGACGAAACCCGACCGCGCAACCAGGGCGCACTGACCGCCTGGGAATTGGCCGGTGCCGATATTCCGGTGCTCTACGTGGCCGACAACGCCGGCGGACACCTTATCCAGCAAGGGCTGGTCGATCTGGTGATGGTCGGCGCCGACCGGGTCAGCCGACAGGGCGATGTGTGCAACAAAATCGGCACCTATCTGAAAGCCCTGGCTGCGCAAGATTGCGGCATTCCGTTCTATGCTGCGGTTCCCTCCCCCACCATCGACTGGACGGTGCAGGATGCGCTGCAGGAGATTCCGATCGAGGAACGGGCAGCCGCCGAGGTGGCCTGGGTGCAGGGACGCACCGCCGCTGGCGGGATCATGCAGGTACAGGTGGTGCCCGAGGGCGTGGCCTGCGCCAACCCGGCATTTGATGTGACCCCGGCGCGGCTGGTCAGTGCGCTGATCACCGAACATGGCGTGTTTCCGGCAACGGGCACAGGCATGGCCGAACTGCGCGCGCACTGCCAGGCCTGATCGTCAGTTGCCAGTCGTTAGTGGTTAGTGGTTAGTGGTTAGTGAAAGTTGCGGGAGCGCAGGTCGAGTGCCCCCAGCCAGGCACTGCGATCCACCAGACGGCGGGCCACCAGATGGATCACGCTGCCTTGCCGCTGCAGTACGCCATACACTGCAAGCAGGCTTGCGCCGAGCAGTTCGCGACGCTGGCGCTCGGCGATATCACGCCACACCACCACATTGATCATGCCGGTTTCGTCTTCCAGCGTCACGAAGGTGACGCCTGCCGCAGTGCCGGGACGCTGGCGGCACGTGACAATTCCAGCCACCCGGGCAATCGCGCCATCCCCCAGTGGCAACAATTCGCTGGCACTGAGCAAGCGCTGTTCGCGCATGCGCTCCCGCAGCAAGGCAAGCGGATGGCGGCGCAGGGTCAGGCCCAAAGCGGCATAATCCGCCAGAATGTCGCGTCCCTCACGCGGTGCCGGCAGATACGCGGAGTCGCCTGCGTCCTCGCTGATGCTGGCAGCTCCGACTCCATCTCCAGCTTCGGCTCCAGCTTCGGCTCGGGCTAAGGCTCCAGCTCCAGCTCCCGCCATGCCGGCTTCCTCCAGGTGGGCAAACAATGGCAAAGGCGCCTCGACCGCCTGCACCGCCCAGCGTGCTGCATGGCGGTGACCTGCCAGCCCGGCCAGGGCATCGGCCGCTGCCAGCGCTTCCAGATGACCTCGGTTGAGCAGCGTACGCCGGGCCAGATCCTGCACATCGCGGAAAGGCTGTGCGGAACGCGCCGCCAACAAACGGATAGCTGCATCCTGTCCCAGCCCCTGAATGCGATGCAGCCCCAGCAGGATGGCACGCTCTGCGGTCAGCACGCTCTCCCATTGGCTGGTTTCCACCCGGGGCGGCAATACCGTCACGCCATGCCTTTGCACGTCCTGCACCAGTTGCGATGCAGAATAGAAGCCCATCGGTAAGGAATTGAGCAAGGCGCAGGTAAAAGCTGCCGGGTAATGACATTTCAGCCACGCCGATGCATAGACCAGCAAGGCAAAACTGGCGGCATGCGATTCCGGAAAACCATATTCGCCAAAGCCCTCGATCTGCAGAAAGATCTGCTCGGCAAAGGCCTGTTGATACCCGCGCGCCAGCATGCCGGACAGGATGCGCTCACGATAGGGCTGCATGCCGCCCTTGCGTTTCCAGGCGGCCATGGCACGGCGTAACTGGTCGGCTTCTCCCGGCGAAAAGCCGGCCGCCACAATGGCCAGCTGCATCACCTGTTCCTGGAAAATCGGCACACCGAGCGTGCGTTTGAGTACCGCTTGCACTTCCACACTGGGATAGGCCACCGGTTCCAGTCCGCGGCGCCGGCGCAGATACGGGTGCACCATGCCCCCCTGGATCGGTCCTGGACGCACGATCGCCACCTGGATCACCAGATCGTAGTACGTGCGTGGCTGCAGGCGCGGCAGCATGGCCATCTGTGCGCGTGACTCCACCTGAAACACGCCGACCGAGTCCGCCTGCGACAGCATGCGATACACCGCCGGGTCCTCGGCCGGGATATCGGCCAGGCCGAAGGGACGGCCCTGCAATCCACCAACCAGGTTCATCGCCCGGCGCAGCGCAGACAGCATGCCAAGCGCCAGACAATCCACCTTGAGCAGTCCCAGCGCATCCAGATCATCCTTGTCCCACTGGATGATGGTGCGCCCTGCCATTGCGGCATTTTCCACTGGCACCAGTTCGGACAGCGGTCCGCGCGAGATCACGAATCCCCCCACATGCTGGGACAGGTGCCGCGGAAAGCCGACCAGTGCATTGACCACCTGCATCAGGCGCCGTAACGCGGGCGACTGCGGATCCAGGCCAGCTTCGATGATCCGTTCATCGGCCACCCGTGCACCATCCCACCAGGCCAGTGCTCGCGCCAGGGCATCCACCTGTCCGGCATCAAAACCGAGTGCCTTGCCGGCATCGCGCACTGCACTGCGTGGCCGATAGCAGATGACCGTAGCGGCCAGCGCAGCGCGTTCTCGACCGTACTTGGCATAAAGGTACTGCAGGACCTCTTCGCGGCGATCGTGTTCAAAGTCCACGTCGATGTCTGGTGGCTCTTTGCGCTCGCGCGACACGAAACGCTCGAACAACATTTCCATGCGTGCGGGATCGACTTCGGTGATGCCCAGGCAAAAACAGACCGCAGAATTGGCCGCAGAACCACGCCCCTGGCAGAGGATGCCGCGGCTGCGGGCAAAGCGCACGATGTCATGTACGGTGAGGAAAAATGGCTCGTAGCCCAGTTCGCTGATCAAGGCCAGTTCATGGGCAATCTGTGCACGCACCTTTTGATGGCGGGCACTGTCCTGTTCGGCCAGATTGGCGAAACGGCGCTGAAAGCCGGCTTCGGTGAGCATGCGCAGATGTTCGGTGGCCGTCAGGCCGGATGGCACCAGTTCTTCCGGATATTCGTAACGCAACTGTTCGAGCGAAAAATCGCAACGCGCGGCAATTTCCAACGTGGCAGCCACCTGTCCTGGCGGGTGGATGCGCGCAATCCGTGCGCGCGTTCGCAAGTGGCGCTCACCATTGGGAAACAGTGCATACCCGGCTTGTGCCAGCGGCTTGCCAAGCCGCACTGCAGTCAAGGTGTCCTGCAACACGCGCCGGCTGCGCCGATGCATATGCACATCGTTGCTGGCCACCAGTGGCATGGCGGCATACAGTGCCAGCGCCTGGCGGGTCAGGTCGCGCTGTGCCCGGCCCGCCAGGCCGAACTCCTCACATCCCAGCCATGATCGACCCTGGAACCGGTCGGCCAGCCACAGCGCCTGCTCGAACAGGTCATCGTACGCGTGCCCTTGACCGGCCTCCGCCAGGTCCGGGTACCAGATCACCAGACATCCGGGCAGGCCATCCGCCAGATCGTCCAGTGTGATCTGGTATTGACCCTTGGGTGCGCGCCGTCGCGCCAGGGTGATCAGGGCACACAGCCGGCCATAGCCAGCCCGGTCTGTGGCGAGCACCACCAGTTGCCAGTCGGGTAGCGCGGAACCTCCCGGTATCCATGGAAAGCGAAATTCGGCTCCGATCAGCAACTGGATGCCCAACCGCCTGGCTTCGCCGTGAGCACGCACCACGCCGGCCAGCGAGCATTCATCGGTCAGGGCGATGGCGCGATAGCCCAGCTGATGCGCCTGCGCCACCAGTTCTTCCGGGTGCGAAGCACCGCGCAAAAAACTGAAATTGCTCATGCAATGCAGTTCGGCGTAGTCCGGCACGGCGACGTTGACCTGTGCTGCGGACAAGGCATCGGTAGGTAGAGGTGCATCAGTCATACTGTATGAATATACAGCATGACTGGCAGGTCAGGTGCGTTGTGCCCGATTCACCAAGGCAGTACCGCCAAGCACCGCTGCGCCCCCCCAAAGTGTGCTCCACCCCACCTGTTCTCCCAGAAACAGGCATCCCCATAACAGGCCGAACAAGGGAATCAGAAACGCCACACTCAGCACCTGCTGCGCCCGATAACGGGCCAGCAGGTCAAAATAAATCATGTAGGCCACGCCACTGCAGAGCAGGCCAAGTGCCAGCAAAGCCGCCAGCACAGTGGGACCCGGCACCATGTGTGGCGGATCCAACCACAGCACTGGCAACACCATCAAGGTGGCAGCCCCGACGCTGCCCTGCGCGGTGGCAAGTGGCGGAATCTTCGGTCCGAAGCGGGTGGCCGTGGCACCCAGGCCATAACAAAGCGTGGCAGTCAGACCACACAGGATGGCGACTGGCGCGCCCTGCTGCACCGCTGCCGGATCGAGCCCGGCCAGCCCGGCGACACCCAGAAAACCAAGTGCCAGACCTGCCACAGTCAACGGTGTGAGTCCTGATCGCGCCCAGATCGCCCCGACTACCGTACCCCACAGGGTGGTGGTGGCATTCAGAATCGACAGCAAGCCCGCCGGCAGCCGTTCGGCGGCGAGGCCAAACAGCAGAAAAGGCAGTCCGGTGTTGAGCAGACCCAGCAACAGGTAATTGCGCCAATACTGACGCCACAACAGTGGCTGGCCGGCCAGGCGGCAGACCACGGTCAGGAATACGCTGGCCAGCACCAGACGACTGAACACCACTGTGCCGGCCCCCACCACCGGCACGGCCAGGCGCATGAACAGGAAGGAACTTCCCCAGACTGCGGCCAGAAACAACAGCCGCAGATAACCAGCCATGTTCACCAGAGATGCACTCGCTGGGCAGGTGGCAGCCACATCGGGTCGCCTGGCTGCACGCCAAAAGCTTCGTAAAAGGCATCCTGGTTGCGCACCGTCTGGTTGGTGCGCACCGCAAGCGGTGCATGCGGGTCGGTCTTCAGGCGCTGGCGCTCTTCTTCCTCGCGTACCTCGCCCAACCAGCTTTGCGCGTAACTGATAAAAAAGCGCTGTGCACCCGTCAAGCCGTCAATCACCGGAGCCTCGTGACCCTGCAGGCTGGCCTGCCAGGCTTTCCAGGCAATCGTCAGCCCGACATTGTCCGCAATGTTTTCGCCCAGCGTGAGCTGTCCGTTGACATGACTGCCCGGCAAGGGAATCAGTGCGTCGTATTGCGCAACCAGCGCTGCGGTGCGGGTAACAAACTGACGGTGATCAGCGGGCGTCCACCAGTCACGCAGGTTGCCCTGCCCATCGAACTGGCTGCCCTGGTCATCGAACGCATGCGACAGCTCATGACCGATCACAAAGCCGATATTGCCGTAATTGGCCGCATCATCCGCGGCGACGTCAAAGTACGGCACCTGCAGTTGAGCCGCTGGAAACACGATCTCGTTCAGGGTGGGTTCGTAGTAGGCATTCACCGTTTGCGGCGTCATCTGCCATTCATCCCGGTCCACCGGCTCGCGCAGCCGCGCATTGCGCCGTTGCATGTCGCAGCGACCGGCACGCTGCACATTGCCGAACAGGTCGCCGGGCTTGACCTGGCAGGCGCTGTAATCACGCCAGCGAACCGGATAGCCGAGCTTGGGGCGAATCTGGCGCAGCTTGGACAGGGCTTCGGTGCGGGTGGCCGGTGCCAGCCAGTCAAGCTGTGCAATGCTGTCGGCATAGGCGGTGATCAGGTGATCCACCACGGCTTGCACACCGGCCTTGGCCTGTGGCGGAAAGTGCCGCTCGACATACAGCCGTCCAAGCGCCTCACCGTAGGTGGCCTCCAGCAGGTTGAGACCGCGCTTCCAGCGCGGTTGTTGTTGCGGTACGCCACGCAGCACGCCGGCTTCAAACGCATAGGACAAGGCGACCGTATCGGCATCCAGCCAAGGCGCGGCCGATCGCAACACCTGCACACGCAGTGCATTGCGGATCACGGACAGGGGGGTATGGGCGAGCAGCCGATCCAGGCCGACAATGAAGTCGGGTTGCGCCACGATCAGCGTGCCGGGGTCCGTCGGCACGAACTGTGCGCCGAGCAGCGTGGGCCAGTCCAGGTGGGGTGCCATGCGCTGCAGGGCGACCAGCGAGCGCGGATTGTAAACCCGGAGCGGATCGCGGTTGCGCACGCGCGACCACTGCAGCGCCGCAAGCCTGGTCTCGAAGGCCAGCACCTGTCGGGCTGCTGCATCGGACTGCGCCACCGCAACGCCGCCGCGTACCAGCAGAGCGGCGGCGTAAGGCAGAAACTGCTTGCGGATGCCGCGCAGGCGCGCGTCGTTGAGAAGGTAGTAATCGCGGTCCGGCAAGGACAAGCCAGCCTGGGAAAGATGGACGGCGTAGCGGCTGCTCTGCCGCTCATCCGCCACCGTATCCAGTTCCACCGGCACCTGCACGCCAGCGGCGGCGACCTGGCCAAACACGCTACCGAGCTGCGTGCGTGACTGCAGCTGGTCAACGATGGCAAGCAGTGGCTGCACCGGCTGCAGCCCCAGACGATCGGCGCCGGCCTCGTCCATGAAATCACGGTAAAGATCGGCCAGCCGGGCATCGTCACTACCCGGTGCCAAATCGGTGCGAGCGGTCAGTTCCTCAACCAGGGCGCGCAACTGCAGCAGCGTCTGCTCCTGCGTATAGGCATCGATGCCGTAAGTGGACCGGTCGGCCGGGATCGGATGGGTGGCCAGCCAGCGCCCGTTGGCCGCCTGAAACAGGTCGGCACGTGGCGAAACGGCGGGGTCCATCCAGTCGGGCGAGATGCCGATCCGTTTGCTGTCTGCAGCACAGGCCGGATCCATCGCGTTGAGCTGCAGCATCAGCGCAAACGCCGCACTGCCTGTCACGCGCGCCAGCCAGCGCGCACACCGTCGCCCCCGTACGTCGGCGCTGCTTACCATATGGTCACCCGTTGATCTTGCGGCAGGTACAGACGATCACCCGGCTTCAGACCGAAGGCTTCGTAAAAGCCCGGCTGGTTGACCAGGGTGCCATTGCCACGCACCTCGGCCGGCGAGTGCGGGTCGACCTTGATCAGCCGGATGGCTTCGGATTCCCGCGCCTTGCCGCGCCAGACCTGCACCCAGCCCATGTACAGGCGCTGATCACCACTCATGCCGTCGATCACCGCCGCGTCCTTACCACCCAACGACAGGTGATAGGCCTTGTACGCGATGGCCAGGCCGGAATTGTCGGCAATGTTCTCACCCAGGGTGAGCTTGCCGTTGACCTTGTAGCCTGGAACTGGCTCGTAGCGTTCGTACTGGGCCACCAGCCGATCAGTCCGGGCCGCAAACCGGGTGTGGTCCTCGCTGGTCCACCAGTCGCGCAGATTGCCGTCGCCGTCGAACTGGCTGCCCTGATCATCGAAGCCGTGGCTGATTTCATGACCGATCACTGCGCCAATCCCGCCGTAATTGACGGCGTCATCCGCCTGGAAATCAAAGAATGGCGGCTGCAGGATGGCCGCCGGAAAGACGATCTCGTTCATGCCGGGGTTGTAGTAGGCGTTGACCGTCTGCGGTGTCATGCCCCATTCGTCGCGGTCTACCGGCTTGCCCAACCGTGCGAGGTGACGATCGGTCTCGAAGGCTTCGATCCGCGCGTAATTGCCGACCAGATCGTTGGCCTGCACTTCCAGCCGGGTATAGTCGCGCCAGCGCACCGGATAACCGATCTTCACGGTGTACTTGGCAAGCTTGGCCTGTGCGGCCGTGCGGGTGGCTGCCGTCATCCACGACAGGTTGTCGATGCTCTGACGGTAGGCCGTCATCAGGTTGGCCACCAAAGCGTCCATGCGTGCCTTGGCCTGCGGCGGAAAATGCCGCTCCACATATTCCCGGCCCACGGCTTCGCCCAGCCCCTTCTCGACCATCTCGACGCCGCGCTTCCAGCGCGGGCGGTTTTCCGGCACACCACGCAGGGTCTTGCCATAGAAATCGAAGTGCGCGTCGACAAACCGCTTGCTGAGCAGAGGCATCAGGGCGCGGGCCGATTGCCATTTCAGGTAGGTGCGCAGGTCGTCCATCGACAACTCGGCCAGCACCCGCGAGCTGTCATCAAAAAACGAAGGCGTAACCACGATCAGCTCATGGGTCTGACTGGCGGGGATGCCACTGGCTTCCAGCAAGGCCGGCCAGTCATAGGCTGGCGCGCGCTTCTGTAAGTCTTCAACGCTCATTTTGTTATAGGTCTTGACCGGGTCGCGCAGAGCTACCTTGGTGATCTGCACGCGCGCGAGCGCGGTTTCGATCCCGACCACCCTGGCCGCCTGTTGGTCCGCGTCAGGCAAACCGAGCATGCCGAACGTGTGGGCAATGAATGTCTGATAGGCGGCGCGTACGGCGCTCAGTTTTTGATCGTCGGCTTTGAGGTAGTAATCGCGGTCCGGCAGTCCCGTACCGTCCTGCACCACATGCAGCAGATAGCGGGTGGAATCGCGCGCGTCCTGTTCCACCCCCATACCTACCGGGGTGGTGATGCCCTGCCGGCCCAGGTCGGCGAGCAGTGCTGGCATCTGCGCTCGCGACTTGGCAGCATCGATGCGGGTGAACAGGGCCAGCAGCGGCCTGGCGTCGCGTTGCTCGATACCTGCCTCGTCCATGAAGCTCTGGTAAAGGGCAGCAATCTTTGCCGCGTCGCTGCCTGCCGGAAGGTCATGGCGCGCCGTCAGCCCTTCGATGATGGCACGCACATTGGCTTCCGACTGGTCGCGCAACTGGTCGAAGGCACCGAACCGGCCACGGTCGGCAGGAATCGGCACGTCGCGCAGCCACTTGCCATTGGCATACGTGAACAGGTCATCCTGCGGTCGCACCGAGACATCGACATAGCGCTGATCAACGCCGGAGGGCTTGCTGTCCGCGGCATTGGCCGTGGTATGGAAAAAACACATGGTGAGTACTCCCAGGGTGACCCATTTCATTGCGATGGTGCTCCTCGAAACATTGATATTGCTCAGCGCTTTGGGCTGCATTCATTCGCCAGACACGAACAGACGCTGTTTGAGGGCCTTGAGTTCATCACGCAGCTTGGCGGCGCGCTCGAATTCCAGGTTGCGCGCGGCCTCGAGCATGTCCTTCTCGAGTTTTTTCAGCGCCGACCCCAGCTGTTTCTCGGTCATTGACTCGTAACGCACCTCATCCTGCGCTGCCTTGATCCCGTCGCGTGCCGCATCCGGATCGTAAATGCCCTCGATCATGTCCTTGATGCGTTTCTGCACGCCGCGCGGTGTGATGCCATGCTCCAGATTGTGCGCGATCTGCACGTCACGCCGCCGCGTGGTCTCGCTGATCGCCTTCTTCATGGAGTCGGTCACCTTGTCGGCGTAGAGGATGGCCTTGCCGTTCAGATGACGGGCAGCGCGGCCGATGGTCTGGATCAGCGAACGCTCCGAGCGCAGGAAACCTTCCTTGTCGGCATCGAGAATGGCCACCAGCGAGACTTCCGGGATGTCCAGACCTTCACGCAGCAGGTTGATACCCACCAGTACGTCAAACACGCCCAGGCGGAGGTCGCGGATGATTTCCACCCGTTCCACCGTATCCACATCGGAGTGCAGGTAGCGCACCTTGACCTGATGGTCACCCAGATAATCGGTCAGGTCCTCGGCCATGCGCTTGGTCAGCGTGGTGACCAGCACCCGCTCGCCGGCCGTGGTGCGGATCTTCACTTCCGAGAGCAGGTCGTCGACCTGCTTCTGTGCCGGCCGCACCTCGATCACCGGATCCACCAGGCCCGTGGGCCGCACCACCTGCTCCACCACCTGCCCGGAATGCTCGTGCTCGTAACTGGCCGGTGTGGCGGAAATGAACACGGTCTGCGGCATCAGCCGCTCGAACTCGTCGAAACGCAGCGGCCGGTTGTCGAGTGCCGAAGGCAGGCGGAAGCCGTAATTGACCAGGTTCTCCTTGCGCGACCGGTCCCCCTTGTACATACCGCCCACCTGGGTCACGGTGACGTGACTCTCGTCGATGAACATCAGCGAGTGCTTTGGCAGGTACTCAAGCAGGGTCGGCGGCGGCGCCCCGGGCGGACGGCCGGAGAGATGTCGCGAATAATTTTCGATGCCCTTGCAGAAGCCGATTTCGGCCATCATCTCCAGGTCGAAGCGGGTGCGTTGCTCGATCCGCTGCAACTCGATCAGCTTCTGCTCGCGGGCGAAATAGCTCATACGCTCGGACAGTTCGAGCTTGATCGTCTCCACCGCGTCCAGCGTGGTCTGGCGCGGGGTGACATAGTGACTGGAGGGGTACAGGGTGAACCGCCCGACGCGTTGCAGCGTCTGCCCGGTGAGGGGGTCAAACGCCGTGAGGGTCTCCAGTTCGTCATCGAACATGCTGATGCGGATGGCCGTATCACTGTTCTCCGCGGGAAACACGTCGATCACTTCGCCGCGCACGCGAAACGTACCCCGTTTGAACTCCACATCGTTGCGCGTGTACTGCATTTCGGTCATGCGCTTGATAATGGCGCGCTGATCAACCCGCTCTTTCTCGCGCAGATGCAGCACCATCTTGTGGTAGTCCTCGGGGTTGCCGATACCGTAGATGGCGGAGACCGTGGCCACGATCACGCAGTCCGGCCGCTCCAGCAGCGACTTGGTCGCCGACAGCCGCATCTGCTCAATGTGCTCGTTGATGCTCGAGTCCTTCTCGATGAACAGGTCACGCGAGGGCACGTAGGCTTCGGGCTGGTAATAATCGTAGTACGAGACGAAGTACTCGACCGCATTCTCCGGCAGGAACTCGCGCATCTCGGCATAGAGTTGCGCCGCCAGGGTCTTGTTGGGTGCCATGATGATGGCGGGCCGCCCGATCCGGGCGATCACATTGGCGGTGGTGAAGGTCTTGCCCGAGCCGGTCACCCCGAGCAGGGTCTGGAACTGCAGCCCGTCGTGGATGCCCTCGACCAGCTTGGCGATCGCCTGCGGCTGGTCGCCAGCCGGCTGGAACGGCAGATGCAAGCGGAACGGACTGTCCGGAAAAGTTTCAACCACTTGTGATAGCATTTAATGTTGCTCTTGCAACGTCTCAGTGTAGCACGCGTGAAGCGCCTGCTCGTCCGAGTCTCTTCCAACCTGATCCATTCGCGTCCGACCCACCATGACCGCTGCCTCTACCCTGCTCTCCCACGTCGAACTTGCCCCGCGTGACCCCATCCTTGGCGTTACCGAAGCCTTCAACCAGGACACCAATCCGCGCAAGGTCAATCTTGGCGTTGGCGTGTACACCGACGAGAACGGCAAGGTGCCGTTGCTGGAGTGCGTGCGTCAGGCCGAAGCCAAGCTGGCACAGATCCCCTCCCCCCGCTCCTACCTGCCGATCGACGGCCTGGTGGTGTACGACCGTCATGTGCAGGCACTGGTGTTTGGCGCCAGTTCGACCGCGGTGACCGAAGGGCGCACGGTAACCGTGCAGGCATTGGGAGGCACGGGCGGCCTGCGCATCGGCGCCGACTTCCTGGCCCGCTTCAGCCCGGATTCCGAAGTCTGGATCAGCGACCCGAGCTGGGAAAATCACCGTGCGCTGTTTGAAGCCGCAGGCTTCACGGTAAGAAATTATCCGTACTACGACGCGGCGACCCGCGGCGTGAATTTCACCGGCCTGATCGATGCGCTGAACAGTGCCAAGCCGGGCACCGTGATCGTACTGCATGCCTGCTGCCACAACCCCAGCGGCGTCGACCTCAGCACCGAACAGTGGGACCAGGTGATCGAGGTGATCGGCCAGCGCGACCTGATCCCCTTCCTGGATCTGGCCTATCAGGGCTTCAGCAACACCATCGACGACGACGGTGCCGTGATCCGCCGCTTTGCAGAGACCCGTCGTCCGCTGCTGGTATCCAACTCGTTCTCGAAGTCATTCTCGCTTTATGGGGAACGCGTCGGGGCCTTCTCGCTGGTCACCGCCAACAAGGAGGATGCCCAGCGCGCGCTGTCGCAACTCAAGCGCATCGTGCGCACCAATTACTCCAACCCGCCGGCGCACGGCGCGCAGGTGGTGGCCGCCATCCTGGGCAGCGATGACCTGCGTGGCATGTGGGAAAGCGAACTGGCCGGCATGCGCGACCGCATCAAGCGCATGCGTACCCTGTTTGTCGAAAAGCTGCAGGTGGCGGCCCCTGGCCATGACTTCAGCTTTGTTGCCCGCCAGAACGGCATGTTCTCGTTCTCGGGCCTGAACAAGGCGCAGGTAGAACGGATGCGCGCCGAGTTTTCGGTCTATGCCGTAGACAGTGGCCGCATCTGCGTGGCTGCCATGAACGAGAAAAACATCGACGCGATTGTGACCGCCATCGCAGCCGTGCTGTAACACCGCAATTTTGACCGCAGGTATTGACTCGATACTTTGGTCATACTAGAATTTCGTTTTTAGCGATTCCTCGATAGCTCAGTCGGTAGAGCGACGGACTGTTAATCCGCAGGTCCCTGGTTCGAGCCCAGGTCGGGGAGCCAACAAATACGCTGTAGACACAAAGCCTCAACGATGCGAGTCGTTGAGGCTTTTTGTTTTGTGGCCGCATGGCAGCGTTTGTTAGCAAAACGCTTAGCAGATTTTGGGTAGTCATACACAAGGGTAGAAGTTGTTCGTGTGGACAATGGTGGGGTTCGAGAGCGAGGCCCCCCCCCCAACCCTGCGGCTCACTCGACGCCCGTGGCCCCACCAGGTGGCTCGGGCCCAATCTGAGCGCTTCGACACGCTAACAGGCTAAAAATAGCCCGTTACCTGCCGAACAAAGACATAACAGACTAAATTTAGCCCGCCGGCTTGATGCGACAACGTCATTGGTCTAATATTAGACTATTAACTGCACGAAGCCAACATAACGGACTAATTTTAGCCTATGGATGCGTATCAGCTCAGCAACGACGAAGTGGCCCTGCGCATCGCCGAGGCCGTCAAGGCCTGGCGCATCTCGCCGAACGGTGCCGGCATGTCCCAGCTGGACCTTGCCGAGGCTAGCGGGATTGGGCTGACACCCCTGAAGCGCTTCGAAAAGACTGGAGCAATTACCTTGAGAAACCTTATCGCAATTCTGCGGGCGACGAACCTCTTGGAAAACGCGATAACCCTCGTCCCCGACCCGGCGCTACCCGGCCCGCTAGACATACTGGCACAAGAGGAAAAACGGGCGAAGCAGGCTCGCAAGCGCGCGCCGAGAAAAATCAGGGGATAGCCAAAATGGCTGACGTAAAGGTTGTCAGGGTGAACATGTTCGGGAAGTTCGTGGGTGCGGTAGCCCCTGCGGCGGGAAAGCCCGGGTTCTATGATTTTAGCTTTGCACCTGAGTTCGAGGCGTCAGGACTCGAAGTGGCTCCTTTGCTGATGAAGCTGAAATCCCGGCGTGTGTTCAGGTTTCCAACGCTGGCCACGGAAACGTTCCACGGTCTTCCAGGCCTGCTGGCTGACGCGCTCCCCGATAAATTCGGCAATGCGCTGATTGACGAATATCTTGCTCGAAAAGGTACCAGCAAGACAGACGTCACCACGCTCCAGCGGCTGCTTAATGTCGGACGCCGAAGCATGGGCGCCCTGGAATTTGAGCCCGCAGAGCAAGACCTGCGAGGCGATGCGGCATCGGTACCTCTTGATATGGCGCAAATTGTCGAAGACGCGAGACGAGCTCTCAAAGGTGAGTTCTCTGCAATCGCTCAAGACATTATCGACATCGGAAGCTCAGCAGGCGGCGCGCGGGCCAAAGCCGTAATCGGCTGGAACCAGAAGACCGAACAGGTAGTCTCGGGTCAATTTGACGTTCCCGAAGGCTTTGAGCACTGGCTGCTGAAATTTGACGTCGGCGCCGACGGACAGCTCGGAACCACCGCAGGATTCGGGCGGGTTGAATACGCCCACTATCTGATGGCGCTTGAAGCTGGGGTGGACATGAGTGACTGCAAAATCCTCGAAGAGGGTGGCCGCGCTCACTTTATGACCAAGCGATTTGACCGCATTGGCAACGAGAAGCTGCACATGCAGTCTCTCTGTGCTCTGATGCACCTGGACTTCAACATGCCGCGTATCCATAGTTACGACCAGTACATGCGGGCCGTGCTTGGGCTTAAGTTGGACGCAACGGCTGTAGCCCAGGCTTGGACCCGGTGCGCGTTCAACATTGCCGCGGTCAACTGCGACGACCACACGAAAAATCTCGCGTTCTTGATGGACAAGGCGGGAAAGTGGAATCTGGCGCCAGCCTATGACGCTTGCTTTTCCCACAACCCGGCGACGGGAAAATGGACGCAAACGCATCAGATGAGGCTCGGGGGAAAGGAGTGGGGCATAACAGCGGAAGACCTGATTGAATTCGCCAAAACCTACGACGTCTCGTCACCTCGCGATAGGCTCCAAAAGGTATGCGACGCAGTGGCCAGGTGGCCGAAGTTTGCGCGCGAGGCTGGCGTGCCGGACGCTGAAGCAGAGCAGATTCAGCAGTTTCAGCCTGACTGGGTCAGGTCAACGACTTGAACGGACGCTTCGCCGGAGGTCACTTTTTGAATCCCCCAGACCGACAGGCTCGGCTTAAACCTGTCGTGCAAGTTGGCCAGTGACTCAGGTACAGATCGTGTCTGCCAGCCATTTTTCAGCGCTCGGCGACCCTTGGTGCGGTTGCCGATGCCCTGCCCGTCGGGTAGCATTCCTGCGGGCAGGCCATCCCTCCGGGTGGCCTTTTTTCTTTTCCGTTGCCTAGTCCTCCGGAGCACCTTGTGACCGACCCGCGCAACCTGCTGCACCGCCTGCTTGAGTACATCATCGAGCAGGCGCGCGACATCAACCCGCGTTCCTATCGGATGCCAGCCAGCGGTATCTTCGTCAAACGTCCGCAGGCGCTGATCAACCTGCCTGGGGTGGAATTCAATCTGCTCGAGGCCGGCGATCACATCTGGCTGCGCGTGGCGCGACTGGATCCGGTGGCGCCGCCAGACGTGCCGACCGAACAGCAGGACTTGCTGCAGGTGAGCGCCGATCCCGAGGGACCGCTGCCCTCCCTGCTGGACTACGCGGCACCCCAAGGCCGCGCCATCCTGGCAAGCTACACCGATGCCTGGCTGGTCTGGGCCAACGCCGAGCTGCCACGCCGCCGCACCATCGCCCTGTATGGCGAATTGTTTGCGCTGCAGCACCAGCTCGAGGCTGACGAAACGGCCAAGCCGCAGGAACTGGTGTGGGGTATCGGTATTGCCAGCTGGCGACTGCCGCACCCCGATGGCCCGATCCCGCTGGAATACCCGGTGCTGACCCAGGCAATGGAAATCAACCTCGATGAGCGCAGTCTGGCCATCGAACTGCGTCCGCGTGCCACGGATACCGTGCTGGAGCTGGACGCCTACATCGCAAGCCAGATTCCGGGAGCCAGCGACCTTGATACGGCCTGCCGTGCCCAACTGATGCGCACGCAGGACCGCCCGGTCAATCCTTTTGATGCCAGCAGCTTCGAGGACGTACTGCGGATGGTGGCCGGCTCGCTGGACAGCGAGGGGGTGTATCGCATCATGGCGGACGCCGCCGTGCCAGTGCCGGTGGCTGGTGACCATCTGGTCGTGACAGATCGCTGGGCGCTGTTCGTGCGACCGCGCGCCACCAGCTACCTCACCGAGGATGTGCTCCGCCTGCAGGAGCATCTGGCCGGGGAAGGCCCGCTGCCGCCCGGCCCGGCGGCGCTGGTCACGCCCCCCGCCGAGCTGGCCAACCAGCCGGTCGCGGTGAATTTCCGTGGGGTATCCAGCCGCAGCGACCCGCTCAGTGGCACAGCGCAGGACCTGTATTTTCCGCTGCCCTACAATCAGGAGCAGGTGACCATCGCGCAACGGCTGGAACACGCGGCTGGCGTGACGGTGCAGGGACCACCCGGCACCGGCAAGACGCACACCATCGCCAACATCATCTGTCATTACCTGGCCACCGGTCGGCGTGTGCTGGTCACAGCGCGCGGCGAGACCGCCCTGCGCGTGCTGCAACAGAAAATCCCGGCCGAGGTGCGCCCGCTAACCGTGGGCCTGCTCGCCAGCGACCGCCGCAGCGTGCGCCAGTTCGAGGCGGCGGTGGCCATCATCCAGCATCGGCTGTCGCAATTGCAGCCTGAGCAGGCACGCGAAAACCTCGACCTGTTGCGCGCCACCATCGAGACTGCGCACGAGGACATACGTGCGGTCGACCAGCGTATTGACGCGATCGCCATGCAGCAATTGTCCGGTGCCGACCTGGATGGCGTGCGCATCGCCACGCACGCGCTGGCCACCCGCTACGTCAGCGAGGCCGCCCGCCACGGGTGGTTTGACGATACGCTGAGCCTGCTTGATCATCACGCCCCACCGCTCGATACCGATGCCGAGACCCGGCTGCGTGCGGCCCGGCGTCGAATCGGACGCGACCTGCCCTATCTGCTGTTGCGCACGCCGCGCGCCGACCAGCTGCCAGGTTCGGCCGAAATCGCCGCGCTTCACGGCCTGCTTGCGCAGATCCGCACGATCGAAGGTGAGGTGACCCGCGGCGAGCTGCTGCCCCTGCAGTCCACCACCGCAAGTGTGCTGGCGGCAGCCCATGCCTTGTTGCCACAGCTGGAGGCAGCCATCCAGCGCGTGGAACAGCTGGAAGCGGCGCAGGCCCCCTGGGCACTGGCGTTACGCCATAAGAGCCGCAATGTGACCTTCTCCGCAGAACTGGCGGCCTTCGCCGCACTGTCCACTGACGTCACGGCACTGAGTGAGGCCAGGCTCGATTTTCTCAAGCGGCCGGTGGAATTGCCGGACAGTGGTTTCAACAACCCGCGTTTGCGCGAGGCGCTCACCCGCGCCACCCAGACCGGCAAGCCGCTCGGCCTGATGACGATTGCCAGCGCCGAGCTCAAGGCCCAACTGGCGGCTATCCGGGTGGCTGGCCTCGCCCCCGCCACGCCGGACGACTGGCGTCATGTGCTGCGCTTTGTGGACCTGCGCGATCAGATCCTGTCGTTCACGGTGCGCTGGAACCAGTTCGCCGGTACGTTGGAGCTGCCGCTCCTGCAGGCAGGCACCGATGCGCTGCGCACGGCGGAGCAGATTGCGGTGACCGCGCAGTTGGCAGTGGCGATTGCCAATACCGAAGACGTACAGTTGCCAGCAGCAGCGCAGGCGGTATTTGAACACGTGCCCGCCGACCTGCTGCGCGGTGGCGTGAAAGAACTGAATGCAGTGCGCGAGCATCTGGTGCGGCATCTCACCCGGGCGGATCTGGCGCAGGCGGTGGCCGGGCTGGGTGCCTTGCAGGAATCGCTGGCAGGCACCGGTGGTTCGGTGTCGGCACGTCTGCGCGGATTCATCGACAGCCAATTGGGCCACCCCGAGGTGAGTGCCGAGCGGGTGGTCGCCCGCTATGCAGAACTGCTGGCCGAGTTGCGCCGCATCGAGCGCCTCGCCGATGACCTGCAGTGCGTTCGCGACGCAGCCGACGCGGTAGAGCAGGCGGGTGCGCCGCGCTTCGCCTTGCGTTTGCGCACCGTCGAGTGGGAAGGTGATGCCAGTCTGGCCGACAGCACCACCCCGGATCCGGCGCTGCCGGATGACTGGCGCGCTGCCTGGACCTGGTCGCGCATTCGCGGTCATCTGACGCAGATCGACGGATACGACGAATTGCTCACCCTGACCCGACGCCGCCAGGACGTGGAGAGCGACCTCGCCAGAATGTATCTTCAACTGGTCGCCCAGGCCGCCTGGTTGGCGACCAAGCGGAATGCTTCGCCAAAAGTGCTGCAGGCGCTGGCCGGCTATGCCGTGGCAATCCGCAAAATTGGCCAGGGCACCGGACCGAACGCCCTGCGTTATCGCCGTGATGCACGCGAAGCCATGCTGGATGCCGCCGGCGCCGTGCCATGCTGGATCATGAGCCATGCGCGGGTGTCCGAGTCGCTGCCGGCCGAACTTGGCCGCTTCGATCTGGTGATTGTCGACGAGGCCAGCCAGTCGGACCTGTGGGCGCTGCCTGCCGTGCTGCGTGGCAAGAAAATCCTGGTAGTGGGGGACGACCGCCAGGTGTCGCCGGACAGCGGTTTCATTTCGGCGGAGCGCATCCAGGAATTGCGTGACCGCTTTCTTGCCGATCAGCCCTTCGGCACGGAAATGACCCCGGAAAAATCGCTGTATGACCTCGCTGCCCGGGTGTTTGCCGCCGAGCAGGTCATGCTGCGCGAACACTTCCGTTGTGTGCCGGCCATCATCGACTATTCCAATCGCACGTTTTACGGTGGCGCGATCCAGCCGCTGCGCGTGCCGACCCAGTCCGAACGGCTTGACCCACCGCTGATCGACATGTTTGTGGCGGACGGCAAACGCGACAGCAAGGACCGCAATCTGGCGGAAGCCGCAGCGATCACCAGCGCAATCGAAACGATGCTGGCAGATGCGCACTTTCAGGGACGCACCCTGGGGGTGGTGTCACTGCTTGGCATCGAGCAAGCCAAGACCATCGACGCACTGGTGCGCAGCCGCTGCGACCCGATTGAATTGCAACGGCGGAATTTCGCCTGCGGCGATGCGCGTACCTTTCAAGGCAGCGAGCGCGATATCCTGTTTCTGAGCCTGGTGGTCGACCCGACCAATGCGCGGGCGCTGTCCGGCGCAATGTTCGAGCAACGCTTCAACGTGGCTGCCAGCCGCGCGCGCGACCGCATGATCCTGGTGCGCTCGGTGCAGGCAAGCGACCTGAGCGGAAAGGACCTGCGGCTGGGCCTGCTGGAGCACTTCGGCAAGACCGCCGAGCCCGTGGTCGACCCGGTGCAGGCGCAGGCCGGGCTGATCGGGCGGTGCACCAGCAGTTTCGAGCGCGAACTGTGTACGGCGCTGGTGCGTAACGGGTTTCGCGTGGTGCCGCAGGTGCAGGTGGGCGTGCATCGTATCGATCTGGTGGTGGAAGGAACCAACGACCGCCGCCTCGCCATCGAGTGCGATGGCGACGAGTATCATGGCCCCGAGCGCTGGGCGCAGGATATGGCCCGTCAGCGTGTGCTGGAGCGTGCCGGATGGATCGTCTGGCGTTGCTTTGCCGCGGACTGGATCACCCATCCGGAACGGGTGATCGAGGAACTGCGGGCCCGCCTCGCCACGCTGGGCATCGGCCCGTCGGCCCAGCCCACCGGCGCTCCCACGAGGCCGATGGCTTCTGCTATTGTCGCTGTGCAGCATGCGATGTCGCATGTGTCCAGCGACCAAAAAGGAAACGCGTGATGAGTCAGATCCACTTCATTGGTGGCGAAAAAGGCGGCGTAGGCAAGTCCGTGGTGGCGCGTCTGCTTGCCCAATTCATGGTCGACAATGCCCTGCCATTCGTAGGCTTCGATACGGATCGCTCGCATGGCGCCCTGCTGCGCTTCTACACCGAGTTCACCACGCCCGTGGTACTGGATCAATACGATGCGCTGGACCGGGTGGCCGAGGCGGCGCTGGCGCAGGAGCGTCAGGTGGTGGTCGATCTGGCTGCGCAAACGCATGCCTTTTTGGCACGCTGGATCGAAGATTCGAACCTGATCGAACTGGCTGGCGACATGGCCCTGCAGCTCAAGTACTGGCATGTGATGGACTGTGGCCGCGACAGTGTCGATCTGTTGCGCGGGTTGCTCAACCAGTTCGGTGGCCGCATGCAGCTGGTGATCGTGCTGAATGAACTGCGCGGCGAGGCGTTCGACATGCTGGAAGCCTCCGGCGAACTGCAGCGTGCCCGCAATCGGGGTGCGCAGGTGGTGCGACTGCGCAAATTGCCCGACGGGACCATGCAAAAGATCGACCAGTTCAGCCTGAGCTTCTGGGCGGCGATCAATGCGTCCGAAAAGGAGCATGGCGCGCTGGGATTTCTGGAACGCCAGCGGGTGAAGACCTGGCTGACCCGGACCGCCGCCGATTTTGCACCGCTGGTGGGCCAACCGCCATCCACCATCACCTCAGGCATATCGACAAACACCCCGCCGCCACAGGCACCCAGCCCCCTCGCGCCAGTCATCACGCAGCCGGCAGCCTACCCGACGCACAGTGACCAGCAGGCACAGGCGCAACAGTCGGCACCACAAACCGCTCCGTTCCAGCAGTTGCAGGCCCGCGCGCCTTTTGTGTCGACCATTGCCGAGCAGCCGGTGGCGCAACAACTGGCGTCGGAACACCAGTTGCGTACCCTGCCCTATCCCGACTAAAGCGCGCCGGTCAGCCTGGGGCGTGGCTTCCAGCGATCCGCGGGCGACCGGTTGGAGCGGACGTGCTGCGCACGTCGGAGCGTCCCACCATCCAGTTGAGTTGCAGGGCCGACGGAAAGGTCGTGGCCATCTGCAGGTGCAGGTTGCCCGGCATCCTTGCCGGCGTGACTGCCGCCAACGGTACAGGGTGCGCCACATAAGCCCCTGCCACACCCAGCCCGAGCGACAGTCGCAACAAGCCTTGCTGGGCACTCTTAACCGGCACGGCATGTCTGCCGGGCGCGGCCGGCGGCCTGAGCATGGCGAGTGGCATCGCCAGCGGGGTGCGATGCGCGGGTGCCGTGCCTGCACGCGAGGATTGCAGTGGCAGGACCCGCGCGTCAGCCCAGCGTGCCAGCCGGCCGATCGGTTCCTGCTGCTCTGACACGGCCATCGCCACTTCCTGGGTCGGCTCTGACTGGCTACCCGACTGGCTGCCCGCTTGGCTGCCCGACTGGCGGGGCAGCGGCGCGGCGTCGGCAGGAACGGGATCCGGCGTGACCGCTTGTGTCGCTTCGTGCACCGCACGTTGCAACGCGGATTCTGCCAGTCTCAGGTTGTTCTGGGTGCGCTGGTTTGCAGGTTCGAGCTGGCCAGCCTGCGTCAGCACGCTGACTGCCTGCGCATAGTTGCCTTGCAGGTAAAGCGCGTAACCCAGGTTGTTGGCCAGCCCCGCATCCTGCGGATAGCGCGTCACCAGTTGCTGCAGCAGCGCCTGCGCCTGACGTAGCTGGCCGCTCTGCCCCAGCACATTCGCAAGCCCGGTGGCAGCCTCGCGCGAGTCCGGCTGCAGTTGCAGGGCGGCACGATATTCATCACCGGCCTGCACCAGCAGGCGCTGCGCCTGCAGCGCCTGCGCGCGCGCAAGGTGTTCGGCCGCCTGTGCAGCCAGCATCTGTGACGCAGTCAACATTGGCAGCGGTGTTGCCGCGTGATGCTCCGGTATCAGGCTGCAGGCCTGCAAACCGACGGCCGCAAGCATCATCACACCCTGTCGTCCTTTCATGCCGGTCTCCTGCATCGCTTGTTCATCGTGCATTGCCCACCCATTATGGTCAGCGCCGACGCTCGACCGCTGCCTTGCGCACATCAGGAAGCACATGCAGCGTCTGCTCACCCACGCTCAGCCATACCTCGCGGTCCTGCACGGTGACCTGCACGATCACGTTGCGCTCGGCGCGGGCAGCCAGCGCCTGGGTGAACTCGGTAGGCAAATCGATCACTGTCAGATTGTCCTGCTTTGCCAGCAAGGGCTCGTTCTGCGTCCACCAAAGTGCAGCCGAGCGTCCGCCATAAGTGTACAGCACAACCTGATCGGCACGTCCGCAGGCACGCCGCAGCAGCCGTTCATCCGGCAACCCCACCTCGATCCACGCCAGCATCTTTCCGGTCAGATCGTGCTGCCAGATGGTGGCGTCCTCGTCACTTGAAATGCCGCGCCCGAATGCCAGGCCATCGCCGGCGTGCAGGGCGAACGCCAGCAGGCGCACCATCAGCCGCTCCTCGGTCTCGGACGGATGGCAGGCCAGCGACAGCGGGTAGCTGTCGAACACCTGTCGATCGAGGTCATTGACCTGGAGTTCGATCTTGTAGACGGTGGCGCGCAGGGCCATAAGGCGACAATTCCGGATGCAATGAGGAAGCCCGCACTATACGCGAGCGGCCCCTCGCCAAGCCCGCCATTCGCCGACCATGCCGCGACGGAACAACAGCACGCAGATCACGAAGATGGCACCGATCAGCACGGTCACCCAACCACCCAGCCCGGCCAGTGCATGGTGCAGATAGCGCAGGAAAAACGCCCCCACCGCCGGTCCAAGCAAGGTACCGACACCGCCGATCAGGGTCATCAGCACCACTTCGCCGGACATGTTCCAGGCCGCATCCGTCAGCGAGGCAAGTCCCAGCACCAGCGCCTTCATGGCGCCGGCCAGGCCGGCCAGCGCAGCCGAGGTGACGAACACCCAGAATTTGATGCGGTCAGCCTGCAGGCCGAGCGAGCGGGCGCGCGCCTCGTGGTCCTGCACCGCGCGCAAGGCAAGACCGGTGGGCGACGCCAGCAGCCTGGCGATCAGCGCATGACCAGCCAGGCAAAGCACCAGCACGAGCAGATAGAGGCACCACGGCGCAGTCTGTCCCAGCACGGTCTGTTCGCCCTGCAGGTCGAACATGCCGAACACCATGCCGCGCGGGATGCCTTGCATGCCGTCTTCACCCCCGGTGAATGGCGCCTGCACCAGCGCGAAATACACGATCTGTGCCAGCGCCAGCGTGACCATGGCGAAGTAGATACCCTGCCGGCGGATGGCGATGCTGCCGAACACCACACCCAGCGCTGCGGCGGCCAGCGTGCCGCAGGCAAGGCTGGCAAGCGGGCCAAATGCCAGCATCTTGCTGGCATAGCCGAACAGATAGGCGCCCGTGCCGAAAAAGGCGGCATGGCCGAAGGACAGCAGGCCGGCGTAGCCCATCAGCAGGTTGAACGCGCTGGCAAACAGGGCGAAGCACAGCATTTCCATGGCCAGCACCGGGTAGACCAGAAATGGCAATCCCAGGCCGGCAAGCAGCAGCAAAAACCACTGGACCGCGGGGTGCGCGAGTGTGGCCGCCAGCTGCGGGCGGGCTGCGGTGTGTTGCGGAAGGGCAGCCATCTCAGGCCTCCCGTCCAAACAGGCCGGCCGGCCGCCACAGCAGCACCAGCGCCATGATCACGAACACCACGGTATTCGCCATTGGCGGGTACACCACCTTGACCAGGCCCTCGAGCACACCCAGCGCCAGACCGGTCATCACCGCCCCCAGGATCGAACCCATGCCACCAATCACCACCACGGCGAATACCACGATGATCAGTTCGGCGCCCATGTGCGGTCCCACCGAGTAGATCGGCGCTGCCACCACCCCCGCCAGTCCGGCGAGCGCCGCGCCAAGAAAATAGGTAAGGCTGCGCAGGCGTGGCACATTGATCCCGAAGGCACTGGTCACGGCAGGATTCTCGGTGCCGGCACGCAGTTGTGCACCCAACCGGGTGCGCTCGATCACCCACCACACGGCGACGCAGGACAGCACGGCCACCAGCATGGAAAACAGGCGGTACCTTGGAAAGAACATGAATCCCAGGTTGACCACCCCCTCCAGCGCCTCGGGTTTGCCGTTGTAGGGCTCACCGGCAGCGCTGAAACCATTGGCAAATACGCCCTCCAGGATCAGCGCCAGACCAAAGGTCAGCAGCAGGCCGTAAATCGGCTCCAGTCGCGCGATGCGCCGCAGCAGCAGGGCTTCGACCAACACGCCGAATGCGCCCACCACCAGGGGCACCAGCAACAGTGCCCACCAGAAGGTCAGCCGCAGCCCCGGGATGCCGGTCCACGCTTCGAGGTATTCGAGTCCGATCAACGCACCAAAGGCGCCCATCATGTACAGCGCGCCATGCGCAAAATTGACCACTTCGAGCATGCCGTAAATCACGGCCAACCCGAGGCTGAGCAGGGCGTAGAACGCCCCGTTGTTGAGCCCCAGCATCACCTGCGACAGCACAGCCTGCAGCGGGATGTCACTCATCTCACTTGCGCACCAGCGGACACTGACCTTCCGCCAGCGGCTGGTAGGCCTGATCGCCCGGAATGGTAGCCAGCAACTTGAGTTGATCCCAGGTCGACTTCGATTCGGCCGGGGTCTTCACTTCCACCAGATACATGTCGTGCACGAAACGGCCGTCCTCACGGATGCGTCCGCCCTTGGCAAAGAAGTCGTTCACCGGGGTGTCACGCATCTTTTTCATCACGGCTTCGGGGTTGTCGGTATTGGCAGCCTTCACCGCCTCCAGATAGTGCATCGTGCTGGAGTAGACACCGGCATGCACCATGGTGGGCATGGCGTGGAATCTGGCGAAGAAGCGCTTGCCGAATGCCTCGGTCTCGGGGTTCAGTTCCCAGGTGTAGCCGGTGGTGAACTTCATGCCCTGGGCGGTCTGCAATCCCAGCGCCTTGATGTCGGAGTCGAACACCAGCAGGCCGGCAATGGTCTGCTTGATGCCAAATTCGCGCGCCTGCTTGACGGCATTGGTGAAGTCGCCACCGGCGTTGGCCAGACCGATCACCTTGGCACCCGAGGATTGCGCCTGCACCAGATAGGACGAGAAGTCACTGCTCGGGAACGGGTGTTTGACCGTGCCGAGCACCTTGCCGCCCAGACTGGTGACGATTCTGGCGGCATCGCCCTGCAGGGCCGCACCAAACGCATAATCCGCCTGCAGGAAGAACCAGCTGTCCAGCCCCTGCTTGAGCAGCGCCGTGGCGGTGCCTTTGGCGATCGAATACGTGTCGTACGCGTACTGCACGCCGTAGGCCGAACATTCCTTGTTGGTCAGGGCAGTCGAGCCCGCGCCGTTGACGATGGTGATGCGGTGCTTTTCGGCGCCCAGTTTCTGGACGGCAATCGCCACACTCGAGGTGACCAGGTCGTTCACCATGTCAACGCCCTGGGTATCAAACCACTCACGCGCCTTGGCCACGCCAATGTCGGGCTTGTTCTGGTGATCGGCCGACACCAGGGTGATCGGCTTGCCCAACACCTTGCCACCAAAGTCATCGATGGCCATCTGGGCAGCCACCACCGAGCCGTTGCCGGCCAGCGCAGCGTAGGTACCGGACATGTCGGTCAGCACGCCGATGCGAATACCGTTGGGACCCGCCTGTGCCGGGGTGGCCGCCGCGCAGGCAATCAAAACAGCAAGGGCGACAGGCGCGATTCGAAAATTCAGGTGTTTCATGTTGCACTCCTCGTTTTTATGGGGGCTCTCGCCCGCCTGCAGGGTAATTCAGATTTGGGGCCGCTGGTCGTCCGCGACCAGCTCATACCCCAAGCCGTGCCTCGACATCGGCGCGGCGCGCTGGCAATTCGCTGGCCGCAAAAGCCTCCACCACCTGGCCATGCTCGATCAGGGCAATGTGGTCGGCAAGGCGTGAGGCCACCCCCAGATTCTGCTCGGCAAGCACGATGGTATAGGCCCGGGACTTCAGCAACTGCAGGGTGGCTTCGATGCGTTCCACGATCACAGGTGCCAGCCCCTCGGTGATTTCATCGAGCAGCAACAGGCGCGCACCGGTGCGCAGTATGCGTGCCAGTGCCAGCATCTGCTGCTCGCCACCAGACAGGCGGGTGCCCTGACTGCGACGGCGCTCGGCCAGTTGCGGAAACAGGGTATAGAGCTCGTCGAGCGGCATTCCGCCCTCGGCGAGCCTGGGTGGCAGGTGCAGGTTTTCTTCCACACTGAGACTGGAAAAAATCGCACGCTCCTCCGGACACCACCCCACCCCGAGCCGGGCAATCCGGTGCGTCGGCAGCGCAATGGTCTCGACGCCGTGGATGCGCGCCGACCCCTGCCGGCGTCCGACCAACCCCAGGATTGCGCGCAGCGTGGTCGAGCGACCGGAGCCATTGCGACCGAGCAGGCTGATCAACTGCCCTTCCGGCACCTCAAAACGGATGCCATGGAGCACGTGCGATTCGCCATACCAGGCGTGCAGATCACGCACCTGAAGCAGCGGCATGGCGGCTGCGTTGCTGGCGGCAGCGGTCACCAGGGCGGACTCACGCATGCGCCACCTCGCTGGCATGACCCAGATAGGCTTCGCGCACCAGAGGATCGGCGGCGACTTCCTGGTAGGAGCCCTCTGCCAGCCGGCGGCCACGCGCCAGCACCGTGATGCGGTCCGCCAGGCTCGCCACCACGTTCAGGTTGTGTTCCACCATCAAGACGGTGCGGCCCTCGGCTGCGCGGCGGATCAGTTCGCAGGTTCGCGCCACATCCTCCACCCCCATGCCCTGGGTTGGCTCATCGAGCAGCAGCACTTGCGGATTGCGCGCCAGGGTGGTGGCCAACTCAAGGGCGCGTTTACGTCCGTAGGGCAGGGACACCGCCAGCGCGGACGCCAGCCCTTCCAGCGCAAAGTCCCGTAGCAAGACCTGGGCTTCGTCGGTGAAGGCATTCAGCGCGCGGCCGGATTGCCAAAATCGGTGCACGCCGCCAGCACGCGCCAACAGCGCCACACGCAGGTTGTCCAGCACGCTCAGGTGGCCAAATACCGCTGAAATCTGGAAGGAGCGGACCAGTCCCCGACCGACCACCTGCTCGGCGCTCAGGCGCGTGATGTCCTCGTCGCGCAGACGGATGCTGCCGCCGCTGACCGGCAGGAACCGGGTGAGCAGATTGAACACGGTGGTCTTGCCCGCCCCGTTTGGCCCGATCAGGGCATGGATGGTGCCCTCTGCCACCTGCAGGTCGAGTCCATCAACTGCCGTGAAGCCACGAAACTCGCGGCGCAACTGGTGACAGCTCAATATTGTGGTGGCACTCACAAACGCATTCCTCCATAGGCTTCGGTCGGGCAACTCGAGCCATCGTCAAAAAACAGGCTACGTTCCGGCCAGCGCAGCGCGGCCAAACGCCCGTCAAACTGGCGATCGCGGCCGTGCTGACGTTCCAGGAAGCGGCCTCCCACCGAAAAGTCGACACAGAATACCTGGCCGCAGGCGCCATGCCAGCGGCGCGACGGCACGTCGGCAAACATGTCATGCCCCTGGCGCTGCACGGCAGGCGCACCTGGCGGCACAAAACGGCGCCAGTAATGACCGACCACCACCGGAACCGGATCGAGGTAGCTGTCCCACCAGCTGGCACGCTGCACAAAGCGCCACTGGCCACCGGCAAAAAACGGGTCTCCCTGCGGATGTTCCACCCCGGACGTGAGCACCCGGATCGGGTTGCCCATCTGGCGCAGTGCGTCCCAACGCGCCACCTGCGGCAGGTTGGGCAGGCTCGCCCGGGCGTCGAGCAGTTGTGCACGCCACGGGCCGCGCTCTTCGCCCGCCGCCAATGCCAGGCGCTGATTGTCGGGGTCGCTGCGGAATGCCACCTCCAGGCGCCGGAATTCGGCACTCGGCACGCCGTGAAGACCTCGCAGCCGGGCGATGGAAGGCGTGTGCCAGGCCGCGTGTACCACGCGCAGATCGGGGCGTTCCAGCGCGATTGGCAAGGTATCGAAAAAAGCCAGCACTTCCGCCGCCTTACCCTCGGCCAGCATCCGCATGGGCAAGTAGCGTTGGCCATCGGTACTGAGATTGCCGTGGAGCCAGTCGTTACCGTCCTTGCGCTGCCCGCGCAGCAGGTTGAGCTCATGATTGCCCATCACGGCGACGGCCGTGCCGGCCTGGCAGGCCCGCCTGACCCAATCGACCACCGCCGGGCTGTCGGGTCCGCGGTCGCACAAGTCTCCAACGAACACCAGGGTGCGGCCACGCGGATGATGTCCCTGCGCGTCGTAGCCGAGCACGGCAAGCAGGTCGGCCAGCGCCTGCATCTCGCCATGTACGTCCCCGATCAGGTCGAGTGGTCCGGCCGGAAGTCGACCTATCAGTGAAATGCTCATTCTGTCAGTCGATACGTGAGGCCCGAGGCCAGTCGTGAACACCATTTTCACACGTGTTAGCAGAGTTTGCAGAAACTCGTCTTGACTTGCCAGTCTCCAGTGCAGGTACCGCGCTGCAGCACCGACAATCATGGAAATCCTTAGCAGGCGATAGTGTGTGCGCCGGGTGCGGTTTGTTATCCTGCGACTCTGATCTGATCTTCTGCAAGGATTGCGATGCCCCCGATTGTCTCTCCGGCCCTTTTGCGCCGCGCCCCCCGACTGCGCTCGCTGAACCTGCAGCCACACCAACTGCAGCCAGCCGCGCTGGGGCTGTTGCTGGCGTGCTGTTGCATCGCGCCCATGGCGATGGCAGCGGATACCGGCACGGTCGATGACGGTGGATGGACGCTGCATGGTCAGGGCTTTGCAAACCAGCGCCACTCCGCGTTGGGTCAGATCACCGGAGGCAATGTCAGCACGCTGGTGCCGCGCTGGACTTACCACTCCGGGGTGAATGCCACCTTCCAGACCACGCCGGTGGTGCGCGATGGCGTGATGTACATCAGCCTTCCATTCAGCGGTGTGGCCGCCGTCGACGCTGCCAGCGGACGCGAGTTGTGGAAGTACAAGCACGTGTCGCGCTGGAAAAAGCTGTGCTGTGGCCCGGCCAACCGCGGTGTTTCCGTGGAAGGCGGCCTGGTCTATGTCGGCACGGTGGATGGCCGTCTGCTTGCGCTGGACGCGCAGACGGGGGCCAAGGTATGGGACGTCGCCGTGGCGGAGCAGAGCGGCGACACCGAACAGGCCAGCAGCCTGAACAAGGACGACCCGCTCGGCAAGGTCGATGCCTCCGGGTCCACCGGTATCGGCATCGCGATGGCCCCGGTGGTGTTTGACGGCAAGGTGTTCGTTGCCGTGAATGGTGTCGGTTACGGACTCCATCCCGACCAGGGACTGGCCGTGGTCGGCATCAGCGCCACCCGCAGCCAGTCCGGTTTCATGGCCGCTTATGATGCCCGGACAGGTGCACCATTGTGGAAATGGGAGGTGACCGGCGCCGGCTGGGAGGGCAACTTCCACAATGCCACCGGCGATGGCGTGCCCATGCATCGCGACATTGCCGGCGAGAAGGCCAGCCTGGGCCAGTTTCGCGATAACTGGAAGTATGGCGGCGGCTCGATTTATGGCGGCGCAGCCGTAGACACCCAGCGCCATCTGCTGCTGTTCGGCACCGGCAACCCCTCGCCACAGATGGCAGACAGCACCCGACCGGGTGACAACCTGCACACCTCTTCGCTGGTGGCGCTCGATACCCGCAACGGTCATCTGGTCTGGGCGTTTCAGCAGGTGCCACACGATCGCTGGGGTTACGACGTGGTCACCCCGCCGGTACTGCTGACCCTGCGCCAGCATGGCCATGAGGTTCCCGCCGTGGCCGAGGCCAGCAAGCTGGGGTGGGTGTATGTGCACGACCGCCGCAACGGCAAGCTGCTGTTCAAATCCGCGCCCTTCGTGCCCCAGCGCAACATGCTCACCCCCCCCACCACGGGTGACGGCGTGCTGATTGCCCCCGGCATCGCCGGCGGTTCCAACTGGTCGCCGTGCGCATACAACCCTACGCAGGGGCTGCTGTTCGTACCGGCCTTGCACCTGCCCACGCGCTACGTGCTGCATGAAGAAAAGGATGCGCAAGGCCGGCCCTTTACCTATGTGTCCACCCAGGATGGTGAGGAAAAGGCTGGCACCCTGACCGCCATTGACCTGCGCCATGGTGGTCGCCTGGCCTGGCAGGAAAAGGTGGACGAACCGCTGATCGGCGGAGTGCTTTCCACCGCCACTGGCCTGGTGTTCAGTGGTGTGGGACATCAGCATCTGGCCGCGTTTGATGCGGCCAAGGGCCAAAAGCTCTGGGACGTGGCGCTCGAAGCTGGCGTGAACGCACCGCCGATCAGCTATTCGGTCGGCGGCGACCAGCTGGTGGCAGTCGCCGTGGGTGGCAACTCGCTGTTCGGGTTCAAGACCGGTGATGCCGTGGTGGCGTTCGGACTACCCAGGCCCTGATCCACCGGCGCACTCCTGTGCGTTGCCCAACCGATGGAAGCCGGCCATTTGCGCACACTGCGCAGACTCCCTCCAAAGGCGACTTCCATGAATACCCAGATCACCCTGAGCGACATTCCCACCCTGCGCGATCGCGCCCGCAAGCACATCGAGGATGGCGCCGTCACCCCGGGCTATGCTGCGGATCGCGCCACCGTGATCCAGCACCTCAACACCGCACTCGCCACCGAGCTGGTCTGCGTGCTGCGTTATCGACGCCATCATTTCATGGCCAAGGGCCTCGATTCAAAAAGCACCGCCGAGGAATTTCTGACCCACTCTGCAGAGGAGCAGGAGCATGCCGACCAACTGGCCGCGCGGATTGTGCAGCTGGGCGGGGAACCGGACTTCTCGCCGGATACGCTGAGTGCACGCAGCCATGCCGAGTACGTGACCGGCAAGACGCTGACCGAGATGATCCGGGAAGACCTGATCGCAGAGCGCATCGCCATCGACAGCTATCGTGAATTGATCCAGTACCTCGCGCATGACGACCCCACCACCAGCCACCTGCTGCGTTCGATCCTTGCCACCGAGGAAGAACACGCGGAAGAGTTGTCCGACCTGCTGGTCAATCAACCCGTGCGCGCCGCACATTCCTGAACGTGACTGCCTGACCGGGCAAGGCGCTGCCCTGTTGGGTATCATGGTCCATCGGTCGGCCTGTGCGCGATGAAGCCCGCCCGGTTGGGCATGCGCACGCTTGCCAGTCCCGTCGCGTCGAGCGGCGTATCGGCGGGCCACAGGCCGTTGCGCTCCAGCAGCCAGGCGCACAGCGCGTAGAGCTGGTCGGCACTCAGGTGACCCGGTGCAGCAGGCGGCATGCTACGCGCAACGGTATCGAATAGCGTCGTGGCATAGGGCCAGTAAGTCAGCAAGGTCTTGTCGGCGTCCGGCCGCGTCAGCGGACCTTCGCCGCCCACCAGTTCGGGGGCAGTACCGCCCTCCCCCTGCGCACCATGGCAGGATGCGCATTGGGTGGCATACAGGCGCGCGCCGTTGCCCGCCAAACCTTGTCCGGGCGGCAATCCATGACCGTCCGGGTAGATTGCTGGCCGCAATGTCGCCAGCTGCTGGCTGGACACTGACCAACCCAGGGCCGGCGTCGAGCCGGCTTGCAGCCAGCCAGCGGCAACCACAGGCGGCCGGACGGCGCTGCATGCCAGCAGGCCCGCACAGGACAGGCCAAGCAGCAGCCAGCGACGCAAGACATACCGCTTACGGGCAGGCACGCGCGTCACACCCAGACATGGCTGCGCACTCAAGCAATGACCTATGCGTCCACGCGCGAACATCACACATAGACATGGCTGAGTACGCCGTCGGCGTCCACCGCCCAGCTCACGATGGCGTTGTAATGAAAATACCCATTGCGCCCGCGCTCGGCCACCAGTGCAGCGCGACCGGGCTGAACATTGCCATGCGTGTCGCGCACCCGGCTTTGCAGCACCGCCGGCTTGCCGTCCCAGCGCCAGGCCGCGCGGAACCGCGTGAAACAGCGGTCGAGCACAGGCGGCTCCAGGCGGGCCAATGACCAGTTGCGACCACCGTCGGCGCTCACCTCCACCGCCGCCACTGCGCCGTGCCCGCTCCAGGCCAGCCCGCGCACTTCATACACGCCAGGTGCAGGCAGATGCTGTCCAAATGAAGGTGACGTGATCAGTGATTTGGGCCCCATCACGAAGGTGAACTGATCGGCACGGCCGTCCGGGCGCAACTCGCTGTACTGTGCGGTCTCGTTGCGCGACATCACTGGCCGATCGGTCACCTCCAGCCGGTGCAGCCACTTGATCTGGGTGACCCCCTCCCAGCCAGGCAGGATCAGACGCAGCGGGTAGCCATTCTCGGCACGCAGGCGTTCGCCGTTCTGATAGAGCGCCAGCAAGGCATCGCCCTGCAGTTTGGCCAGCGGCAGGCTCACCTCGGTGGCTGCCGCGTCCAGCCCGCTGGCAATCACCCAGCTGGCGCGTGGGTCCACGCCAGCCTCGGCCAGCAGCAGGCGCAAGGGGACGCCGGTCCATTCCGAGCAGGACACCAGTCCGTGCACCGAACCTGCCGGTTTTTGCATTGGCTCTGCATGCCAGCCTGCGTTGCTGTTGCCGCCACATTCAACAAACAGCAGGCGCGATTGCAGTGGATAGCGCAGCAAGGCAGCCAGATCAAAGCGCAGCGGTCGGGCCACCAGGCCATGCAGCGTGAGTTTGAACTGCTGCGGATCGACCTGCGGCACCCCGTTGTGATGCCGCTCGAAGTGGAGGCCCGACGGGGTAAGGATGCCTTCCAGTGACTCCAGCGGCGTCCAGGACACGCCATTACCCGGCACGTCGCGATTGCTGCCGGTCAGGCGAATTACGCGCCGCTCCGCGGCGGCAGGCATGCCGTAATTGCTGAAGCCGGCACCGGCCACGCCCTGACTGGGCGCGTCGAGCGTTGCCGGTCCCGGGTCCGTGTGCGCGCCATGCGCGTCGATTGCGCCGGCGTCGCTGGCCGCCGCCAGCGCCGGGCCGGCCTGGGCAGCCACGGGAAGCGCCAGCGCCAGTTGCGCGCCACGGCGCAGGAACACCCGGCGATCGAGAAACGGGCTCATCGCGCCACGCCGGGGCGCGTTTTGCGTTGCATCCGGACAAATAACATCCACGTGGCCAAAACTCCTCCTCAATGCAGCTTTCGTCCCGCGTTATAATCGCAGGTTAATCTCGCTGAATATTGCGACCTCGTCGTCGCAAACGCAACCATGACTGAAGCTCCCAGCCAGATCACCCAGGAGGTGAGCCGGCGCCGCACCTTTGCCATCATCTCCCACCCGGATGCCGGCAAGACCACGCTCACCGAAAAATTGCTGCTGTTCTCGGGCGCCATCCAGTTGGCCGGGACCGTGAAGGCGCGCAAGAGCGCGCGCCATGCCACCTCGGACTGGATGGAAATCGAAAAGCAGCGCGGCATTTCGGTGGCCAGCTCGGTAATGCAGGTGGAGTACCGGGATCACGTGATCAACCTGCTCGACACGCCCGGTCACCAGGATTTTTCCGAGGACACCTATCGCGTGCTTACCGCCGTGGATTCGGCACTGATGGTCATTGACGCGGCCAAAGGCGTGGAAGCGCAGACGATCAAGCTCCTCAACGTATGCCGCATGCGCAACACGCCCATCGTGACGTTCATGAACAAGCTGGACCGCGAAATTCGCGACAGCCTGGAATTGCTCGACGAAGTGGAATCCACACTGGGCATCGAGTGCGCACCGGTCACCTGGCCGATCGGCTTCGGCAAGCGCTTCCGCGGTGTGTATCACCTTCTGCGCGACGAAGTGCTGCTGTTCACTCCGGGCGAGGAGAGCGCCAACCAGGACGTGGAGGTAATTGCCGGCATCAACAACCCACGCCTGGACCAGCTGTTCCCGATGGAAATCGCCCAGCTGCGCAGCGAGGTGGAGTTGCTCGAGGCCGCCTCGCACGCGTTCGATCTGGAGCGCTTTCTGGCTGGCAAGCAGACCCCGGTGCTGTTTGGCTCTGCCATCAACAACTTTGGCGTGCGCGAGGTGCTGAATGCCCTGATCGACTGGGCACCTTCACCGCGCTCGCGTAACGCGTCAGTCCGCGAGGTGGCGCCCACCGAAGCCCCGTTTAGCGGCTTCGTGTTCAAGATCCAGGCCAACATGGATCCCGCCCACCGCGACCGCATTGCCTTCCTGCGCGTGTGCTCGGGTCGCTTCGAGCGTGGCATGAAGCTGCGCCACCTGCGCATCGGCAAGGATATCCGCGCAAGCTCGGTGGTGACCTTCATGGCCTCCAGTCGCGAGCAGGTCGAGGAAGCCTATGCCGGCGACATCATCGGACTACCCAACCACGGCGCGATGCAGATTGGCGACAGCTTTAGCGAAGGCGAACTGCTGCAGTTCACCGGCATTCCGTATTTTGCGCCGGACTACTTTCGCACCATCCGCATCCGTAACCCGCTCAAGATGAAGCAACTGCAAAAAGGCCTGCAGCAGCTCGGTGAAGAGGGTGCCGTGCAGGTGTTCAAGCCGATCACTGGTGCGGACATCATCCTGGGTGCCGTGGGCGAGCTCCAGTTCGATGTGGTGGCCAGCCGCCTGGCCGCAGAATATGGCGTGGATGCCATGTTTGAAGGCGCGTCAGTGGCCAGCGCGCGCTGGGTGACCGCCCCCGAGGCGCGTCGCCTGGAGGAATTCGAGAGCGCGGTCGGTCAGCATATCGCTTATGACGCCGCCGGCAACCTGGCGTATCTGGCACCCAACCGGGTCAATTTGTCGCTGGTGCAGGAGCGCTGGCCGGATCTGGTGTTCCACACCACGCGCGAACACTCGGTCAAGCTATGAGACACGGGCGTCAAAATAACCCGCGAATCTAAGCTACGATTCGCCACCTATTTCCGCACCACGGCGCGGCTCCCCTATAATTCAACGTTCGTCTGCTTACCCGACCACCATGTCCAACCTGAATACCGAAAAAGTCCTGAGCGTTCACCACTGGAACGACACCCTGTTCAGCTTCACCACCACGCGTGATCCGGGGCTGCGGTTTGAAAATGGTCACTTTGTGATGATCGGTCTGGAGGTGGATGGCAAGCCGCTCACCCGCGCCTACAGCATTGCCAGCCCCAATTATCAGGAAACGCTGGAATTTCTGAGCATCAAGGTGCAGGACGGCCCGCTCACGTCACGTCTGCAGCACCTCAAGCCGGGCGATGACCTGCTGGTGAGCAAGAAGCCGGTCGGTACCCTGATCATTCACGATCTGGTGCCCGGCAAGAACCTGTTCATGTTTGGCAGCGGCACCGGTCTTGCGCCCTTCATGAGCATCATCCAGGACCCCGAAACCTACGAGCGTTTTGAAAAGGTGATCCTGGTGCATGGCGTGCGTCTGGTCAGCGAGCTGGCCTATGCCGACTTCATCAGCAAGGAACTGCCAGCGCATGAATTTCTGGGCGAAGACATCAGCAGCAAGCTGCTGTACTACCCCACAGTGACGCGCGAGGAATTCCGCAACCAGGGTCGCATCACCGATTTGCTCACCTCAGGCAAGCTCTGCGCCGATCTGGGTCTGCCACAGATCAACCCGACAACCGACCGCGCCATGATCTGCGGCAGTCCGGCCATGCTCAAGGACACCAGCCAGATCCTCGATGATCTTGGTTTCAAGATTTCGCCCCATATCGGCGCGCCGGGCGATTACGTGATCGAGCGCGCCTTCGTCGAAAAATAATCGGCATCCCGGGCAGCCTGCCGCCATGGACTGCCGCACCGGCTGCGCCGCGTGCTGCATCGCTCCGTCCATTTCCAGCCCCATCCCCGGCCTGCCGTCCGGCAAGCCGGCAGGGATGGTCTGCCCACAACTGACCGCCGACCTGCGCTGCGCCCTGTTCGGGCTTCCGACGCGGCCAGCCGTTTGCGTCAGCCTGCGTCCGCACCCAGACATGTGTGGCACCGATCGCACGCAAGCCCTCGACGGGCTGCGGATGCTGGAATCCCTGACAACCCCGGATCCACTCTGATACCAGCATCGGTGGGGCCCGCGAGGACTGCTACCCGGCCCCATGTGGTTTTATTCCCAATGATCTTTTAGCCATGGATGTAGGTACGTTCCTCTACGGTGGAATACCCATCGAATACCTACTTCGAGATGTATTTTCATGCCTACATCGATCGTTAGATCGCCATTGGCTTTAGACCGGGAGCGGGGGCCTTGCGCCAGTACCTCTGAAATACCAGGTGGGATGTTCGAACGTCAGATCGCGACACACGGAGGGCAGCTCAGGGTCGAGAAGAGCCATCCAGGTGAGCGAGGGCCAGCGGCGGCTCCTGCAACAGCGCCACTTGCTCGCGCAGTTCCAGGATACGGTCCTGCCAGTAGCGATTGCCGCCAAACCAGGGGAAATTGCGCGGAAAGGCCGGGTCATCCCAGCGCCGCGCAATCCAGGCGCTGTAGTGCAACAGGCGCAGGGTACGCAGCGGCTCGATCAGGGCGAGTTCGGCGGGATTAAAGCCCCGGAACGCCTGATAACCGCGCAGCACCTCGCTCAACTGCGCCTGCATCTCCTCACGCCCGCCCGACAGCAGCATCCACAGATCCTGCACGGCCGGACCACCACGCGCGTCGTCCAGATCGACAAAATGGGGTCCCTGATCAGTCCACAGCACATTGCCCGGGTGGCAATCGCCATGCAAACGCGTGGACTCAATCTCGCCATAGGTCTGCGCGCGCAGCCAGGCCGCCCCGACCAGGTCGAGTGCCTGCTGGCTGATGGCGCTCCACGCCGGCTCCAGCTCCGCCGGAATCAGACCACTGGCGCGCAAAAAACGGCGCGGCTCCAGTCCAAATTCCTGCACCGACAAGGCAGGACGTTCCAGAAACGGCTGTTGGGCGCCCACCGCGTGCAGGCGCCCAAGAAAATACCCCATCCGTTCCAGCGTGCCCGCCCGGTCCAGTTCGGGCGCGCGGCCGCCGCGCCGGGGAAACAGCGCGAACTGAAAGCCCTGATAATCGTGCCGCGTTTGGCCGTCCGGCAACATCATCGGCGCAACCACCGGCACCTCGGCCTGCACCAACTGCCGGGCAAAGACGTGTTCCTCGGCAATCTGTCCAGGCGTCCAGCGGTGCGGGCGGTAAAACTTGGCGATCAGGCTGCTGCCATCCTCAAGCCCCACCTGCCAGACGCGGTTCTCATAGGAATTGAGGCCAAGCAGGCGACCGTCCCCGCGCACGCCGACTGACTGCAGGGCGTCCAGCAAAAAGTCCGGCGTGAGCTGCTCGAAGGGATGGAGCGAAACCGGATCAGTTTCCTTGGGCATAACCGTCGAGGACCTCGACCAGGTCCTTGCACAGGCCGGCAAGGTCGCCCGACGAAAGTGAAAAGTCGACATCAAACCGGTCTTCGTCCGGGACATCGCTGCCGTTGCCATCCGACTCCTGATCCACCCACTGCAGACGTTTGACACTCATGTCCTCGCACAGCACAAACGAGATGCGGTCGCGCCAGGTCATGGCCAGGCGGGTGCACTGCTTGCCATTGCTGATGTGACGACGCACCTCGGCACCGTCCAGCGTGTGGCGCAGGTATTTGACGGTGGCCTGCCCCTCGGCAGCGGAACGCAATTCGGCCTCCTGGTCAATGCTGAAGCCCTCGGGGGCTTCGCCCGAAGCCACCCAGTGGGTCATTGCCGACAGGGGGGACTTTTCGGTGTCGAGTCGCTGCAATTCCACGGCAGTCACGGTCTGGTGCCAAACCTCGAAAAAGGTCTCCTCGAATTTGGTGCTGCCGCTGTCGAGCAGCAAAAAGCCGGAGTCCAGGTCAAACCAGCTGCGCGTGCTGCTGCGCACCGTAAACGCTCGGCTGAGCAGTTCGATCTCGACCTGCTCGCGCAGTTCGCGCATCTGCCGCTTGCCGGGCGCACGGCCCTGCTGCTGCTCGATACGCGCAGCGCGCTGGTCGGTGGTCTGCCGCACCACGCTGGAAGGCAGCAGTTTTTTCTCGCCACCGAGGGCGAGCAGGCGATAGCTCTCGCGTGCGTGGACAAGCGTGCCGTCCGGACCAGCGGGCACAAAGCCGTGCCGCTCGCGTTCCATCGCGTTGAGCGGCTCCAGACCCCGTTTGGCGAGCAGGTCCTCCAGCGCTTCGGTTTCGGGGAACGTGGCGGGCACAAAACGCAGGATGCGCAGATTTTTGAATTGCATGGGGCTGGGGATTCTCGGAAAAAAATCTGGACGTGGTCAGTGCTGCGGGACGGCCACCGGATTGACGCCAGACGCACCGCCAGCATTGAGCGCCGGGTTGGCTGACGGGCTGACGACGGACTTTGGTGACGCCACGGTCAGCCCGGTCGGTACGGCGATCTGCGGCATGATGATGGGCTGGATCGGAATCGGCTGGCTGGATGGTTGCATGGTGTTGGCGTCCAGGCGCGGACGGGGTGCTGACATGCCGCGGTCCGAGCGCAGCACCTTGGCTGCGTGCGGTACCGGGGGCGGGTCGTCCTGGGCTGCGCCATCGGCGGCGGCTTGGGTGCCCGCTGCGCCATCGGCGGCGGCTTCGGTGCCCGCTGCGGCCTGCCCGGCCTGCGCTGCAGCCACACATGACAGTTGCGCTGCCAGCAGCAGTGCCACGGCGGCGTGGCTTCGGTTCCCTCTCGTCATCTGCCTTCTCCCGTTCAGTTCAAACCCAGCCCGGGCGCGGCACGGCGATGCCAGTCAGTGGCCGCCTGCCAGCGCTCACCCAGGGCGAGCAACAGCGCTTCGCTGCCAGGTCGACCCACCAGTTGCATGCCAAACGGCAGGCCCTGGGTGTCGAAGCCGGCGGGCACACTCAGTGCCGGCAGGCCGAGGTAATTGATCGGGCGCAGGCAGCGGGTGATGCCATCGATACGCCGGAGCATGTCGGCCGTGGCTTCCGGCCCGCTCGCATCCACGCGCGGCGCAACATCCGGGGTGCAGGGCAGCAGCAGCACGTCGGCGTCGGCAAACGCCTGCTCCACAAACCCGGCCTGGCTGACGGACAGTGCCGCCAGGGCATCCTGCACTTCACCGGACTCGATCGTGGCACCCACCAGCAGACGCTGCAGCACCCTCGGATCATACAGGCTATCGTGCCGCTCCAGCAGCGGCCGATGGGTGTGCCACGCCTCGGCAAGCAACAAGGTGCGCGCCCGGCGCATCAGCTGGTCAAGCGCCTTCACACGCACGGCCACCACACGTGCCTGCAGGGGCCCCGACCAGAGGCTGCGGGCTGCATCCAGGCCGGCGGCGACGGCGGGCGACAGGTCGTCGTAGAACCACTCTTCGATCACGCCCAGACGGATTGGCCGCGCACGCGCGCTGGCAAAGGCTTCCCCATCCCACGGAACAGCGTTGGCGGTGCGTGGATCAGACGGGTCGGCACCGGTGAGCAAGGCAAACAGGGCGGCAAGGTCGATGGCCTGGCGTGCCAACAGACCAACGGTATCCATGTGCATCGACAAGGGCATCACGCCCGCCAGAGAGATGGCTCCGCGGGTGGGCTTCAGGCCGGTAAGATTGCACCAGCTGGCCGGGGTGCGGATCGAGCCGCCACTATCGGTGCCCAGACTGGCATAGGCTGCACCGGACGCGACAGCGAGCGCGCTGCCGCTCGAAGACCCGCCGCAAACATGGTCCGGGTTGTAGGGATTGCGCGCCGTACCGAGCAAGCGGTTATGGCCGGTCGGACCGTAGGCGAACTCTGACAGGTTGAGCGGGCCGAGATCGAGCGCACCGGCCAGCCGCAGCCGCACCAGCACCGACGCTTCGCAATCCCTGAGCGCGGGCACCGGCACGCGCGAGCCGCAACCAGGCGCCCGGCCGGGGCGGTAGAACAGGTCCTTGTGCGCCAGCGGAATACCGTTGAGGACAGTCGGCGGTGCGCTGGCCGGCACGGTCTGCCAGGCCTGCCAGCGCGCCTGTGCGGCGCGCGCCGCTGCAAGGGTGGGCTCGACCGCAAGTTCGACAAATCCATGCAGGCTTGCCGTGGCCCTGGCACGTTCGAGACACCACTCAGCCAGCGCTTCCGCGCGCCAGGCACCACTGCGCAGGGCGGTCTGCGCATCCAGCAGACCGAACGGGACGGGGGCGCTCATGCGCGACGGATCTCTTGCGCAACGGGCGCAAGGTCGTTGGCTAGCCCCGCTGCCACCGCCTGCCAGCCCAGCGATGCGCACGTCAGACGTGCGGGCAGCTGGCGCGCCACACCGGCGAGCAGATGCCAGCCTTGCAGGCGCGCGTCGTCATCGCTGTCGTCGCTCAGATCCTGCGGCAGTGCGGCGCCCTGCAGCACCGCCAGTGCCTGCCCGGCACGCTGGCGGACCCGCTTGCGCGACAAGCCGGCCAGCATCAGGGTCATCAACGATGCATTGCCCATGGCAATGCCGCAACACTCGCACTCAAAGCGTGCCTGAGTCAGCAGGTCACCCTGCCAGTCCAGCTGCAGACGCAAGGTGTCCCCACACATCGGATTGCTGATCTCGACCGTCGGAACCGACGCCTCCACCAGTCCATAATTGTGCGCCTCGCGGATATGCTGCAGCAGCAGCTCATCATAGACCGCAGCCAGTGCATCACTCATGGGCACGCCCTGCCTGCCAGCGTGCTGCCGCCATATCGTCACTGGCACGCGCATCGACCCAGCGCGGCCCCTCCGGCGTGGTCTCGCGCTTCCAGAATGGTGCCTGCGTCTTGAGGAAGTCCATCACAAATTCGCACGCCGCAAAGGCATCGCCACGATGTGCCGACGCGCACAGCACCATCACGATCGGGTCGGCGGGCAACAGGTCGCCATAACGATGAATCACCAGACAGCGCGCCAGTGACCAGCGCTGCGCCGCCTGGGCGGCAATGTCTTCCAGCGCGCGCTCGGTCATGCCGGGGTAATGCTCCAGATGCAGTGCCACCACGTCGTGATCGAGATTGAGGTCGCGCACCAGCCCGACAAACGCCGCAACGGCGCCAATGCCAAAGTCGCCCTGCGCAAAGGCGTTGAGTTCGGTCCCCGGATCGAACGGCGCGGCCTGCACGCGCACAACGGGTGGCTGCAGGGCACTCATCCGCCAGTCACCGGCGGAAAAAATGCCAGCTCGTCGCCGTCGTGAACCATCACCTGCACACTGTCGTGCGCGACCATTTGTTGGTTGAGCGCGGCCCGCAGGGGCCGACCGACGGTCAGCACCTCAGCCAGCACCGGGTTGCGTGCACGCAGCTGTGTCGTCAGCTCGGTCAACGGCAGCGGCAGGGGCAGGTCATCGATTTCAAGCCGGGCGGTGCCGGCAAGCTCACGCAGCCGCGCAAAAAACAGCAGGGTGAGCATGTTCAGCCCTCTTCGTCAGGGTGCTGCGCCGCGCCATCGGCGACGCCGGTACCCGTGGGGTTGGAGATACGTGGATGGACAGCGTCCGCGCCGGCGCGTTCAGGTACCGCGCCGAGCGGGTGCAGGGCATCCACTGCGGTGCGCTGATCACGCAACCAGGCCAGGATGAAGTCGGCAATCTTGCCCGGATCATTGAGATCCAGCACAGGCAGCGCCCCTTCCTGCAAGGGCTGATCGCTGGCCACGGCAATGATCCAGGGATCCTCCGGCGCCAGGGCCGGTGTGGGATGTGCCGCCCGACGCACCTCGATCTTGGCGAATGACTCGCGCTTGAAACCTTCCACCACCACCAGATCACAGGGGGACAGCTGCCTGAGCTGGTGCGACAGGCCAGGCTCCGGCGCCCCCCGCAGTTCATGCATCAGCGCCCAGCGCTGGCCGGAAGTGATCAGCACTTCATGCGCCCCGGCCTTGCGGTGACGCCAGGAATCCTTGCCCGGCGTGTCGATATCAAAGTCGTGGTGCGCATGCTTGATCAGCGATACGCGAATCCCGGCCGCACCGAGTAAGGGGATCAGCTGTTCGATCAGGGTGGTCTTGCCACTTCCGGAAAAACCGGCGAATCCGAGCACGTGCATGATGGGAACGGGATCCGGCTCAGTGCAGCAGACGCGGCCGGGCGCGCAGTTCCACCAGCGCCTGACGTGCCTCTTCGGCATCCTCGGTCTCGAGTCCGCCGCTGGCCAGCGCCGCCTCCAGGTCGGACACCGCCGCGCCCCAGCATTCCATGCGCCGGAACAGGTTGCCGCGATCGCGCAGTTCGCGCGCCGCACCGGGTTCGACCACCAGCAACAGATTGAGCACCTGGATGGCGTCGGCCAGGTTGGCGCTGTCCACATAAATGCGTTTGAGATTGCGCAGCAGACGCGACAGGATGGCGCGCCGGTCGGCCAACTGCAGCCAGTCCTGCACGTCTGGCCGCGCCTGCAGGTCCAGCCCCTGCTGCTGCAGACGGTCGCGCAAACCGGCTTCCGACAGGCTGACGCCGCCATGGAATGGGTCGAGAATCACCATGCCGCGCTCCATCGGACACTTGACCAGGAAATGACCGGGAAACGCCACACCCTGCAGCGGCAAACCCAGCCCCCAGCCCAGTTCCAGATACAGGATCGACAACGTGATCGGAATACCCAAGCGGCGGTCCATGACCGAGTGCAGCAAACTGTTGCGCGGATCGTAGTAATTGTCCTGATTGCCGCGATAGCCGCGCTCCTCGAACAGGAAGCGGTTGAGCAGTGCAATCACCCAGGTGCGACTGGCGTCTTTCGGCATACGCAAGCGCAGCGTGACGATGTCTTCCTCAAGGCCAGCCATGTAGCGCTCGACATCCAGTCCGGGCTGCGCGTGCTGGCCGACCAGCAGCGAGGCGCGCGCCAGCACTCCCGGTTGCTCCGGACCCTTCAGCAAAGCCTCCAGCAGTCGTTCGTCCTTGGCCGTCAAAGGCACCCCCCCGCACACTATGGCGTGCAGCATATCACGGCCCCCCGGGCGGTCGCGGGTCGTCACCCTCACCCAGGCCACCGCGACTGACTTGCCCAAAGCGCTTGAGCAGGCTGCGTCCGGATACCCGCAGTGATTCGAGATCCTCGCCCATCTGACGGTAATGGCGTTCCAGATTGCCGAGCCGCTGGTCAAAGCGTGCGAAATCGGTGCCCAGATGGCCCAGCGCCACCCGGATCTCTTCGGCCTCGGCGCGCAGGCGGGCATCCTTGATCACGGCGGCAAGCGTATGCAGGATGGCAAACAGGGTGGTGGGCGAGGCAATCCATACGTCCCGCCGCTGCGCGTAGTCCACCAGGTCGGCCAGTTCGCCATGAATCTCGGCAAACAGCGACTCGGCGGGAATGAACATGACCGCGCCCCCTGCAGTTTCGCCGGGCAGGATATATTTGCCGGCAATGGCGTCGATGTGTGCCTTGATATCGGCACGCAGACGCTTGCGCCCCTCGGCACGGGCCTCTGCCGTGCTGGCCGGATCGATGCTGCGTCGGTAGTTTTCCAGCGGAAACTTGGCATCCACGGCAAGTTGTCCGGTCGGCTCGGGCAAGGTCAGCAGGCAATCCACCCGAACGCCGGTGGAGAGCGTGTGCTGAAAGCGGTAAAACGCTGGCGGCAGCACGTTCTGCACCAGGCTTTCGAGTTGCACCTCGCCAAAGGCACCACGCGCCCGCTTGTCACCCAGCAAGGCCTCCAGCCCGACCACCTCACGGGTCAGTGCCTGCAGGTTGCGTTGCGCCTCGTCGATCACCGCCAACCGCTGCAGCACGTCGGCAAAGGTGGTGTTGGCCTGCTGCAGGCCCTGCCCCATCTGCGTGCCGAGACCACTGGACGTGCGGTCGAGCAGACGCAAGGTGCCCTCCAGACGCAACAACAGCCACCCGAGGGCGGCTGTTGCGAGCACCAGCAGGACCAGGATCAGCGGCTGCATGCCATTGCGCGCCGCCGGACCATCACCTGACGATCAGCCTTCCGAACCACGTGCCGCCTTCTTGCGCTCGTGCTCCAACAGGAAGCGCTTGCGGATGCGAATGGTCTGCGGGGTGATTTCGACCAGTTCATCATCCGAGATGAACTCGATGGCCGACTCCAGCGACAACTCGATCGGCGGGGTAAGCGCAATCGCCTCGTCCTTGCCGGAAGCACGCACGTTGGTGAGCTGCTTGGTCTTGACCGGATTGACTACCAGATCATTGTCGCGGCTGTGAATGCCGATCACCATGCCCTCGTACAGCTTGTCACCCGGTTTGACGAACATGCGACCGCGCTCCTGCAGCTTCCAGAGCGAGTAAGCCACCGCTTCGCCACCTTCTGCCGAGATCAGCACGCCGTTGTGGCGGCCGCTCATGTCCGGACGCACCGGCGCGTAGTCGTCAAACACGTGGCTGATCAGGCCGGTGCCACGGGTCATGGTGAGGAATTCCGACTGGAAACCGATCAGGCCACGGGCCGGAATGCGGTAGTCCAGGCGCACCCGTCCGCGACCGTCCGGCGACATGTCCTGCAGGTCACCGCGACGCTCGCCCAGCGCCTGCATGACCGCGCCCTGGTGGACTTCTTCAACGTCGACGGTGAGCATTTCGATCGGCTCGCACTTTTCGCCGTTGATCTCGCGGAACAGCACGCGAGGACGTGACACGGCCATCTCATAGCCTTCGCGACGCATGTTTTCCAACAGGATGGTCAGGTGCAGTTCGCCGCGACCGGACACCAGAAACACGTCAGTATCGTCGGTGTCTTCCACCCGCAGCGCCACGTTGGCCAGCAATTCCTTCTGCAGGCGTTCGCGGATCTGACGGCTGGTGACGAACTTGCCCTCGGTGCCGGCCAGCGGCGAGGTGTTGACCTGAAAGTTCATGGTCAGGGTGGGTTCGTCCACCGTCATCAGGGTGAGACCATCGGGGTGCTCGGTGTCGCACACCGTCACGCCAATACCCAGGTCTTCAATGCCGGTGATGGCGATGATGTCGCCCGCTTCGGCCGCGTCAAAAGGTACCCGCTCCAGGCCGCGAAATCCCAGTACCTGATTGACCTTGCCGCGCTTCGGCACGCCATCCGGGCCGGCCACTACCAGCACTTCCTGGTTGGGGCGGATGCGACCACGGCGCACGCGGCCAATGCCGATGCGGCCCACAAAGGTGGAATAGTCGAGCGAGGTGATCTGCAGCTGCAGGCCGCCTTCGGGATCACCGGCACGATCCGGCACATACTTGATCACTGTCTCGAACAGCGCCCGCATATCGTCCGGTCGCTCGGTCGGGTCCAGTGCAGCGTATCCCTGCAGGGCCGAGGCATACACCACCGGAAAGTCGAGCTGCTCATCGCTGGCGCCCAACTTGTCGAACAGGTCGAACGTCTGGTTGACCACCCAGTCCGGACGTGCGCCCGGGCGGTCGATCTTGTTCACCACCACGATCGGCTTCAGACCCAGCGCCAGCGCCTTGCGCGTCACGAAACGGGTCTGCGGCATCGGGCCTTCCACGGCATCGACCAGCAGCAACACGCCGTCGACCATCGACAGCACACGCTCGACTTCGCCGCCAAAGTCGGCGTGGCCCGGGGTGTCAACGATGTTGATATGGGTGTCTTCGAACTGCACGGCGCAGTTCTTGGCAAGAATGGTGATGCCGCGCTCTTTTTCAAGATCGTTGCTGTCCATCACGCGTTCGACCACCGCCTGATGGGAGGCGAAGGTGGCGGTTTGCTGAAGCAGCTTGTCAACCAGGGTGGTCTTGCCGTGGTCAACGTGGGCAATGATGGCGATGTTGCGAAGGGCGCGGGCCATTGAATGTACTTCCGTTATCGATCAACCCACGATTCTAGCACGTCTGCCGCACTGCCCCGATGACAAGCGCGTGACTTGCAACGGCCCACCCGCTCACGTCATAGTTAAAGCCAACTCCCAGCGGATTCCGGATGCGCACCCTAGCCCTCAAGATCGATGTCGATACCCTGCGCGGCACGCGCGAAGGCGTACCCCGACTGGTCGAAGCCCTTTCCCGCCGCGGCATCAATGCCACTTTCCTGTTCAGCCTGGGTCCGGACCATACCGGCCGGGCCCTCAAGCGGGTGTTCCGCCCGGGTTTTCTTAAAAAGGTCTCGCGGACCTCAGTGCTCGAGCATTACGGCCTGAAGACCCTGCTGTACGGCACGCTGCTGCCTGGACCGGACATCGGACTGCGCGGCGCCGCCATCCTGAGGCAGGTGGCTGACGCAGGTTTCGAGGTGGGCATCCATTGCTGGGACCATGTGCGCTGGCAGGATGGTGTGATGCAGGCCGACGAAGCCTGGACGCGGCGCGAAATGGATCTGGCTGCCAGCCGCTTCACCCGGATCTTTGGACGTGCCCCCGCCACCCACGGCGCCGCCGGCTGGCAGATGAACGTACATGGTCTGCGCTGGCTGCAGGATCAGGGTATCCGTTACGCGTCGGACTGCCGCGGCACCGCACCGTTCCTGCCAGTGTTGCATGGCGAGGTGCTGCCCTGCATGCAGTTGCCCACGACCTTGCCCACCCTCGACGAACTGATCGGCATTGACGGCTGCACCGAAGCGACGGTGGCAGCGCAAGTGCTCGCGCTGACCGAACAGGCCCCCGATTATGGCCACGTATTTACCCTGCACGCCGAGCTGGAAGGCATGAAGTTGCTGCCGGTCTTCGAGCAACTGCTCGACGGGTGGATGGCGCAGGGGTGGCGCCTGACGTCGATGGCGGAACTTGCTGCATCACTCACCGATCAACCGATCGCACGGCATGCCTTCGTAGAGGGCTCGGTGCCCGGCCGCTCGGGCCTGCTCGCGCTGCAGGGCGAGACCCATGCCACACAACCTTTCAACATGACGGAAATCTTCGCATGACGCTCGACCAGCCTGTAGACGACTTCACCCTGCCCGCCACCGGTGGCCAATCGTTCCAGTTGCACGCCATGCGTGGTGCGCCGCTGGTGCTGTATTTCTATCCGAAGGATGACACGCCCGGCTGCACCGACGAAGGACTGCAGTTCAAGTCACTGATCGAGGATTTCAAGGCGCATCGCTGCAGCATCTTCGGTATTTCGCGCGACAGCCTGAAAGCCCATGACAAATTCAAGGCCAAGATGGATTTTCCCTTCGAACTGCTGAGTGACACCGACGAAGCGGTGTGCACCCAGTTCGACGTGATGAAAATGAAAAACATGTACGGCAAGCAGGTGCGCGGTGTGGAGCGCAGCACCTTCGTGATCGATGCCCAGGGGGTGCTGCGCAAGGAATGGCGCGGCGTGAAGGTGCCAGGACATGCACAGGCCGTGCTGGAGTTCGTTGCCACCCTGGGCTGAGTACCCTGCCCTGCTTTCCGGCCCTGCTTTCCGGCCCTGCTTTCTAGCCTCGGGGCCCTGCCCCGCCTCCACTGTTCAGGATTCCGTCTGCGATGCCGCGTAAAACCCCGAGCAACACCAAACTGTTCGTACTCGACACCAATGTGCTGATGCATGATCCGACCAGCCTGTTCCAGTTTCAGGAGCACGATGTGTTCGTGCCGATGGTGGTGCTGGAGGAGCTCGACAACAACAAGAAGGGCATGACCGAAGTTGCGCGCAACGCCCGCCAGGTCAGCCGTTTTCTCGATGAACTGGTGCGGCAACCCGAGGCCGACATGCTGGCCGGACTGTCCCTGTCGATCACCGGGCAGCGCCAGGCCACTGGCCATCTGTTCCTGCAGACCGAGGCGCTGGCGGCCGACATGCCGAATACCCTGGTGGCAGGACTCAAGGCCGACAACCAGATCCTGGGCGTCGCCCTCGCCCTGCAACGCCGCAACAGCAAACGTCCGCTGATCCTGGTCAGCAAGGACATCAACATGCGCATCAAGGCGCATGCCCTGGGGATTGCCGCCGAGGACTACACCACCGACAAGGTGCTCGAGGACAGTGACCTGCTCTATACCGGCTCGCGCGAACTGCCGGCAGATTTCTGGGAAACCCATGGCGGCAACATCGAATCATGGCAGGAGCAGGGTCGCACGCTCTACCGCATCGAAGGTCCGCTTTGCGCCGGCCTGCTGGTCAACGAGTTCGTCTGGCAGGAAGGCGAGCGTCCATTTGTGGCCCAGGTGCGCTCGCGCGATGGCAACACGGCAGTGCTGCAAACGCTGCGCGACTACACGTCGAGCCGCAACAATACCTGGGGTATCACCGGCGCCAACCGCGAACAGAATTTTGCCCTTAACCTGCTGATGGACCCGGAACTCGATTTTGTCACGCTGGTGGGCCAGGCCGGCACCGGCAAGACACTGCTGACGCTGGCGGCCGGCCTGATGCAGACACTGGAGTACAAGATCTACAGCGAGATCATCATGACTCGCGTGACCGTTCCGGTGGGTGAGGACATCGGTTTCCTGCCCGGCACCGAGGAGGAAAAGATGGCCCCCTGGATGGGCGCACTGGAAGACAACCTGGATGTGCTCAACCGCACGGATGACGAAGCCGGAGACTGGGGGCGCGCCGCCACCCGTGACCTGATCCGCAGCAGGATCAAGATCAAGAGCCTCAACTTCATGCGCGGGCGAACCTTTCTCAACAAATACCTGATCATCGACGAGGCGCAGAACCTGACGCCCAAGCAGATGAAAACCCTGATCACGCGCGCAGGTCCGGGCACCAAAGTCGTCTGTCTGGGCAACATCGCCCAGATCGACACACCCTACCTGACCGAGGGCAGTTCAGGTCTGACGTATGTGGTGGATCGTTTCAAGGATTGGGGCCACAGCGGACACATCACCCTGCAACGTGGTGAACGTTCGCGTCTGGCAGAGCATGCGTCAGAGGTGCTGTAGCACCCAGAAAAAATTCGGTCAGCAGGTTGAGGGTTTCGCGGGGCTGTTCTTCCGGCACAAAATGGCCGCAGGGCAGCCCCACCCCCTGCACATCGTCGGCCACCGCCTGCCAGCTCGCGATCACGTCGTAATGCTGCCCCACAAAACCCAGCGCACCCCACAAGGCCAGTAGCGGCGCCGTCACCCGGCCGGTTTCTGCACGGTCGTGCTCCAGATCAATCCCGGCACCGGCACGGTAATCATCACAGGTGGCGCGCAGACTGTCGGGATGACTGAAGCAGCGCACGTACTCCGCCACGGCCGCCGGATGGAAGGCGCGCTTGGTGCGCCCCCATGCTGCCAGACGGCCGCGCAGCCAGTGCTCCGGATCGGCGCCGATCATGCGCTCGGGTAAGGGATGGGGTTGGGCCAGAAAAAACCAGTGGAAGTAACGTGTGGCGGTTTCCTGATCCACCTGGTCGAACACCTGCAGTGTCGGCACGATATCAATCACCGCCGCACGCAACACGCGTTCAGGATGGTCGAGTGCCATGCGGTGGGTGACGCGGCCACCGCGATCATGCCCAGCCACCATGAAGCGCTCGAAGCCCAACGCAGCCATCACCTCAACCTGATCAAGTGCCATCACGCGTTTGGCGTAATTGGCACACCGCAGTCCGCTGGAGGGGCGCGAACTGTCGCCATAGCCACGCAGGTCAGGCACCACCACCGTGAAGTCACGTGCCAACACCGGCGCCAGGCGATGCCACATCGCATGGGTCTGCGGATACCCATGCAGGAGCAGCAGCGGTGGTCCATCGCCGGCCACACGGACATGAATTTCGGCACCGCTGGTGCGGATGCGGGCGCGCGCAAAATCGGGAAAGAGATGGGCCATGAGGGGGGCGCCTGGCGCAGGAAAAAAAAAGACCAGCCCCGATCATAACGGCGGCCTGTCCGCCCAATGATCAGGCTTATCTTCGCGCGTCGAACTGGCGCTTATGCTTGTGGTGGCTGGCCGCTTGGGGCAGCCTGCGCAACCATGCTATAACAGCAGGGTTCCGGAGGACCCCGGTGCCACCTGCAATCTGCGCCGCAGCGCAACAAATCCTGCGCGCCATGAACGCACTACTTTCACCCATGTACGGCCCGTTGCGCGTCAGTGAAAGCTTTCCGAACACTCTGGTGCCCCGGTGGTGCCCTGCAAAGCCTGATGACCCTCGGTTTCTATATCATCCTGCTGGCTCAGTTCCTGTCAGCGCTCGCCGATAACGCGCTGCTGTTCGCCGCCATCGCCTTGTTGGGCGAACTCGACGCGCCGCCCGAATTCACGCCGATCCTGCAGCAGTTTTTTGTGGTTTCGTACATCGTGCTGGCCCCCTTCGTGGGCGCATTTTCGGACGCCCTGCCAAAAGGCCGGGTGATGCTGATCAGCAATGCGATCAAGTTGTGTGGCTGTCTTGCCATGCTTGCCGGCGTGCATCCCATGCTGGCCTACGCCGTGGTGGGGCTGGGTGCTGCCGCCTACTCCCCGGCCAAGTACGGCATTCTCACCGAGTACCTGCCGCCCTCTAAACTGGTGCTGGCCAACAGCTGGATGGAAGGTCTCACCGTGCTGGCGATCATTCTGGGGGCCGTGATCGGAGGCAAGCTGCTCAGCCCCGACAATCCGGCATTGCTGCACATCCACGACCGCCTGCTTGCCGTGGTACACCTCGACCTGTCACCGGCACGCTTTTCGCTGCTGGTGCTGACGGTCCTCTATCTTGCTGCAGCTTTCGTCAACCTCTACATTCCGCAGATGGCGATCGACCATGCGCCGGAACGGCGGACGCCCTGGTTCCTGCTGCGCGATTTCTGGGTTTGCCTGGTTCGCCTGTGGCGCGATCCGCTAGGCAAGGTTTCGCTGGCGGTCACCACCCTGTTCTGGGGCGTCGGTGCCAGCATCCGCCTGCTGGTACTGGTGTGGGCCGACCTGCATCTGGATCTCACGCTGGAACAGGCCACGCAGCTGACCGCGTGGTCGGCAGTGGGTATTGCCATTGGTGCGGTGGTCGCTGCCCGGGTGGTCAAGCTGGAGCGCTCACTCAGCGTGCTGCCGGTGGGCATCGCCATGGGCGGCATCATCCTGGCCATGCTGCTGGTGCATACCCAGGTGCCTGCCATCGTGTTGCTGGTGCTGGCGGGCATGGCCAGCGGTTTCTTCGTGGTGCCGATGAATGCCCTGCTGCAGCACCGTGGCCACCTGCTGATGGGAGCCGGTCACAGCATTGCCGTGCAAAACTTCAACGAGAACCTGAGTATCCTGCTTATGTTGGGCGCCTATGCCGGCATCCTGCGCGCGCAGGACCCGATTCATGACACGCTGCAGGGACTGGGTCTCGAGCATCTGCTCGGGCGTGAATTCAGCCCGGAAGAGGCGGCGCTGTGGGTATCGGTGGTATTGCTGGGGGGCTTCATCAGTGGCCTGATGGCCGTGCTGTGGCGACGCTACCGCAACACTGTTTACGCCTGACCGGGGCGATGTGCACCCGCTACCTGCCACCAGATCAAGCCGCCATCGAAGCCTACTGGCGCGTCATGCCCAGCGATCCGGTGCGCTGGCAGGCGCAGGTGTTCCCGCGCGCGCTCGGTCCTTTGCTGCGGCCTGCCGGCGCAGCATCGCCGCTGCAACTGGCCGTGGGGCAGTTCGGCCTGATTCCCGCGTTCGCCAAGGCGCTTCCGCTCAAGTTTGCAACGCAGAATGCCCGGTTTGAGGGGATTGAGGACAAGGTCTCGTTCAAACAGGCCTGGCGCCGTGGCCAGCGCTGCATCATTCCCGCCGCGGCGTTTGATGAGCCTTGCTGGGAGACGGGCAGAAATGTGTGGTGGCGGTTCCGGCGTGCAGACGGTGCCCCTTGGGGACTGGCCGGACTCTGGACGACATGGGTCAATCCGGTGACAGGTGAGCAGGTGAACAGTTACACAATGCTGACCATCAACGCGGATCACCACCCGATCATGCGACGCATGCACAAACCGGACCCGAAGCTTGGGCCCGACAATCAGGACAAGCGCAGCGTTGTCGCCATTGAACTGGAGGATCTTGACCAATGGCTGCATGGATCGCTGCCCGAAGCCAGCGCGCTGATCAAACCGCCGGATGCCGGGCTGCTGCAGATCGAAAAAAAAGCGTGAAGCGTCACATGGCGCACGACTTACGACTTACGGCGCACGACTTACGGCCCTCGACTTACGGCGCACGACTTACGGCCCACGGCGCACGGCCCCGTTTGGCGCTTGACCCCAATGGCGATCTAACGATTGAAGTAGGTATAAAAATACAGATCGACGTAGGTATTCGATGGGTATTCCACCTAACAGAAACGTACCTACATCGCTGGTTAAAAGATCACTGCGCGCCTGGGCGGATGGAAAGCGGCGGGTGACCTGCGTCACTCCCCTTCCATTGGCTGCGTGC